>NZ_JBHVCA010000016.1:0-1072 GCF_042803895.1 Microbacterium sp. NPDC057407 | reverse complement strand
CTAGCTGTTCTTCCCCGACACGTTGTGAACACCTGAGGTAGGCGAAGACCTCCGGGACGATGTGGGTACCACCCTCACATCCGCTCCACGGAGGTCTTCGTGACTCACGCTAATGCCCCTTTGACGCCGGAGGGGCGTCGTCGTCTTGCTGCTCTCATCGTCGACCATGGTTGGTCGGTGCGGCGTGCTGCGGAACGGTTCCAGTGTTCGCCGGCGACTGCGTCTCGATGGTCGCGCCGGTATCGGTTGGGACTGGCATTGACGGACCGCAGCTCGCGGCCGTTGTCGTCGCCGACGCGGTTGTCGCGGCGGGCAGAGCGTCGCATCATCTCGCTGCGGTTCACACGGCAATGGGGACCGCACCGGATCAGCTACCACCTCGGCATCCCACGCTCGACGGTCGGGCGGGTCCTCGCACGGCATCGGATGCCGCTGCTGAATCACATTGATCGGGCGACCGGGCTCCCCGTCCGCAGACCGACACCGATGCGCTACGAACTGGCAGCGCCGGGCGACCTCGTCCACGTCGACATCAAGAAGCTGGGACGCATCCCCGACGGTGGTGGCTGGCGGATGCTCGGCAAGCAGGCGGGGAGGAAGAACAACAACGGTCACGGCGCCAGCGGCCGGGGCTACGCGTTCTTGCATCACGCCGTCGACGACCACTCCCGGGTCGCCTACTCCGAGATTCTCGAGAACGAACGCAAGGAGACCGCGGCGGGGTTTTGGGAACGCGCGAACGCGTTCTTCGCCAGCATCGGCGTCACCGTGACCGCGGTGATGACCGACAACGGCTCCTGCTACCGCTCACGCGACTTTGCCGCAGCCCTCGCCAACACCAACATCCAGCATCGCCGCACCCGCGCATACCGGCCCCAGACCAACGGAAAGGTCGAGCGATTCAACCGCACACTTGCCGCCGAATGGGCTTATGCCACCACCTACGCCAACGACGAAGCCCGCGCCGCAACCTACGACGCCTGGCTCCATCACTACAATCACCACAGACCCCACACCGGCATCGGCGGCACCGTCCCCTCAGACCGCGTTCACAACCTCACGGGGAAGAACA
>NZ_JBHVCA010000015.1:0-1120 GCF_042803895.1 Microbacterium sp. NPDC057407 | reverse complement strand
GTCTAGCTGTGATGTCCAGGCAGGTTGTTGAGTCTGGTGATGGGTGGGGCTCCGATTGCGGAGTGGCGCCTGTGGTGATTGTAGAAGTGGATCCAGTCCGGTAGCGCTTCGCGACGCTCGGAGTCGGATCGATAGAAGCGGGCGTAAGCCCAGCCGTCGGCGAGGGTGCGGTGGAACCGTTCGATCTTGCCGTTCGTCTGCGGCCGGTAGGGCCGTGTCCGCTTGGGCGTGATTCCGAGTTCCGCGCAAGCGTCGCGCCACGCGAACGACCTGTAGGCGGACCCGTTGTCGGAGAGCACCCGCTCGACGGTCACGCCGTGGTCGGCGAACCACGCGACGGCGCGCTCGAGCACGCCGATCGCGGTGACGGCTTTCTCGTCCGAGCAGATCTCGACGTAGGCCACGCGGGAGTGGTCGTCGACGACGGTGTGCAGGAACGCGGTGCCGACGTTGGGCTCGTAGTCGGCGTGCCGTTTCCCGGTGCGCTTCGCCGTGGCTTCGCGGTTGCGGTCACCTTGCTGCTTCCCGACGAACCGCCACCCACCACCGTCCGGGATGTTGCCGAACTTCGTGACATCGACATGGATCAGGGAACCAGGATGGTCATGCTCGTAGCGGCGGAGCGGCTCGCCCGTGACCCGGTCAATATGGCTGAGGCGGCTGATTCGACAGCGGACCAGCACCGCGTGGACCGTCGAGGCCGGAATGCCGAGCTCCTGCGAGATCTGCGCCGGACCGAGGCGGCGCCGCCACCGCAGCCGCACGATCTGCTTAACCGTGCCCGCTGGTGTCTTCGCGGGCATCGACCGGGGCCGGCTGGACCGATCCGACATCCCCGCAGCACCCTCGGCGCGAAACCGGGCAGCCCACTTGCGCGCGGTGATCGGCGACACCATGAACATCTTCGCGGCGACCGTCGCCGGCCACCGATCCTCGACAATCAACTTCGCGAGCCTGAGCCGCGCGCGGGGCGTGAGAGCAGCATTACCGTGGGACACGAGGGCCTCCTGTTTGCGTGAAGCGGTTCCTAGACAGCTCCACTTCACAACGGGAGGCCCTCACCCGTCAGCAGATCATCCGCGATTCACGTAGCAACGTCCCTGGACATCACATCTAGCGC
>NZ_JBHVCA010000014.1:0-1429 GCF_042803895.1 Microbacterium sp. NPDC057407 | reverse complement strand
ATCGTCGTTGTCGATACCAGCGAGTTGTTCGCGCGGGGGGATCTGGTGGCGCAGCTGACGCAGGTGTGCACCACGGCGTGGATTCAGGCGGTGGTGTCAGACCGGTCCGCGCACCGCACCCGGTACGTGATCCGCGAAGAGGGCTGGCGCGACATGACGTCGCTGGCTGCGCTGCAGATGTACCAGCAGTGGCTGAAACTGTCGCGGCATTACGGGATCAGCAACATCGTGATCCTGCACAAGATGGGCGACCTCGACGCCGTCGGAGACGCCGACTCCCAAGAACGCAACCTCGCCTACTCGATCGTCGGCGACATCGAGAACAAGTTCATCTTCCGCACCAACCACCAAGAACAGACCTCCCTCCGCACCCGGCTGAACATGCCGGCCCCGCACGTAGACATGGCACGGCAGCTGCGCAAGGGCGAGTTCCTCGCCTACGTCGGTCAGTATGCGTACCTCGTGGACTGCTTCTCCACCAGCACCCCGTGGGAGTACGAGCTGTTCAAGACCGACGACGCCGTCCGCGCGTCCGACCACGAAGACCCCTCCCACCTCACCGTCCTCGCTCCGGACGAGTTGGACGACTACTGGCCCGCCCCCACCGCTGACACCGGCGTGGACGGCTGGCTGAGCCCCACCAAGGAGTACCAATGACCACCCCACGCGTGTACGCGACCGTCACCGGCCCCACCGCCACCTTCACCACCCCCGACGGTCACACCGAACCCCTCACCGTCGCCCCCGACGAAGACATCCGCCAAGCCATCGTCGCCCGCACCGCCGAAGAAGCCCGCCGCACCGGCGAACCCGTCGAACTCGTCACCGCCGGCGACCGCGGCGCCCACCGCCTCCTCATCACCCTCACCGGCGACATCACCGAAGCCCCCGACGCCGACACCTTCGCGCCCACCGAGTCCGATGACTCGGCCGCCCCGGAGGAGACGCTGCGCCGCGACATCCGATCCACCGAACCCGCCCCGGAAGTTTCTGGCGAGGAGGAACTGCGAGGAGAGGTCTCGTCGCGAACCTCCTTCATCACACCCCACATCGGATCCGAGACCGCGACCGCGGGATGGCGTGGCGCGCTCGCCCGCCTCGGTATCGCCATCAAGCCATCCGCCGCTGAGGTGGCGCGGCGGGATCGAGAGCAGGTGGTGTCGAGGCAGTGGGCCGGATGCCGCACCATCGCCGTCGTCAACGGCAAAGGCGGTGTCGGCAAGACCATGACCACCGCGATGCTCGCCGCCGTCTACGCCCGGTTCGGTGGCGGGAACGTGCTGGCGTGGGACAACAACGACACCCGCGGCACTCTCGGCTGGCGCACCGAACAGGGCCTCTACGACACCACCGTCCGCGACCTCCTCCCCGCAGCCGACGGACTCCTCGGACCGGCTGCGGGGGTGTCGGATATCTCCCGGTTCGTGCA
>NZ_JBHVCA010000013.1:0-5410 GCF_042803895.1 Microbacterium sp. NPDC057407 | reverse complement strand
ACCTCCGTGGAGCGGATGTGAGGGTGGTACCCACATCGTCCCGGAGGTCTTCGCCTACCTCAGGTGTTCACAACGTGTCGGGGAAGAACAGCTAGTCGAACCCAGCCGCGAGACCAGCATTCCCGGGCGAGCGTGCTCAAAGCCCGGGGATGCAGAGTGCACGGCTCATCCGGTGTGAGGCTCACGCCCTGACCATCCGGCGTACCCTGACCGTGCGCGCTTCGCTGGCCCTCGGGTCGCGAGCGATGTGCCGAGCGTATGTGACGGACGATGTTCGCAACAGAGGAAGTCGGGCGGGGCGGAGAACTACGCGCCGTCGGCCCTCGCTTGGCGAGCCTCGCTGGGTGCGTGTCCTCGGCGCGGCACTGGCCCACCCCTGGCACCCACCGCGTGTATCCCCCACTCCCCGGCGCAAGATCGTTCGACGTTGACAAGCGAACGGGTGGCCGTAATCCGCCTCTGCCGATCGCACGGCTAGACACGACTTCTCGCTTCGCGCACCGAATACGACAACGTCAAACAGGATCGAAACGGACCACGGCCCGCCGGAGACGATTCACTTCTAATCCACGATCGGTGACGTCCAGGCGCAGATGGACAGCGTCCGCATCCCCGGGCCAGTAAGCGATCACCCGTTGCCAACGCTGATCCGGGGGCGGACAATCGACGCAGGTTTGCCGTTTCCCGGAGAGGGGGTCACATGAAAGAGCTCGTGGTCGCGGGGGCCCGCATCATCACCACCAACGAGTTCGCAGAGGTGGTGCTCGAGCTCGCGGAGCGGCTGGCCCAACACGGATTGACGCAACGCGTCGAGTTCCCCTGCGTGGTAGACGGTGCGATCACCAGCGCCACCCTCCTGCTGGGCGACGCACACGTCTTGGCCACCGTGGGCATTCCTGGCAGCGAACCCGGCGATCTCGGTACGGCTGCTCAGCTGGAAGACCTGCACCGGCGAGCTGCCGAACTGGCACCCGTTTGACCACAGGTGGCGACACCGATCCTGAGCCTCGCGCCGGTCCGCCGTCACGCGTCACTCTTGCGCTCTGGTCCGACGACGAGCACGCTTGAAGTAATCGACCTTCCATTTGATTCCGGTCCCTCGAGCTGCATCTTGCAGCACGCCCCCGTTGAGTGACGGGCCAGGCGCGGAGGCGCTCGATGGGAAAGTTTACGTACGACGGCACAATACGGGTCGACCTCGAGGACCGGTTGCTCGTGCGCTACATACGGTTAACGGCGCGAAGCTACGACGCAACGAGCCGTTCCACTTCACATGGCGCGACCCCACGAGCCTCGGAGGCGGACGCACGGTCATCGGGGTCCGCCGACGGAGCTTGCTCGTATACAAGTTCTGCGGCAGCCGCCTCCCGCGCCTCAATCCCGCCTGTAGAGGCCCTCATGTTCACCGCGAACTCGCCGACCGGGCTCTACGTGGTGCCCGAGCCGGCGGACATGAACGCGGTGCAGCAATTGCGCGTGCACGCGCGAGAACACGACCTTGCCGACTCCTGACCGAGCAGCGTGACTCCCCGTTCTCCTACAGCCTCGTTTACCCTGCGAAGGAACCACCTGTGCGGAGCCGGGTCATCGGAACTCTGGGTAGCGAACGGGTCCGCTTCACCGAGCTGCAACGCCACATTCCGGGAATCTCACAGCTCATGCTGACCCTCACCCTCCGCCAGCTCCAACGCGACGGCCTGGTGGCTAGGACCGTTTACGCGGAGGTGCCGCCCCGCGTGGAATACGAACTCACGACCCTCGGCGGAACGCTGATCGAGCTCGCCATGGCGCTGGCAGATCGGGCAGCTGTCAACTACCCCCGGAATGAAAACGCCCGCGAAGCCTACGGCTCAACGCGTCCACACCAAGTACGGTCGCAGGCGGCGTCCTCGTTGGCGAGAGGAGCGTCGGCGCGGCTCGAGCGCGACTCCCGGTCTTCGTTCGCGCCATGAAGGCTGAATCGACCGTTTCCTTCACAATACGAACCATTCGACTGGCCGAGAACCGACCGCTATGGTGTGCGACGAGACCACACCCTTTTCAATCCCGAGGGACGGCGAGTGTGTCTCCCTCCCTGCGCGGACGAACCCACACGGCCGCGCAGCGAGGCTCGGGAAATGAAAGCTGGGCTCAGGCCTGCGGTGGTCCGGACGCGTTCCAGAGCTTCAGATCGGGGCAGCCCGACGGGATGTACCAGTCGGGACCTTGTTCGCCGGACTCGCCCCCGGTGAAGTTTATGCGGTCGCCGTCGCGGTACCGGGCGCCATAGACGAGCTCACCCGCCTCCAGCCGCGCGACGTCCATCGGGAAGACGGGAACGTAGTCCTCACCGTCGGTCTCCACCCACGCGCAGTCGTCATCGATGTGGAGCGTGCCACCGATCAGCGCGGCGTCCATCCCACCGCTCTGCGGTGGCTGGAGGGCGATCGGGCCTTCAGAGGGGATGACGTAGGGAACGCACGCTGAGAGAGCCACGGCAGTGGCGCCCAGCATCGCCATCGCGAGGGACGTCCTCATGGGGTGAGCGTAGCGGTGTGGTCGCGTCGTGACCGTAGGTCGGCCACACGGCCCGGTCCTCTCGCGCCCACGGAGGGGCGCTCCAGGTGCTGCAAATGCATCGATTCCCTGCACGGGAATCCTGCGCCGCGCCACGACTCGGTCCGGTCCCTGCGAGACGGCTACCGCCGCGCCCGCGCCTACATCGACGACACGCCTCGCAACCGATCACCGTCGAGGACATCGCGCGCGCGACATCCCTCTCCGTCGCGCAACTGAACCACGCCGTCCATGAGTTCTCACCCACGGGCAACGACACCGCCGGCGAACTGCGCCGCGCCCGACTCGTCGGCGCCCACCGCGATCTCCTGACCGCCGACCCCGAACGCGGCGACACCGTCCGTGACATCGCCCTGCGGTGGGGCTTCGCTCCCGCCAACTTCGCACGCATCTATCGGTCCGCATTCGGTGCCACCCCGCGGCAGACAATCGCCACATGAGCATCCGGCCGAGGTGGACTGAGGCGCTCGTGGTCACCGCCAACTCGCCGTAGCCCGCGCGCGAACATGAGAACGTCGTCCACGGGGCTGAACCGTGAAGCGGATTAGAGCGGCGTTCCGGCGTGGAGCTCAACCTGGTCGATGACGGTACGTGCGCGGTTGGTGCGGCGAGACGACACAGTAGCCGCGAACGGACCGTTGCTGCAGCCGCAGCGGCGCGCTACCTTCGGTTCGAAGCCCTCTGACCGCGGCGCGGGTCACCTCTACTTAGGCGAGTAAGCGGGTGGCCCGCGCCCTCCTTGATCAACGACTGGGTCGATCTGCAGTCAACTGGTGAGCATTCTTCCTCGCGGCGATGCGCTCTGGCGAGTGAGAAGGGTTCGGGAAGGCCCGAGCGCGAACTCGTACATCAGAGGTCGCCGACGGAATCTTGCAATACCCGTAATCTCGGGCTCGCGCAGTGGTTGTCCACTATGAGAAGTCCCCGTGCGTTAGTTCAAATCCCTCCGTCCGCAGGCGGGAACAGGGGCGGGAACAAGCGCAGTGAATCGAGTGTGACTCGATGCAGCGTTTGTGGACTCGGATCGTTGATTTCGTGCGGTTCTGTGCTCTGATGTGATCCCTGTGACCACATCCCGTATGCGTTCAAATCCCACCGTCACCGATCGAGCCTGTCGAGGATGCGCACGAACCCGTGATTCAGGCGGACCGAGGAATCTTGATCTCCTTTGAAAAATGGAGGTCGTACGCCCAGGTTCTGCCCGCGAACTGGACTCGTGCCACGCCCTCACCCTCGGGCAGGTGATCAAAGTACACCGACACGCTCGAGCCGTGCGGCAGGCTTTCGACCGTTACTTCCTGCCCGCCCGAAGTCGCCGGGTCAAGGCGTAGTCCTCCCACCGATTGGTACGCAGCGCTGTTGGTCATTCGCGGGGCGGAGATACGAAGTTGTTCGATGTCGTAACCGTTGTTGGTAACTCTCAGATGACTCGGCACGTCGAGTACGGTCCTGATCTCGAGAACCTCGGCGGTTTGGCCGAGAGGTGCACTGGCAAGAGCTTCCGCGAGTCCCTCCCTCGCGCCCTTCCTAACCACGAGGACTCGGCCCGGAGCTCGCTCAAGCGAAAGACCCGCTGTGAACGCAAGGGCCTCGCGCAGGGTGAGTTCAGAATCGGGGCCGATGATTCGGCGTTGCGGCTCGCTCCATCCCGGGTCCAGGATGACGATCGTCCGAGTCGCGTCTGCCACCAGCCAGTTCCTTACGACCGTGTTCACATGCTCATCCCCGAACGAATATCCGACCACGACGAGCCTGCCGGCGCGCGTCAGCGACTCCTCGAACGCGCGCATCAGCGGCAGAGTCGGACCGTCTGTTTCCAATTTCTCGCGGTCACCGATCACTATGAGTGGAGTGTCGCTTGTCCGGTAGGACGCAACCGGGCTGGGTTTGGTGTGGGCGCGGTAGCGATGACGAACTAGAGGGTGACCCTCAATACGCTCGTGCGACGTGCCCGAAAGTCGTACCCAGTCGATCGAGCCATGAGGCTTTATTAGGTTGATCTGGCCATCAGTTGGTGCGAACTCGAGCGGCTGACCCGGGACCCAGCGATCAAGTCCGATATCCACTGGCACAGCTTGGGCTGCGGCGGCGATTTCCACGGTGCGATCGTAGTTCAGCGTCGTGATATCCAACCCGCCCGGCTGGACTCGCGCCAAGTCGAGGAGGGGCTGAAAGTAGCTCACGTCCTCAGGCGAGTCGAGGAGGCCGCAGATGCGGCGAAGCAATTGATCCTCGAGGTCCCGAAACGTCGAGCCGTCTCCGGCTGCAACAACCGCCCTAGCAACGGTCGCAATATCTTGGGTGAGTCCGTCCAGTCTGAGCCGCAGATCGCGGTCGAAGCCGATGTGAAGCTCCGTATCTCGCAAGGGGAGCGGGTGGTCGTCCACCTCCTCTATCGAGGCGCGCCATGCAGAGACGAAGGGTGCCGCCTCGTGGGAGCGTCGGTCCCGCAAGAGCCGCACTGCTGAAACGAGCCGCTCCACATTTACGGCGGCCAAAGGGCTGGAACCCTGCTCTGTTGCATGGGAGACCATCGCTCCGTACACAACATGGAGCGCCCGCACTACAGGAAGTTGCTCGCCGCGTTGGTACTGGTCGGCGGTAGCGAGCTCCTCGTCGAAGGACGAGACCAGCAACTCGGCGAGTCGCTCAGTCAGCGGAAGCCCTGCATCACGCGATGCGCCGGCGCCCAGTAGCACAGCAGTTCGGGGTGTCGCGTTCACGAGTCCCAGTCTGGAGCACGTCCATTGACGATCCTCGTCTAGCTGTGATGTCCAGGCAGGTTGTTGAGTCTGGTGATGGGTGGGGCTCCGATTGCGGAGTGGCGCCTGTGGTGATTGTAGAAGTGGATCCA
>NZ_JBHVCA010000012.1:0-5437 GCF_042803895.1 Microbacterium sp. NPDC057407 | reverse complement strand
CCTCCCGGTGTGGGTGGGTGGTGGGTTAACGCGAAATGGCCACCCTGCGTTGGGTGGCCATTTCGGTAATGGAAGTCCGGCGGTGTCCTACTCTCCCACAGGGTCGCCCCTGCAGTACCATCGGCGCTGAGAGGCTTAGCTTCCGGGTTCGGAATGGGACCGGGCGTTTCCCTCTCGCTATGGCCGCCGAAACACTGTTGATGTTTTCGGTGCGCACCGTCACAAAAGTTGTGGTGTGGTGTGCGTTCTCGACCGTACATCGAGAACCACTCAGTGGACGCGGGCATCACGGTTCCCACCCGGGGGTGGGGGTGATTGTCAAGTCATCGGCTTATTAGTACCAGTCAGCTGCACACGTTGCCGTGCTTCCACATCTGGCCTATCAACCCAGTAGTCTGGCTGGGAGCCTCTCACCCGAAGGTATGGAAGTCTCATCTTGAGGCCGGCTTCCCGCTTAGATGCTTTCAGCGGTTATCCATCCCGAACGTAGCTAATCAGCGGTGCTCCTGGCGGAACAACTGACACACCAGAGGTTCGTCCAACCCGGTCCTCTCGTACTAGGGTCAGATCCTCTCAAACTTCCTACGCGCGCAGCGGATAGGGACCGAACTGTCTCACGACGTTCTAAACCCAGCTCGCGTACCGCTTTAATGGGCGAACAGCCCAACCCTTGGGACCTACTCCAGCCCCAGGATGCGACGAGCCGACATCGAGGTGCCAAACCATGCCGTCGATATGGACTCTTGGGCAAGATCAGCCTGTTATCCCCGAGGTACCTTTTATCCGTTGAGCGACAGCGCTTCCACAAGCCACTGCCGGATCACTAGTCCCGACTTTCGTCCCTGCTCGACCTGTCAGTCTCACAGTCAAGCTCCCTTGTGCACTTACACTCGCCACCTGATTGCCAACCAGGTTGAGGGAACCTTTGGGCGCCTCCGTTACTTTTTGGGAGGCAACCGCCCCAGTTAAACTACCCACCAGGCACTGTCCCTGAACCGGATTACGGTTCGAAGTTAGACATCCAGAGTGACCAGAGTGGTATTTCAACAACGACTCCACGGTAACTGGCGTCACCGCTTCATAGTCTCCCACCTATCCTACACAAGCCACACCGAACACCAATACCAAGCTGTAGTAAAGGTCACGGGGTCTTTCCGTCCTGCTGCGCGTAACGAGCATCTTTACTCGTAATGCAATTTCGCCGAGTTCGCGGTTGAGACAGTTGGGAAGTCGTTACGCCATTCGTGCAGGTCGGAACTTACCCGACAAGGAATTTCGCTACCTTAGGATGGTTATAGTTACCACCGCCGTTTACTGGGGCTTAAATTCTCAGCTTCGCCTTGCGGCTAACCGGTCCTCTTAACCTTCCAGCACCGGGCAGGCGTCAGTCCGTATACATCGTCTTGCGACTTGGCACGGACCTGTGTTTTTAGTAAACAGTCGCTACCCACTAGTCTCTGCGGCCTCCAAACGCTTTCGGAGCAAGTCCTAATACGTCGAAGGCCCCCCTTCTCCCGAAGTTACGGGGGCATTTTGCCGAGTTCCTTAACCACGATTCTCTCGATCTCCTTGGTATTCTCTACCTGACCACCTGAGTCGGTTTGGGGTACGGGCGGCTAGAACCTCGCGTCGATGCTTTTCTCGGCAGCATAGGATCACCCACTTTTCATCCGCATCGTGTCTCAGCCTGTGTGAGGAACGGATTTGCCTATTCCTCGGCCTACGCACTTGCCCCGGGACAACCATCGCCCGGGTTGGGCTACCTTCCTGCGTCACACCTGTTAATACGCTAACCGCACCAGCATGGGGTCGTGCGCTAGGCCGCAGCCCTCACCCCGAAGGGATCGTAACTGCGGATTCGGGCACTTAGCACCACTGGATTGATTGGGGCGGTTCTTCGCCGGTACGGGAATATCAACCCGTTGTCCATCGACTACGCCTGTCGGCCTCGCCTTAGGTCCCGACTTACCCAGGGAAGATTAGCTTGACCCTGGAACCCTTGGTCTTTCGGAGGACGTGTTTCTCACACGTCTTTCGCTACTCATGCCTGCATTCTCACTCGTGTGGCGTCCACGGCTGGGTCACCCCGCCGCTTCACTCGCCACACGACGCTCTCCTACCCATCAACACGGCTGGACCACGAAGGCCTACCAATAATGTCAATGCCACAACTTCGGTGGCGTGCTTGAGCCCCGTTACATTGTCGGCGCGGAATCACTTGACCAGTGAGCTATTACGCACTCTTTCAAGGGTGGCTGCTTCTAAGCCAACCTCCTGGTTGTCTGAGCAACTCCACATCCTTTCCCACTTAGCACGCGCTTAGGGACCTTAGTTGGTGGTCTGGGTTGTTTCCCTCTCGACTATGAAGCTTATCCCCCACAGTCTCACTGCTGCGCTCTCACTTACCGGCATTCGGAGTTTGGCTGACGTCAGTAACCTGGTGGGGCCCATCGGCCATCCAGTAGCTCTACCTCCGGCAAGAAACACGCAACGCTGCACCTAAATGCATTTCGGAGAGAACCAGCTATCACGAAGTTTGATTGGCCTTTCACCCCTATCCACAGCTCATCCCCTCAGTTTTCAACCTAAGTGGGTTCGGCCCTCCACGACGTCTTACCGTCGCTTCAGCCTGGCCATGGATAGATCACTTCGCTTCGGGTCTAGGACATGCGACTGAATCGCCCTATTCAGACTCGCTTTCGCTACGGCTACCCCACACGGGTTAACCTCGCCACATATCGCTAACTCGCAGGCTCATTCTTCAAAAGGCACGCTGTCACAGCTACCAGGGCTGCTCCAACGGTTTGTAAGCAAACGGTTTCAGGTACTATTTCACTCCCCTCCCGGGGTACTTTTCACCTTTCCCTCACGGTACTTGTCCGCTATCGGTCATCTGGGAGTATTTAGGCTTATCAGGTGGTCCTGACAGATTCACACGGGATTTCTCGGGCCCCGTGCTACTTGGGATCCTCTCCACGCTGCGTCCGACATTTCGGTTACGGGGCTGGCACCCACTCTGGCCGGCCTTTCAAGACCGTTCACCTATATCGACGCATCACGTTCACCACTCGGCAGAATGATATGGAAAGTCCCACAACCCCGAACACGCAACTCCTGCCGGATATCACACGTACTCGGTTTAGCCTGTTCCGGTTTCGCTCGCCACTACTCACGGAATCGCTGTTGCTTTCTCTTCCTGTGGGTACTGAGATGTTTCACTTCCCCACGTTCCCTCTACCCGCCCTATATATTCAGGCGGGAGTCACTGGGTCGGCACGCCGCCCAGCGGGGTTTCCCCATTCGGACACCCTCGGATCACAGTGTGCTTATCCACTCCCCGAGGCTTATCGCAGATTGCTACGTCCTTCTTCGGCTCCAGATGCCAAGGCATCCACCGTTTGCTCTTAAAGACTTGAAATCACATGAGCTGATCTAAAGATCATTCGTGATGCAACCCAAAAAAGGGTCACATCTTTAAGATGCTCGCGTCCACTGTGTAGTTCTCAAAGTACGGGCGGTCCCCACCCCGCAGCCGGC
Source organism: Microbacterium sp. NPDC057407 (assembly GCF_042803895.1). Taxonomy (NCBI): domain Bacteria; kingdom Bacillati; phylum Actinomycetota; class Actinomycetes; order Micrococcales; family Microbacteriaceae; genus Microbacterium; species Microbacterium sp. NPDC057407. The sequence continues at coordinate 1,900 of NZ_JBHVCA010000012.1, read as the reverse complement.
ACTGCCGCCGACATGAAGGATGGGCCCAGAAGTCCCAGTCGCAGGATCACTCCCGCCCCCGGTCCCTCAGGACCCAACAGCGTGCACGCCCCACCCCGACTCCCCCGAACCGTTCCCACCGCAAGCGGCGTACTGAGTCCGAAATCACCCGGATGAGGCCTCGTCAAATGTTCCACCCATGAGCCCCGGCCGGGAACGAACGCCCCGGAACCGGCTCTGACACCCCCCGCAAAGGGGAATGTGCAGTGCTCCTTAGAAAGGAGGTGATCCAGCCGCACCTTCCGGTACGGCTACCTTGTTACGACTTAGTCCTAATTACCGATCCCACCTTCGACGGCTCCCTCCACAAGGGTTGGGCCACCGGCTTCAGGTGTTACCGACTTTCATGACTTGACGGGCGGTGTGTACAAGACCCGGGAACGTATTCACCGCAGCGTTGCTGATCTGCGATTACTAGCGACTCCGACTTCATGAGGTCGAGTTGCAGACCTCAATCCGAACTGGGACCGGCTTTTTGGGATTCGCTCCACCTCACGGTATTGCAGCCCTTTGTACCGGCCATTGTAGCATGCGTGAAGCCCAAGACATAAGGGGCATGATGATTTGACGTCATCCCCACCTTCCTCCGAGTTGACCCCGGCAGTATCCCATGAGTTCCCACCATAACGTGCTGGCAACATAGAACGAGGGTTGCGCTCGTTGCGGGACTTAACCCAACATCTCACGACACGAGCTGACGACAACCATGCACCACCTGTTCACGAGTGTCCAAAGAGTTCCGTATTTCTACGGCGTTCTCGTGTATGTCAAGCCTTGGTAAGGTTCTTCGCGTTGCATCGAATTAATCCGCATGCTCCGCCGCTTGTGCGGGTCCCCGTCAATTCCTTTGAGTTTTAGCCTTGCGGCCGTACTCCCCAGGCGGGGAACTTAATGCGTTAGCTGCGTCACGGAATCCGTGGAATGGACCCCACAACTAGTTCCCAACGTTTACGGGGTGGACTACCAGGGTATCTAAGCCTGTTTGCTCCCCACCCTTTCGCTCCTCAGCGTCAGTTACGGCCCAGAGATCTGCCTTCGCCATCGGTGTTCCTCCTGATATCTGCGCATTCCACCGCTACACCAGGAATTCCAATCTCCCCTACCGCACTCTAGTCTGCCCGTACCCACTGCAGGCCCGAGGTTGAGCCTCGGGTTTTCACAGCAGACGCGACAAACCGCCTACGAGCTCTTTACGCCCAATAATTCCGGATAACGCTTGCGCCCTACGTATTACCGCGGCTGCTGGCACGTAGTTAGCCGGCGCTTTTTCTGCAAGTACCGTCACTTTCGCTTCTTCCTTGCTAAAAGAGGTTTACAACCCGAAGGCCGTCATCCCTCACGCGGCGTTGCTGCATCAGGCTTGCGCCCATTGTGCAATATTCCCCACTGCTGCCTCCCGTAGGAGTCTGGGCCGTGTCTCAGTCCCAGTGTGGCCGGTCACCCTCTCAGGCCGGCTACCCGTCGACGCCTTGGTGAGCCATTACCTCACCAACTAGCTGATAGGCCGCGAGCCCATCCCAGACCGAAAAATCTTTCCAGCAGCTGACCATGCGGCCGCTACTCATATCCAGTATTAGACGCCGTTTCCAGCGCTTATCCCAGAGTCCAGGGCAGGTTGCTCACGTGTTACTCACCCGTTCGCCACTGATCCACCCAGCAAGCTGGGCTTCACCGTTCGACTTGCATGTGTTAAGCACGCCGCCAGCGTTCATCCTGAGCCAGGATCAAACTCTCCATAAAAAAATGATGCCACCAAAAACCCGGGAAAACGAGTCAAAGGAAGCGAGTTCGAAACTGACCAAAAACGAATATCAAACTGACATCCATGAATTGATCCAAAAGACCCCCACCAGTCCAAAAA
>NZ_JBHVCA010000011.1:0-7664 GCF_042803895.1 Microbacterium sp. NPDC057407 | reverse complement strand
TCCTAGACAGCTCCACTTCACAACGGGAGGCCCTCACCCGTCAGCAGATCATCCGCGATTCACGTAGCAACGTCCCTGGACATCACATCTAGCGCTCGAGAGTCGTCTTGGAAACCACAGAAGATTGACACTTCTGTCTGACCATTCGTACCAGGCGTCTGCTCCTCGTTCGGCCGCGGCGTGGATGGTCCCGTCCAGGGGGCGCCGCCGGTTCCGACTCGGAGGAGTCACCATGAATGAGAACGAACCACTCGAGGTGCTGGCCGCGGCCCTCGGACCAATCCCCACACATGCGTCGCGCGAATGGCGGCAGTCCCCCGAAAACGTGCGGGCAGTGGTTGAGAATCAGTCGGTGTTCGCCCGCAGAAATGTGGTGCCAACCCCGCGCGCCAGCCGCAGGAGCTTCCTTCGCCCAGCTGTGATCAGCGCCAGCAGTAGCACAGGCCCGACCCACCAGTGAGCGAGGACATTTGCCCAAATCGCTTGCCAGATCAGCACAAAACCATCCCAACGCGCCTGCCACATTGCGTCCCGAATTGGATCGATGTCGATCATGGTTTCCCCCATCGTCGATGACTCAAGGCATACAACTATCAGCGACGTCCGACATCCATGCGACGTCCTTCGGCCGCGCGATGGCCGGTCCTCAATCGGGCCGACCCGCGGTATGTGCGCCGGCCCCTCTCGCGGTCGAGGATGCGGGGCGGCGGATTCGCAAATGACCCGACCGCGATCGCGAGCGAAGACGGCACCACTTACGTACGCGGCCCGACGACGATGAGCGCGGGCTCGCTCGACCCAGATGCCAAAGCGTAGCGAGCATTGCAGCAATCATTAGTGCAATGCACGTAGGCACTTCTTGCGAAGGTGTGTCGTGTATAAGCAAATACGGGTAATCTGGCGGCATGCGCGGCGGGCTGCGGAGATGGAAGCGCGGGGTGGATTCCCGCGGCGTGAGCAACGCGGTCGCGTACGCAACGGAGGCCAGCTGCGATGCACACTTCGGGAGTCTGCAGGGTGTCGAGGCAGCCCTCGGATACGGCGGGGGCGCGTCCGTCACTCGGTTCGTCGCGACCAGTCATGCGATCCACACGGACGCGCTGAGTGTCGGCGCACTGCGCCGTTGGATCTCCGGGGAGAATCCCGCCACTGGTGAACCCCGCGGCCGGCAGATGCATTCGCCGAACGCCGACTTGATGCTCGACGGCACCATCAACTTCCCCAAGTCGTACAGCATCGCCGCGATCATCAACCCGGAGATCGCAGCCGAGTTCGAGGCCCTGCAGGACCGGCTCCGGAACCGCATCATCACCAGCTGGCAACGTGACCTCAACGCCCGACGGGGCGCCGGCGGTTGCATCCGGGAAGGTATCGCACGCCTCGAGGTCGTCGAGCTGCAGCACCGTCGCTCTCGCGCCTTGGACCCGCACGTGCATCGACACCTCTGGCTGAACATCAAAGTCCAAGGGGCCGACGGAAAGTGGTCCAACGTCGACTCCCGTGTCGCCATGAAACTGCACACCGTCATCAACGCCGAGGGTGAACTGGCATCACGGACAGACCCGCAGTGGATCGCCGCCTGCGCGGCCCACGGGTTCACGCTCGACAGCACCGGCGAGATCTCGCAGCTCGTGGAAGCAGTGCGGCCGTTCTCCCGACGCTCGAACCAGATCGAAGCCAACCGTCTCTCACTCATCACGGCGTGGCGGAAATCGCATCCCGATGCCGAGCCCGGCCCCGAGGAGCTGCACCACATCGACGAACAAGCGTGGGCGATCGGCCGCCCAAACAAGCCCGGCCGTCTCGACGAAGATGCCTGGAGCGAACGAGTGCGGGACGAACTCGCCGCGATCGACTCAACGTTGCAGTGCCCCAGACCTCCTACGTCTGCCCAGCCGATCCCCGTCGGAAGCGTGGATCGCGCGCGGCTTGCCGGCGTCGCGCTCGTGGACGCGGACGATCGCTCGGTATCCAGCAGTGGAAGATTCAGCCCCTGGGATCTCCGCGCCGGCGCGATCAGAGCACTTGCGCAAAGCGGCATCGTCGCCGAGCGCGCGATGGTCGAGGAGCTGATTGATGACATCGCCCAACGTGCGCTCGCGAAAACCATCGACCTCATTCCGGACGATCGCGACAAGCCCGCGCACATCAAAGCGCTGATGGCTGAGCGGACAGTCATGCTCAAGCTCCGCGTCGCCGCGCTGTTCGGCCGGCTCTCCACCCCGGGACGCGTACCCGCTCGCGACGCGGTTGTAACGCTCGCCAGCGCCCTCCACTCGGAAACGAAACTCACCGAAGGACAACTGGACGCCGTCACCGCACTCGTGGGCACGGACCGACTGGTTACCGTGACCGGGCCTGCCGGCGCCGGCAAGACCACCATCCTGAAGATCGCGTCACACGGACTTGCCGCACAGCAACGACAAATGATCGTGGTTGCCCCAACCAAGAAAGCAGCCACGGTCGCCGAACGCGAGATCGGCGCCACCGCCTCCAGCCTTCACGCTCTTCTCCACGATCACGGCTACCGGTGGAGACATGACGAGACCGGAGTGCAAGTGTGGAGCCAGCTCGCCCCGGGCGACGTCGACGACGAAGGCTCGACCTACTCCGGCCCGCGCCTATTCCCACTCCAACACGGGGACCGCGTCATCGTCGACGAGGCCGGCATGGTCGACCTGCACTCGGCCCGCGCACTCGCCGAGCTCGCCCTACAAACCGGCGCCGGAATCGCGATGGTCGGGGACCCGCACCAGGCCGCACCTGTCGGCCACGCCGGCGCGATGGCACTCATGCACCAACACGCGAACCGAATCGTCGAGCTCACCGACGTCCACCGCTTCACCGACCCGACCTACGCCGCCCTCACTCTCCGCCTCCGCAACGCCGCAACACACGAGGAAGCCCTCGCTGTGGCCGCGGACCTCGGCGCCGGCGGCCACGTCGTGCGGGTAGAGAGTGCCGACGAAGCCCGCAGAATGATGGTCGATACGTGGCTCGCTGCTCAGCACGCAAGGATGCGAATGGCCCTGGTGGTTGGTACCAACGACGAAGCGGACGCGGTGAACGAAGCAATCCAGCAGCGTCGGATCGAGGCAGTCCAGCTCCTATCGAACCGGGTGGCCTTTGGTCAGGACGGCCAACGCTTGCTCGAGGGCGACATCATTCAGACCCGCCGCAACGACACCCAGTCAGGAGTGCAAAACCGTGCCACGTGGATCATTCGCCGGATCCAACCCGACCGGATTGAACTTCAGAACATCAGCGATTCCACCGACCGCCGGCGGATCCCCCTGGACTACGTCGCCGACCACGTTCACCTCGCCTATGCAACGACCGTTCACGGCATCCAAGGAGAGACGACAGACGAGTGCCTCGTCGGCCCGGACGTTGATGCCGCCGGCCTCTACGTCGGCCTGACTCGAGGACGACAACGCAACCAGACGATCGTCATCGCCGCGTCTGCCGACACAGCGAAAGAAGCCATCGCCACCACGCTTGCCCGAGGCGTCCCTGAGACGACCGTCGACGACTCGCGCGTAGCGGCGCGCACCGATCTTCAACGCGCGGCGCGGCCGACTGCCCCGGTACGCGTGCCCGCTATCGCTCACCATGCCGGGGGCAGTGACGCACGGCTCGGTCCAGGTGACCGGCTCTAGGACCCTTCTAGGAGGAGGGTCACGACCAACTCGACGTAGGCTCGCGCGTGCACACGCGATGTTCGGTGAGGCGGCGGCGGTCGGCGGCGTCCCGTTGGTGGTGGTGCTCGATCACGCCCTGACTGGCGAGGCGCAGCAGCGCGGCAAGGACGAGGAACATGCCGAGCTACTGCGGGGGCGAATCATTTCACCGCTCCGAGATATGAATCTTCGTCGTAGTCGATCTTTAGGTCCGCGCCCGGCATCACGTCAGCGAGCACCTGTCCGACGCTCGTCCCGGCCGCTTCCGGCCAGATCAGGACCGGGCCGTCGGCAGTCTGGAATTGAAAGACAAGACCCACGGGGTGGACAGAGCCGTAAAGGGTCTGCCCCTCCGGTATGCCACGCACGACGCCATCCCTCGTCTCCGTCGAGATTGCTCGCCCGTAAAGCGCGACCGGCGTCCCGATGGGTAGCGTCCTTGCCACGGCCTCGGCGCCAGCTGGCGCGATCAGCGCGACGTAAAGTGAGCCGTCAGATCCTTCTGCCAGCTTCCCTTGCACGACCTCGACGCGGTCGAGTCGGGCGATCACGGGTCTGAACGGTCCGTCGGCGTACGCGAACTCCCCCTGCTCGATGGTTGCGAGAACACCTGTCGCGACGATGTCGGTGTACTTGAGCAACTCGTTCGTGTTGGATACCGGATCAGCGTCGTAGCCCAATACTCCCCAGTCGCCGAGCATGCCGCTGGCAGTTTCGGCTTCGGCGCTTCTGTCCGCTGGAGCCTCCGAGCTTGTTGGCGGCCGGGCCTCCTCCGCACCACTGCAGCCGGCGACCGACGCCGATACACCCATCCCGATGGCCACTACCAGGCCTAACCGCTGAAGTCTGTTGCGAAGCATGGATTCTTCCTCTGTCGCCGGCGAGGTTCCGCCAACTGATGAACTCATTCCTGAAAGTATTCGGCTCCGGTCGATCGTCTCATCAGACCAGCCGCTTCTAGTACTTCGCGTTAATCAGCGATACCTCGCTTGGGCTGTAGGTGATCGTCGTGGAACTGCCACTAACCATGCAACTGTAAGAGGTGCCCGAGTAATGGTAGAGCCCCGTGAAGTGGCCGATCTCATGGCACAAGGTCTTCCGTGCCTGAGTGCCGCTGACCAGCGAGGTGTTGATGACAAGAGAACCTTGGTCGCACCGCGTCGAGCCCCAACCTCCGAGCGGTTTCGTGCATAATGCAATTCCGCGAATGGCCGTTCCAGTGAGATTCACTTCCGGAGACGTATTCAAGTACCCGCCGATGTCCGTCTGCGTCCCGCATGTCGGTTGATACGTGTCGTACATTTGCGTTTGCGAATCGAGATTTGCCATAGCCGCGACAAAGATGTTGCCGTACGCGGCCGGATAGGTCGACGGGGTGCAGTAGTCCATGTTTGCGTCGTCCGCGAAGCATGGCGCTACGTTCGTGCCGGGAGCGTATGGATTCTCATTGCACAAGCTGCCGAATGGCGGGTCGTCGGCATACGCAGTGCCCTCCGCGGTCGCGATCAAAAAACCCGCGCTGAGTACTATCAGAATGAATTTCACAAACGACCCTACGACGGGCGACTTGCCCGAGGGACCCCGCGAGTCACGCTTCATGTGCGTAATACTGTCCGTCTGCACTCGCTAGCGCAAATAATAGCTGATTTATCGTCGCGGTTCGAGTGGCGATGCGACGCTCGGCGAACGCCTGTCAGGATCGGGCGGATTGATAACCCCCCGTGGCTCGGATGGTGTTGGTAATCGAAGGTCGATTATCTTGGCCCGCTAGATATGCGAGGCGGAACGCGCCTAACCCGCTTCCATATAGTCCACGCGGTAACGGTCAAGGGGACTCGCGGCGACTGGACGGGTGTCGTCGGCCACGTCCTGGAGATGGTGGAGCGGGCGGGAGTACGATGGCTCCCGCCCGCTCTTCTTGCGGAGGGTTTAGCGAGTGACTGCTGCGCCGGCTGCTACCGGTGCGGTGTACGGCCCCGTAGCGTCTGCTGCGGGGCCCTCAGCTTTTGGGCTGCGCTCGAGGGTGATGTCGGTGAACTTCAGCGAGGCGCCGACGTTTTCCGCGACGATGTCGCGGGTTTCGCGGGTCTGGCCGGAGTCCTTTTCGATGTAGGTGCCGAATCGCAGGTCGCCGGCGACGAGGACGCTGTCGCCTTTGCGGAGCGAGTCGGCGACGTGGCGGGCCTGCTGGTTGAAGACGACGATGCGGTGGAAGACCGTGCCGGCGTCTTCCCATCTCTGTGTTGCTTCGTTGAGGCGTCGGTCGTTGACGGCGACGGTGAATCTGGCGTAGTCGGTCCCTGATTCTCCGGTGCCGTGTTCTGGGTCGCCGGTGAGGTTGCCCTCGATGGTGACCGGGATCTTGGTCGTCATGGGTGGGTTTCCTTTCGTTGGGAGTCACCCGTGTGGGTGTCTCGGTGGGCGTGGGCCTGGCTGGTCCACGCGTCCCATTCCGCACGCGGCTGGGGCCAGGTGCGGGGTTTGGTGGGTTGGTGTCCGTTGTTGCAGCCGCCGCCGTACGCCTTCGCCAGGCGGGGGAGGGCGATAGCGGCCCGTTCGTGCCAGCCGACGGGTCCGTAGCCGGCGTCGGAGCGGTCGAACGCGGCACGGTGAGCGGTGTGCAGGGCGGAGAGTTCTTCGACGAGGGCGCCGTGCTGGTACCAGCAGAGCGGGATGACCGTCTGTGGGATGTTGTACCGGACGCTGACCCATTCCACCCAGAGCCTCAGCGCCTCCCACTCGCTGGCAGCAGTCGCGTCTGGGAGGGTGTACCAGTCGACGATGTGGGCCCCGAGGGCCTCCGACGAGAGGTCGCGGCTCGTGTAGGGGGCGGTGAAGCCGGCGGCGAAGGCCCGCTCCGCGTCGCTGAAGTCCTCGTCGCCGATCATCCCGCACCGTCCGATCGGGTGAGCTTGGCGCGGAGGCGAGCGAGGGCGAGGGCGGAGGCGGTGCGGCGGTCGCGGCCGCGGGATAGGACGGCGTCACGGTCGATGAGCCGGTGCAGAAGTTCGTGGCATCGAGGGTGCAGCGGCACGAGGTCGAGGTGTCGCTCGCGGGCTTTCCACTGCCCGGCGACCCTATAGACGCCGTGGTAGTCGGCATGGTGCAGCTCTAGTTCGGCCGGGATCCCTGCGTGGCCGCAGGCCTGGCAGGTGAGTGGGATGCCGGTGCGGGAGTGCGTTCGGAACCATCGGTCGCGTCGCGCGAACCACATAGGCGACTTCAGGTAACCGGTGCGGTACTGACGGCCGGTGACGGCGGGTCGACGTGTGTTGCTCACTCGGGCACCTCCTCGACAGCAGTCTCTGTGTCTGGGGCGGGTGCCGGCGCGGGGGTGCGGAAGACTTGCGCTTGTTCGGCTTCGGTTGCGGCTTTGGTGGTGCGGATGTCGTTCGCGTCGCGGCGTTCGTCCCAGCCGGTGAGCTCGAGCAGTACGCCACGGCGGTTGCGGTAGGCGAGGAGACCGGTGTTGTGCGGCATCCGTCGGATCTCGTCGACTGACATCAGCGGGAAGCGCTCTCGCTGTTCGCTGGTGGAGTGCCCGGAGTCGCGGGTGGACCAGGACCGGTTTGTGCGGCGGGTCTCGCGGGTGCCGAGGAGCGCTTCAATGTCGCGGAGGTGGTCGACGTGACTGGCGCCGCCGAGGATGACTTTGGCGGTGGCGGCGGCCCAGATGGTGTCGGCTTCGGCGCGCGACCATGCGGTCTCGGCTTGGGAGAGGGCTTGGAGGACGACGAAGGTGCAGATGCCGCGGCCGCCGCCGTCGGCCATGATGCGGGGCAGGTTGCCCCAGCGGAACATGTTGACGATCTCGTCCAGGATCAGTCCGAGCGGGTGTTGGAGTCTCGAGCCGGGGGAGGCGAGAGCGCGGATGCGGGCGACCTCGACGATGTCGTCCAGCACCGCGGACAGCCACCCGCCCATTGCTGATGCCCCTGAGGCGGAGCCGATCAGATAGAGAGTGTTGGCGTCGTCGAGGAACGC
>NZ_JBHVCA010000010.1:0-27572 GCF_042803895.1 Microbacterium sp. NPDC057407 | reverse complement strand
CGCCTGGCTCCATCACTACAATCACCACAGACCCCACACCGGCATCGGCGGCACCGTCCCCTCAGACCGCGTTCACAACCTCACGGGGAAGAACAACTAGCCCGCTGATTGTCCGTGGGGAGGCGCCTGAGGCTCTGCAGGTTCGGGGGTGATCGTGAGCCCTCTGGGCCCGCTCGCTTCCTGGATCAGCTCTTCCACCCAGAGCCGGTTGATCTGCGGCTGGCGGCCACCGAAGAAGTGGAACACCAACGGCACCGAGGGGTGGATCCAGAAGCTGCGTCGACCGCTGCCGTCACCCACCTCCACCTCGAACATGAAAGACTCCCCGCGGCGCAGCTTGTTCATCATCACCAGGCGAATATGCGCCAGCGTGCGGTCCTCGATCTCCACCGAGTTCCCGCTCGAGTCGTAGACGAACCTCCCCACGGGCACAGCGTAGCTTCGCGCACGATGCGCAGGCCAGGACGCTACATTCACTCGATTTCTCCCAGGATGTGCATCATCGCCAGGTCGTTGCTCAATGACGACGCGGTTGCACTCACCGCACCGCGGGGGCAAAGTTCTCGGCAGCGGTCGCACACCGATCCCGGAGGTCGGTGTGGGCTGATCCGTTGCCGCGGAGGTGATGCCACGTGTCTGCCACCTACTTTGAGTTCCACTTCGCGTCGGTTGACCCTGATGAGACCGAGCAGCATCTGGCCAACGTCTATGGCCGCATCCAGATCAGGCGCGAGTTCAAGGCCCTCACGAACCGCGCCGCCGGTGACGATAGGTTCCAGATCGCCGACGGCCGGTTCGACGGATCCTGCGTCTCCACGGCCAACCTCGAACAGTTCATCCTCGCGACTCCGACCCACCCCATGCCATGGGAGGAGGGCCGGGCCAGCGGCGACATGTGGATCGAGCCGGCCATCTTCCAGCCGGAATCTCCCTACACCGCAGCGAACCAAGACATTGTAGTCCGCGCTGTCAGCTTCGACCCCGCCTGCCTCCAGCGCACGGCACGGCTGATCTACGGGCGCCCCGACCTGGTGCTGGCATTCGACGGACCGCGACCGTCGTCGCGGGAGGTAGCCGACAGATGGCTCTCGGCGTGCGCGATGGCTCGCGCCTGTCAGCACGACGGATCGCTTCGCAACGACCTGATCCGTGCCGGCGTGTATCACTTCCTCGCCGTCACCGCCCTGGAGTCCTTCCGACTGGTCGCGGACCGGAGCGCACTGCACGCATCCGCGGAGCGACAACGGACGGTCTATCGCGCCGCGACGGACTTCATCCATGCCTTCGCGTCGCTGCCGATCACGATCGACGACGTCGCCGAAGCCGCAGGCTCATCCGTGCCCGAGCTCGCTCTGGCGTTCCACACCCATACCGATTCTGAGCTGACGCCGGCAGCCTACCGGCGCCGTGTCCGGCTGGAAGGAGCGCGGCAAGAATTTATCAACGGCGACCCGACCACCGGCGACACCGTCGCCGAGATCGCTCGACGATGGGGCTTTCCCTCAGCGAGTCGGTTGGCGGCGATGTTCCGCCTCCAGTACGGGGTCGGACCGAAGTGGTTGCTCGATCGCTGAACTTCCAGGGTGGGGCGCTGATCGCGCGCCAGTCAGTTCGCAGGTGAGACCAGGATCGAGCGGCCACCGATTAGTACTTCTCGATCACCGGCCGCGGACGCGCGTCTACCACGAAGGTGAGGCGAGATGCAAGGCTCGCCGGTTTCCTTGACGCCGTATCCGGCTGCCCCGGTACCATCTCGCTCGCGCCTTACGGTGTAAGGCGGAGTTCCCGCCGCCCGTCATCGACCATTGCTAGCCGCCTGATATTCGGCCTCGAAAGGACTCACGATGAACTTCCCCGAAGTGCTCAGAGACGGCATTGCCGCTGTCATCGCGCTTCTACCGCTGTTTCTTCTCTTCCTCGTCATCCTCATCGTTGGGCTCATCGTCGCCAAGCTCATCGCCAAAGGCGTCGAGAAACTTCTGGAGCGAGTGGGCTTTGATCGACTCGTCGAACGTGGCGGCATCAAACGAGCGCTCGCCAAGTCCAAATTGGACGCCTCCGACATCGTCGGCAAGATCGTCTATTGCACGCTGGTGCTGTTCGTTCTGCAGTTCGCGTTCGGCGTCTTCGGTCCCAACCCAGTGAGCGACCTCCTCGAAGGAATCATCGCGTTCCTCCCGAAGATCCTCGTCGCGATCATGATCGTTGTCATCGCGTCTGCCATCGCCGCCGCCGCGAAGAACATCATCCAGAGCACCCTCAGCGGACTGTCCTATGGCAAGCTCCTGGCCAACATCGTGGCCATCTTCATCATTTTCCTGGGGGTTACGGCAGCGCTGAACCAGATCGAAGTTGCCACTACCGTCACCATCCCGATCCTCATCGCCGTCCTGGCGATCCTTGCCGGCGTGATCATCGTCGGCGTCGGCGGCGGCCTCATCCGACCCATGCAGCAGCGCTGGGAAGCCATGCTGACCAAGGCCGAGGTAGAAGCGCCGAAAATCAAGCAGAAGGCGCAGGGCGCCCCGAGCGTCGGCGACCAACTATCCGGTACTGCCCACCAGGCGCAGGTCGCGGCTCTCCGCGCCGGGACTGTGCCGCCCCGACCCGCCACGCCCTCCGCGGAGTCGTAACGACACGATCAACACCATGAGCAAGCGCCCCGCCACCGCTGCGGCCGGGCGCTTGCTCGCCACCGCCCACCGTAGAGACGGCCCCAGGCGCTTTCTGCCAGCCGGTACACGACCGCAACGCATTGCACACACCAGCGGCGCAACGACAGAGACACTCCTCGCGTTGTCAGGATCATCCGCAACCGTCTGACCTCCTCAGCGGGATGCGGAGAGCCTTCGCGGTCGAGCGCGATAATCCACTCCCTGTCTTGCCGCTCATGCGGCTCAATGTAGATCTCGGTCGCCGAGTCCAGGATCCGCGCCGCGAGCGTGCCGATATCAAGGCTTTCTTGGCGATCCCGCAGCATCCAGCGAATCGCGCTACCGCCGGCCGATGCTGCTGCAGGTAGTCCTCGAGAGGATGGTCCGCTCGCAGGTCGAGGAGGGGCGAACCTCAAAAGCGTGCTGCCGGCGACCACCGCTCAGGAGTCACTGCTACGTCGTCGGCGACGGCTTGCGTTAGTGGGGCGCACCGGGTCAACGGTGCTCGCACGAGCCTCTTGGGAACTAGTGAGATGGGCGCGCTGGGCCGAGCGTCGGCTAAGGACTTTCCCCGAGGCCGCCGCAGGAAGGGGATGGCTACCCCGACGTAAAGGAACAGTCGTCATAGACCGTGGCAGTGGTGTTTGCGCCGGCGCCGGTCGCGTAGACCTGTGGAATCATCCGATGGCCAGCCGCGGTTGCGCGGCCCGATGCGCTGATCTGCATCCACGTTCCCGCGGGGATCTGTGCGAAGGACGTGGGCGGCTGATAGATCTCCGTCGATAGATCCTGTGAGTACTCGCGCACCACGGCTCGCAGGTCGAGTCCGTCACCAACTGCTCGCACCCAGCACGACACCACATAGAGTCTCCCGGCGACGGAGTTGCGAACCACCGAGCCGTGTGTGATCCCGGTGGTGTACTGACTTGCAGCGGAAGGCATCACTCGCACCGCTGCCGAACCTCTGTGGATCGGTGATGTGACGCGACTGAGGGCTCCGCCCGGAAGCGGAGTCCAGCCACTTGTGCCGACTTCGAATCCAGAATCGGCTAGCAGTTGCGGTGGCTTCGTTTCGGTGAACGTTGTTACGCCACAGTTGCTCGGCGTGAGGATTCGGCGTTGTGCGATGACGACGGGGCCCGTCGCCGGGGGGCAGGGTTGGGTGACGGTGTTCCGGGTGCTGCCGGACACCTCGTCCAAGGCAATCAAGCGGCCGGGGGTTGCGGTGTCTCTCGACGCTTGCATCCAGACCAGGCCGTTCGAGATCACAGGCGGGGCTTGATTGAGGACGGCAGGCCCGTCGCGGAAGGCAGTAAGTTTCTTGCTCCAGTAGACCGAGCCGGTCGGCAGGTGAATGGCGGAGACCACTGTGGAATCGTTGTTCGCGGTTGTTGTGACGATTCCCGTGGTTCCGTCGAAGGCGACTGGGGTTGCGCTGGGCGGCAGAGTGCGCAGAATCTTCCCGGTCTTCGCGTCGAGGGCGAGCGTTCGCGCGGTGCTGGTCGCGTTCTCGGCGTAGGGACTGGTGATGTAAAGCTCTCCAGCGTGCAACGAAGGCAGCGCCGTGCCCGCGCCCGGCCCGAAGACCACGCCCGTCCTGACGGGTTTCGTTTTGGACCACAACAGTGTGCCCGCGGTCGTGAACGCCTTGATCACCGTTGATGCATTGAGGTAGACGACTCCGCCGGCGACCAGAGGGGTCCCACCGGCACCGGTGAACTCGAACTTTCGCGCGCCAGTTGCAGCGTCCAGCACCGTCCCCGGGTCGCCACAACGCCCGCACCCACCGCGACGCCGGCGGTGGGTGTCGCCGCGACCCCGGGTGTGCGCCACCGCACCGCGCCGGATGACAACGACAGCGCGTCCACAACCGTACCCTGCAGGGAAGTGCCGTCGTGCAGCACGTAGACGGTCGAGCCCACGACCTGCGCGGCCCCCGCGAAGTGGTACGAGCGTCGCCAGAGCAAGGATCCGGTCGCAGTGTCGTACGCCGAAACGAACGAACACTGGTACTGCGCATCGACCACGACCGTTCGCGATCCCACCACACTGATCGATCGGGGCTCACTCGTCGCCGCAGAGGGACACAACGGCGGTTGGGCGGTCCACGACATGTACATCTGGGCCGGCAGCGACTCTGCCAGCTGAGCGTTCTGATTGGCCGCATCAATTCCCGCGCCGATTGCGACCGTCCCACCCGACGGGGAGGGAGCATGTCCTGGCACAATGGGCGGCGTGGTGGCGACCGCAGGCGAAACGCTCGCGAAGAGGAGAAGCGCCGCGATACTGGCCGCCAAAGCGACACGGCGGCGAGCGGATCGAGTCAGCGAACGTTCTTGAGAAAACATGACGACTCCCCAGAATCAGCATGACCAGCCGACACCTGTCGAGTCAGCTGCCCTACCGTTGCATTTCGAACGCTATGGCGACGTCGATCAGAAGACAAGACCTTCGACGGCATGCCGCGCCACGGGTACGGGAGTCGCAGCGGGGCTCGGCGAAGATTCCATCGTCCAATGAACGTCGAGTCAGCTCACGGCGGGGATGCGTCGGCTTCACCGCCCGTGGCAGGTGGCTCCGGCAGTGCGCGTAAACCCTGTGTGGAGTTCGCGGCAGTCGCGAGGGCTTCCAGCCAGTCCCGGTTCAACGTCGGTGGTCGCCCCCCGTTGTACTTGAACGCGAGGTGCGCGCTCGCGTGCACCCAGACGCTCATCCTCCCAGATCCGAGCGACATGTTTTGGTTCCAGGCGAACAGAAACGGCTCGTTGCGGCGGAGCTTTTGCACCATCACGACCTCGAGGTGCGCCAGCAACCTGTCATCGAACTCGTGACTGACCATCTCGCCATACATGAACTTGCCCACGAAGCAGCCCCTCCTCGACCTGCCCTGATCAACGCGTAGACCTGCTCGGTTTGCGGCTCCCAGAGACGCATCCTCGGTCGATGATTCTAGGGCGGTTCGGCAAGACCGGGACCGCTGTGAGGGACATCGATTGCTGACGGGCGTAGTCGACGACACTCCTCTTCAGCGACGTCGCGATGCCGGCCGCGAAGCGCGACCGAAAAGCGGTCGCAGTTGTCAAACGCGAGCTCAGATCACGACGGAATCAACGAGATTGTTCCCGCAGCGTTCTCGCTCGCGGACAGGTCACTCCGCGGTCATGGCTCCAGAGTCGTCGGGGCGAGGACGTCAATAAACGGATACAGCCAATCCTCGAGCGGTTCGAACCCTCGAGAATTGAGCCGGTGACGCCTTTGGTAGCCATCCCGAGTCCGTACGAGAAGCCCGGCATCGCGCACTCCCCGCAGACCGAATCCACTTCTCAAACTGCAGATGGAAGATGTTCGCGGCGCGGGGGCCTCAAGTCCGCATCTGCAGGCTGAAAGCGGCGTGCCCACGTGCCAACAGCGTCCCCGCTACGTCAACATGGGCGGGTGACCATAAGGGAGGGATTTCCCGGGCAGCGACTGTACGTTGTCCCGAGACCACAAGTGCGCGCGGCCCTCGCGGTCGCCCCCACGTCCAGCATGCTCGTGACGGACTGTGGATACTTCCCCACAGCTAAGGCGCACGGCGTGTTTCGGGATGCTGGCATCGATCAAGCTGTCGTCATCGTTTGCGCCAAGGGTCGCGGCTGGTGCGAGGTTGGCGCACAACGCCACACGGTGGCAGCCGGGCAAGTCCTCATTGTTCCCCCGTCGCACCCGCATTCCTACGGAGCTGAGCAGGACGAGCCATGGACGGTGTGGTTCATGCACGTCGCCGGGAGGGACGTCGACTCGCTGCTCGCCGCAGGGGGCTTCAGCGCTCAGGCTCCCGTGCAACCTCTTCGAGACATGTTTGCCGCGATCGACCTGTTGGAGAGCATAGTCTCGCGAGCTGCCCGCGACACCACCGCGCAGAGTCTGCTGGAGACTGCCGGGGCCGCCTGGCATGTTCTCGCGCTTCTCGCTTCTGGTCGAGGCGGCGGTGCGAGCCGAGTCGAGGTTATCGACCACGCTCGGCAGCACCTTGAGACTCACCTCGACCGGAAGGTTGAGGTTGCAGAATTGGCAGCTTCCGCAGGCTTGAGCGTCTCGAGGTTCGCCGAGCTTTTTCGCGAGCATGTCGGCATGCCGGTCCTGAAGTACCAGACTAGCCTTCGAATGGCGCGAGCCAGAGAGCTCTTGGACACCACTGACCTCAGCGTGGCCCAGATTGCCGCCCGCGTCGGGTATGAGGATCCGTTCTACTTCTCACGCAAGTTCCGTAGCGCTCACGGAATGACGGCGCAAAGGTACCGAAGCATCCCCAAGGGCTGATGTCGGTTCGATACGGTGTCTCTCCAAACGAAGCTCGGCATCGAGGACGAGAAGTCGTTCGGAGGCTCGTGACACCAAGGCGTCGCGCTCGGACGTCAGGTCGGCGACGAAAAGAATGGTGCTCGGCAGGCTGGTCGCGAAGTAGTCCACTTCTGCAGGTGCAGTACGTACCTCTTCGATCCATGTAAACCACCTTTCGCGAAGCGCGTGGGCCTCGTCGGTCCGGCCCAGTCGCAGCAGCGCCATCACGCACGAGTCGGTCTGCTCCCCGAATTGCTGGTTCGACATGTCGGTGAAATCTCCCGTAGCCCGAGCAGCAGCCTCCCAATACTCCTTAGACCGGTCTTCGTCTCCGCTAGCTGCCGCGGCGTCCCCGGCGATCAACCACAAGTCGGCCAGACTTGCCAGCGGGTGATAAGTCTCTCCCAGATTCTGCGGCGGACGCAGAGCATAGTCAGACAATTCCAGCGCGGCATCCACTTCGCCGCGTGCCAGGGCCTCTCGAATCAATACGCCCAGCGCGCGTTGCCATGCGCCGATCACCCGGCCCTCCCCACCCTCCCACGGGTGGAATTGACGGCTCCGCAACAGTTCGACTGCGCCCGCGGCGTCGCCTGTCTCGGTGAGGAGATCAGCGAAGGCGACACTGAGATCGTCGCGAGCGTCAACAAGATCCCGGAAGAAACGCAGCGTCGCAAGCCGAGTCGCCGCTGGAACGCCGCGGCGGGCATCGAGCTGGTCCGCTTCGCTGAGCAGCTTGGGATCCGTCGGGCTGAAATCCCTCGCTCGTCGGTAGTGGTCAACCGCAGCGGTCATGTCACCATCAACGTTGAACGCAGCGAGACCGAGGTTGCGATGGACAACGGCAGCCAGCTCTGATCGGGCGCCTCGTGCGATGGAGAGCAGCCAGTGCTCTTGCGCTTGCCGAGGAAGGCCTGCGTGGTAGTACCAGTGGCCCAGAAGGGCGGGAGGCAGAGGATCGTCGGTCCATCGTTCCTGAGCGGTTCGGAGCACGAGGACGTCCTCGAGACGGCTAGGAAGGCAGTGAGTGTGAGGACGGGAGCGAGCCTCGTGCGCGGCCGTCGCAGCTGCGTGGAGGTCCCCCTTGTCCCACAGCACTGATGCTCGGTGGTAGGCAATGAGGGGGCCAAGCGCGACCTCGCCCGGTGTGCGGACCGAACCAAGCCCACGCGCGAGGTTGAGCGCGGACAACGCATCGTCCCAGCGTCCGACCGTGGAGTACTCGATGCTGACGTCGAGCATAGTGCCGGCATCGCGGGTGGTTGCCCGACCGGCGAGATGGAGCGCCCACTGATCGAGGGGATCGACGGCCAGGACGGCCGTAATCAAAGCCGATGCTCGATCGTGCTCGCCTCTATCGCGCAGGAGAACAGCAAGAAGGCATGCAGCGCGGTGATGCGCCGGATCGAACTGCAACACGCGTTCGAGAGCTCCAATCGCCTTCTCCTCTTGCCCCGCTCGAGCATGAACCTGACCTAAAGCGAACCCGGCCGCAGACCGATATCTGACATCCCACGCCGCCCTTCCGAGAGCGTCGGCGGCACCATCCAACTCGCCCCGACGTGCCAGAGTGAGTCCTAGACGGTAATGCGCGCCCCCGTCAGATGGCGTCGGCGCAAAGGCCGTGCGGCGAGCCACGCTAGATCTCAACAGATCCTCGGCCTTATCGAACTCCGCACGCGAGTATGCCGCCGCGCCAAGAGCCTCAGTCGCACGAGACTCCGCCGGATCGCGCCGCAGCGCCTCTTCCCAATATGGTGTGGATGAGCGACTCGCGTGACGATACTGGTCAAGGTAGATGGCGATATGGACGAGTTCGTCCACCGACCGCACGTCCCCGGGAGGGGGCGGGGCTACGGCGGGCGCTGGCCTCTCGGGTTCCACGGGTGAAGGAATCAGGAGGTCGTGTCGGGCGAGCTCGCGCCCGTCCGACGCGACAATGGTTACCGATGCCGGCGGCCTCATGCCGTCGACAGGGCCCCGCAGCTGAAGGGGCTGAGAGGGAGCGAGGTCGACACTCCAGCTATGCACCACCTCGCCGGACTGATCGAGCAGGACGGCCGACGCGTCTCGTGTCGGCTCTGGCGCTTCGACAGAGAGCGTGATCATCTCGTCTCGCACTTCAGTCGTGAGCGCAACGTAACGGGATGCCTGCTGGACAGGGCCGATATGCACGGGATACCAGAACTGACTGAAGGCCTTGGTCTCGCCTGCCTCGAGGAAAGCAAAATCTGGCTGGTTGTCGGTATAAACGCCCGCCATGAGCTCTATATACGGCCCGTCCTCGTCCGTGAGATTCCGTTCCCAGGCGCGGCCGAACTCCTCGTTCCCCCATGTCCACTGCTTCTTGCCGGGTGAGACATCCCGACTCGCCCAATGGATGAACCCAGACCTCGAATCGTGATGGAAAACTCCGATGAACTCTTCTTTGCTCGATAGAGCCATGAAGGAGGAGGGGACGGGAATGTTCTCTGCCCAATCGAGCCGAGCTGTATGCGGTTCGTTTGGCTCTCGCGCCGAGTAGTCGACTCCGTAGTACGGCTCGTCGGGGACGGGATACGAAACGACCGCTCGCCGCGCATGATCGGCCACATACCGGACGTCTTGTGGAAGAACGGTCTGGGTGTCCTCCGTGACGGGAACCGCCACGTTCGCCCACCACAGGAAGCTCTGGCGCGTTTCAGCCCGATTGAACAGTCGCACGCGCACTTCGAGCGCGGCGCTGTCGGGACGCACACTAACCCCGTGCATTCCCTTCATGCGGGCGAACGGGTCGTGGTCCGAGCACCAAACCGTGACCGCTCCATCGGACTCTCTCTCAATCGCGACGTCGGTGGGGAGATAGGTGCCCGGCCGATGATGCTGGGGCCAGTTGAACTCGATGCCACCAGAGATCCATGGGCCGGTCAGCCCGACCAGCGCAGGCTTGATGACGTTGTTGCGATAGAACATATCCACTCCGGCAACGCGGTCTACGGCAATATGGATACGCCCTCCAAGCTCGGGCAGCACAACGAGATGCAGGAACTCGTTCTGCAGGTGAACGGCATCCCACTCACGCATCGTCGGACTGTCAGCGACCCGTTCATGGAAGGGCAGCGGATACACCCGTCCCGACGAGCCCTGGTAGACACGCCGATCGAGGTACGCCGGAAAGCCCGGCGCGGCCTCGACGTCATAGGTGGCGATGCGTAGCGGTTCGCGCCAGCACTTGACGCTGAACGACTCCTGTTCCGAAGGCGGGTCAGGGAGTTCAATGCGCGGAGAAGGGTTAGGCATCCGCACAGGATAAGAAAACAAAGGCGACGCGGGTAAGGCGAGAATCAACGGAAGAACTAGACGAAACACCGATTCCTGCTCGCGCAGCGGCGACAGTTGTTTTGTCCATTTTTGTCGGTGAATCCTGTATTCCGCGTTGCCTACCGCTCACCTAACGTTCACGTAGTGCGGTCTCTCGACACGACTGCACGCAACCCGAACAGCATTGATGTCTGGACTGCACTCAAGGGAGAGAATGACATGAGCAACACACCGCGGACAAAGTTCCGCATGAATGCGCGCTCGATCGCGCTCATGGCTACGGCGGCGCTGGTCGCCGTAGGTGCGACGGCCTGCTCGTCGGCTGATGAACCGCAGGACGAGGGACCGGTGGAACTCACCTTCCAGGTATGGGGAGATACCGGCATCGCGGAGAAGCAGTGGGAGTCGTACGCGGAAGCCTTCCCTGAAGAAGCCGAGGGCGTCACGATGAATGTTGTCTCGGCTGGGGACAACGACGGCGACGCGATGCAGAAGCTCCGTCTCCAGCTCGCCTCGGGGGAAGACGTGCCCGACATCGTCCAGCTGAACTACTCGGCACTGCCCGAGTTCGCCGAGTCTGGCGTACTCACGGACGTAAAGCCGTACGTCGAGGACTATCTCGGGAACGTTACAGCTGCCGCCGACACGCTCATGCAGTATAAGGACCAGTACCTCGCGATCCCGTACGAGGTGAAGGAGAAGCTGTGGTTCTACCGCACTGATCTCTTCGAGCAGGCCGGGATCGACGTGACCCAGGTCAAGACCCAGGACGACTTCATTGAAGCCGGCGAGAAGCTCAAGGCGGTGGCACCAAACAGCTCCATCTGGAACATCGGACCGAACCCGCCCGAGTACGTATGGGCACAGATCGTCTCCGGCAACGGCGCTCGCTACTCCCAGCAGGAGCCCTGCGAGTTCGTTATCGCCGGCGACGAGGGGACCGCCGACGCGTTCCGTGCCATGAAGGAGCTCCGCGAGTCCGGCGTGGTCAACACGACGTTCGATGACTTCAGCCCGGAGTGGCAGGCCGCTCTTGCCGACGGCACGGTCGCTTCGGTTCCCATCGCCAGCTGGTTCCCCCAGTTCCTGCAGAGCTACGCGCCCGATCTCGCTGGTAAGTGGGCGGTAACCACGTGGCCGGAGATCGGTGGCGCCGTCGATGGCGCAGGCAGCGGCTCAGGTGGCTCGATCTTCGTGATCCCGACGGCCTCGGAGCACCCTGAAGAGGCTGCGGAATTCCTGGCGAAGTCGATGATGACCAAGGAGGGGTCGCTGGCGTTCGCGACGGCCAACCCTGGCTACCTGCCGAATGTGCCCGACGCACTCAACGACCCGTCGATCCTGGAGAACGAGTACTTCGGCACCAGCCTGGTGGACGCGTTCATCGCGGCGGCCGACACGTACGAGATCTTCCCGTATGACCCCGCCTCGCTGAAGACGACTCAGGTGCTGCAGGAGCAGATGGTCGCATACCTGGCCTCGGATGAAGAGGATCCGGCAAGCTTCCTGCAGGCCGCACAGGACGAGCTCACGGCGCAGGTCGGCTGCCCGTACACTTCGTGACACTTCTCGAAGCTGAACCTCGGAAGGAACATCGGAAATGAGCAACGGCGACTCGGGTGGAACCCGGCGAACGGGAACCACCCGAGTCGCCATCTCGAAGCGGGTCAGCAGACCCAGGCGGCCGGCGAGGTGGCGTGACCGCCTCGTCCCCTACCTCTTCATCGCACCCTTCTTGGTGTCATTCACTCTGTTCTTCTTCGTCCCATCGCTCTCATCTGTCGCGCTGAGCTTTTTCAGGTATTCGGGCTACGGCCAGGCGAAGTTCATCGGACTCCAGAACTACCAAGCGCTTTTCGCCTCGCCGAGCTTCTGGCAAGCCGTAGGCAACACCGTCTTTTACTGGCTCGTCCCGATGGTGCCCCTCATCGGCGGAGCTTTCCTCCTCGCGCTGATTGTCTCTTCAAAGCTGAACCGCCTGCGAATCTACAAGCCCCTTCTGTTCGTCCCGCAGATCATGGCGCCGGTTGCCGCGGCGATCGTGTGGCGTGTAATCCTCAGCAACGAGGGACTGATCAACCAGCTCTTCGGACTGGAGGTCAACTGGGCGACCGACCCTGTCGCCAGCCGCTGGGCTGTCGTGCTCCTCCTGGTCTGGCGCGGAATCGGTTGGTACTTTGTCATCTTCCTCGCTGGACTGACGAGCATCCCGGCCGAGCTTGTGGAGGCCGCCCAACTTGACGGGGCGAGCGTAAGGCAGCGCATCATGCATCTCTACATCCCGCTGATGAAGCCGATCTTCCTGTTCGCGATCGTGATCGACACCATCGGCTCCATCCAGCTCTTCACGGAGCCCAACCTGCTCCTGGGACGCGCGCTCGCCAGCGCCGGGGCCCCGGCCTACGCTGCGCCAATCATGAACCAGGTAATCGGAAACATCACCGGCGGACAGTTCGGCCTGGCCGCCGCTGTCGGATGGCTGATGTTCGTGGCAGTGGGCGTCTTTTCCTTCATCCAGTTCCGACTGCTTCGGGAGCGTGAAAATTGACCTCCACACTTGAGAAGCCCGCCATGGCTTCAGGTTCAGTGCCAGCGGTGACGCGCAAGCGTGCGAAGTGGTCGGGCACGCGCCTCGCGCTCAACCTCTTCCTCATCGGCGCCTCGGTTCTCGCGGTCTATCCGTTCTTGGTCATGCTGTTCGGCTCGCTCAAGGAGCCGCGCGAGATCTCTACCAATCCGGGCGGGCCGCCCCTCGAACCCACCCTTGCGAACTACGTCGAGTTGTTCACCGGTGAGTCTGGTGCAGTGATGTGGCGATCGATTCTCAACAGCATCATCGTCTCCGTGCCATTCACTGCGCTGACCGTCCTGCTGTGCGCGATGGCAGGCTATGCGTTCACCAAGTACCGTTTCCGTGGCAGCAACGTGCTCTTCGCTGTCCTGCTTGCGTCGATGCTGATTCCCGCAGAGGTGAACATCCCTGCCCTATACCTCTTCTTTTCGCAGATCGACTGGCTCAACACCTACCAGGTGCAGATCTTCCCCGGCACAGCCAGCGTCCTAGGCATGTTCATGGCACGCCAGTACATGAGCAGTATGCCGACCGAGGTGCTCGAGGCAGCCCGAATCGACGGCGCCGGACACTGGCGCACCTTCTGGAGTGTGGCCGTGCCCATGTCCGCGCCAATCCTCGGAGCCATCGCCGTCCTGACCTTCGTCGCCAAGTGGAGTGACTACCTCTGGCCGAAGGTGATGGTGGGCGACCCAACGTTCCAACCGGCGATGGTCGTGCTGCCCGCCCTGTCCACAGGCATCAGCGGCTTCATCGTCCACTACGAGATCCTGCTCGCTGGCGCCCTAGTGATCACTATCCCCATCCTCATCGTCTTCCTGCGCTTCCAGGACAAACTCATGAACGGCACTACTGCGGGAGCAGTGCGTGGATAGCGAGCAAAGCGCGCGACGCGTGCTCGACGCGCAGGCTGCCTGGCCGAACAAGGGCGTGGCCCACATCTTCCTCGGCCACCCTCATTCCGATCTCGTCGACAAGACCGTTGCGGAGCCTGGCGGAAACTTCTCCCCCGGCTTGTGGACCTTCGGCGTGTCGATCTGGGTCGACGACGGCGCGCAAATCACGAGCTCGGACACCCTCCCCGACCACCAAGTGTCCGCCGTGCTCGGTAGCTCCGCGAACTTCGCACCGCTCTTGGTGTCGGAATGGCCGACGTCAGCATCCCAGTTTCGGACGAAGACCGAGCTGGCATCCCTCCATGACGACGGCGCTTCCGCCGACTTTCTGAAGTTCCAAGTTCGGTCCGAAACGCCTGTGTTCGTGCACCTTCTTGTTCGAAGCGAGGGCCCAGCCGGAGGGAGCCTCACTTCGCTTGCGTGGGACGATGCAGCCTCAGCCCTCATCACCGACGGCGCCGCTCAAATCACCCCCATGACTCGGCCCCACTCAGTACAAATCGAGTCGAACAGGCAAGGCGAGTTCGTGGGAGTTCTCTCCTGGTCGTGCGAAGCTCTGCTCGACGGCGGAGTGCGGGTGGAGCACGCGTATGAGACCAAGGCCGGCGGGGACCTCGTTGAGACCCAGCGACCATTCGCCTCCTACAGTGTCGATACCGGCCTAGCCACCAGTCGCGAACGCTGGCACGACGAGCTGCCCACTCAAGTGTTCGCGCCCGACGAACGTGTCAACTGGACGTGGCAGGCGGCGGCTCACCACATTCTCGCCGGCGCCGAGAGAGGTGTAGCGCGCATCGGCCCCATGGACTATCCCGGCCTGTGGATCCGGGACGGTGTCATTCAAGTCGCCGCGCTGGACGCGATCGGACGACACGACCTGGCACGCAACCTCTGCGAGCACATCGCACCCCAAGTCTTCGCCGGCGGATTCGGCGCCGAGGCGGACGCGCCCGGTCAGGGTGTGTGGGCCATCGAGGCCCACGCGCGAACCACACGCGACGACCAGTGGCTTGAGCGACACTTCCCCTTCATTGAGGTTCGTACCGGGTGGCTGGACCGGATGGTGTCCGCGACGGAGCCGGTCTTCGCCCCGTCAGTGAATCGGATGCCGAGATACCTCACCAGTCCGGCTATCAACCTGATCTGTCAGGCCGCGCGTGACGGTCTCATCGTTGGCCGCATGGATTGGCACTACCCGCTGTTCTACGTCAACGCCTGGGCGATCGCGGGTTACCGAGCTGCCGCCGCCGCTGCCTCACGGCTGGGACGTGGCGAGCTTGCCGAGCAGTGGACCACCAGCGCCGGGACCCTGGAGGCCGCGCTAAACCGAGCCTTCGACAGCGTGGCCTACCTCGACGAACGCGACCCAGCGGTGTCGCCTTACCCGGTTCAACTCGACAGTCCACATTCCTCGATGACGAATAGGTTCACGAGCTGGTATCGGCAGCATCGTCTGAACGAAGCCGGCAAGCGGATCGCCGAGCCGGACTGGACCTACTTCGAAGCAGCGCAGGCACACAACGCCTTCCGCCTCGGGCTGGTGGACGAAGCCTGGACCACCCTGAGCGGCATGCTCGACGACGGCAAATGGCAGCTCGCCACGCACGGGGAAGCGCAAGCCTACCTCCCCTTTGGCGGCGGCGACGACCGCCGCGGCTGGCTCAACCCCGGTCTCGCCGCACACGAGAATCTCCCCCACGGCTGGACCCTCGCCGAGCTGCTCAATGCCCTCGCGAGCATGATGGCCATCGACGAGCCTGAGGGGGTGCTCATCGGTGCAGGCGTGCCGACCGCGTGGGTGGTTCCAGGCGCCCAATTCGGGATCCACGAGTTCGCGACCCGACATGGGAGCTTTTCCTACACCGCCACGGTGTCACACCAAGGGACCATCCGAGTCGCAGCTGCGAGCAGCGCGGTCCCCTGGCGGCTGTCACCTCACCTCAAACTCGGGTAAATCGGTGCGGTCGGCGACCGCGCGCTCATCCCCCCAGATAGGAGACTCTGCATGTTCCCGCCCTTCCATGTCCTTCGGCGGCAGATAGCCCAGCTCATCGCGGACAGCAATGAGCGCGGCCGTGAGGTCGGCGGACTCATGGCAGATCTCAACGCCACCCCGGATGACTACTCGGCGCTTTTTTCCCTCGCGACCCGCGTGGACAACACGCCGACCCGAGCCGGGTGGGAACACTACGAGCCCAGCGACTGGGCCGAGATCGCTGGGGAGCGTTCCGTAGAACACGACGCCGATCGCGAGGTCGATGTCGAGGAAGCATCCGAAAAGGCCCGCGCTGGGTTCCTCGGATCGGTCGCCGGTTGCATCCTCGGCAAGCCAGTGGAGATCATGGCGGACCTGGAAGAGCTGAAAGCAGCTCTGCAGAGCATCGGCGAATGGCCCCTCAACGACTACATCCCCCAAACGATCAAGTCCGTCGGCGGGCTTCGGAGCTTGCATCCTGACTGGCCAGAATGCGTTCGCGAGAATATCGATTCCGTCGCCCCCGACGACGACATCAACTACACGCTCCTCGGCGCGATGCTCCTCGAGAAACATGGCATCTCCTTCACGAAGGCGCACCTACGCAGGCTTTGGCTGGACAATCTCCCGCTCGGCTTCACCTGGGGGCCTGAGCGGGGGTTCCTGACACAGCAGGGTATGCACATGGCGCTTGACGACGAGCCCGACATGGACCTCGAGGCAATGCCACTTCACCTCAATCCGAACAGCGAGTTGTGCGGCGCCATGATCCGAGCCGATGCGTATGGCTACGCGGCGGCGGGCCGGCCCGCGCTGGCAAGCGAGCTCGCATGGCGCGACGCATCGATGACGCACACCGGAAACGGCATCTACGGGTCCATGTTCGCGGCCGCCGCCATCGCAACCGCATTCGTGACCAGCGACTGGCGAGAGATCACGGAGACAGCGCTCGGCTGCGTACCCCAACGAACCCGGTTCGCCACGATCGTCCGAGATTCCATCGACAGAGTCGCAGCGGCTGACGACTGGGAGTCGGCATACTCCGACATCCACGGCCGCTACAGCCAGTACGGCCACTGCCGCGTCTTCCAGGAGACCGGCACTCTCGTGAACACCCTCCGCTTCGCACAGAACGTTGGACACGGGGTCTGCATCCAGGTCAGCCAGGGGAACGACACCGACAGCTACGGCGCGACGGTGGGTGCCATTCTTGGTGTCAAGTTCGGCCCAGGTCATCTGGAAGATCGTTGGTTGACCCCGTTCAAGAACACCATCCGGACGCGCCTGAGCGGTTGGTGGGAGCCATCACTCAGCGCAACAGCCGACCGCATCTCCAAGCTTCCGCGGATCACAGCCCGACCCTGAGCAGCAAGCTGGAAGAGCGAGTTCGGCACGGGCCATGCTCGGCTGCAATCTTCAACACCCGAAGGCAGTCGGTGTTTTGTCCAGGCATCTCGGCGATTCTCGCCTTGCCACGTGGGCGCGACCTGAGGTCGGATCTACCTCAAGGTCACCAAGTGGCATGACAACACCCAATCGGCGCGCTCGTGGCCGGTGCGTCACCCCAGAGATCGGATGAGTAATGAAGCTCAGGAGACATCCCGTCAGGCTCGCGACTGCACTCCTCGCCGCAGCTGCTTGCCTCGGCGCGGGACTGGTGGCGACGGCGCCAGCAGCCGCAGCCGGCTCTATCGACGTCAGCACGTTCGGCGCCGTACCCAACGATGGCGTGGACGACGCCAACGCCATCCAGAACGCGATCAACTACGCCAAGGCCAACAGTATCAGCGTCATTAACCTGGCCGCCGGAACCTTCGACCTCGTCGCCGCGCCATCGACGTCCACGGCCTGGAGCATGACCGCACATCTTTACTTCAAGGACATGCAGAATGTCACTCTGCAAGGGTCGGTCGACGGAAGCGGCAATCCCAGCACCAAGCTCGTCCGGCGACTCAACGCAACCAACGGAACACCACTCGCCGACGCACGGATCATGATCGAGACCAGTGACGGCATCGCGATCAAGAACCTGATCATGGACTCCAACCCGAAGACGGTTGCCACCGGGCAGATCACTGCGGTGAGCGCAAACCAACTGACGCTGGACATCTACTCGACCAGTGCGCGCCTCATCCCGGCGAGCCCCGGCAAGACAGCGATCACGTACACAGACACAGTAAACCCGCAGGGGTTCTCCACAGAGTATGTGCAGGACGGCGGGACCATCGCCAACATCAGCGGCGGATCCGGCCGTCTACAGACGTTCACGGCCAACGGGATCGGAAGCGCCCACTCCAAGATCGCCGTCGGAAACAACTTCTCCTACACAATCACCGGTGGCGGAGGCTACGACAAGTACACGATGCTCTCGAAGAACATTACGTTTGAGAACATTCGAGACCTGAGTACGGTCGGCCTCAACAACCGCGCGTTCGGCACAGACAACCTCACATACGAGAAGTACGTGATCAAGCCGGAGAGCGTCACTCTCCCGGTAGTCAGCAGTCGCGACGGCCTGAACTTCTGCGCCGTCGGCGGATCTGTGACGATCAACAACAGCTACCTCACGGCTACCCTCGACGACACGCTCGCCTTCGGCGGAGCGAACGGTGTCGTCGAGCAGCGCATTTCCAACACGAGCATCCTGATGAACTGGGGCAACCTGATCG
The DNA here is from genome assembly GCF_042803895.1 of Microbacterium sp. NPDC057407. Classification (NCBI taxonomy): domain Bacteria; kingdom Bacillati; phylum Actinomycetota; class Actinomycetes; order Micrococcales; family Microbacteriaceae; genus Microbacterium; species Microbacterium sp. NPDC057407. Next base: position 9,183 of record NZ_JBHVCA010000010.1, on the reverse strand, counting down.
ACTTCCCAGGGCCCAAGAGCATCGGCCCCGTACCCGTCGGCAGCCGCGTCGGATTCTGGACGACCGATCAAGACGACATTGGGTTCAAGGCTACGGTCACCTCATATAGCTACAACAACAGCACCGACAAAGTCACCTTGACCTTCGCCGAGTCACTTCCGTCGTGGGTGCAGCCGAACATCATCACCACGCCATTCGCACGGCAGTTCAGCAGCTTCCACATGACCAACACCGCCATTCTCAAGGGAAGCATGCGGGTCCTCGACGCGAAGGACGACGTCAGTGTCCCCTACGAGGTCAACAACAACACGTTCTACTACACGGGAGTTGATCTGTCGGGGTTCCTGAAGCCCAATACCTGGCTCGGAAGCATGAACAAGGGGTGGTACTACCACCACAACAACTTCTGGCACTCGAACTTCACCGTCCGAGCGTGGCCGTCCATGACGGACAACCCAAACATGAAGGGCAACTCAGACATCACGTTCAAGAACAACGAGCTCACTCGATCAGTCATCGACATTCAGAACACGAAGAACTCGACGTTCACCAACAACATCTTCCACAACACCTGGATGGGACCGGTCGACCCGGCGAACACCTCTAACGTGGTGCAGAGTCCCAATACGATCGACTACACCGACCCCGCCTTCGCTTTCGCGCCTCCCACCAGTACCCCAGCGCCTACCAACCCGGTGTCGCTGTGGAGCTTCAACGAGAACAGTGGAACTACCGCGGGGGACACGTACGGCGGCAACTCCGGGACCGTCACCGCTGGGTCGTGGGTGACGGGCAGGAGTGGGAGCGCTCTGAGCTTCAACGGCACGACGAGCTACGTCAACATCGGCACACCCTCGTCGCTCGGCTTCACCGGGAACATCACGGTGGCTGCATGGGTGAAACCAACAAGCGTCGGTTCCGAGAGCGTCATCGTCGGAAAGGCCTGGGACGGCTCGACAACGCCATTCTGGCTCTCGCTTCTGAACGGAACGACCGCCAGGTTCGGCCACTATCAGGGCGGCCTGACCGTCGCAGACGGAACGTCCCCCACGAGTCTGACCGACGGGAACTGGCATCACGTGGCAGGCGTCTACGACGGCACGGCGTACAAGACGTACATCGATGGGGTACTGCGAGCAACCACCACGTCGGGCCAGGGGGTCTCCGCCGGCACCGGCAATATCCAGATCGGCCGAATCGACGAGCCTACGAAGAAGTACTTCGCAGGCGGAATCGACCAGGTTCGCATCTACAACACCGCTCTGTCCGCGGCTGACATCAGCGGCCTGTACAGCGCGGGCAACTGAAGACCGGGAGGGGGCGCGTGTTGACCCGGAGCCGCGTCCCCTCCCCACCAGTCGCGAGCACCCCTAGTCCGATAGCAACTTCGTGAAGCCCTTCGTTTCGGATGGAGCGCCCTTGCGAAGACCACCTACCAATGCCTTAACCGCAGGTGCTTAGCCCTAGCACTTGCCTACCGAACTGTCCCGAAAGCGACACCCAATGAACGAGAAACCGGCTACTCCGAGCATCCTCGTCCTCGGCGCAATTAATCAGGACGAGATCGCCCGAGTCGCCCGACATCCGTCTCCCGGCGAGACAGTTCTCGCCGACTCCTTAGAGCAGTCATCGGGCGGGAAAGGTGCGAATCAGGCGGCCGCGGCCGCGCGGTCCGGCTTCCAAGTAAAGGTCAGCATGCTGGGGGCCGTGGGCGACGACCCTTCGGGCACAGAGCAACTGCGAGCGCTACAGACCGCAGGGGTAGACACCGACCTCGTCCGGACGGTCACAGGAGCTTGCACAGGCAGAGCGCTCATTACCGTCAGCGATGATGGAGAGAACTCCATCATCGTTAGCGCTGGCGCCAATGCGATGGTTTCACCGGTCGAGTTTGAAGGGGCCCCATGGCCACAGCTCGTCGTCGGCCAAACCGAAGTTGGGGCTGCACCGGTCGACGCACTTGCCCGATTCGCCACCATGAGCGGAGCCCGACTCGTGCTCAACAATGCGCCCGTCCGCAGGCTCAGCCGCCGCACGCTCGAGCAGGCCGATCCGCTGGTGGTAAACGAGCACGAGGCGGCCGACGTCATCGGCCGATCTGCGGCCTCACCAATCGAACTTGCGACCGAAGTGCGGCGTCAGACTTCCGCCCGATCCGTCGTCGTGACGTTGGGCGCCAGGGGGAGCGTGATCGCGGACGATGATGGTGCGCGAACCGTTTCCGCCGTCGCCGCCCAAGTCGTCAACGACACCACGGGGGCGGGCGATGTATTCGTCGGGAATCTGGCTGCCGCACTCGCGCACCGATTTTCGCTCGACGATGCAGTGCGCCACGCCGCCACCGCCGCGGCTGTCGCAGTGACATGGCATGGGGCGCGAGCGCCAGAGAACGCGGCCCCCGCGTGACCATTGCGAAACTCAAGGTTATGCGGGGGAAGCGTAGTCGTCTCAGATCTGCCCGCCCCGCCTGTTCTTCTGCGTTGCGAACATGGTGCAAGACTCCGAGGTCTAGGCGAGCGTGAAAATCACCGCACTGACCACCTACCCAGTGCCGCCGCGCTGGATGTTCCTCCGTATAGATACGGACGCGGGGATCTCAGGATGGGGGGAACCGATAATCGAAGGGCGCGCCGCCACAGTTGCGCGAGCAGTTGACGAGATGGCCTCCCATTTGGTGGGCACTGACCCTCGAACGGTAGAACGGCACTGGCAGTTGCTCACCCGCGGCGGCTTCTATCGAGGCGGTCCGATTCTCGCCAGCGCAGTGGCCGGTATTGATCAGGCGCTATGGGACATTTTGGGCAAGAGCCTGGGTGTGCCGATCCATCAGTTGCTCGGTGGCGCGGTGCGAGATCGAATCCGGATTTACGGATGGATTGGCGGCGACGACCCCGTGGAGGTTGCCGACCAGGCCGTACAGATGCGAGAGGCCGGATACACCGCTGTGAAGATGAACGGCACGGGGCCGCAGCGACCTATCGGGACGGCGGCAGAAACCGAGGCTCTGCTCCACCGCGTCGGTTCGGTACGAGAGGCCACGGGAAGCGACTTCGACCTCGCGATCGACTTCCATGGCCGCACCTCGTTACCTCAGGCGCGGCGATTGCTACAGCTCCTGGAACCGCACCATCCACTGTTTGTGGAGGAGCCTGTCGCGCCCGAGTACAGCGCGCACCTCGCCGCCATCACCTCGACCACTTCGATTCCGATTGCCACCGGCGAGAGGCTGTATTCGAGGTGGGACTTCGACATGGTCATGCGCGCCGGCATTGCAGTCGCGCAACCGGATGTGTCCCACGCCGGAGGGATATCGGAGGTGCGGAGGATCGCTGCGCAAGCTGAGACCTACAACGTGGCGCTCGCGCCGCATTGTCCGCTCGGCCCAATCGCGCTGGCGGCCAGCTTGCATGTCGGCGCCGCGAGTCCGAACCTGCTCATTCAGGAGCATAGCTTGAGCATCCACTACAACGATGGCGCCGACATGCTGGACTACCTCCTTGACTCATCGGTGTTCACGCATGTTGACGGGTTCGTCGCCGTCCCGAGCGGAGCCGGGCTTGGCATCGAGATCGACGACAAGCAGGTAGCGCGGATGGCTGAGATCGGCCACGACTGGCAGACCCCTACTTGGACTCGCGATGATGGCTCTCTCGCGGAGTGGTGACGCCTATGGTGGCGTTTGAGGTCACGATCGACGCCCGGCGCGGGGGGCGATGGGTCGAGCTTCGAGACCCCCGTGGACGGCAGTGGCTATGGAGCCGCCCTGACGCGCGACGCGATTCGGTTCGTCCGGGAGATAGCTTCGTTGACGTCGGAGGCCTGGAAGAGTGCTACCCGACTATCGGCGACCTTCCCGACCACGGCGACTTGTGGACGCGCTCTTGGCAGACACTTCCAAGCGGCCCCCGTGCAGCGGTGCACCAGGTCGAGACGCGTGACGCGACGTTGACTAGGTCTGTGGTCGCCAGCAAACGCGCCGTAGTCGCTGAGTATGAACTGCGCGCGATCCCCGGCACACGATTCATCTGGGCCGCCCACGCCCTTCTGGAGCTCGCAGTCGGGGCGCGAATACTCGCAGCCGACGGACCGGCACGGGCGTGGCCGGGCCACCATCAACCGTATGAGACGAGCTGGCCGCGCCCTCTCGGGATCGACTACTCGCTGCTCGGCCCCAACGACGGATCGGCGATGTTTTGCCTGTTGCCGGGTCGAGACTCGGTTATGGTTCAAGACGGGGCCGACCGGTTGCGGTTCCGGCTGCGCTGCCCGAGTCAGCCCGTTTCCGTTGGGCTGTGGCGCAACCTCGGCGGGTTTCCGCGGGATGCGCCGGAGACATACCGCAGCATCGGGATCGAGCCGATGCTAGGTCGCGTATTCGACTTACATGCCGCCGGTCCTGAGGACGCGGCAGTGGTACCCCCGACGGGATCCGTTCGGTGGAAGTTGACGATCGACTCCCCGTAGTCGACAATCGGGCGGGTTTGGAATACTGGGCCAAGCCCGGGATATCTGTCGAGCTTCGAGCTCGACGTGACAACCGTGAGCTGCGCCTCACCCGAACAAGCCGGCGTGCCGGCGCACGACGGCGAGGTCTGTCCGTCACGGTCCTCATCAACACTGACGTGTTATTCAGGTCAGGGCCAAGCCGATGCACTGGCCCGAAATCTGCGGTCGTCGCGCGATCGCTGCGTATCTTCCAACGCTGGCCACGCCGCCCCCGACACGTGCACGAGTGGTGCGTTCGCGACGACGCACGACTCGCCCGCTGGCCCGCCACGGCGCGAAAGGCTCTGAACGCCTTCTACTCTCGGATCGCCAGCAGCCAGCTCCGACGCACGAAAAAGTCGGGAGAACGGGGGGCTTGTCCTTCAAGGGTCTTCTCCGCAGCCGGACATTCGCTCCGACCGGCACCGAGCCAGGAACTAAATCTCGCCGATCGCTAGGCCGAGGCGTAGGTACATCTCGGTAACCGCTTCATCGTTGACCCTGTACCGCACCCGCTGACCCCGCGCGGCGAGCTCACGTGGCGGGTCTGCGATGAGCAGTCCGAACTTGAGGAGCTCGTCGATGCCGGTGATCACGGTCTGCTCGGGGAGGTCAAGGGCAGCGGAGATCTCCTTGCGCCCACCGTTCGGGTGCGCGCGAAGGTGGCCGATGATGCCGGCCTTGAGCATGCTGCCGAATGCCTTGATGGGATCCTCCGCGGCGTCTGCATTCGCGGGGCGGGCGACTCTCGGCATGCCTCATTCTTTCTCGGACGGGATGCCGGCGTCCAGCCAAACCGTATGAATTAGTTCTACACATTCCGAGTGTATGCATGTACTCTACACTCATGTCAACGACGGAACACCGACCCACCGCAGCGCTTGCGGCGCGCATGGTGTCCCCCGAAGTTCCGACAGACAACGCTTGCCGTCCAGGCGTAGGGTTCCACCCAAGCGCGTCGAGCCCTCCCCCTGGCAACCCGCGCTATGTGGCCATGCGCATCACCCGAAACGTGGGAAGCAGTCCTTTTCGGATCGACCTTTTCGTGCGTAGGATGCCCAGCACGGCGTGTCCCCCACGTGTTGCAACTCGCACCGATCGGGGCCGTCCGGTTGCCGGGAGGTGCGGGTAATGACGTCACCGAATCCTGCAGCGCGCCGCGCCCGCGCATGGGCCATCGCAGGCGGCACGATCCTGCTCGCCGGGATCATCGCCATCATCGTCGTCGCGGTATCGAACCAGCGACCTTCGCATCCAATCCCGACGGACACTCCAACATCTTCCCCCTCCTCGACTCCCGCGCCCACCGATCCGAGCGACGCAGTGGTGGACGCGGGAGCCGAAGAGAACGGCTGGCGCGGCGAACCGATCACCACCGACGCGGAACTGTACGCGGCCGCCGCGCTCGAGGCCGCCGCGACGTTCGATACGACGAAGACCACGCGAGACGAATGGCTCGCCTACTTGGACGCGTGGTTCACTCCCGACACTCGCTACAGCTCAGCCGAGGACCAACTCGAACGGATGCAAGCGGCGCAGCTCGAGATGCGGCAAGGAGTGGTCCTGCCCGAGCAGGAGTGGAATTCGCTCGCGGCCGAGGACGGCCGGGTGGTCGCTGACGCTGAGAGCGTCGTAACCGGTCCCGTTCCCGATGACGCCTCGGGCGACATGGCGATCGCGACAGGGGACGTCGTGCTGACGTTCACACGCGCCGATGGTTCTGGGGGCGAGTCCTCGTTCGAGGAGACAGTCCGGGTGAGTGTGCAGACACTGTGCGGTCCGGGGTCGGTTCCGACTCCGGACTCGGCGCAGCGGGCTGGGGACTGCAAGGTGGTGCGTTACTTCACGGAGCCTGTAGAGCCCTGACATGCCCGCCCCGGCCGCTGCCGTCACTGCCCTCGCCGTAACGAGGACGGGACGCCGCGTAGTGGTCGGCACCCTGATCGGCCTTCTGCTTATGGCCGGGATCACGCTTACTCCGCTTATCGCGATCCCGTTCGCCGTGGTCGGGGCGAGCGCAGAAGCACCCGCCGGCGAGGAGCCCGGTGGTGGTCCTGCGGTGAAGGGTGAATGGGGATATCCGCTCGCCGGCACCTATACGAAGGGGCGCGGCTTCGGATACGGCCCGGTGGTCGGGTGCGGCTACTGCTCCGTCGATCACGGCGGGTACGACATGGCCCAGGAATGTGGCAGCACGATCTACGCGGCCGGACCCGGCGAAGTGATCACGGCCGGTGTGTACCAGGGCTTCGGCAACACGGTGCGCATCGACCACGGCGACGGCCTGGTCACCATCTACGGCCACATGCGATGGGGCTCGATCCGGGTTCAAGTCGGCGAGCCCGTGACTGCTGGAACGGCCCTCGGTGCTGAGGGGAACACCGGTCGGTCGTTCGGCTGCCATCTGCATTTCGAGGTCCGGAACCACGACGTCCGGCTCGATCCACGACCGTTCATGGCCGCGCGCGGCCTCCCCTTGATCTGAGAGCACCCATTGGAAGGAACTGCCATGGCCACCCCGCTTCGCATCCCGCTGGACGTCGACGTCCCTGACATTCAACCGGACTACTCCGCCCCCTTTTTCGAGGGATTCCAAGTCATCGCGTCCTGGATCCTCGCCGCGGCGATGCTCGTGGTCCTGGTGATGCTGATCATCGCCGGCGCCGCCCTCGCCTTCCGGGGGCTCGCCTCGGACAGGGTGCGCACCTGGGCGGGGGAGAGCATCATGTGGATCTTCCTCGCCGCTGCTGTCCTCGGCGCCGCTAGCGGACTGTTCGCCTTCTTCGTGAACTTCGACTTCGGCTTCTGACATGCACGCCGCGCGCATCCTGGTCACTTCGCTCGCGCTCGGCGCAGGCCTGGCGATCGGCGCGCAAGCACCCGCGTTTGCCGATTCCGCGCACCAGCCACTAACGCAGGTCGACGCCGCGGCGACAGCAGTGACGGGCGAATCCTGGTCCGCGCCCGCTTTCCCCGTCGATTGCAAGGCAGCAAGCGACCAGATCACCTGCACCCCCACGAATCCCGTGGAAGTCGACGCTCAGACGTGTTACCTCTGGGTGCTCTACCAAGGTGACAAGGCCACGGTCTGCACAACCTACGAGGGCCACGCCGACGCCATCAAGCTCGCGGGAGGATCTCCGGCGTTGGTCGAGTACGGCTGCAGCATCGGAGACGTCGCCTGCGTCACGTTTGAGAACGCCGGTCGCGGGATGGCGATGGGCGCAACCTCGATGATGTACACGGTCGCCGCGAACATGCGCTTCGACACCTCGTCGCTGCTGTGGGATGCCGCGACCGGGGAGTGGTCGTTCTGGGCGTGGGCGATCCTGATCGTCACGTTCGGGTCCATGGTGTGGGCCGTGACCGCCGCCGTGGTCTCTGGCGACCGCGGAGAGGTCGTCGCGGCGATCGGCCGATCTTTCGTAGCGGTCGCGGCCGTGCCAATCACTCTGTGGCTGACGGGTCATCTGCTCAATGCGGTGGATGACATGACCTGGTACATCATGAACCGCGACGGGCCTTCGGCTCTGTTCGCGACTCTGCAGGGTGTGATGTGGGCGGGCGGGCAAGCGAACTACTTCTTTGCGTTCCTCATCCACGGGCTACTAATGGTCGGGATGCTGCTGCTCATGCTCGTCTTCACGTTCCGCAACATCGTCCTGGCCGCCCTTATCGCCGTCGGCCCCGTCGCGTGGATGCTCTTCCCCGTGCGCGGCGTCGGTCCGCAGTGGGTGGTCCGCTACGTGTCCGCAGTCGTCGTGCTGCTCTTGACCGGTCCGCTGACGATCGGGTTCGTCACGCTGATCATCAACGGGCTCTCGGCAGTGAGCACGATCTGGGATCCGCAGGCGTGGCCGCTGCTGTTCGGCCTCGCCCTGGTCGCTTTTGCACCGTTCGCGATCTTCGGTCTCTTCAGCTTCGTGGGCGCGGTCGCCGCCGACGGCGTTGGATCCCGCCTGGGCAGCCATGCCGGCCAGCTCGGCGGTCGCGCGGCCCGCACGGCGGTCGCCATCCCGACTCGGCTGGGGAGCGCTCCGGCGGGTGTCGCGAGCAGCGCTACAGGTCGGACGAGCCGCACCGCGACGGCCACTCCTAGCTCGGCCAGCGGGGCTAAGCCATCCACTGCTCAAGGTGCCGGCTCACCCGCGAACAGAACCGCCGGCACCACCTCGACCGCCCCGACGCAGGGTCGTACGGCGACCCCCGCGCCACAGCAGAGCGCGGGTTCCACCCCGCCACCGTCGTCGCCTCGAGTGGAGAGGACCTCGTCATGACCACGACTCCCGATCTCGCTCGCCCGGTCCGGCTCCCGCGTCGATCTCGTCAGGGCATCGTAATGGGCATGGACGGGTGGCAACTCACCTTCCTCGCTGCCGCCGCCATCACCGTGCTGATCGCCGTGAACCGGTTCGGCCCGCCCGGGCTCCTCTACGCGGCGCCGATCTACCTCGCCCTCGGCGGCACCGCCGTCGCAACCATCCACGGAATCTCCGCACCACGCATGGGCGGACTGTGGGTGATGAAGCAGATCCGCCGCGCGACCGGCGCGACCGAGCAGCACTTCCGGCCGGAACGTCGCGAACTGGTCGGGACATTGAACCTGCCGGGGGTGCGGGCGTCGATCCAGTTCTGGGATGTCAACGACGTCGCCTGCCTGTACAACCCGCATGACCGGACGGTGTCGGTGACCGCGGA
>NZ_JBHVCA010000009.1:0-32323 GCF_042803895.1 Microbacterium sp. NPDC057407 | reverse complement strand
TCCTAGACAGCTCCACTTCACAACGGGAGGCCCTCACCCGTCAGCAGATCATCCGCGATTCACGTAGCAACGTCCCTGGACATCACATCTAGCGCGCCATGGCACGAGGCCACAAAGCGAGTGTCTCTCCCTGGATGCGTACCCCTGCGGAGTGCCGATTGACCAGTGCCCACTCGTAACAAAGGCTACGCCGTGCGAGCATGGAGCCGACTCGAAGTGCTGGGCGTCGGAGTCGATCTGGACATCGCCAAGTGTGCCCAGGTGTCCCCGAGCATCTCGAGACTGCCGTTGACTCGAACGCGTGGAGTGCCTGGAGTGCTTGACGAGAATTGGAGCCGTTTGGGCGAAACGCCAGATCAACGAGCAAAATCCCCCTCGCTCTGCGGGAGGCAGCGGTGGTGGCGTTCGCCTCAGGGTCCTGCTTTGACCCTGCTAAGGTGGCGCGTTCCTATGGCACCGGCGCGTTTACCGTCTTCGACGGCTCGTGGGAACGTTTTGGGGAAAAAGGAAGCGGACCGAGTGTGACCCGATGGTCTCCCTGAGGACCCGGAGTGTCGATTTCATGCGGTTCCGTGACCGCATGTGATCGCTGAGACCCCATCGGGTGTGCGTGCAAACCCCACCGTCAGGTGCTTGAGTGTTCCGGCGTCCTCAGTCGGGGCCACCTGCATATGTACAGGCCTAGTCTGTCGGCATGACGTTCCTTATGCGCCCGCGAGGACAGGGGGCAGAGCTCCTCTTTCACTACACGTCCGCGGCCGGACTCGCGGGAATTCTCGACAGCGGTCATCTGCGCCTGTCGACCCTGGACCGTATGAACGACCCCCGCGAGAGCGGCACGTACAACTTTGGATGGCGCCAGGCATCGCCTGGGCCATTCGACGGCGAGCGCATGGCCTCGATGACCGAGGAGATGAACATCGCGCTGAGGCGCACAACTCACCTAGTGAGCTTCACGGTCGAAGGGACGGAAGAATCGGCGGACGGCTACTTCGGCCGAGGATTCGCTCGCGCGCGCAACTGGGATCAATATGGCGAGAAGCACCGCGGCGCGGTTCTCGTCTTCGATCGAGACCGCACTCTTGCAGCGGTGAGCGAACTGTCCGCGGGCTCTTACGCCAGCGGCCCAGTGAGGTATGTGGATGGCTCCCTCCAATCGCTGCCAGACGGAGGCTGGCTCATGTTCGAGGAGTCGGAGTACCTCGAAGTCGGTCCAGCTGCCATGGTGGAGAGATGGAGGCATGACTACCGCGATCAACTTTTCCTCACAAAGAACAAGGACTGGGAGTCTGAGGACGAGTTCCGAATCTTGGTGTGGCGAAACGAACACGCCAGCATCCCCATCGCCGGGCTGCTGGAAGGCGTGATCCTCGGCGAACATCATCCGGTTCCTGAGCGTCGAGTGCTGGGGACGAGACTGGCGCGCTTGGGGATCGATCGGCTCATGATCGGGATCATGGAGTGGCGCCACGGGACGCCCGGCTGCCACAACTCGCTCCTCCCGGACGGTTCCTTCGGGTTTGAGTTCATTGACGATGGAGTCGACCAAAACCTTGCCCCCGCGCGTCCGATCATCTGCTGAAGAAACTTCCGTGGGTCCCGGCGGGGAGGCCCACAGGCGCAACGCTCCGAACTACTCGAAGATCAATCTGGCGGCCGTATAGCCTTCGGACAGATCGGGGCGTCGCAAATCCTCACTCCTGAAGTGGGTACTGACCGCGAGAATGGGTAGACCGAATGGTCTGCCGCCCCCCTCTCAATGGGCGATACGGTGCCATCGCCGAGGGCGAGGTTCAGGAGGTCGTGTCATGTCGACAGATGGGGCGCATTTGAGCGAAGGTGCACCACCGCGAGTGCCTTCGGCGGATGAGGCTCCTCATGGGTTGTTCGACGCGACGAACCCTCCACCGCTGCCATCGCCGCTCACCCATGGAATGGCATGGCACTTTACCGGCGCGGCCGGGTTCCTGGCGATCATCCAATCTCAGCACCTGCTCGCCTCTTCAGCTCGAGTAATGAACGACACGAGTGAACTGGAGTACGGTGCAGGAATCGTAATGTCGGTATGGGAGGGGATGGACAAGACTGGCCTCCATCCGGACGTTCTTGAGCTTCTTGGTCCTGTGTTCTCGGCGACCGAGATCGCAGCGGACGCCCTGAAGCGTCTACATGTTGTTTCAGCGTGCGAGGGCACCAACTCGATGTATCAGTGGCTTGGGTATGCCCAGCCGGATGGGTATGCAATCGGGCTGGACATGGCAGGCAAGTGGGAAGCCACGCACGAGGGCGAGCCCGGCGAAGAGCTTGCAGAGGCGGGCTTGAACGAGGACGGCTTCCTAAGCCGGCTCCCAGTGGGCTGGTACCGAGTCATCTATGACCCTGCCGAGCAGGCAAATGCCGCCGAGCGACTAGTGAAATGGATGTCTACTGTGGATGCCACGGCCCAGATCTGCAGGGTAGATGGGACGGGGGGTTCAGGGGATCCGATGGCGCTGAGCCGCGCGCAGACGTTCCTGCGGGCTCAACTGCAGGCACTGATGGCTTTGTTCAAGGACCCGGCGTTCACTCCGGAGCAAGAGGTGAGATTTCTCGTTGAGCAACACTTCTCGCCGACCGGAACCTCCGGCGGTGGTCTCCAGTTCCGAACGCGCGGTGCCACCATCATCCCGGCGCTGGCGGTCGCGAGGCGCGTCGATCCCGAGGCTGAGTCGCCCCGAGATCGGTATTCTTCGCCGCCGCCCGGACCGTACGAGCTACCTGTCGTTGGCGTCGTCGCGGGTCCAAACTCCGCACCGTGGGCTACTGATATCGCGAGGCAAGTCCTCTTCTCCAAACAGATCTATTGGATAGAACCAAAGCGGTCACGGCTTCCCCGGCTCGCGACTTGAGGATGCGGAGACGACGGCAGGACAGAGATGTAGACGTGGTTCGTCTCTGTCCGGAATTGACGTGGGAACGGTTTGGGAAGAGCAGAGGCGAACGCGGCACACCGAGGCACACTCATGAAATCTCGAACCCTGCGATATAGTGCCCCACACAGCGGGGGTCCACTATGAAATGTCTCCGCGCCTGAGTTCAAATCCCTCCGTCTCCGCGGAAAGGCCCCCGGTGATCCGGGGGTTTCTCGTTGGGTCGGTTACGTCCGATCCGCCGTGCGGTTCGTCGCCGCGATGGGGACCAACGATCGACGCCGCTGCACCCGGTCCGGTCTTGGGTCGAGCTGCGCGGCGTTCGAGGGGCAGGCAGGAGCTGCACCTCCCGCAGGAGAACCGCACCTCCGACGCGACCCCCGACGCGCTATGTCGTCTCGCGTGCCACGAGCGTGGCGTCGGTCTCCGGTCCCGCTGTCGGTGCGGGCGCCTCGCCCGTCGCGCTGAGCGCCAGCGCCGCCAGGTACCGCCCGAGCCCCGCCGTGTCGATGCGCACGCTCGACAAGGCAGGCACGATGAGGCGCGCCACGGGGGTGTCGTCGTGGCCGATGACGGCGAGGCGACCGGGGACCTCGATTCCCCCGCGCAGCGCGGCGCCGAGGACGAGCGCGCCGATGTCGTCGTTATAGGCGACCACTCCTTCGATGGCCATGTCGCGCCAGCTCTCCACCGTCGCCGCGGCATTCGTCTCGGTGAGCGCAGCCTCGTCCGCGAATCCCGAGCCGGTCGCCTCGACGAGGGTGCGCAGAGCCAGCTCCCGTCGCTGGTGGACCAGGTCGGCGACGCGAGGATCGGGCGAGGCGGCGAACGCGAGGCGCCGTCGCCCGGTGTGGAGCAGGTGCTCCACCTGAAGGCGAGGGCCTCTCGCGAAGCCGAGGTCGCCGACGGATCCGTCCGCACCGGAAGGCACCGGCGGGATGACATGGGGAACCCCGCTCGCCCGGATCTCGGCGAGTCGCTCCCGATCGAAGGGCGTCATGCCGATCACCACGTCGGGTCGCAGCGTCTCCCAGAGAGGCCGCGCCTGTCCGCCGGGGTGGGGGGTCATCGTCACCAGCGAGTATCCCGCCTCGTCCAGAGCGAGGGAGGCTTCGTCGAGGTGCGAGCGCATGCTGTAGTCGAGCGGCCACTCGGGAAGCACGAGCAGGATGATGCGGCTCCGCCCGCTCGCAAGCGCACGAGCTGCCGAGTTCGCCCGGTAGCCGAGCCGCTTCGCCTCGGCGAGGACGCGCTCACGGGTGGCCTCCGGGATGGTTTGGCCGGGAGTGTCGTTCAGGACGAAGCCCACCGTCGCACGGGAGAGCCCCAATGATCGGGCGACGTCCGCGGCGGTGACTCGTTTGGGTGCTGCGGCGGTAGACAATCCGGACTCCTGACTTGCGCGCGCTAGTGAAAGTACCGTAGCATCTCGCTCAGTCACTAGCACGCGCTAGTATTCTCTCACCCGACAATGGAGTCACTCATGACCACTCCGAGCAATGACGATCCGCTCGTGACGCCGCTCCCGGCATCCGTTCCCGCTCCCGTCATCGACGCGGTAGCGCTCGACGAGATCGCCGCGACCGGCGGCGACCTGCCCAAGGTGAGCGCTCGCTACATCTGGTTCATGGTGCTGGCGCAGTTCGGCGTGTTCATGGCCTTCATCACTCCGCTGGCGATCTCGCTCACGATCCGCGTGAACACGCTCGCCCCGGGGCATCCGGAGTATCTCGGCTACATCACCGGCGCCGGCGCGCTGTTCGTGATGCTGACCTCGCCGTTCATGGGCATCTGGAGCGATCGCACCCGCACCCGCATCGGTCGCCGCCGACCGTTCATGATCGGCGGGGTGCTCGTCGGCGTGCTGTCACTGATCGTGATGGCCCTCGCCCCCAACGTGTTCATCGTGGGCTTCGGCTGGATCCTGGCCCAGTGGGGCTGGGGCACGACCCTGAGCAACCTGCAGATCTCGACCGCCGATCGCCTGCCCGAGTCGCAGCGCGGCAAGGTCGCCGGGCTCACGAGCTTCGCGACGCAGATCGCGCCGGTCTTCGGCGTCGTCCTCGCCCAGTTCTTCACCGGCGACCCGTTGCTGCTGTTCCTGCTTCCGGGTGCGGTGGGCGTGCTGTTCGTGCTCCTCTTCGTCACGCTGGTGCACGAGGACGACAGCCGCGGTCTTCCCAAGGACCCCATCACGGTGGGGCAGCTTCTCGCCAAGTACGTCTACAACCCGCGCAGGTACCCCGACTTCTCGTGGAACTGGCTCGGCCGCTTCCTCTTCTATACGGGCATCACGCTCAACACGACCTTCACGGCGTTCTTCTTCGCCGACCGTCTGGGCATCAGCGTCGAGTCGGTGGCGGGCATCATCGCCTCGCTGAGCCTCGGCGGCATCCTCGCCGTCACGGCAGGCGCCATCGGCGGAGGGTTCCTCTCGGACCGGCTCAAGCGGCGCCGGCTGTTCGTCCTGGTGGGCGGGCTGATCATGGCGGTCGGGATGCTGCTCCAGGCCTTCGCGCCGGATCTGGCGCTGCTCGTCGCGGGCTCGCTCACGACGTCGCTCGGCCTCGGCCTCTTCGCGGCCGTCGACCAGGCTCTGCTTCTCGATGTGCTCCCCGAGCGCGAGACAGATGCCGGGCGTTTCATGGGCATCACCGGATTCGCGACCTCGATCCCGCAGTCCGTCGCCCCGCTGATCGCCTCCGGCATCCTGCTCATCGGCGTCACCGGCGACGAGCGGAACTACACGCTGCTGTTCATCGTCGCGGCTGTCGCCGTCGTCCTCGCGGGCGCCGTGGTGCTGCGCATCCGCTCCGTCCGCTGAACCGAACTCAGGAAGCCCCTCCATGTCTCCCGCCGTCACTTCCCTCCGCTTCGAGCACCACCGCTCCGCCTTCGGCATCGGCGACGCTCGGCCCCGGCTGTCGTGGGTCATCTCTTCGGCCCCCGATGACTGGTCGCAGGTGCGGTACGAGATCGAGGAGCGTGGCGGCGGCAGCGCCGAGGTGGAGAGCGACGAGTCGGTGCTCGTGCCGTGGCCCTTCGCGGGGCTGTCGAGTCGGGAGCGCCGTGAGCTGCGCGTGCGCGTGATGGGCGCCGACGGGACCACCAGCGAATGGAGCGACTGGTCGGCGGTGGAAGCGGGCCTTCTCGACGCGTCCGACTGGGTCGCCGAGATGGTCGGCCCGGCCGACGCGTCCATCGCGTCCCCGCTGGTGCGGGGCGCGTTCGTGGCCGCGTCGAAGACCATCGTCCGAGCCCGCGTGTATGCGACGGCGCACGGGCTGTTCCAGCTGGAGCTCAACGGGCACCGGGTCGGCGACGACGAACTTGCGCCCGGCTGGACAGCGTACGGATCGCGGCTGCGGTACCTGACGTACGACGTCACCGAGCTCGTGGCTTCGGGTGACAACGTCGTGGGAGCGTGGCTGGGCGACAGCTGGTGGCGCGGCTATCTCGGCTGGGGAGACAAGAAGGCGCTCTACGGTTCCGAGCTCGGGGTGCTCGTTCAGCTCGAGATCGACTATGCCGACGGTTCGCGACAGACCGTCGTCTCGGGTTCGGACTGGCTGGCGGGCGAGGGGCCGATCCGGTCCGCCGACCTCTACAACGGCGAGGACTACGACGCCCGGGCGTTCGACGCCGCGTGGTCCACGCCCGGTGCCGATGCGTCTGCGTGGACTCCCGTGGCGGTGCGCGATCTCGGCGGGGTGCAGCTCGCGGCTCCGGACGGACCGCCGGTGCGGGTCGTCGAGACCCGACCGGTCGAAGCCGTGACGACTTCGCCCTCGGGGAAGACCATCCTCGATTTCGGGCAGAACCTCGTCGGCCGGCTGCGGATCACGGTCGACGGTGCCGCGGGCGCGGTCGTGACGCTCCGGCACGCCGAGGTGCTCGAACGCGGCGAACTCGCGGTCGAGCCGCTGCGCGGCGCGAAGGCCACCGACACCTACACGCTCGCGGGGAACGGCGTCGAGACCTGGGCTCCGCGGTTCACCTTCCACGGCTTCCGGTATGCCGAGGTCACCGGATGGCCGGGGAAGTTCGACCCGACGGCGATCATCGCCGAGGTTCTGCACTCCGACATGGAGCGGACGGGATGGTTCGAGACGACGCATCCGCTCGTCGATCGCCTGCACGAGAACGTGGTGTGGGGGATGAAGGGCAACTTCGTCGACATCCCCACCGACTGCCCGCAGCGCGACGAGCGTCTGGGGTGGACAGGCGACCTGCAGGTGTTCGCCCCGACCGCCACGTACCTCTACGACTCGGCCGGGTTCCTCACGTCCTGGCTCAAGGACCTCGCCCTCGAGCAGAAGACCTACGGCGGAACCCCGATGGTCGTGCCGGCGATCGTCACCGGCTACACAGGACCGACGGCGGGATGGGCGGATGCCGCGACCGTCGTGCCATGGACGATCTACCAGGCGTACGGCGACCTCGGCGTGCTCGAGACGCAGTTCGACAGCATGGTCGCGTGGGTGGACGAAGTGACCGCGGCCGCCGGCGAGGACCGGATCTGGAGCGCCGGCTTCCAGTTCGGCGACTGGCTCGATCCGACCGCACCCCCGAACCGCCCGGAGCAGGCGCAGACCTACGCCGAGATCGTCGCGACGGCGTACTTCGCCCGGTCTGCACGGATCGTCGCCGACGCGGCCGCGCTGCTCGGACGGTCGGAACAGGCGGCGACCTATGGCCGGCTCGCCGATGAGGTGAAGCGGGCGTTTCACCGCGAGTACGTCTCGCGGTCGGGGCGGGTGCTGTCGGATTCGGCGACCGCCTACGCGCTGGCCCTCGTCTTCGACCTGATCGACGACGCCAACGAGCGCACGAGGGCAGCGGATCGTCTCGCCGAGATCGTGGCCGGCAACGGCTACAAGATCTCCACCGGCTTCATCGGCACGCCGATCATCACCGACGCTCTCAGCGCCCACGGGCATGCCGACGTCGCCTACCGACTGCTGCTGCAGACCGAGGCGCCGTCCTGGCTGTACACCGTCGAGCAGGGGGCGACCACGATCTGGGAGAGATGGGATTCGCTTCTGCCCGACGGGACGGTCAACCCCAGCGGCATGACGTCCTTCAACCACTACGCGTTCGGCGCCGTCGCCGACTGGATGCACCGGGTCGTCGCGGGACTGGCGCCGGCGGCCCCGGGTTACCGTCGTCTGCGCATCGCACCGCAGCCCCCGCGGCGCGGGCTGACGTCGGCTTCCGCCACCCTGAACACCCCGTACGGCAGGGCAGCCAGCGGTTGGGAGATCTCGGACGGGCGCATCAAGGTCACGGTGAAGATTCCCGCCGGAACGTCGGCGGACGTCGTTCTGCCCTCCGGTGCGACGCACCAGGTGTCCAGCGGCACCCACGAATGGACTGAGCCGTTCGAGGTGGAGACCGACGCGCGGCGGGAGTTCACCGTGGACTCGCGGATGGGCGACATCGTGGACGACAAGGGTGCCCTCGAGGTGCTCACGGGCGTCATCGCCAAGTGGGTTCCCGGCGCCGCGGAGCACATGTCCGGCGGCCTTCGCGGTCAGGACGACGTGACGCCGCGGCAGATCACCGGGATGCTGCCCGACCCGGCCGGGGTGCTCGCCGACCTCGAGCGCGGCTTCGCCGCGCTGAACGCGGGAGAGATCATCCCGCCCGACATCTTCGCGTTCCCCGCTCCGGAGGACGACCAGGAGCTCCGCGAGAAGGCCGCCCTGCTCTCCGGGCGCGACTTCTGGTCGACACGGGAGACCGCCGGCGTCGATTCGATGGTGATGGTCGACGGGCCCCATGGCGTCCGCCGCCAGCGAGGCACCGAAGACAACCTCGGCTTCCACCAGTCGTTGCCCTCGACCTGCTTCCCGCCCGGCGTGGCGATGGGCTCGACCTGGGACCGCGCACTCGTCCACGAGGTCGGTGTCGCCCTCGGGTGCGAGGCGCGAGCGCTCGACGTGAACATGCTTCTGGGGCCGGCGATCAACATCAAGCGCTCGCCGCTGGGTGGCCGCACCTTCGAATACCTCTCGGAAGACCCGTTGCTCACCGGCGTTCTCGCGACGGAGTACGTGCGCGGCGTGCAGTCCACCGGGGTGGGCACGTCGCTCAAGCACTTCGCGGTCAACAACCAGGAGACCGACCGCATGCGCGTGAGCGCCGAGGTCGACGAGCGCGCGCTGCGCGAGATCTACCTTCCGGCCTTCGAACGAGTGGTGAAGGATGCTTCGCCCACCTCCGTGATGAGCGCCTACAACGCCGTCAACGGGGTGTTCGCGTCAGAGAACCGCTGGCTGCTCACCGAGCTGCTCCGCGACGAATGGGGCTTCGAGGGCCTCGTGGTCTCGGACTGGGGTGCGATCAAGGATCGCGTCGAAGCGCTCCGCGCCGGACTCGACCTCGAGATGCCCGGCACGGGAGACGAAGGGACGGAGGCGATCCTCGCCGCGGTCCGCGACGGACGCCTCGACCGGGCGACGGTCGAACAGGCCGCTGCCCGGGTCGCCGCGCTCGTCGACCGCACCCGGTCGACCGGCGATACCCCGTCGTTCGACGTCGACGAGCACCACGCTCTCGCTCGTCGCGCCGCGGGCGCCGCCATCGTCCTCCTGCGCAACGAGAACGACGTCCTGCCGCTCGCGCCGGGGCAGAAGGTGGCGGTGCTCGGCGAACTCGCCGTCCGACCGCAGTTCCAGGGCGGCGGAAGTTCGCACGTGAACCCCACCCGCCTCGACATCCCGCTGGACGAGCTTCGACGGGCACTGGGGGCCGAGAACCTCGCATATGCGCCGGGTTACGCCGTCGACGGCGGGGCGGACGCTGCGGAGCTTCGAGCGGACGCCGCAGAGCTCGCCGCAGAATCGGACGTCGCCGTCGTGTTCGTGGGACTCTACGAAAAGGACCAGTCGGAAGGCTTCGACCGGACCACCATCGACCTCCCCGCGGACCATGTCGCGCTGATCGAGGCGGTCGCCGCACGCGCCGCGCGCACGGTCGTGGTGCTGTCCAACGGCGGGGTGGTCACTCTCGAACCCTGGCACGACGCCGTCGACGCGATCGTGGAAGGGTGGGCACTGGGCCAGGCCGTGGGCGGCGCGCTCGCCGACGTGCTCACGGGGGCCGTCAACCCGTCGGGTCGACTCGCCGAGTCGATCCCGTATCGGCTCGAAGACACTCCCTCGTTCCTGAACTTCCCCGGCGAGAACGAGACCGTGCGGTACGGCGAGGGCGTCTTCGTCGGCTATCGCTACTACGCGACCGCGAAGCAGCCCGTCCGTTACCCGTTCGGCTACGGTCTCTCGTACACGACGTTCGACTACGACGGCCTGAAGGTCTCGGTGGCAGGCCCCGACTCCGCGCTCGCGCGGGTCACCGTCCGCAACACCGGTTCGGTGTCGGGCGCCGAGATCGTCCAGGTGTACGTCGCGCCCGGCGCCTCGGCGGTGCGCCGCCCTCTGCGCGAGCTCGCCGGGTTCGACAAAGTGGAGCTGGAACCGGGAGCGGCGCAGACCCTCGAGCTCGAACTTCCGCGCCGGGCATTCGCCTATTGGGACGTCGTCAAGAAGACGTGGAAGGTCGAGCCGGGGGAGTACCGGATCGAGATCGGCCGGTCATCGGCATCCGTCCTCGCGAGCGCGGTCGTCACGCTGGAAGGCGACACGGATCGGCCCGAGCCTCTGAGCCTGGACTCCACCGTCGGGCAGTGGTTCGGTCACCCCGTCGTCGGCCCCGCCCTCATGCAGGCGATGATGGCGGGCGCGACCGAAGAGCAGCTGGCCGCGGCATCCGAGAACGAGAACATGCTCAAGATGGTCGAGTCCATGCCGATGAGCCAGTTCGCCCGGTTCCCGGGCGTCGAGATCCCGGATGCCGCGCTCGAGCAGCTCGTCGACCTCAGTCGCAGCTCCTGATCAACGGGGAGCGGTCGACGCCCTCACGACGAGTTCCGGCTGGAACACGGTCTGCCGCGGGATGCTCTCGGGGTCGGCCGCTTCCTCGAGCACGATCCGGAGGGCGGTGCGGCCGATCATGCGGCTGGGCTGACGGATCGACGACAGGGGAACGGCGGCCGCCGCGGCGAAGGGGATGTCGTCGAACCCGATGATCGCGATGGCGTGGGGCACCAGCATCCGTCCGCCCACCACCAGCGACTGCAGCAGCCCCAAAGCGAGCAGATCGTTCGCCGCGAAGAGGGCGTCTGGCCAGTCGCGCTGCGGCCGGGAGAGGATGCGGGCGCCCGCAGCGACGCCGTCCTCCACCGTCATCGCCGCGGTGGCGACCACTTCCAGGTCGGCGCCGGCGTTCTCCGCGGCGACGCGCGCTCCCGCCAGACGGTCGTTCACCTGCCGGATGTCGAAAGGCCCGCCCACGAACGCGATGCGTCTGCGGCCCGTGTCGATGAGGTGCTCGGCTGCCAATCGACCCCCGACGACACTGTCCACCGAGACGGATGAGAATCGCCCGTCGCCGCTGAATCGATCCACCAGGACGGTGGCGATTCCGCGGGATCGCAGTCGTTCGAGTCGGGTGTTCACATCGCCGTACGGGGCGATCAGCAACCCCCGGACCTGCTGCTCCTCGAAGAGATCGAGGTAGAGCTTTTCTCGCGCCGGATCCTCGTCGGTGTTGCCATAGAGGATGGCGATGCCGTGCGTGGTCGCTTCGTCCTCGGCACCGCGTACGACGTCGCTGTAGAACGGATTCTGCCCGTCGAGAACCACGAATCCGACCGTCGTGCTCACGCCGGCCCGCAGCTTTCGCGCGGCATCGTTGCGAACGTAGCCGAGTTCGTCGATGGCCCGGCTGACCCGCGCGACCGACTCGGCCGAGACCTCGGCAGGCCGGTTCAGGACGTTCGAGACCGTGCCCACGGAGACGCCGGCGCGTTGCGCGACGTCGCGGATGCTCACTGGCACGTCGCCCCCACTCCCTTGTCGGATCACGTTTCGGTCACTGTCGCGTCTGGACTTGACCGATTTCGCTCGTGTCCATACAGTAGCCTGAAACCCGCCTGAATCGATTCACCAATCTTCACCTCAACGAGGAGGCCGCCGTGGCAGCAGACGTCGCCCCCGCCGCGCCGCACCCGGCGCTGGAGCTGCGAAGGGTGGTGAAGTCGTTCGGACCCGTCGTGGCCCTGCGCTCCGGAAGCCTCACGCTTCAGGCCGGCTCCATCCATGCCCTCATCGGCGAGAACGGGGCCGGCAAGTCGACCCTCGTCAAGATCGTCGCCGGGCTTTACCGTCGCGACGCCGGCGAGTTCCTGCTCGACGGCGAGTCCGTCGACTTCACGAGCACGGCCCAGTCGAAGGCGGCGGGCATCGCCGTCATCTACCAGGAGCCGACGCTCTTCCCCGACCTCTCGGTGACCGAGAACATCTTCATGGGCCGCCAGCCCCACAACCGCTTCGGTCGCATCGACCGCAAGGCGATGCGCGCCGAGGCCATCGAGATCTTCCAGCGTCTCGGGGTTGCCCTCGACCCGGATCGCGTCACCGAGGGCCTGTCGATCGCCGACCAGCAGATCATCGAGATCGCCAAGGCCATCTCCCTCGACGCGCGCGTGCTGATCATGGATGAGCCGACCGCAGCGCTGTCGGGTGTCGAGGTCGAGCGGCTCTTCGCCGTCGCCCGCAGCCTGCGCGACGAAGGCCGGGCCCTCCTGTTCATCTCGCACCGCTTCGACGAGGTCTTCGCGCTGTGCGACACCGTCACCGTCATGCGTGACGGCTCGTACGTCGACACGACGCCGATCGCCGACACCACCGTGGACGAGCTCGTCCGTCAGATGGTCGGGCGCGACGTCACCGAGTTGTTCCCGAAGTTGCCGTCCGAGGTGCGCGACGTCGTCCTCGATGTGCGGGGCCTGACCCGCAAGGGGGTATTCCGCGACATCTCCTTCACGCTGCGCGCGGGGGAGATCGTCGGTCTCGCTGGTCTCGTCGGAGCCGGGCGCAGCGAGGTCGCGCGCGCCGTCTTCGGCGTGGACGTCTACGAGTCCGGGTCCGTCACGCTCCTCGGCAGGAGCCTCCCCAAGGGCAATCCCCGCCTGGCCACGTCGCGCGGGATCGCCCTCGTGCCCGAGGACCGCCGCAAGCAGGGTCTCGTGCTCGACGACGGCGTCTCGCGCAACATCACCCTCGCGATCCGTTCGAAGCTCGCGAAGTGGGGCCTGCTGTGGTCTGGACTCGAGAACCGTGCCGCGCAGGTGTGGGCGAGCCGGCTCGAGGTCAAGACGGCCGCGCTCGACGCCGAGGCCGGCACCCTCTCGGGCGGCAACCAGCAGAAGGTCGTTCTCGGCAAGTGGCTCGCGACCGAGCCGAAGGTGCTCATCGTCGACGAACCCACACGAGGGATCGACGTGGGCACGAAAGCCGAAGTGCACCGGCTGCTGTCGCAACTGGCTCAGGAGGGCCTCGCCATCCTCATGATCTCGTCCGAGCTCCCGGAGGTGCTGGGTATGGCCGACCGCGTCCTCGTCATGCGGGAGGGCCGGCTCACCGGCGAGTTCCCGCGTGAGCACGCCACTCCCGAGGCGGTCATGTTCGCCGCGACCGCAGACGCGGAGGTGGCCCGATGACCGCGACCGTCACTCCCACCGTGGAACCGGGGATGAGCGCGGCCTCGAAACTGGTGCGGCGCATCGGCACGGCCCGCGAGACGGGCATCCTCGTCGCGCTGCTGCTCGTCATCCTGTTCGCGACCGTCAGCAACCCGACGTTCCTGTTCTCGGGCGACGGCTTCCGCGACCTGCTCCTCACGCCGTCGCTGCTTCTTCTGGTCGCCGTTGGCTCGGCGATCGTGATCATCACCCGCAACGTCGACCTGTCGGTCGGCTCGATCGTGGGTCTCACGGCCTACCTCACGGGCCGGCTGTTCATCGACATCCCGGGCATCCCCCTCATCGGCGTCTTCGCCGGCGGGGTTCTGCTGGGCGGCCTCCTGGGCCTCATCAACGGCTCTCTCGTCGCGTTCGCGCGTGTTCCGGCCCTCGTCATCACCCTCGGCACGATGTACATCTACCGCGGCATCAACGTCGCCTGGACCGGCAGCGACCGCATCAACGCCTCCGACCTGCCCGCCGACTTCCGGGCGCTCGGCACCGATCGCATCCTCGGCATCCCGATCCTCACGATCATCGCCCTGGTGGTGCTCGTCGTCGCAGCCTGGTACCTGCGCAACCTCCGCAGCGGCCGCGAGCTCTACGCGATCGGCTCCGACCCGGCCGCGGCGCACCTCTACGGACTCCGCGTCACCCGCCGCATCATTGCGGCCTTCGTCACCAGCGGCGCGCTGGCCGGTCTCGCCGGCGTCCTGTACGCCGCTCGCTACGGCACCGTGAGCTCAGCCGCCGGCTTCGGCTGGGAGCTCCAGGCGATCGGCGCCGCGGTCATCGGCGGGGTCGCGATCTCCGGTGGCGTCGGCACGGTGTGGGGGGCGGCCATCGGGGCGTTCCTCCTTCTCACGATCAACCGCGCGCTCCCGATCCTCGGCATCGACGACTTCTGGCAGCGGGCGGTCGTCGGCGTGCTGATCCTCGGCGCCATCGTCCTGGACCGCGTGCTCGCCGTGCGACAGCACCGACGACTCATCGCACAGCGGGAGGAGACACGATGACCGCGTTGACGGATGCCCCGGCCCGGCGCGACTACAAGGCGCACGCCAAGCCTGCCTGGCGTAGGGCGCTCTTCACCCGCGAGTCCGCCATCATCGCGATCCTGCTGCTGGTGATCGTCATCGCCCTCGGCACGGTGCGCAACTTCGACAGCCCTCTGACGGTCACCTACCTGCTGCGCGACGTCGCGCCGATCCTGCTGATCGCACTGCCGATGACGCTCATCATCATCACCGAGGAGATCGACCTCTCGGTGGCGAGCATCGTGGGCCTGTCGTCGGTGATGACCGGCATCCTGACCCAAGCCGGGTTGCCGTTCCCCGTGGCGGCCGTGGTCGCCGTCATCGTCGGCACGATCGCGGGCGCCTTCAATGGGTTCCTCATCACCGTCGTCGGTCTGCCTTCGCTCGCGGTCACGATCGGCACGCTCGCGCTCTTCCGCGGCATCGCGGTCGGTCTGCTGGGGACCACGGCCATCACGGAGTTCCCCGAGGAGTGGACGGACCTCGCCAAGGCGAACATCCCCGGCACTCCGATCCCGATGATCATGATCCCGTTCGCGGTGCTGGCGATCGTGTTCGCGATCGTGCTCCACTTCACCCCGTTCGGCCGCTCGCTGTACGCGATCGGCCTCAGCAAGGAGGCCGCGTCGTTCTCGGGCATCGACGTCGGCCGCACGAAGTTCCTGCTGTTCGTGCTGAGCGGCGCCGTTTCGGGTTTCGCCGGCGTGTACTTCACGCTGCTCTACTCCAACGCCCGGGGGGACAACGCCATGGGCATGGAGCTGCAGGTCATCGCCGCGGTGCTCCTCGGCGGCGTCTCGATCTTCGGCGGACGCGGTGCGTTGCACGGTGTCATCGCCGGCGTTCTGCTCATCGGCACACTCGGCAGCGCCCTGCGCCTCGCCGGTGTCACGAGCGACATCATCAACGTCATCACGGGACTGCTCCTGATCGTCTCCGTGGTGTCGTCCAGCCTGCTCGCATGGCTTCAGGTCCGCCGGGCCGCCGCCATCGGGAAGAGGAAGGGGCGAGACGGCGCGCCGGAAGCGCCGTAGCGATCCCAGAGCACCACACACCACAACGCAGCCCGCACCTCGCAGCCTGCACCAGGGAAGGAAACAATGATGTTCGGAATGAAGCGCACGCGGCGCGCCGGCGTGGTCGCCGCTCTCGCCGTGGGTGTCACGCTCGTCGCGGCCGGCTGCGCCGGCGGCAGCGGCGGGAACCCGTCGGACGGTGGAGACGGCGGGGACAGCGGCGACGCCAACCTGTCGATCACGATGCTGCCCAAGAATCTCGGCAACCCGTACTTCGACACCTCCACCGGGGGCGCCGAAGAGGCGACCGAGGAGTTCGGCGGCACGTTCGAGGAGGTCGGCCCGTCGGAGGCGTCGCCCACGTCGCAGGTGCAGTACATCCAGACCGCGGCGCAGCAGGGCGCGGGTGGCCTGATCGTGTCGGCCAACGACCCGGAGGCGCTGTGCGACGCGCTGGATGAGGCCCGTTCGGCGGGGGTCAAGGTCGTGACCTTCGACTCCGACACCAACCCGGAGTGTCGTGACCTGTTCATCAACCAGGCCACGGCCGAGGGCATCGCGAAGGTGCAGGTCGACCTCATCACCGAGCAGATCGGCGACGAGGGTCAGATCGCGATCCTGTCGGCCTCGGCCAACGCCACCAACCAGAACGCCTGGATCGAGCTGATGGAGGAGGAGCTGGCCGCCAACCACCCCGACGTCGAGCTCGTCGAGGTCGCCTACGGTGACGACGACGACCAGACCTCGTTCGACAAGACCGCGGCGCTGCTGCAGACCTACCCCGAGCTGAAGGGCATCATCAGCCCGACGACCGTGGGCATCTCGGCGGCGGCCCGCTACCTGTCGAGCTCGGAGTACAAGGGCAAGGTGGCCCTCACCGGTCTTGGCACCCCGAACCAGATGCGCGAGTACGTCGAGGACGGCACGGTCACCGCGTTCGCGCTGTGGAACCCGGCCGACCTCGGCTACCTGGCGGCGTGGGCCACGCAGGCGCTCATCACCGGGGAGATCACCGGCGAAGAGGGCGACACGTTCGAAGCCGGCAAGCTCGGCTCGTTCGAGGTGGGCCCCGACGCGAGCGTCCTCCTCGGCGACCCCTACGTGTTCGACGCGGAGAACATCGGCGACTTCGACTTCTAAGCCCAGTCGCTCTCAGGGCGCCCGGTTCGCGAATGCGGACCGGGCGCCTCGGGCATCACGATGACGACGATCTCGGACGGGTGGAATGACGCACGATCAGTTCGGGCCGGAAGGTCACCTGCTCGGTGGGCCGTCCTTCTTCGATCGCGCCGAGCAGCAGCTCGACCGCCCGCCGGCCGATCAGCTCGCTCGGCTGACGAATCGACGACAGCGGCACGACGGCCGCCGACGCGAAGTCGATGTCGTCGTAGCCGATGATCGCGACGTCCTCGGGCACGGAGATCGAGCCGAGCATGACCAGCGCCTGCAGCACGCCCATCGCCAGCAGGTCGTTGGCCGCGAACACCGCGTCCGGACGCTCCGCGGCCGGACGGCTGCGCAGCTGCTCGCCCGCCGCCCGGCCCTCGAGCACCGTGAGCGCGGCCGTCTCGATCACCTCGAGGGAGGCATCCGGATGCTCGGCAACTGCGCGACGCGCGCCGGTGAGCCGGTCGCTCACCTGCCGGGTGGTCGCCGGACCGCCGACGAACGCGATTCGTCGCCGGCCGGTCTCCAGAAGATGATGCGCCGCGAGGTAGCCCCCGCCGACATCGTCCACCGCGACGGACGAGAAATCCCCTCCATCGCTGGGGCGGTCGACGAGCACGGCGGGAATGCCGCGTTCCCGCAGCCTGTCCAGCCGGTCCATCGCGTCGTCGACCGGCGTGATGAGCACGCCGTACACGCGCTGCTGCTCGAACAGGTCGAGGTAACGGGCCTCGCGGGAGGCGTCGTCGTCGCTGTTGCCGAGCAGGATGGACAGGTCGCTCTCCGCCGCCCGCCGCTCGGCACCGCGAGCGACATCGGTGAAGAACGGGTTGCCCACGTCGAGCACGACGAGCCCGATGCTGCGACTGTGCCCGGCGCGCAGCTGGCGGGCGGCGTCGTTGCGCACGAAGCCGAGCGCCTCGATCGCCGCCTGGACGCGTCTCACCGTGTCGGGCGACACCTTGTCGGGCCGATTGAGCACGTTCGACACCGTACCTACCGACACTCCGGCGCGCGCCGCGACATCTTTGACGCTGACCGACATCTGCACCTCACTTCGCGTGGATCGATGAGTTGCGTGAAACGATACATGCCGATACGCTTTGAAACGATTCACACACGGCACCCCAGGAGAGTTCGATGACGAGCACGACGGCGACGACGCGCGTGTGCTTCGAGCTTCAGGTGAAGCCCGACCTGCTCGACGAGTACATCGCCCGGCACACCCCCGTGCGCTCCGAGATGCTCGCCGAGATCGCGGCATCCGGACGCCGCAACTACTCCCTCTTCCTCGCCGAGGGCGGCCGCCTCATCGGCTACTACGAGACCGACGACGACGCAGCGGCCCAGGCGTACCTCGCCTCCTCCGACGTCGCTAGCCGATGGGAGGCGGAGATGGCGCCCTACTTCGTGGCCCTCGACGGGCGACCCGATCAGGCCGCCACCCGCCTCACCGAGATCTTCCACCTGCACGACCAGCTCGCGGATGCCGAGGCATCCGGGGCAGAAAGCGACCCATCGTGAGCACTCTCTCTCCCGACATCCTGAGCCAGCTGGCGGGCCAGGGCATCGAGCTTCCCTCGTGGGCGTTCGGCAACTCGGGCACCCGGTTCCGGGTCTTCACCACTCCGGGCACGCCGCGCGACCCGTTCGAGAAGATCGCGGACGCGGCGAAGGTGAACGAGTTCACCGCCCTCGCGCCGAGCGTCGCCCTGCACATCCCGTGGGACAAGGTCGACTCCTACGACGACCTGCGGCGTCATGCCGAAGACCGGGGCGTGAAGCTGGGCACGATCAACTCGAACACGTTCCAGGATGAGGATTACAAGTTCGGCGCCCTCACCCACGCTGACGACGCGATCCGGCAGAAGGCGATCGACCACCACTACGAGTGCATCGACATCATGCACGCCACCGGCAGCCGCGACCTCAAGATCTGGCTCGCCGAGGGCTCGAACTATCCCGGGCAGAACGACATGCGCGCCCGGCAAGATCGCCTCGCCGACTCGTTGCAGCAGATCTACGCACGGCTCGGCGACGAGCAGCGCCTCGTGCTGGAGTACAAGTTCTTCGAGCCGGCTTTCTATCACACGGATGTCCCGGACTGGGGCACGTCGTACGCGCAGGTGGCCGCGCTCGGCGACCGTGCGATGGTGTGCCTTGACACCGGCCACCACGCGCCGGGGACCAACATCGAGTTCATCGTCATGCAGCTGCTGCGGCTCGGGAAGCTCGGCTCGTTCGACTTCAACTCGCGCTTCTACGCCGACGACGACCTCATCGTCGGGGCGGCCGACCCGTTCCAGCTGTTCCGCATCCTGTTCGAGGTCGTCCGCGGCGGCGGCCTCAACAACCCCGACGTGGCGTTCATGCTCGACCAGTGCCACAACATCGAAGACAAGATCCCCGGGCAGATCCGCTCGGTGCTCAACGTGCAGGAGATGACGGCGCGGGCTTTGCTCGTCGACCGCGACGCGCTCGCCGCCGCCCAGGCCGCGAACGATGTGCTCGGTGCGCAGGCCGTGTTCATGGACGCGTTCTACACCGACGTGCGTCCCGCCCTCGCGGAATGGCGTGAGAGCCGGGGCCTGCCGGCCGACCCGATGGCTGCCTACGCGGCATCCGGATACCAGCAGCAGATCGCGGCCGACCGCGTCGGCGGCACCCAGGCCGGCTGGGGCGCGTAGCCCTCCCCACACCGACCCACCTCAACGTCCATACCGAGTCGCCAATACACGCCGGTGCCGCGGCGCGCGAACGGCGTGTCTTGGCGACTCGAGAGCTCAACGAAGGAACACTCATGACGAATCCGGCAGCTGCCGAGCTGATCGCGCGGTCCAACCGCCTCGGCGCCGACCCCAGGAACACGAACTACGCGGGCGGCAACACGTCGGCCAAGGGCACCGAGACCGACCCGGTCACCGGCGAGCCGGTCGAGCTGCTGTGGGTCAAGGGCTCAGGCGGCGACCTCGGCACGCTCACCGAGGCGGGCCTGGCAGTCCTGCGCCTGGATCGCGTGCGCGCCCTTGTCGACGTCTACCCGGGCGTGGAGCGCGAGGACGAGATGGTCGCCGCGTTCGATTACTGCCTGCACGGCAAGGGCGGCGCGGCGCCGTCGATCGACACGGCCATGCACGGGCTGGTGGATGCCGCGCACGTCGACCACCTGCATCCCGACTCGGGCATCGCGATCGCCACCGCCGCCGACGGCGAAGAGCTCACCCCGAAGATCTTCGGCGACAAGGTCGTGTGGGTGCCGTGGCGTCGTCCCGGGTTCCAGCTCGGGCTGGACATCGCCGAGATCAAGGCCGCGAACCCGCAGGCGATCGGCTGCATCCTCGGCGGGCACGGCATCACCGCGTGGGGCGACACCTCCGACACGGCCGAGCAGAACTCGCTCTGGATCATCGAGACCGCAGCCGCGTACATCCAGAGCCACGGCAGAGCCGACCCGTTCGGCGGCGTCCGCACCGGTTACGAGGCGCTGCCCGAGGCCGAGCGCCGGGCGAAGGCCGCCGCGCTGGCACCCACGATCCGCGGGCTCGCGTCGACCGACAAGCCGATGGTCGGCCACTTCACCGACTCCGACGTCGTGCTCGACTTCCTCGCCTCCGAGAAAGCTCCGGCGCTCGCGGCGCTCGGCACGAGCTGCCCCGACCACTTCCTGCGCACGAAGGTCAAGCCGCTGATCCTCGACCTTCCCGCCGACGCCGAGGTCGAGGCATCCGTCTCCCGCCTCAAAGAGCTGCACGAGCAGTACCGCGCGGACTACCAGGCCTACTACGACGCGCACGCCACCGCAGAGTCGCCCGCGATCCGCGGCGCCGACCCGCTCATCGTGCTCGTGCCCGGCGTGGGCATGTTCTCGTACGGTGCCAACAAGCAGACCGCCCGGGTCGCCGGCGAGTTCTACGTCAACGCGATCAACGTGATGCGCGGTGCCGAGGCGCTGTCGACGTACACCCCGATCTCGGATGCCGAGAAGTTCCGCATCGAGTACTGGGCCCTCGAAGAGGCCAAGCTGCAGCGGATGCCCAAGCCCAAGACCCACCAGGGCCGCATCGCGTTCGTCACCGGCGCGGCATCCGGAATCGGCAAGGCCATCGCGACCCGCCTCGCCGCCGAGGGTGCCTGCGTGGTCGTCGCCGACCTCGATCTCGAGAAGGCGCAGGCCGCCGCCGCCGAGCTGGGGAACTCGGATGTCGCGATCGGCGTGGCCGCGAACGTCGCCGACGCCGCGGGGGTGCAGGCCGCGATCGACGCGACCCTGCTCGCGTTCGGTGGCATCGACCTTGTCGTCAACAACGCCGGACTGTCGCTCTCGAAGCCGCTGCTCGAGACCACCGAGAAGGACTGGGACCTGCAGCACGACGTGATGGCCAAGGGCTCGTTCCTGGTCGCCAAGGCTGCCGCGAAGGCGCTCATCGAGCAGAAGATGGGCGGCGACGTGATCTACATCTCGTCGAAGAACTCCGTCTTCGCGGGCCCCAACAACATCGCCTACTCGGCGACCAAGGCCGACCAGGCCCACCAGGTGCGCCTGCTCGCGGTCGAGCTCGGCGAACACGGCGTGCGCGTGAACGGCATCAACCCCGACGGCGTCGTGCGCGGCTCGGGCATCTTCGCAGCCGGCTGGGGCGCCAACCGCGCCGCCACCTACGGCGTCAAGGAAGAGGATCTCGGCCAGTTCTACGCCAACCGCACCATCCTCAAGCGCGAGGTCGTGCCCGAGAACGTCGCCGACGCCGTGTACGTGCTGACCGGCCCCGAGCTCTCCCGGACGACGGGCCTGCACATCCCCGTCGACTCCGGCGTCGCCGCCGCCTTCCTGCGATGACGATCCGGTCCGACATCCGGCCGCGAGTGCGGCTGTTTCCTGCGAGCGCTGCGTCGATCGGTGCAGCACTCGCAGGAAGGTGCAGCGGTCGCGCACACGGGGTCCCGCGATGACCGGCGGCGTCGTCGCTGCCGTCGATCTCGGCGCGACCAGCGGCCGCGTCATGCTCGGGTACGTCGAGAACCGGATGCTTCGACTCGAGGCGGTCTCGCGATTCCCGAACGGCCCGGTGGCCGGGCCCGACGGCCTGCACTGGGACTCCCCCGGGCTGTACCGCCACGTCGTCGAGGGCCTGCGCGAAGCCGTCGCCCGGGAGCCGGAACTGGCGAGCATCGGCATCGACTCCTGGGCGGTGGACTACGGCCTGGTCGCGGGCGGCGAGCTGCTCGCCGAGCCGTTCCACTACCGCGATGAGCGCACCGTCCGCGGGGTCGAGCAGGTGCACGCCGTGGTCCCGTTCGACGAGCTCTACCGCCGCAACGGGTTGCAGTTCCTGCCGTTCAACACGCTGTACCAGTACGTCACCGAGCGCGCGCTGAGCGATGCGGATGTCGCGCTCCTCATCCCGGATCTAGTCGCCTTCCTCCTCACGGGCGCACAGGTGGCCGAGCGCACCAACGCGTCGACCACCGGACTGCTCGATGTGCGCACGGGGGAGTGGGACCTCGAGTCGGCCGAACGGCTCGGGATCCCGGCATCCGTCCTTCCTCGCCTCGTCGATCCCGGGACGCACCTCGGACCGCTGCGAGGTGCGGCCCGTGAGCGCATCGGTGCGCCGGTCGAGGTCGTCGCGGTCGGATCGCACGACACCGCCTCGGCCGTCGTCGCGGTTCCGCTGAGCTCGCCGAACGCCGCGTTCATCTCCTGCGGCACCTGGGGTCTCGTCGGCATCGAGCTGGAGGAGCCGGTTCTGACGGATGCTGCGCGCGAGGCGAACTTCACAAACGAAGGCGGCGTCGACGGACGGGTTCGCTTCCTCCACAACGTCACCGGCCTGTGGCTGCTGAGCGAATCCGTGCGCGCCTGGGAGGCGGAGGACGGCTCGGCGATCGACCTTCCGGAGCTGCTGGAGGCTGCGGCATCCGTCGACGGTGGCGTTCCGATCTTCGACGCCAACGACCCCCGCCTATCGGCGCCCGGAGACATGCCCGTGCGCATCGCCGCCGTGATCGACGAGACCGGAGCTGCCGTGCCCGGATCACGCCCAACGCTCGTGCGCGCCATCATCGAGAGCATCGCAGACGCCTTCGCGACCGCGGTCGACACCGCCGGGCGTCTCACCGGACGCGACATCGACGTGATTCACCTGGTCGGTGGCGGATCCCTCAACAATCTCCTGTGCCAGGCGACGGCCGACCGATCCGGGCTGCCCGTGCTCGCCGGCCCCGTCGAGGCCACCGCGATCGGCAACGTGCTGGTGCAGGCGCGTACGCACGGCTGGTTCGGACCGGATGCCTCGCTCGAGACCCTCCGCAAAGCGGTCGCCGAGGCCTTCCCGCCGGTGCGGTACGAGCCCGAGGCGGGAAGTCGATGACCGCGACCACGCGCGGTGGCGCTACTGGGTGACCTGCGCGTTGAGCCGATCGAGGAGCGTCTCGAGGGCGACCTCGAACTCTTCGTCGCTGCGGTCTTCGCTGAGGAGGGGGCGAAGGCGCTCCACCTGAGGCGCTCCGTCCAGGTCGGCTCGGCCGTCCCGCTCCGGGATGTCGGCGTCCCCCTCGTCGAGTGGCTCCTCCACGGGGCTCGTCTGCGCGCCGCGGACAGCGGACTCCAGGAGCAGCTGCCCGAGAAGGAAGCTGCTGAATGAGCGGTATGCGTCCACCGCCTGCTCATCGCTGAACCCATGGCCGATCAGCGCGCTCAGGAAGGCGTCGACGACCTCGATGCTTCGGAGCGGGGGCCGAAGCCACGGCGCCGCCGGATGACGGGTGGCCACGAGGGGGAACGCGTTGGGGTGGTCGATGGCGATCTGCCGGACCTGGTGGGCGAGGGTCTGCAGGAACCCTTGCCAGTGTTCGGAGAGCTCGTCGTCGAGTTGTGACGTCAGATTGCCCATCAGCAGATCGACGACGCCCTCGAGGAGATCTTCCCGACCGTGCACGTACCGGTAGAGCGACATCGCCTCCACGCCCAGCGCCTGGGCCAGCGAGCGCATCGACAGGCCCTGGGCGCCTTGGCTGTCGATCTGCTCGAGCGCGGTCTGGACGATGAGTGCGCGGCTCAGTTTTCCGGCGGCCGATGCCTGCCGCTTCTGCTGCCCGCCGCGCTCCGTCATGGCACTCCCATCTCACCCCCGCGATGCGGGTCCGTCACGTACACGCTAACCACGCTTACGCCGTAAGCTAAGCCGGAGGGCTCACTCGACGAGGGGAGGGGACGTGGGCAAGTTCCAGTACGGCGACACCATCAGTCACGACTTCGACGACCGCGTCCTCGCGCATCTGGAAGTCGTCATCGTGCAGAAGCTGCGCCGCAACGAGCCCTTCCTCTTCGCCTGGAACCGGGACATCTCGCTCGGCTCCGGACGCACCAGTGTCTGGGTGCACTCCCATGCGCTGCTGGCGTTCAGGTACAACGGCGGGCGCCCCCCGACTCTCAACCGTCACTGGCTGGAGGCCCTGGTGGCCGCCGCGAACTCCCCGCAAGGGCTCCGCGTGCTCCCCGAGCCCCAGGCCTCCGCCGTCGGCGCCGGTCTGGGCGAGGCAGACCTCGATCAGTAAGGCCAACCCACAGATCTCGGCCCAGCTGTCGAATTCGGGGCGGGTCGTTCGCTGTCCTCTCGACGGAGCCGGAGACGCCGGCCCGCGAGAGTGAAGGAGCCAGCACCATGTCGAAGTTCGCCATCCTCATCTACGACGACCCGACGTTCTACATCAACGCGACACCCGAGGCGTGGGAAGCCGTGGTCGACGCGCACAACACCTTCCGCGAGCAGGTCGTCGAGCTCGGCGGGTCGCTCGCGGCGAGGCGCTCGCGCCCACGGCCTCCGCCGCCAGCATCCGGGGTGGCAGCACGGTCACCGAGGGCCCGTTCGTTCAGACGAATGGGTCCATCAACGGCTACTACGTCATCGAGGCGCGCGACCTCGAGCACGCCGTCGAGATCGCCACGCAGTGCCCGGCACCCGGCGGCGGCGTCGAGGTGCGCGCGGTCGTGGACCCATCGACGAACCCCTTCTGATCGGCGCCGGGCAGGCGGGTTTCCGGCGCGCTGTCGAAAACGCGCTTGCTCGTTCGCCGTAGTGGTGAAACGGTTCCACTGACGAGAGGACACGACCGTGAAGTACGTCATCATGTTCACCTTCGACCCCGAGCTCGACGCCCAAGTGCCCGAAGAACGGATGCAGGCCCTCTACGCACGCGCCTACCAGTGGTACGGAGACAACGCGGCGCAGATCGCCGATGGTGGCGCCCAGCTGCAGCCCGCCGACACGGCGAAGACCGTGAAGTACAGCGGGAGCGGTCCTGTTCCGGTCGATGGACCGTACTCCGAGGCCAAGGAGGTCGTCGGCGGCTTCAGCGTCATCGACGTCCCGGACATGGACGCCGCGGTTGCGCTGGTCCAGACGTGGCCGTTCCTGGAACTGCCCGGCTGGGGCGTGGAGATCCGCCCGATTCTGACCGTCTCCGGCCAGTCCGAGGAGTGAGCAGATCGGATGCCGCGACCCCACCACCTCCCGCGCATCGGACGGTGACGAGGGATCGAGCGAAGGGTCGCGGCATCCGTTCTCCTTCACCCGCGGACGGTGCGCTGACTGTCCGGACTCTCACCGGGCGGACGTCCGCCGCGGACAACAGTGCATCGGCGACGTCGTACTGAGGTACCAGGCCGCGCCCCGAGGACGATGCCGCAGTCCGATGTGGCCGGAACCCGGCGAACGTACCGTTGCGGTCATGATCAGAGCAGAAGGTCTCACCAAGAAGTACGGCGCGAAGACCGCCGTCAACGGAATCGACTTCGTTGTGCGACCCGGTCGGGTGACCGGGTTCCTCGGGCCGAACGGAGCCGGCAAGTCCACGACGATGCGCATGATCGTCGGCCTCGACCGGCCGACAGCCGGCACCGTGACCGTGAACGGGAAGCCGTACGCGCAGCACCGTGCCCCGCTGCGGGAGGTCGGCGCGCTGCTGGACGCCAAGGCGGTGCACACCGGGCGAACCGCCTACAACCACCTGTTGGCGATGGCCGCGACGCACGGACTGGGAGCGACGCGGGTCCGCGAGGTCATCG
This sequence comes from Microbacterium sp. NPDC057407, assembly GCF_042803895.1. Classification (NCBI taxonomy): domain Bacteria; kingdom Bacillati; phylum Actinomycetota; class Actinomycetes; order Micrococcales; family Microbacteriaceae; genus Microbacterium; species Microbacterium sp. NPDC057407. The sequence goes on along the minus strand of NZ_JBHVCA010000009.1, from coordinate 6,542 downwards.
AGATGACGGGGCTCGAGTCGGTGGCCCGCAAGAGGGTGGGCGCGTTCTCGCTCGGCATGGGGCAGCGCCTGGGCATCGCCGCAGCGCTGATCGCCGACCCGGCGACGCTCATCCTCGACGAGCCGGTCAACGGGCTCGATCCCGAGGGCGTGCTGTGGGTGCGTCGTCTCGTCAAGCACCTGGCCGCGGAGGGACGCACCGTCTTCCTCTCGTCGCACCTCATGAGCGAGATGGCGCTCACCGCCGACCACCTCATCGTGCTCGGCAAGGGACGGATCATCGCCGACGCTCCGGTCGCCGACATCATCGCGGGCGGCACCGGACCCCGCGTGCGGGTTCGCTCGCCGCGGGTCGACGATCTCGCCCGGCTCGTCGCCGCGGGCGACGTGACGGTGACGCAGTCGGATGCCGACCGGATCGAGATCACCGGCATGGAGGCGTCGCAGGTCGGCGACCTCGCCTCGCACCACGGGCTCGTCCTCCACGAGCTCACCCCCCTCAATGCCTCCCTCGAAGAGGCGTACATGAGCCTGACCGCCGACGCGGTCGAGTACCGAACGGAGGTGGTCCGATGACCACCCTTTCCCTGCAGTCCGAACTCCGCCCCTCGAAGCCGAACGGCGCCGACCCGTCGTTCGGGGGCGCGCTCCGGTCCGAATGGATCAAACTGCGCAGCCTGCGCTCGACGGTCTGGTCATACGCCATCGTGATCGCCATCTCTCTCGGGATGGCGGCGCTCGTCGCGTTTGCTCTCACCACCATGCCCGAGGGATCGGCGGCGATCGACGCGACCGACGGCACTGCCGGGTCGGTCGTGCAGGCCTCTCTCGCGGGAGTTCTCTTCGCGCAGCTCGTCGCGGGCGTGCTCGGGGTGCTCGTCATCAGCGGCGAGTACACGACGGGCATGATCCGCTCGACCTTCGCGGCGATACCGACGCGCCTTCCGGCGCTCGCAGCCAAGGCGGTCGTGCTGTTCGCCGCGACCTTCCTCGTCGGGATCGTCGCGAATCTCGCGGGCTACGTCGCCGCCTCGCTCGTGTTCGCGGGGGAGGGCATCTCGGCCCCGCTGGCCGAGCCGGCCGTGTTCTGGCCGATCCTCGGAGCGGCGGTGTGGCTGGCGATGGTGGCGCTCTTCGCGCTCGGCGTCGGCGCGGTCGTGCGCAGCAGCGCGGGCGGCATCGCGGCGGTCCTGGGCGTGCTGCTGCTCCTGCCGATCGTGCTGCAGCTCATCCCCGCCGAATGGGCGCAGGACCTGGTTCCGTACCTCTTCTCGACGGCCGGATCCGGCATCTACTCCTCGTCGAGCCTGGAGTCCGTGGGAGACGCGTTCGGCGTCTGGGCCAACCTGCTCGTCGCCGGGATCTGGGTGACCGTATCCCTCACCGCGGCGGCGGTGCTGATGCGCCGACGCGACGCGTAGAGTCCGAGCATGGCGGAAGCGGAACCATCGGCCTCCCCCGGTCACCCGATGACGGTGGCCGGGGGAGCCGTGCGCCTTCCCCGGCCGCCCGGAGCGATCCGCCGGTTCTGGTCGCGGCATCCGCGGCTCGTCGACGGCCTCGTCGCCGCCGCATACTTCATCCCGACGATCGCCGGGACGATCGCTACGGCCCAGGCCGGCACCGTGCCGGCGTGGGCGGTCGTCGTGGCGATCATCGTCGTCGCCGGGACCACGGCGGTGATGTTCCTGTTCCGGCGTCGCCGTCCGTGGGTGCTCGCGGCCGCCGCCTGGTGCTCGAGCCTCCTGGTGTACCCCCTGGAGTCGGTCGACGTCTTCGCGATCCTCGTGGCACTGTACGCCCTGGCCGTCTACGGGTCGACGCGGGCGGCGTGGATCGCCCTCGGGATCTCGGCGGTCGTCGGCATCGTGTCCGCCTTCATCGCGGCCGGGCTCCCCGCCGACGGGGGCGCAACGCCGACGGCCTCGCCGTACGTCGCGTCGGCTCTCGTCGTCGCGGCGATGCTCATCGCCACGCTCATCGGCGTGAACGTCGGCAACCAGCGTCGCTATCTCGCGGCGCTCATCGCGCGGGTCGGTGATCTCGCGCGGGAGCGGGATCAGCAGGCGCGACTCGCCACGGCGGTCGAACGCTCGCGGATCGCTCGGGAGATGCACGACATCGTGTCGCACAGCCTCACGGTCATGGTCACCCTGGCCGAGGGCAGCGCGGCCGCGGCGACCACCGAACCCGCGCGAGCGGCCGACGGCATGCGGATCGTCGCCGAGGCCGGACGCGACGCGCTCGCCGACATGCGCCGGATGCTGGGCGTGCTGTCCGAACCCGCGGCGTCGGCTACGGAGGGCCGTAAACCCCAGCCGGGTACCGCGGCGCTGCCGGACCTCATCGGCAGCTTCCGCGCCGCCGGACTTCCGGTGCGGCTGTCCATGACCGGTGCCCCCGTGGCCGACGCCAACCTGGAGCTGACGGTGTACCGCATCGTGCAGGAGGCGCTGACCAACACGCTCCGGCACGCGGCATCCGCTCAACATGTCGACGTCTCGATCAGCCACTCCGACGGAGAGGTCCGGATCGAGGTGGTCGACGACGCCGTGCCGGCGGCGGCTGTGCCGGCGGACGACGGTGGGCACGGCCTCATCGGCATGCGTGAGCGCGTCGCACTCTACGGCGGCAGCTTCACAGCCGGACCGCGGCCGTTCGGGGGATGGCGCGTCCACGCCGTGCTCCCGACATCCTCAGCCGGGGCGGTGAGCTCGTGAACGAACGCATCCGCGTGGCGATCGCCGATGATCAGCTGCTCGTGCGCGCGGGTCTGCGGATGATGCTCGAGGCCGAGCCCGACATCGAGGTCGTGGGCGAGGCGTCCGACGGTCGTGAAGCCGTCGAGCTGACACGGTCGCGAAGCGTGGACGTGGTGCTGATGGACGTGCGGATGCCGGGGGTCGACGGCATCGCGGCAACCGAGACCATCGTCGCGGCAACGCGTTCGACTCGCGTCCTGGTGCTGACCACGTTCGACCTCGACGAGCACGCGTTCGCAGCGATCCGCGCGGGAGCGAGTGGATTCCTGCTCAAGGACGCGCGGCCCGCCGAGCTCCTCGCGGCGATCCGCACGGTGCACGCGGGGGACGCGGCTCTCGCGCCGCGGGTCACCCGCCGCTTGATCGAACTGTTCGGGCAGGAACTGCCGCGCACGGCTGGTGCGGAAGAGTCGCCCGAACTCGCGATGCTCACCGCGCGCGAGCGCGAGATCCTCGTGGCGATCGGCGCGGGGTTGAGCAACACCGAGATCGCCGATCAGCACTTCCTCGCCGAGTCGACGGTCAAGACCCACGTGGGCCGCCTTCTCGCGAAGCTCGGCGCGCGCGACCGGGTGCAGCTGGTCATCTTCGCGTACGAGCACGGCCTCGTCCCGCGGGCGTGATTCAGTCGGCCGACTTCCGACGAGGTGCGGCCGATCGGGGCGGCAGAGCGCGCATGTGCTCGCGGACGCGGCCGAGGATGTCGCCGAGGCGGCGGATGTCGTCGGCGCGGAGCGGGTCGAGGAAGAGCTCGTGCAGCAGCGCGAGGTGGCCGGGGAAGACCAGGTCGAGCACCGCTCGGCCGGCATCGGTGAGGCTGACGAGCGTGCCGCGCTCGTCATCGGGGGACGGCGAGCGCGTGATGAGTCCGCGCTGTTCGAGCAGCTGCGCCTGGTAGGTCAGGCCGCTCCGGCTGTAGACGACTCCGTCGGCCAGGTCGGTCATCCGGGTGCGGCCCTGGGGCAGATCGTTGAGCCGCGCCAGTAGCTGGAACTGCACGTAGCTGAGATCGCCGGCGTTCTTCAGCTGCTTCTCGACCGCGTGACGCAGCAGGCTGCTCACCTCGATGAGCGCGAAGTAGGCGTTCAGCTGCGACGGGGTGGGGGCGTCCGGGTCGGTCATGCTCCGAGTGTAGCCAGTGCTGCGAACTCGAAGTAGTTGCTTCGAACTCGAAGCGGTGGTAGCGTCGTCGTTGCTTCGAATCCGAAGCACTGATGAAAGGACGACATCATGAAGGCATGGCGGTTCCACGAGGTCGGCGGACCGGAGGTCCTCGAGATCGACGAGGTCGATCTGCCGGTTCCCGGCCCGGGCGAGGTGCGCGTGCGAGTGGCGGCCTCCGCCTACAACGCGGCGGACAACGGCATGCGTGCCGGATTCCTGCCGATCCCCGTCCAGCTTCCGCACGTTCCCGGGTACGACGTCTCGGGTGTCGTCGACGCCCTGGGTGCGGGCGTCGGCGATCTGGCGATCGGCGACGCGGTGATCGGTTTCCTGCCGATGGAGCGCGACGGCGGGGCGGCCGAGTTCGTCATCGCACCGGCAGAGGCGCTGGTCGCCGCGCCCACGAGCGTGGCGTTGACGGATGCCGCGGCCCTGCCGTCGGTCGCGCTGACCGCGTGGCAGGCTCTGTTCGACGAGGGTCGCCTCGAGCGAGGACAGCGGGTGCTGATCGTCGGCGCCGGCGGCGTCGTCGGAAAGTACGCCATCCAGCTCGCGAAGCGCGCAGGTGTCTTCGTGGTGGCTACCGCGAGCCCCCGAAGCCTCGACGCCGTGCGCGCGGCGGGTGCCGACCAGGTCATCGATCACACGATGAGCGACCCGCTCGACGCGCTCGAAGGGACGGTCGACGTGCTGCTGAATCTCGCCCCGATCACGCCGGAGCAGTTCGCCGCGAACGTCGCCGCGGTCCGCGACGGGGGCGCGGTGGTCAGCACCACCGCCTTCATGGCCACGCCCGGTGACGACGGCCGCGGCGTCCGCGCGGCGACCGTGTTCGTGCGCCCCCACCGCGAGCGTCTGACCGAACTGGTCGCGCTGGTCGACCGCGGCGAACTGACACTCGAGGTCACGCGCCGGATCCCGTTCGGCGACCTGCGCGTGATCCACGCCGAGGGTGCGGCCGGGCGCATCCCCGGCAAGGTGATCGTGCTGGCCCCGTGACCCCGGCCGCGTCTCCGGCCCCCGATAGAGTTCCCCTTATGCCGGGGAATGCCACTGTCACCCTGCGGGCGCGCACCGAGGCCGACGTCGACGTACTGTACGCCGTCGCGTCCGACCTGGAGACGTGGGAGGAGCGGCGCCCGTCCCTGCCGGCGCCGCTGACGCGGAAGGCCTTCGAAGACCGTCTCGCCGAGGTCGACAGCGGCGCCGACAAGGGAATGGACTTCGTCGTCGAGGCGGACGGCGACGCCGTCGGCAGCGTCTCCCTCTTCTCGTTCGACGACCTCGCCCGCCACGCCGAGGTGGGCATCGCCCTTCGGGCGGATGCGCGGGGCCGCGGCATCGGCACCGCCGCGATCGAGCAGATCCTCCGGTTCGCGTTCGTCCGCTGCAACCTGCGGCGGGTCCACCTGCAGGCCATCGCGTCCAACGCCGCGGCTGTCCGCGCCTACGAGAAGGCGGGCTTCGTCGTCGAGGGGCGCCTGCGCGAACACGCATGGGTGCGAGGACGGTACGAAGACATCGTGGTGATGGGGATGCTGCGACCCGAGTGGGAAGCACGCCACCCGACGTCATGACACCGACTGCCGAGCGCGCGCCGGGGTCCGGCATCCTTCAGCGTGCTCTCCGCCCGGTCGGGTGGTTCTGGCGGTCGCCGGCACGGATCGTCGGGCTGGTCGTGGCGGTGGTGCTGAGCCAGTGGGCGCTCTTCCGGGCGGACGCGGTGTTCGAGGGGATCGCGGGCGTGCCGACGCTCGACACGCAGAACGACCTCGACGCCGCGACGGCGACCGCGCAGATCGACGCCTACTCGGGGCAGGCGGTGGCCGCGTACGAGCTCTTCCTGTTCATCGACTTCTTCTTCCCGCTCCTGGCGGCGCTGCTGCTGTCCGGCGTCGTCTTCGGTGCGCTGACGGCGGCGAATCGCCGCACCCGGTGGACGGTCCCCGTGTGGCTCGCGCTCGCGTGCCTGCTGCCGGCGCTGTTCGACTACGCCGAGAACGTCGGCTGGGCCGGCGCGGTGGCGTCGAGCGCCGGGCCCGGCTGGATCGCGGCCGGGCTGATCGCGAAGGGACTCAAGCTCGCCGCGCTCGGGCTGGCCGGAGTGCTCGTCGCCGCGAGCCTCGTCTATCTGCTCGTCGTCGTGCTCGCGACCTGGAGAAGAAGTCGGTCCGCGTCGCGCTGACGATGACGACGGATGCCTCGGCCCCGAAGCCGGCCAGGGCTTCGGCGCCGACAAGGCGTGGCTGTACGCCACGATCCTGACGATCGGCTACATGGTCAGCCGTGGTCTGGCGAAGGCCGGAAGCCGCGAGTTCTACGACCGCGACGACCGCCACGACGGCCCGGGTCGCCGCTGACACGATCGCGGCACACCCCACGAGGAGCGGGCACCGGCTGGTCCGGTGCCCGCTCGCGCGTTTAGCTTCTGGTCCTCGGATTGGCAAGGGGTGAGGCAAAGGACGTGGATCTCTGTTTGGGTCCTTCAGGTGCAACAGCACACGGCGTTCCGGGAGCATCGACGGGCTAGCTGTTCTTCCCCGACACGTTGTGAACACCTGAGGTAGGCGAAGACCTCCGGGACGATGTGGGTACCACCCTCACATCCGCTCCACGG
>NZ_JBHVCA010000008.1:0-62226 GCF_042803895.1 Microbacterium sp. NPDC057407 | reverse complement strand
GTGAAACGGCGGGGAGATTCGCGCACAATCGGCGGCTCGGGGGCCCTCTCCACGGCGTGCCTCCCCGCCGTTTCACCCGATCCGGCGGAACGACAGTCGGATCCGATCCGACGTCCGCTCAGCCGATCGCGCCGATCCGCCACGAGGCTGCCGACTCGGCGCCGGCGCCCAGCACGATGAGGCCGGTGTCGTAGTCGTAGTCGGCGTCGTTGAACGCGTCGGGGGCGCAGGTCATCGGCTCGACGGCGAGGCCCAGGCGGCTCAGCGCCGGGTCGGGCTTGTCGGCGGTGTGCACCTGCACCCAGGGGCAGGCGGCGTCCCACGACATCCGCACCCCGGTCCCGTCGGCGTCGGTGACGCGCACGGTGGCGATGCCGTCGGCGTCGCGCGTCAGCCCGGTGTAGGCGTGGTCGATCTCGACCGCGCCGATGGCGCGGGCGGCGCGGAAGTCGAACCGCTCGGGGTCGCTGGCGTCCACCGCCTCGAGGGCGACCGGCACGAGCCGGTCGGGAGTGACGGTGAGCACCTGCTCGGCGGGCAGCTCGAGCGTCCAGTCGTCGACCAGGCCTTCGCCGGCCACGAGGTACGGATGCGGGCCGGTGCCCCAGGGGGCCGGCTCGGAGCTCTCGTTGCGCGCCGTCACGGTCTGCGTGAGGCCGTCGGGACCGAGCGCGAAGGTGGTCGTCACGACGACCCGCCACGGGTAGGCCGTCTGCGGCTGGATGACGGCGGTCAGCGTGACGTGGTCGGAGCCCTTGTCGACCGCCTCGAAGTCGAGCCAGGCGGCGAGACCGTGGATCGCGTGCGACCGCGTCGGCTCGCTGAGGGCGAGCTGCCGCTCGACCCCGCCGAACGTGTAGACGCCGTCGACGACCCGATTCGGCCACGGTGCGAGCGTCGCACCCCGGAACGAGGGACGCACCTCGTCGGCGTCGAAGGGCACGACCAGGTCGCGGCCGCGGTAGGTGAGCGAGCGGAGCGTCGCGCCGATGCTGGCGATGACGGCCTCGTAATCCCCCGCGCGGAGCGCGTGCTGAGTGCCGGACGTCGGAATGCGAGCCATGGAGGTCCCCCGGGAAGTGTTCGTGGAAGCGGTCTCAGTATCGCGCGCCGACCCCCGTGACACCCAATTGTTTCCGAGCCCGCGCTTTTCGGAGCCGGATGCCTCGCCCCGTGTCACCCTTGAGGGATGCGCATCGCCCTCACCGGCTCGACCGGCAAGCTCGGAACCGTCGTCGCCCGCGAACTGCGGGCTGCGGGGCACGACGTCATCGGATTGGACGCCGTCGGCGAGCGAGGATCGTCGTTCGTCCAGGTCGACCTCACCGACTACGGGCAGGTCGTCGATGCGCTGCAGGGAGTCGGCGACCGGCATGACGGCGTCGATGCCGTCGTCCATCTGGCGGCGATCCCGGCGCCGGGCATCCGCAGCGATGTCGCGACCTTCCACAACAACATGACCGCGACCTTCAACGTCTTCTGGGCGGCCGTTCGGCTCGGCATCCGTCGCATCGTCTACGCGTCGAGCGAGACCGTGCAGGGGCTGCCGTTCGACGTGCCGCCGCCGTACGTGCCTGTCGACGAGGAGTACGCGCCGCGCCCGGAATCGGTCTACTCGCTCGTGAAGACGCTCGAGGAGCGGCTGGCGGCGGAGCTCGTGCGCTGGCACCCCGACCTCTCGGTCACCGCTCTTCGGTTCTCGAACGTCATGGTGCCCGAGGATTACGCGGAGTTCCCGTCGTTCGACGCCGACGCGAGCCGGCGCAAGTGGAACCTGTGGGGGTACATCGACGCCCGCGACGGCGCGCAGGCGGTGCAGCGGGCGCTCGAGGTCGCGCCCACCGGGTTCGACAACTTCCTCATCGCGGCGGCCGACACCGTGATGACCCGCCCGAACGACGAGCTGCTCGCCGAGGTGTTCCCCGGTGTCGCGGTGGCGCGGGAGTTCGGCCCGAACGAGACGCTGCTCTCCATCGACAAGGCCCGCCGGCTGCTGGGTTACGACCCGCAGCACTCCTGGCGCACCTACGTCTCCTGACCCGTCCCGGCGCCCGAGCCGCCGTCCCGTCGTAGGGTCGGAAGACGGAGGTGTGCGATGGCCGAGGATCCGCGTTTAGCCGCCGCTCGCTACCGCCAGCAGCACGCGCGGGACGGCGAGGACGGCGGAACGGATGCCGCAGCCCCGCCTGCCGACGAGGCACCGGTTCGCCCGTCCGGCGCGCGGGAGCGGGCGGCCTACGTCGAGACGGCGATCCAGCAGGCCATCCGCCGCGGCGACTTCGACAACCTTCCCGGCGCGGGGAAGCCGATCCCCGATCTCGGCAGCTCGCACGACCCCGACTGGTGGATCCGGCGCAAGATCCAGAACGAGCAGCTCACCGGCCTCGGACCGCCGGCGCTGATGCTCCGGGTCGAGAACGCCGAGCTCGAGGCGACGCTCGACGAGCTGACGCGCGAAGACGACGTGCGCGAGGCGCTGGAGGACTTCAACCGGCGCGTGATCGAGGCGCGGCGTCAGCTGCTCGGCGGACCCCCGGTCGTGACCCCGACCCGTGACGTCGACGCCGAGGTCGAAGCGTGGTCGCGCCGCCGCGCCGCGCGGCTGCAGGCGGAAGCCCGAGCGGAAGCGGATGCCGCGCCCCGGCGCCGCCGCCGGTGGTGGGGTCGCCGGGATCCGGCGTCGCGGGACTGACGCCGGCCGGGCCGCGACTCAGCCGGCCGGGTTCGTCGCCGCGCCGTCGAGCCACAGCGTGTTCGACGGGTCGGAGTGCGTGCCGTCGGTGCCGACGTGCTTGTCGCTGATCTGCGGCCCCTTCGTGATCACGTGCACCATGGCCATCGCATGGCCGCGACCGAGGCCGTAGTCGGCGGCGAGCCACTCGACGATCGGCGTCGCCTTCGTGTTCTCGTCGAAACCCTTCTCGTGCGCGATCTCGATCAGCTGCCGCGGCGTGAGCCCCGTCTTCTTCTCGACGGCGTCGAGGTAAGCCTGGAAGGTCATGCACCGATCGTAGCGACGGGGTGCGACAGACGGAGGGCCGAGGCATCCGGTTCCCGCTCAGGCCCGCGCGGTAGACTGGAGGGACCATCCCCGATGTGCATCTACCTGCTCCGACGCGGACCAAGGCGGCACGACGTGCCGCGAACCGCGGCGGACTCGCTCAGGACACACGATGCACACGACGATCGCGGCGCCGCGCCGCCCCAGCCTCATCCATGAGGCGGGATTCTCCTATTTCCCGATCGCGCTGATCGCGCGACTGCCCTTCGCCATGATGGTGGTGGGCATCCTGACTCTGGTCGTCTCGGCCCGCGACTCGCTGGCCGTCGGAGGCCTGACCTCCGCGATGACCGGCCTCGGGACGGCGCTGTTCGGCCCGCTGCTGGGCGCCGCGGCCGACCGATTCGGGCAGCGCCGCGTGCTCCTCGTCGCGGGCACGATCAACAGCCTGCTCCTCGTGGCGATCGCGTGGCTGGCTTTCGCGCCGGTTCCGGATGCCGCGCTGCTCGTGGTCGCGTTCCTCATCGGCGCGTCCATGCCGCAGGTCGCACCGCTGTCGCGCAGCCGCCTGGTGAGCATCATCGGCCGCGCCTTCGACCGCGACCGCCGCGAAGCGGTCGTCGGCGGGACGATGGCCTACGAGTCCGCCGCCGACGAGATCGTGTTCGTGTTCGGGCCGGTCATCGTCGGCCTGCTCGCGACGACCCTGAGCCCGGCCGCCCCCGTGATCGGCGCCGCCGTCCTCGCGCTCGTGTTCGTGAGTGCGTTCGCTCTGCATCCGACGGCGGCCGCGGCATCCGTCGCCCAGGGCGCGAAGCCGGCTCAGGCACCGGCGCGCGAGCTGGCGCGACCCGAACTGCTCACGACCGTGGTCGGCGCGCTCGGCATGGGGCTGTTCTTCGGCGCAATGCTCACGTCGCTGACCGCGTTCATGGCCGACCGGGGAGTGCCCGAGCAGGCGGGGCTCGTCTACGGCGCGATGGGCATCGGGTCGGCCGCGTTCGCCCTCGGGGTCGCGCTCTTCCCCGCCCGCTTCACGCTGCCGGCGCGGTGGCTGGTGTTCGCGACCGTTCTCGTGGCCGGCTCGGTCGCCCTCCCCTTCGCCGACAGCGTGGCCGCGATGACGGTGTGCCTGCTGGTGATCGGCGTGGGCATCGGCCCGACGCTGGTCACGCAGTACAGCCTCGCCGCCGGGCGCAGCCCGCTCGGACGGTCCGCCACCGTCATGACGATGCTCGGCTCGGGGGTCGTGGTGGGCCAGTCCGCGGCATCCGCCCTCACCGGATGGATCGCCGAAACCGGCGGAACCGCCGCCGCCCTGGTCGCCCCGATCGCCGCGGCGTCGGTCGTGCTCGCGGCCGGCATCGCGAACGTCCCGCTCTCGCGCGTCCGGCGCCCGGCGTCCCCGCGCTGACAGCCGGGCCGGCCGCTGGCTCTCGGCGCCGCGAGCTCGGCGGGCCGCCGAACGCCGCCGCGTCAGAGGGCGCCGATACGCGAGCTGAGCTGCTGGAGGGTGTCGGCGGGCAGCTGCCCGTTGGCCATCTTCAGCACCGCAGCGGCCGGCATGCCCTTCGCGAACCCGATCATCGGGTGACCGGGCAGCTCGGGCACGAGCTCGACGATGATCGCCCGGGCCTCGGGGTCGTCGAGCAGCTGTCCCAGCGTCGTCGTCTCGAGGTCGTACTTGCCGGCCATGTGGTCTCCCTCGTGCCGCCCGGCGTCATCCCGGGGTGGTCACAGAATCGCAGACCGCACGGATCCGGCGAAGGCACTTGCGGATGACGGTCCGGTGGCGGACTATGCGCGTGCGGCGAGCCAGCGCTCCCGCGCCTCGTCGACCACGGCGAGCACGGGAGCGTCGATCGAGACCACCGCGCCGGCCTCGTCCGCCTGCAGCGGTTCGAGCAGCGCGAGCTGCGACGCCAGCAGCGACGGCGGCATGAAGTGCTCCGCCCGGGCCGTGATGCGGGCGGCGAGCAGTTCGGGCGAGCCGTCGAGCTGCACGAAGAACGTGTCGGGCGCGGCCGACCGCAGCACGTCGCGATATGCCCGCCGCAGCGCCGAGCACGCGACCACGACCTCGTCGCCACGCGCGGTCGCGTCGGCCATGGCGCGCGCCACGACGCCGAGCCACGGCATCCGGTCTTCGTCGGTGAGCGGCACGCCCGCGGCCATCTTCGCCACGTTCGCGGCCGGGTGGAAGTCGTCGGCGTCGAGGTAGACGCCCCGCAGCTCGGCGGCGAGCGCCGCAGCCACGGTCGACTTGCCGCAGCCCGAGACTCCCATCACCACGATCGGCATGGCGGGTGTCCTCTCTGCGGCCGGCGGGGGGCGGATGCTTCGCCGGTCCAGGCTACCCGCGGTCGAGCGTCGCCCGCGCCGGTCGATATCACCCTGATCGAACGATGCCGGGCGGCGACGCATCCGGGATTCTGACCCGCGGGGGCCGCAGCCGGGGACCGGGCATCGCTGACCGAAGGAAGCAGACATGCTGCACAAGAAGGACGACATCCGCGACGAGCTGCTGGACGAGGTGTTCGCCTCGACCGACCTCTCCGTCTCGCTTCCCAAGTACCGGATGCCGCAGAACGAGCACCTCGCGCGCCACGCGTACCAGGTGGTCATCGACGAACTCATGCTCGACGGCAACTCGCGGCAGAACCTCGCGACCTTCTGCCAGACGTGGCTGGAGCCCGAGGTGCGCTCGATCATGGCCGAGACGCTCGACAAGAACATGGTCGACAAGGACGAGTACCCGCAGACCGCGGAGCTCGAGGCGCGGTGCGTGCACATCCTCGCCGACCTGTGGAACTCGCCGGATGCCGCGAACACGCTGGGCACGTCGACGACCGGCTCGAGCGAGGCCGCCATGCTCGGCGGCATGGCGCTGCTCTGGAACTGGCGCGCACGCCGGCGGGAGGCCGGCCAGTCGACCGAGACCCCGAACCTCATCACGGGCCCGGTGCAGGTGTGCTGGCACAAGTTCGCGCGGTACTGGGGCGTCGAGCTGCGCGAGATCCCGATGGAGGGCGAGCGGTTCATCATGAACCCCGAAGAGGTCATCGCGCGCGTCGACGAGAACACGATCGGCGTCGTTCCCACCCTCGGTGTGACGTTCACGGGCCAGTACGAGCCCGTGCTCGCGGTGAGCGAGGCGCTCGACAAGCTCCAGGACGAGACGGGCCTCGACGTCCCGATCCACGTCGACGGGGCGAGCGGCGGCTTCCTCGCGCCGTTCACCGTTCCGGAGCTGGTGTGGGACTTCCGGCTGCCTCGGGTGAAGTCGATCAACACCTCGGGTCACAAGTTCGGGCTCGCGCCGCTGGGCGTGGGTTGGATCGTGTGGCGGGATGCCGCGGACCTGCCCGAGGATCTGATCTTCAACGTGAACTATCTCGGCGGCAACATGCCGACGTTCGCGCTGAACTTCTCGCGTCCGGGCGGACAGATCGTCGCCCAGTACTACAACTTCGTCCGGCTCGGCCGGGAGGGCTATCGCAAGGTGCACATGTCGTGCCACGACACGGCCATGTACCTGGCCGCCGAGATCGAGAAGCTCGGGCACTTCGAGATCATCAACAACGGCGGCGCGGAGTCCGGCATCCCGGCGGTGTCGTGGAAGCTGAAGGACGGGCTCGACCACGGCTTCAACCTGTTCGACCTCGCCGACCGCCTGCGGGTGCGCGGCTGGCAGGTGCCCGCGTACACGATGCCGGCCAACCGCCAGGATCTGCCGGTGCAGCGGATCCTCGTGCGCCAGGGCTTCGACCGCGACGCCGCGTCGCTGCTGATGAGCGACTACCGCGCGGCCATCGAGCACTTCGACAAGCACCCCATCACGAACTCCATGACCGAGGAGGAAGCGGGCACCTTCCACCACTGACGACCCGAACGGTCGAGGCCCGGGCTGCTCAGGCGAGAAGCGCCCGGGTCTCGGCGCGTGTGGGGTTCGGGCGGCGAGACGGTTGCGCTCGTGGGTCCGGACCGAGTGTGATGGCGAGGGTCGAACGAAGGGACCCGCGTTGAAGCTGCTGCTCACCTCCGGTGGAATCACGAACGACTCGATCCGCGCGGCGCTGATCGAGATGCTGGGCAAGCCGATCGAAGAATCCGATGCCCTGTTCATTCCGACGGCGCAATGGGGGCAGCCGATGTGCTCGCCCCAGACGGTCTGGCAGTCGACGGCCGACCGATGGCCGGGCGCGACCGGACTCTGCGGCCTCGGGTGGAAGTCCGTGGGCGTGCTCGAGCTCACCGCGCTGCCGACCATCGACCGGGCGCGCTGGGAGGCGTGGGTGCGGGACGCCGACGTACTCCTCGTCGACGGCGGCGAGGCGGTGTATCTCGCGCGGTGGATGCGGGAATCCGGCCTCGCCGACCTGCTGCCCTCGCTCACCGACACCGTCTGGGTGGGGGTCAGCGCGGGCAGCATGGTGATGACGCCGCGGATCGGCGATCACTTCGTCGACTGGCGCCCGGGCGAAGGCGACGAGACGCTGGGCGTCGTCGACTTCTCGATCTTCCCGCACCTGGATTACCCGGGCTGGACGTCCAACACCGCCGAAGCCGCCCGCCGGTGGGCGGCGACGATTCCCGGCCCGTCGTACGCGATCGACGAGCAGACCGCGATCGCGGTCGTCGGCGACGAGGTGCGGGTGATCTCCGAGGGCAGCTGGGAGCACTTCCCCCGTCCGTGACCCGGGGCGCACACCCCGGGGCACAGACAGGGGGCGGCGGATGCTTCGACCCGGCCGGAACCGGCGGGCCGAGGCATCCGTCATTCCTTGTTCATGGCGTCCTGAATCTTGCCCGCCGCCTTCTCCACGACGTTCGGCAGCTCGGTCGTGCCGTAGAAGCGGGAATCGGGATGCGTCGGCGGAGGCACCGGCACGCCGGCCGGAGGCTCAGGCACATACGAGAACTCGCCCTTGCCGTCCGGGGTCGGCCCGCTCGCCCATCGGCCGTCCGCCGCCTTCGGCCCGTTCGAGAAGTTGATGTATTGGTAGGACACGTCGCGGTCCTCCTTGTCGAGCGCGAAGTTGCTCGGCACCGGAAGCGCCTCGACACCCTCCTCCATGAGTTCCGCCGAGGCGGCCAGCCACTGGTTCTGGTGCATCGTGTCGCGCGCGAGCAGGAAGGCGAGCAGATCGCGCACGCCGTGGTCGTCGGTCATGTGGTACAGCCGGGCGACCTGGACGCGTCCCTGCATCTCGGCGTTCGCGTTCGCCTGGAAGTCGGCGAGCAGGTTTCCGCTTGCCGTGATGTAGGAGCCCTGCCACGGGTTGCCCATGCTGTCGACCGCGCGGGCGCCCGCGCCGGCGACGATCCCGTGCTGGATGTCGGCGCCGCCGATGACGGCCGCGACCGTCGGGTCATCCTGCACGGCCTCTTCGGTGATGCCGAGGGGCGACTTCTCGAGCAGCTGCGCGATCATGACCGCGAGCATCTCGACGTGGCCCATCTCCTCGGCCCCGATCCCGAACACGAGGTCGCGGTACTTGCCGGGGATGTGCATGTTCCACGCCTGGAACTGGTACTGCAGCGCCACGGTGATCTCGCCGTACTGACCGCCGAGCACCTCTTGGAGCTTGCGCGCATAGACGGCGTCGGGCTTGTCGGGCGTCGCCTTGTGCTGGAGCTCTTGCCGATGGAAGTACATCTGGGTTCTCCTCTCCGGGCCGCGGGGGGAGGGAGCGCGGCCGGATGGCCCAGCCAACGTGCGGACGCCGGATGGCGCACCGGGGTTGAATCCCGCCGCGGCCGGGGGTAGAACCCGGAGGGGCCGCAGGGGCCTCAGAATCCCTGCGCGAGGCGGTAGTACGCCTGATTCCAGCGCAGCTCCCGCTGGAAGTCCCGCACGGTCGTGGACTCGTCGATCACGAGCAGCTCGGTCCGGGCGATCTCGGCGAAGTCGCGGAAGACCTCGATCCCGACGGCCGTCGTCATCACCGTGTGGTGAGCGGCCCCCGCGGCCAGCCAGCAGGCGGCCGAGGTGGCGAAGTCGGGCGCGGGCTTCCAGATCGCCCGCCCCACCGGCAGCTTCGGCAGGTCGGGGGCTGCGACGTTCTCGACGACGTTCGCGACCAGACGGAAGCGGTCACGCACGTCGCTCATCGCCACGACGAGCGCCGGACCGGGGTCGGCGGTGAAGACGAGGCGCACCGGGTCGTCCTTCCCGCCGATCCCGAGCGGATGCACCTCGAGCCGCGGCTTCGCGGAGGTCAGCGACGGCGACACCTCGAGCATGTGCGCGCCCAGGATCCGCTCCGACCCCGGCACCAGGTCGTACGTGTAGTCCTCCATGAGCGACGCCCCGCCGGGGAGCCCGGCGCCCATCACGTTCGCCACCCGCACGAGGATCGCGGTCTTCCAGTCGCCCTCGGCGCCGAACCCGTAGCCCTCGGCCATGAGCCGCTGCACCGCGAGGCCGGGCAGCTGCTTCAGCGCCCCGAGGTCTTCGAACGAGGTCGTGAAGGCGCCGAATCCGCCTTCCTCGAGGAACGAGCGCAGCCCGAGCTCGATCGCGGCACCGTCGCGCAGCGACTGGTGCCGCTCGCCGCCGTGCCGCAATTCAGGCTGCACGTCGTAGAAGTCCTCGTATTCCGCGACGAGAGCGTCCACCGCTCGGGTGTCAGCCTGAGCTACGGCCTCGGCCAGCTCGTTGACGCCCCACGTGTTGACCTGCACCCCGAACCGCAGTTCTGCCTCGGTCTTGTCACCCTCCGTCACGGCCACGTACCGCATGTTGTCGCCGAACCGGGCCAGTCTGAGGCTGCGAGCGGCCGCCCAGCCTCCGGCGGCGCGCTGCCACTCCTCGATCTGCTGCCGGACGGCGGGGTTCGAGACGTGCCCGACGACGGTCTTGCGCGCGACGCCGAGCCGGGTCTGGATGTACCCGAACTCGCGGTCGCCGTGCGCGGCCTGGTTGAGGTTCATGAAGTCGAAGTCGATGTCGGCCCACGGCAGCTCGACGTTGGCCTGCGTGTGCAGGTGCAGCAGCGGCTTCTGCAGCGCGTCGAGGCCGGCGATCCACATCTTGGCCGGGCTGAACGTGTGCATCCAGGCGATGACGCCGATGACGTCGTCGCGTGCGTTGACCTCGAGCGCGAGCCGTCGGATCGAGTCGGAGTCTTTCAGCACCGGCTTCCACACGACCGTGACGGGAAGGTCGGCGAGACCGTCGGCGACCGCCTGGGACTGCTCGGCCACCTGACGGAGCGTCTCGTCGCCGTAGAGGCTCTGGCTTCCGGTGACGAACCACACCTCGTACGAGGCGAGCGACGTGCGAAGGGTCTGACGGGTCATGGCGGTGTCTTTCTGCGCGGTGGTCAGAGGGCTTGGGACGGCGGCGGGGTCAGAGGGCCGAGACGGCGGCGGCCTCGACGGCGAGCCCGGCTCGGTAGCGGTCGAGGTAGGCGGCGAAGCCGGCGACATCACCGGAGTCGGGGTCGACGGTCGAGAGCGCGGCGCTCGCGAACACGCGCTCGGACAGGAACGAGAAGAGATCGGATGCCTCGTCCCCCGCCACGGCATGCGCGTACGCGGCCAGGACCGCCATGCCCCATGCCCCGCCCTCCGACGCGGTCTCGCCGACCGACACCGGCGCGTCGAGCGCGGCGGCGAGGAAGCGCTGGGCGACCCCCGCGGTGCGGAACATGCCGCCGTGCGCATACATCCGCTCGATCTCGACGCCTTCGTCGTCGAGCACCCTCATGCCGAGCGCGAGGGTGCCGAAGGCGCCGTAGAGCTGCGCCCGCATCACGTTGGCGAGGGTGAAGCTGCTGTCCGGCGAGCGGACGACGAGCGGCCGCCCTTCGGTGAGCCCCGCCACCGGCTCGCCGGCGAGGTGGTTGTAGGCGACCACGCCGCCGGCATCCGGTGCCCCTGCCAGCGCTTCGCGGAAGAGGGTGTCGAACACGTCGTCGTCGGTGACCGGGTGACCGGATGCCTCGGCGAACCGCCCGAACAGCCCGGCCCATGCGGCGAGCTCGCTCGCCCCGTTGTTGCAGTGGACCATGGCGACCGGATCGCCCGCCGGCGTCGTCACGACGTCGATCTCGTGGTGGCTGGCGCGGAGCGACCGTTCGAGCACGACCATCGCGAAGATGCTCGTGCCGGCGCTGACGTTGCCGGTGCGCGGGGCGACGGAGTCGGTCGCGATCATGCCGGTGCCCGCGTCTCCTTCGGGCGGACAGAAGCGGATGCCGGGGCTCAGCGCCCCCGTCGGGTCGAGCAGTCGCGCGCCGTCCGCCGTCAGCTCGCCCGCGGGCTCCCCGGCGGTGAGCACCTGCGGGAGCAGGTCGCGGACGCCGGCGACGGGAAGCCGGTCGGCGGCGAGACGGTCGTATCGGGCGATCAGCTCGTTGTCGTAGTCGCCGGTCGCGGGGTCGATGGGGAACATCCCCGACGCGTCGCCCACGCCGAGCACGTTCCGGCCGGTGAGCGCACGGTGGACGTAGCCGGCGAGCGTCGTGATCGAGCGCACGTGAGGGACGTGCTCCTCGCCGTCGAGCACCGCCTGGTGCAGGTGCGCGATCGACCAGCGCAGCGGGATGTTGACGCCGAACAGCCCGGACAGCTCGGCCGAGGCATCCGCCGTCGTCGTGTTGCGCCACGTGCGGAACGGGACCAGCAGGTCTCCCCGCTCGTCGAACGCGAGGTAGCCGTGCATCATCGCCGACACCCCGATCGTGCCGACGCGGTCGAGGGGGACGCCGTGGCGGCGGCGTACGTCGGCGGCGAGGTCGGCGAACGCCGCCTGCACGCCGTTCCACACGTCGGGGAGCGCGTAGGTCCAGACGCGGTCCTCGTACCGGTTCTCCCACGCGTGCCCGCCGACGGCGAGCACCCGGCCGGGATCGTCGGCGCTCACGAGGCACGCCTTGATGCGGGTCGATCCGAGCTCGATGCCGAGGGCCGTGCGGCCCTGCGCGATCGCCTCAGCGGCTTCCGCCGCCGATTCACGGCTCATCGGTCGGCTCCGGCGTCGCGGCGCTCGTCGCCGGCCTGACCGTAGACGTTCTGGTAGCGGTCGTAGAGGCGGTCGATCGCCTCCTGCGGGAGCGGGATGAGCGGGCCCGCCTCGCGGGCGAGGTGCACGGTGCGGGCGACGTCTTCGACCATGACGGCCGCCTTGACGGCATCCCGTGCCGACACTCCGATGGTGAACGGCCCGTGGTTCTGCATGAGGACGGCGCGGGAGCGGTGGCCGCGCAGGGTCTCGACGATGCCCCGCCCGATCGAATCGTCGCCGATGATCGCGAACGGCCCGACCGGGATGGGCCCGCCGAACTCGTCGGCCATCGCCGTGATCACGCACGGGATCTCCTCGCCCCGCGCGGCCCACGCGACGGCGTAGGTCGAGTGGGTGTGCACGACGCCGCCGACATCGGGCAGGTGGCGGTAGACGTAGGCGTGGGCGGCGGTGTCGCTCGACGGGCTGCGCTCACTGCCCTCGGAGCCCGGGACGACGTTGCCGTCGAGATCGCAGAGGATCATGTTCCCCGGCGCAAGGTCGTCGTACGAGACCCCCGAGGGCTTGATGACGAACAGGTCCGCGCCGGGCACTCGTCCCGAGACGTTGCCGCCGGTCCAGACGACGAGTCCGTAGCGGACGAGTTCCGCGTGGAGCGCGGCGACCTCGGCCCTGACCTCGGCGATCGCGGCGTCGACCGCCGGGCCGAACGTCGGTGCCGACCCGGACGGGATCGGTGCTGGTTCGGGCGGCGTCGTTGCCGCATCGGGGATGACCACGCTGCCTCCAGAAGGGCGCCGCGAGCGGACGCGCTCCTTGCATGTTACCGGTAACACCGGATGCCGCAACCTGGCGTGCGCGTCGCGAATTGAGGTGGCCGCACGGGTTCGGGGCGCGCATTGCGCTCGACACGCCGCGACGCGCGGCGGGTCACGCCGATTCCGCGCCCCGAACCCGGATGCTGGTCAGGGACGGCGGGGCGGGGCCGTCGATCCGCGGACCACGAGGGCCGGGGGCGCGGGGGACGCGGCATCCGTCATCGACAGCACCGCCGCGACGCCGCGACGCGCTTCGCCCAGCAGGTCGAGCCGCACCGTCGTCAGGGCGGGGGCGTAGAACGCGGCGTCCGGGTTGTCGTCGAAGCCGGTGATGCTGACGTCCTCGGGCACCCGTAGACCGGCCGATCGGAGCCCCGCCATGAGGCCGAGCGCCATCTGGTCGTTCGCGACCGCGACGGCCGTGAGCCCGTCGGCGCCCCGCACAGCGACGGCGATGTCGGCCGCGAGGCGGGCGGCGGCCTCGGCGCTCCAGTCGCCCGACCAGCGCGGTCCGGGATCGAGGCCGGAGGCCGCCAGCTCGGCCACGGCGCCCTCGTCGCGGGCTGTGGCTTCGATCCATTCGTCGGGTCCGGCGAGGCGCCCGATGCGGCGGTGGCCCAGCTCGATGAGGTGCCGCACCGCCGACGCGGCACCCGTGCGCTGGCCGGCCGCGGCGTCGTGCATGTGCAGTCCGGCGATCGCGATCCCGGGATACGCGGCGGTCAGCGACGAGAACGTGGGAGCGTGCGGTGCGAGCACGATGAGTCCGTCGACGCCTTGCGACAGCAGGCGGTCGGCTGCGGCGGCGACGGATGCCTCGTCCGCAGCATCCGCGTATGCCGTCGCGATCCACCGGCCAACCTCCCGCGCGGCGGATTCGAGGGCGGCGATGCCGACCGCCGGTCCGTACAGGGTCGCGTCTGACGCGATGACGCCGATGGTGCGGGTCGTGCGGGTGCCCAGCGTGCGGGCGGCGTTGTTCACCCGGTAGTCGAGCGCCGTCATGGCCGCGACGACACGCTCGCGCGTCTCGGGTCGCACGTTGAGCTGGCCGTTGATGACCCGCGACACCGTCTGGGTCGAGACTCCGGCCGCGGCCGCGACCTCGCGCACCCCCGCACGGGAGGGTCGGGCTTTCGCGTCGCTCATCGCGCTCACCTTAGCCCGTCCCGCGCTCGAGACCTCTGCCCGCGCCCGTTCGGGGCGCCCAACCCGCGCGACACGCCGAACCACCCCGCGCGTCGCGCGCACACCACGCCCCAAACCCGATTCCCTGGCTCGGCGCACCCCCAGCACCCGGGCACCCTCGCGCCCCCCGGCCCGGCGCACCCCCGGGCCCGGCCGTTCGGGGCGCGCAACGCCCGCGACGCGCCGAACCACCCCGCGCGTCGCGCGCACACCACGCCCCAAACCCGATCCCCTGGCTCGGCGCACCCCCAGCACCCGCCGTTTGGGGCGCGGTGAGGCGTTCGGGGCGCGATCTGCCTCGCCCCGAACGCCCCGATGCGCCCCAAACCCCCCGACGCACGCCACCCGGAGTCCGCGCCCGCCCCCACAGGCGCGGGATGGCCGGTCGATGTGATCCCTCACTTTTCGTAAGGAGAGCGGCGAGCAGGGCCAGTCTCGCAGACGCCTGTTACAAGAATGTTACCGCTAACACTCTTCCGTCTCGGCAAATGTGAGGGCTAACATCCGTGCAGCGGGTCCCGCGCTGAAGCGGGCCGCACGCAACAGCGCCGGCAGCGATGCCGGACCAGAACGAGGAGGTTTTGGCATGAAGAAGAAGACGCTTCTCGGCGGGTTCGCGCTCTTGGGGGCATTCGCCCTCGTCGCGACCGGCTGCGCAAGCCCCGGCGACGCCGGCGGTGACGGCGGGGACGGCGGCGGCGACGAGATCGTGACCGTCGGCTTCGCGCAGACCGGCTCCGAGTCGGGCTGGCGCTCGGCGAACACCGAGTCGATGAAGGAGGCCTTCTCGGAGGAGAACGGCTTCGAGCTCATCTTCAACGCCGCCGACAACGACACCGCGGCGCAGATCGCCGCCGTCCGCGACTTCATCAACCAGGGCGTCGACGCGATCGTCATCGCCCCGATCGTCGAGGACGGCTGGGACGACGTGCTGCAGGAGGCATCGGATGCCGGCATCCCGGTGATCCTCGAAGACCGCACCGTGTCGGCATCCGACGATCTCTACGAAGCCTGGGTCGGACTCGACTTCAAGAAGGAAGGCGTGATGGCCGGCGAGTGGGCCGCCGAGACGTTCGGCGACACCCCCACCAAGATGGTCGTGCTCGAGGGCACCACCGGGTCGGCTCCCGCCAACGACCGCGCCGCCGGGTTCGACGAGGCGATCGAGGGCACCGCCATCGAGAAGATCGACTCGCAGACGGGCGACTTCACGCGCGACGGCGGCAAGACGGTCATGGAGGGCTTCCTCCAGAAGTACGGGGCCGACGGCATCGACCTGGTCTACGCCCACAACGACGACATGGCGCTCGGCGCCATCGAGGCGATCGAGGCGGCCGGCGCCGAGCCGGGCGTCGACATCCAGATCGTGTCGATCGACGCGGTCAAGGACGGCATGCAGGCCCTCGTCGACGGGAAGATCAACTTCATCGTCGAGTGCAACCCGCTGCTCGGCGAGCTGGCGGCTCAGCTGGTGACCGATGTGCTCGCCGGCGAAGAGGTCGAGAAGAAGGTCTACGTCGAGGACCAGTCCTTCACCCAGGAGCAGGCGGCCGAGGTCATCGACAGCCGCCCCTACTGAGCACGCGACGCATCCTGTAGCAAGGTAGGTCGAAAGCGCGTCCGCCGAGGGCTCCTGCAGCCTCGGCGGGCGCGCCGACGAGGAAGCTCCGAAAGGCTGAATCATGTCCGCGGACACCGCAGTCCACCCGGTCGTCGAGATGACCGGCATCACCATCGGATTCCCGGGAGTGCTCGCCCTCGACCGCGTCGACTTCGTCCTGCGGCCCGGCGAGGTGCACTCGCTCATGGGCGAGAACGGCGCCGGCAAGTCGACGCTCATCAAGGCTCTCACCGGCGTCTACCGCATCGACGACGGCGAGATCAGGGTCGGCGGCGAGCGCCGCCGGTTCACCAGCACGGCGGATGCGCAGGATGCCGGGATCTCGACGGTGTACCAGGAGGTCAATCTCTGCGCGAACCTGACCGTGGGCGAGAACGTGATGCTCGGACACGAGCCGCGCACCCGGGGGGCCATGGACTGGAAGGCCACGCACCGTCTGGCCCACCAGCACCTCGCGAGCCTCGGGCTCGACATCGACACCCGCACCACCCTGTCCAGCCACTCCATCGCCATCCAGCAGCTCGTCGCGATCGGGCGCGCCATGGTGCTCGATGCGAAGGTGCTCATCCTCGACGAGCCGACCTCGAGCCTCGACCGCGGCGAGGTGGAACGGCTGTTCGCGGTGATCCGCGACCTGCGCGACCAGGGCGTCGCGATCCTGTTCGTCAGCCACTTCCTCGACCAGGTGTACGAGATCTCCGACCGCATCACGGTGCTCCGCAACGGGCAGCTCGTCGGCGAGTACCGTGCCGATGAGCTTCCGCGCGGCGAGCTGGTGACGAAGATGATCGGCCGCGAGTTCGACGAGCTGACCGCCCTCGCGTCGGTCGCCGACCGCGCCATCAACCGGTCGGGCACGCCGGTGCTCCGAGCGAGCGGGATCGGACGCCGGGGCGTGCTCGACCCCGTCGACATCGACGTCTACGACGGCGAGGTCGTCGGCATCGCCGGGCTGCTCGGCTCGGGGCGATCCGAGCTCGTGCGTCTGCTGTACGGCGCCGACCGGTCCGACAGCGGCCGGCTCGAGGTGGAGGGGCGCGCCGTCAAGCACGCCACCCCGCGGCACGCGATCGACAACCGGGTCGCGTTCTCGTCCGAGAACCGGCGGGCCGAGGGCATCATCGCCGACCTCACCGTGGCCGAGAACATCATCCTGGGCATCCAGGCCCGGCGGGGGGCGATGAGACGGATGCGTCGGGCCGAGGCATCCGCCATCGTCACGGAGTACATCCAGGCGCTGGGCGTGCGCCCGGCCGACCCCGGCATGCTCGCGGGCAACCTGTCCGGCGGCAATCAGCAGAAGGTGCTGCTCGGGCGCTGGCTGGCGACGATGCCGGAACTGATCGTCCTCGACGAGCCGACCCGCGGCATCGACGTGGGAGCCAAGGCCGACATCCAGCGCAAGGTCGCCGAGCTCAGCGCCGCCGGCCTGTCCGTCATCTTCATCTCGTCGGAGCTCGAGGAGGTGCTCCGCCTCGCGCAGCGCGTCATCGTGATGCGCGACCGGCGCAAGATCGGCGAGCTCGACTCGAGCGACACCGACCTCGACGGGCTCATCGACTACATCGCCAACACCTCCGAGGGGGCCGCCGCATGAAGACCATCGTGAGGCACCGGCTGTTCTGGCCGTCGGTCGCGCTGCTGGCGCTCATCGCGATCAACACCATCGCCCGTCCGCAGTTCATCCTCGTGACCGTCCGCAACGGCGAGCTGTACGGCGCGCTCATCGACATCCTGCGCAACAGCGCCCCGCTGATGCTGGTGGCGCTCGGGATGACGATCGTCATCGCCACCCGGGGGATCGACCTCTCCGTCGGCGCCATCATGGCGGTGTCGGGCGCGGTGGCGCTCACCATCATCGACGGCTCATCCGACCCGGGCGGGCTGGGCACCGTGCTCGTCGCGCTCGCGGTGGCGCTCGCCGTCGCGCTCGTGCTGGGGGTGTGGAACGGGTTCCTGGTCGCCGTCGTCGGCATCCAGCCGATCATCGCCACGCTCGTGCTGATGCTCGCGGGCCGAGGGGTCGCCCTCCTCATCACGGAGGGCTTCATCACGACGGTCAACAGCGAGCCGTACGAGTTCATCGCCACGGGGTACCTCGTCGCACTGCCGTTCGCGTTTCTCATCGCCGTGGCGGCGATCGCGGTCGTCTCGCTCATCGAGCGGCGGACCGCGCTCGGGATGCTGACCGAGGCGGTCGGCATCAACCCCGAGGCCAGCCGGCTCGCGGGGGTGCGGGCGCGGGGCATCGTCTTCAGCGCCTACGTCGCCAGCGGGCTGCTCGCCGGCATCGCGGGCATCATCTACAGCTCGAACATCCGCGCCGCCGATGCGAACGCCGCCGGCCTCTTCATCGAGCTGTACGCGATCCTCGCGGTGGTGCTCGGCGGCACCTCGCTGATGGGCGGGAAGTTCACGATCGCCGGCACGGTGATCGGCGTGCTCATCATCCAGACCCTGGAGGCCACCATCCTGTTCCTCGGAGTGCCGTCGGCGCAAAGTCCCGTGTTCTTCGCGATCGTCGTCATCGTCGTCGTGCTGGTGCAGTCGCCGCGGCTGCACAGCTGGGCTCGCACCGCGATCCGTTCGGCGCGCGCCCGAACGTCGGCGGATGCCGGCGCCCGAGCGGGGGTGGCGTCATGACCCGGGTGCTCGAGGCGCCCACGCGTCGCACGACGACCGCGTCGCGCTACTCCACCTTCATGTCGCGGCACGCCTCGCTCATGCCGACGTTCGCGGCGGTCGCCATCCTGATCGTGCTGCTGATCGGCGCGCAGGCGCGCTTCCCCAGGTTCCTGAGCCCCGGCAACCTGTCGGCGCTGCTGCTCGACAACGCGTACCTCGTGGTCCTCGCCGTGGGACTGACCTTCGTCATCCTCACCGGCGGCATCGACCTGTCAGTCGGATCGGTGATGGCCTTCACGGGCATCCTCGGTGCCAGTCTGCTCGCGCAGGGCATCCCGGCCGTCGTCGTGATGCCCGTGATGATCGTGGCCGGCGCGCTGATCGGCCTGCTGATCGGCATCCTGGTCCAATACTTCGGCGTGCAGCCGTTCATCGCCTCGCTCGCGGGACTCTTCCTGGCCCGGGGCCTCGCCTTCGTCGTGAGTCTCGCGTCGATCCGGGTCGAGGATCCGGCCGTGCTGTGGCTGCAGCGCACGAGATTCAGCGTCGCCGGCTGGTACATCACGCCCACCGGGATCATCGCGCTGCTGGCCGTGGCGATCGCGTTCGTGGTGCTCGTGTGGACGCGGTTCGGCCGCACCGTCTACGCGATCGGCGGCGGCGAGCAGTCCGCGCGGCTCATGGGCCTCAACGTGGCCCGCACGAAGGTCACGGTGTACGTCATCAGCGGCATCTGCGGTGGACTCGCGGGGCTGCTGCTGACCGCGTACTCCGGCGCGGGCTACCCGCGCAACGGCATCGGCACCGAGCTGGATGCGATCGCCGCGGTCGTGATCGGCGGCACGCTGCTCACGGGCGGCACCGGCTACGTGCTCGGTTCGCTCGTCGGCGTGCTGGTGTACGGGACGATCAAGAAGGTCATCTCGTTCATGGGCGCCGAGCAGGCGTGGACGCAGATCATCATCGGGGCCTTGCTGCTGCTGTTCATCGTGGTGCAGCGCGTCATCGTGGCCCGCTCGCAGCGCCGCAGATAGCGGGCGACATCAGCATGCCGCACAGCGGTCGCGGCCTCCTCCGTCGGGATAATGGCCTGATGGAGGAGGCACCGCCGCTGCTGCAGCTCACCGGCGCGACCGTGCGCTTCGGAGCGGATGCCGCGATCGACCGCGTCGACTTCCGCCTCTTCCCGGGCGAGGTCCATTCGCTGATGGGTGAGAACGGCGCCGGAAAGTCCACCCTCATCAAGGCGATCACGGGCGCACTCCCCCTCGACGAGGGCCGGCTCGAGCTCGACGGCCGACCCGTCCGGTTCGCGTCGCCGCACGACGCGCAGCGGAGCGGGATCAGCACCGTCTACCAGGAGATCGACCTGCTGCCGAACGTCTCGGTGGCGGAGAACATCGCGCTCGGGCACGAGCCCCGTCGGGGGGGCGCGATCGACTGGCGGAGGATGCGGCGCGAGGCCCGCGAGACGCTCGCCGAGCTCGGACTCGACATCGACCCCGCGTCGCGCCTGGGCACGCACTCGCTGGCCGTCCAGCAGCTCGTCGCGATCGCGCGGGCGATCTCGGCCGACGTGAAGGTGCTGGTCCTCGACGAGCCGACCTCGAGCCTCGACCTCGATGAGGTGAGCGAGCTGTTCCGGGTCGTGCGCGAGCTGAAGGACCGGGGCGTGGCGATCCTGTTCGTCTCGCACTTCCTCGACCAGGTGTACGAGCTGTGCGACCGGGTGACCGTGCTCCGCGACGGCCGGTTCGTCGGGGAGTATCTGACGCGCGAGCTCCTCCGGATCGATCTCGTTCAGGCGATGCTCGGACGCAGCGCCGCCGCGCTCGAGGCGCACGCCCCCGCCGACGCACCGGCCGAGGGCGGCCGCGCGACCCTCACCGCCCGCGGCGTGACGGCGGGACCCGGCATCCGTGACGCCGATGTCGACCTCGCGGAGGGCGACGTGCTGGGGGTCGCGGGTCTGCTCGGGTCGGGCCGCACGGAACTCGCCCGCGCCCTCACCGGCATCGATCGCCTCGACAGCGGTGTCATCCGCATCGAGGGCGCCGCGAAGGGCCCGCACGGACCCCGCTCGGCCATCTCGCTGGGGGTGGTCTATTCGTCGGAGAACCGTCGCACCGAGGGCATCATCAGCGATCTGAGCGTGTTCGAGAACATCACGCTCGCGCTGCAGGCCGATCGCGGCATCCTTCGCCGTATCCCCCGACAGCGGCAGCGCGAGCTGGCGGCGAGCTGGGTCGAGGCGCTCGACATCCGTCCGCCCGATCTCGACCGCCCGGCCGGAACCCTGTCGGGCGGCAACCAGCAGAAGGTGCTGCTCGCGCGACTGCTCGCCCTGTCGCCGCGTGTGCTCGTGCTCGACGAGCCGACGCGCGGAATCGACGTGGGAGCCAAGGTCGAGATCCAGAACCTCGTCGGCGAGATGGCCGCCAACGGGCTGTCGGTGATGTTCATCTCGGCCGAGCTCGAAGAGGTGCTGCGCGTCGGCCACCGCGTGGCGATCCTGCGCGACGGCCGCATCGTCGACACCCTCCCCTCCGACCAGCTCACCGTCGACTCGCTGCTCGCGCTCGTCGCCCGACCGGACGAGATCGATGAGTGAGACGCGAGCGGGCGCCGACGACGGCGGCAACCGCGCGGCGAACATCTTCGACGTGGCGCGGCTCGCGGGCGTGTCGCACCAGACCGTGTCGCGGGTGATCAACGACCTGCCCAACGTGCGTCCGGCGACGCGGGCGCGCGTCGAACAGGCGATCGCGCAACTGCGCTACAGCCCCTCGCCCGCGGCTCGCGCCCTGGTGACCCGCCGCACGCGCACGATCGGGCTGGTGACGCCGGGCATCTCGGACTACGGGCCGACCTCGATCGCGACCCACTTCAACTTCGCCGCTCGCGCCGCGCGGTACAGCGTCGACACCGTGAGCGCCCTCGACCCGGATCCGGCGGCGATCCGGGGCGTCGTCGAAGGCCTCCTGCGGCAGCGCGTCGATGCCATCGTGCTCATCGTCGTCGACGTGGGCGTGCTCGAAGTGGTGCGCGGGCTCGATCTCAGCATCCCGCTCGTGGCCGCGACATCCTCCCCCCGGCGCAGCCCCCTGATCGTGTCGATCGACCAGTACCGCGGCGCCCGCTCGGCCGTGCGACATCTCGCGGAGCTCGGCCACACCCGCATCCTGCACCTCGCGGGTCCGCTGCGCGCCCCGGACGCGCTCGAGCGGATCCGCGGCTGGCGCGAAGAGCTCTCGGAGCGGCGGCTGCAGATCGTCGAACCCGTGTCGGGCGACTGGACGGCGGCGAGCGGGTTCGCGCGCGGGCGCGAACTCGACGTCGAGCCGGGGTCGGCGATCTTCGTCGGCAACGACCACATGGCGATCGGGCTGATGTCGGCCCTGCGGGAGCGCGGTCTGCGGGTGCCCGAGGACGTCAGCGTCGTCGGGTTCGACGACGTGCCCGAGGCGGGCTACCTGTATCCCGCGCTCACGACCGTGCGTCAGGACTTCAGCACCCTGGGCGAGCTCATCATGCAGAAGGTGCTCATCGCCGTCGAGGAGCCCGACAGCGTCACCGAGGACACCCCGATCCCGACGCACCTGATCGTCCGGCAGTCCACCGCGCCGCCCGGTTCCTGACCCGGTGTTGTTCCGCCGTTCGGGGCGCCGGTTCGGCGGGTCCCGTCGTTCGGGGGGGGTGCGGCACGGCGAAGCTCGGGCGCCTCTCTGGGCGTCCTCGCTTCACTTTCAGAACATGCACGAGACCGCATGCTCGTACAACCCCGACCTGATATCGCGACGGGCGGACGCGTCAATTGAATCCGTAGGTACGACTGCGATCTCGATGACGGAAGCGTCAGGAATGGGTGCATCGGCGCATGCCGCGACAATGCTCCAGACGGATTGGCCGAACTGGTCCGGTCGGTAACGTGGGGGCAAGCCCACGCGGGGGGAAGCATCCTGTACCAGATAGGTGATCTCCGAAGGCAGGTCGTCGGCTACGGCCGCGAACGACTTGCCCACGAGGCTGGACGCGAGCGGTGCCGGTTCAGGGGCGCATCCGCTTATGAGCAGCATGGTCGCGCCGATCGCGCACGCTTTGCGAGCACCCGTCATACGCAGTAGATGTGCGTCCGAGACGGATTGAATGCGGTCAGCCATCCGGTCTTCTGAGTCTTGCTCAAGCCGATCCCGACGTAGGTGATCTTCTGTATCTTGTACTGCCACTTCTCTCCGATGGGATACGCGCGGTAGATCCGTCCCGCGGGGAGCGGAGGCGAGCTGCATGAAGTTCCCACGGACACGGAAGTCGCGGCGTCGATTCCCAAAGACGCGGTCACCGCGCCTCGCGTCATGCCGTAGGCGAGGGAAACGCTTCGCGTCGCTGTCTTGCCCGTCGAGATGCTGCACGTCGACCCCTTGGTGCCGACCTTGCAGGAACCGATCATCTGTCCCATGTTCGTCCAGTACCGGTTGATGACGGACTTGTTGACGACGCTCGTCACGATCTTGGGAGGGGCGGTGCTGCGGTGAGCATCTACGGCGTCGCCTATCGAGAATCCCACCGCCGAGGCCGCGACGATTGCCAAGGTGACTCCTTAGGGTAAGACTTTCAATCTTCTGCTTTTCCAGAGCGACATGAAAGCAACCTTAGCAACTTATTGCTTCTCCATTGACCGCGCCGAGGGTAGCCCGCGCGAGTACGCCGCCCGAACGCGCGAACGCGCCCCGAACTCCTCGGCCGGCGGCCACTTCGGGTGCGGGCGCGTTCCTCTCTCGACACGTCGAACCAGCCCGCGCGGCGAGCCGGGATCGCGCCCCGAACCCGACCAAACGCGAGGTTTGGGGCGGGTTAGGTCGTTCGGGGCGGGCTCGAACGCGCCCCGAACGCGCCAGCGCGCCCCAAAACCCCTCGATCTCACGGCCACCCCGGGTTCGGGGCGCGTTTCTACCCCGACATGCCGGCCCAGCGGGCGAGTCAAGCCCGTAACGCGCCCCATACCCCTCGATCTCGCGTCCACCCCGGGTTTGGGGCGGGTTACTACCCCGACACGCCGACCCGCCCCGCGCGTCGTGCAAAAACCGCGCCCCGAACGCGGATGAACGGATGCCCGGGCGCCGGGGCGCGACGCGCGGTCAGCCCGCGCCGTACCCGCTGTTCATCGCCTCGTGCACGTCGCGGGCGCGCAGGGTGCGGTAGCGGCTGACGGGGTTGGTCGCCAGCACCACCTTGCCGCGGGAGTGCAGCTTCGCGAGGTCCTCGTAAGCCTCGACCAGCTCGTCGAGCGGGTACATGCCCGACACCAGCAGCCGGAACGCGCCGCGCTGCGCGAGGTCGAGCAGCCGGGTCAGCTGGGCGGTGCCGTGGGCGACGGATGCCTCGTCGTCCTCGAGCAGCCGCAGCTCGACGTCGCGTCGGTCGGCGCTCGACCGGTACCGCGTCGGCGCCACTCCGAGCTCGTCGGCGATCTCGCGTCCGTCCTTACCGAAGTTGTCGATGTAGGCGTGTACGGGACCCTCGGCGGCGCGGCGGATGCGGTCGACGATGCCGTCGCCGTACTTCACCGGGCGGATCCCGAGCTGCCGCAGATAGTCGAAGTTCCGCTCGCCGCACGTGCCGATGACCCGCGCGCCGCGGTGCTTGGCGATCTGCGCCTCGATGCTGCCCACGCCGCCGGCCGCCGCCGAGATCACGACGGTGTCGCCGCTCCCGATCTGCAGCTCGTCCAACGTGTCGAGGGCGGTCGCGCCCGCCAGGTACAGCCCACCGGCCACCTCCCACGGCACTCCGCGCGGTTTGGGCGTGACCGCGCCGACCGGCACGTTCATGCGGGTGGCGTGCGCGCCCGCCCGCACGTGCCCGACGACCTCGGCGCCGGGCCGGATACCGACCGTGTCGGCGGCCACGGCGGTCACGATGCCGGCGAAGTCGCTCCCGGAACGGCGCGGCCAGGGGTCGTCGGTCCAACTTGTCTCGCGGCCGTTGCGGAGGAACACCTCCATGTGGTTGATGCCCGTCGCGATGATCTCGACGCTGATCTCACCGGGTGCGGGCGGGGGCAGCTCCGCCGTGCGCATCGACAGCACGTCGGCGTCGCCGTAGTGGTCGTACTCGAACCACGACGCCTGCTGGGTCTTCGTCTTCATTGACGCCTTCCTCTCACTCCGGATGATGAAGGGGGACGGATGCCGCGGCCCGGCGCCGCTGGGGGACAACCCCGGGCCGCGCACCCTGGCGGGGGATCAGGACGCGGGGACGAGAACCCGGTCGATGGTGTGGATCACGCCGTTGCTGGCCTGGATGTTGATGGCCCAGAGAACCAGCCGGGGGTCGGCGAGGGACGGCGTCTCGTCGCGCAGGGTGATGCCGCGCGGCTTGACGATGCCGCCGTTGGCCATCGTGAGCGACTTCGAGGTGAGCACCTTGATCGGCCCGAGCTTCTTGCCCGCGACCACGTGGTATCGCAGGATGTTGGCGATCTGGTCGCCGGTGAAGGCGGTGGTGATCGTGGTGAGAGCCGCGGCCTCGGATTCCGGCGCCGTGCCGGTGAGGTCCTTCACGAGCCGCAGGAACGCCCGGTCGTTAGGAGCGAAGACGGTGAACTTCGTCGACGTGTCGGCCAGCGTGGCGTCGAGCCCGGTCGCGAGGACCGCCTGGACGAGCAGGTCGTAGTCGTAGGGATTGTTGTCGGGAGTTCCGCCGCCGGATGCGGCGACGGCCACATCCACGATCGTTCCGGGCGGCGTCGAGCCGCCGTGCGCCTGCGCGGGCGTGGCCGAGAAGACGAGGGCGGCCGCGGCGACCGCCGCGATGACCAGACGTGACTTCTTCATGTTCCGATCTCCTTCGATGCGAGTGCGGCGCCACCGGTCGGTCAGCGTCAAGGAGGTATTCGCCCGGGGAGGCGGCGTTGGATGCACCGCCTCCCCAGACGATTCGGAATCAGCTGAAGTCGAGCTCTCCGCGCACGATCGAGTCGCCCGAATGGGTCGGATCGCCGTCGAGCGGCTCCTGCGAGACGTCGACAAGCACGTAGTCGTTCAAGTCGACGTCTGCGGGCACCACGAACGTGCCCTCGGATCCTTCCAGCTCGCCGAGGCTCACGAGCGCCGAGGCGTCGGCCTTGATCAGCCACACTTCACGGAAGCCGTCTCCGCTCGCATCGGCATCGAGCCGCACCGTCACGGTCCGCTCGCCGTCGGGGAGCTCCGTGACCTGTGCTTCGCCGATCGCCCCCGGGTGGTCGGGGAACGCCGCGAGGGTCGCCGACGCGATCTCGATCGACTCCGGTGGCCTGACCAGGTTCCACACGCCGACGACCGCGAGCACCGCCACCAGGCTGGCAGCGAGGGTGAACAGGGTGCGCGTCAGTCGTGAGAATCCGCGTCGGCGGGGTGCGGGCGCGTCGGCAGGCGCCTCGGGCTGAGCGCGCGCGGGTTCGGCAGCCGCCTCGGGCTGCGCCGGTGCGGCCTCCGCGGCCACCGGCTCGGGCTCCGCAGCCTCGGGCTCCGCGTCCGCCGTCGCGGCCTTGGCGTGCACCTCATCGAGGATGCGGTTCCAGACGCGCTCGGGAGGCGACTCGAGGGTGCCGAGGCTCACCGTCGACCTGCCCACCGCCACAGTGTGCTCGAGCTCGGCGAGCTCGATCGAGCACTCGTCGCACGCCGCGAGGTGGTCGCGCTCGGCATCGGTCAGATCGTCGCCGAGGGCGAGGAGCGCGAGGCGTTCGGGGTCAAGATGCAACATGACGCACCTCCAATCGGCTGCGCAGGCGGGTGAGACTTCGTCGGATATGGCTTTTCACCGTACCCAGTGGCATGTCCAACCGGGTCGCGATCTGCTGGTGAGTGAGATCGTCATAGAACGCCAGGCGCACCACCCGCTGGGCGTCGGGCTCGAGCTGGTCGATCTCGTCGGCCAGCAGCAGCCGGTCGCCGAGGTCGATGTCGGGCGCGGTGGCCTCATCTGCGGCGGCGAACCTCTGCAGCTGCTCCTGCAGCTCGCGCACGCGGCGGCGTGCCTCGAGCGTGTCGGCGATGCGGCGGCGCGTGATCGTCACGAGCCACGTCGAGATCTTGCCCTTCTCGGGGTCGTACGACGCGCGCGAGGTCCACGCAGAGACGAACGTCTTCTGGGTCACGTCTTCCGCGTCCCCCCGGTCGCCGAGCAGTCGCAGGGCGAGGGTGAACACGATCGGCGACCAGCGCCGGTAGATCTGCTCGAGGGCGCGCTCGTCGCCGGCCCGGAACCGGTCGTACAACTCGCGCTCGTCGTCGTCCACGCTGCCTCCCCTGGTGTCGCCCGGCGCCATCGCCGGGTCATGTGATCGGGGTCGCGATCGCGACCACGTTATCGGCGTATCGTCCGGTGTTCGAGTCGAACGCTCCCCCGCACGTGATGAGCACGAGGTTGCGCGTGCCCGAGCGGGCGAAGAGATCGTCGACCGGGAGCTCCGCTTTCGGATAGTAGGTGACGCTCTCGATCGCGTACCGGTGCGCCTGGCCCGAGGCATCCGTCACCTCCACCGTCTCGCCGACGGCCGCGTCACGGAGCCGGCTGAACGGCCCGATCGGGAACTCGGGGGCGTCCACGTGCGCGGAGATGACGACGTTCCCGTCGGGGGCTGCGGGGTCGGACCCGAAGCGGTACCACCCGGCGATGGCCGGGTCGACGGGAAGCTCCATGAAGCCGCCCTCCTCCACCCCGACCTCGACGACGGGGACGTCGACGCCGATCGAGGCGACGACCACCCTCACCGGCGGGACGGGCCGCCGGACCGGAGACGGGGTGGCCGCCGCGATCGGCACCTCGACGGCCGGCGTTGGGAGCACCGTGACCGTCGGTGATGGCGCCGGCGCCGACGGGGCGGCCCCTGGGGGTGAGCCGCATCCCGTCAGCGCGAGGACGACCGCAAGAGCACCCCCTGCTCCTGCGGTCGCCCTGGCCATGGTGTGGAACCTCAGCGGTCTGCCCGGCTGCGTGCCACGCGGACCACGGATGCCGCGACCAGCGCTGCGACGAGGAGTCCGCCGACGAGCCACATCGCCTGCTGGAGCGCGTCCTGCTGAGCGAGCTGGCCGCCCGTGCCCGAGTTCACGCCGTCGGGCGCGGAGTGCAGGCCGGTGATGGTCTGGACGGCGAGGTCGAGGTTGTCGTCCTCGAGGCTGCCCCACGCGTAGACGATGGTCAGCACACCCTCCTGGATCTCGACGGGCGCCGGGCCGATGACCGGGTCGGTCGTGCCGGCGGCGGCGACGGACGCCTCGATGGTGCCGGCGGTGAGGTCGAGCGACGCCTCCTCCGGGTTGGCGAGGCCCTCGATCACGGGCGTGCCACCGGCGAGCACGTCGACGGCCGGAGCGGCCGCGTCGTGGCGGACGGTCAGGCGGCCCTGGCCGGCCGCGGTCGGCGACGTGTCGTTGACGTAGGGCGTGACGGTCGGGTCGCCGGCCTCGGTGAGGTGCGCGACGGCCGTGTAGTTCGTGCCCGCCTCGAGGGTCAGGGTCACGGGGCCGAGCACGGGCGAGCTGTCGTCGGTCGCGTCGGTCGCCGTCAGGGCGACCTCGTAGTCGCCGGCGGGCAGGTCGAGCGGACCGGCGAGGTCGCCGGGCTGGAAGTCGTCGAGCGTCAGTTCGCCGTTGACGTAGACGTCGACCGGGGTGTCGGGGATGCCGTGCAGCACCGACAGAACTGCGTTGCCGGAGGCTGCCTGCGCGGGAACGACCAGACCGAGGGCGGCGATAGCCCCGGCGGCGATACCCGCGAGAATCTTGTTTCGCACGGTTGTTCTCCTTCGTCGGGACGGCCCATCGCCGCCCATCACAGAGTCATTCCGGGCGCCGCACATATCTGGATGCAGCCGGACGAAATTCAACGCAGGGTGTCGAGGATCTCCCACAGGATCGCGTCGGTCGTGAGAGGCGAGATGATCGCGAAGCGGAGGATCGGCTCGCCGTCGTGCGAGCTCGGCACGACGAAGGCGCGCTGCTCTTCGAGCAGCCGGTCGGACCACGCCTGATAGTCATCGCGCGTCCACCCCTCGCGCCGGAACGCCACGACCGACAGGTCGGGCTCGCGCACGAGCTGCAGTCCGGGGCGTCGCCGGATCTCGTCCGCGACCCGGCGGGCGCGGGCGACGGCGTCGTCGATCGCGTGGCGGTACGCCTCGGTGCCGTGCACCGCGAGCGAGAACCACAGCGGCAGGCCCCGGGCGCGACGGGTGAGCTGGATCGCGAGGTCCGACGGGTTCCAGTCGGCGGACTCGGTGAGCGTGTCGAGGTAGCCCGCCTTCTGCGTGTGCGCGGCGAAGGCGACCGGGGGCTCGCGGTAGAGGAGCGCGCACGCGTCGAAGGGGGCGAAGAGCCACTTGTGCGGGTCGACGATGACGCTGTCGGCGAGCTCGACGCCGGCGAAGAGGTGCCGGGTGGTGGGCGCGAGCATCGCGGCGAGCCCGTACGCGCCGTCGACGTGCAGCCAGACGCCGTGCGCACGGGCGACGGCGGCGACCGAGGCGATGTCGTCGACGATCCCGAGGTTGGTGGTGCCCGCGGTCGCCACGACGGCGAACACCTCGCCGGCGGCCTGGGCGATGGCTGCGGCGACCGCTTCGCCCCGCAGGCGTCCTTCGTCATCGACCGGCGCGGGCACGACATCGACGTCCATCACGGCGGCCGCCGAGGCGATGGACGAGTGGGCCTCGGCGCTGCACACGACCGCCCAGCGCTCCGGCATCCGCTCCCCTTCGTCGCGCCGCCGCCGCCGCGCCTGCTCGCGAGCCGCCACCAGCGCGGAGAGGTTGCCGATGGTGCCGCCCTGCACGAAGACGCCGCCGGCGCTCGCCGGGAGCCCGAACTCGGACGCGAGCCAGGCGAGCACCTCGTTCTCGGCGAAGACCGCGCCGGCCCCCTCCATCCACGAGCCGCCGTAGACGGCCGAGGCCGACACCACGACGTCGAACGCGAGCGCGGCCTTCGTGGGCGCGGAGGGGATGAACGAGAGGTACGCCGGGTGGTCGGTCGAGATGCACGCGGGGGCGAGCACATGCTCGAACACCCCGAGCGCCCGTCGCGCACCGATCCCCTCGGCGCGGATCGAGTCGCCGGCCAGGCGCCGCAGGTCGGCCGGGGACTGCGGCCGGTCGAGCGGGACCGAGGGGTGCAGCGCACGGCGCCGGGCGTAGTCGAAGACGTCGGCGACGAGCGCCTCGGCGTCGGGACCGACCGTGTGCATGGCCGCCACCGGTGGCGCCGCGTCGGGCGCGGTGCGGGGCACGGGCGCGTCGGCGACCGGGGCGAGGGGAGGGGGCGTCATCGGCGACCTTCCGTCGAGGTGTAATGTGCGTTAGATTCTCACACAGCAGACCCGATTCTGTATCCGCTGTTTCAAAGGAGAACCATGCGCACCATTCACCCGACCACGGGGGTGGCGGTCGCGACGCTCGCGGTCGCGATCTCGCTCCTGCCCGCGGCATCCGCTGTCGCGGCACCCGCGAAGCACCCGCATCAGCCGTCCCCGCACGCCGTGCTCATCGGCGGGAACCTCGCCGAGAACGACGAGATCCTCCGCAGCATCGTCGACCTCGCCGACCCCGACGGTGCCGGTCCGGCGAAGGCCCGGATCGCCATCGTCACGGCCGCCGCCTCGGCGGCCCGCACCCCCGCGGACGCCGCAGACCCCACCAAGAACAACGCCGCCGCCAATGGCCTGTACTACTCCGAGCTGTTCCAGCGGTACGGGGCGGAGACCTACGCGGTGCCGATCGACAGCGGCGTCAACTACACCGGCGACCCCTACACGCCCGCACGGGCCGACGACCCCGAGGTGCGCGCGCAGGTCGCGGCATCCACCGGCGTCTTCTTCGGCGGCGGCGACCAGATGCGCTACGTGCGCACGCTCTTCGACTGCACGGATGCCGAGCTCGAGGCCTTCACGGACTGCACCGACACTCCCGTCATGAGCGCGATCCGCGAGGTCGCCGCCCGCGGCGTGGTCGCCGGCGTCAGCGCGGGCCTCACGATCCAGCAGGGACCCGACATGATCACGGGCGGTGAGTCGTACGAGGCCTGGCGCGACGGCGCCACCGCCGGCTACCTCGATGACCCCCGCACCCTGGGCTACCTGCCCTACGGCGGCTTCGGCTTCGTCGACGGGGTGCTCATCGACAGCCACTTCACGACCTGGGGACGCCAGGGCCGGGCCCCGAAGCTCGCGCTCGAGACCGGCCACCCGTTCGTGCTCGGCGTGGACGAGACCACCGCCGTGGTGCTCGACCGGCGCAGCGGCAAGGGCACGGTCATCGGCGAGAACGGCGCCTCGGTGATCGACGTCCGTGCGGCTCAGGACGACGGCGCCGGTGGCGTCACCGGCGTGCGCTGGAGCTACGCGAACGCCGGCGACACCATCGTGATCGGCGACGTCGTGTCGGTGAAGAAGGCGAAGAAGTCCGAGCCCGTGAAGCCGCGAGGGGCGGATGCCGCACCCCGCGCCGATGTCTGGGATTCGCTCGACGGGGCCGGCGGCGTCTACACGCTGCGCGACCTCGCCCGCGAGGTCGTCGCGTCGGCGTCGCGCACCGGGCAGGGGACGAGCTTCGAGTCCGGTCCGCAGTTCGTGAACACGCTCACCCGCGACGACGCCACCGCGGCGTGGCGTACACCGTCGGGGTCGGTGTCGTTCAGCGGCCTGCGGCTCGACATCACCGCCGTTCCGTAAGGCGCGGCCCAGGGCTGCCCGGCTCCTCGCCGCCGGGCAGCCCTCTCGCGCGCGGGTCAGGCCCGGACGCCGGCGGTGAGGAACGACAGCACGGCGTCCGCGGCATCCTGCCATTCCACGCCGTTCAGCAGGTCGGCGGTGGCGAGCGCGGCGACCCCGTGCACGGCGGCGAAGGCGACGAGCGCCTGCCGCTCCGCATCCCCCGCGGCCGCCTCGCCGCTCGCCTGCGCGGCGGTGAAGAGCTCGACGAGCCCCGTCATGCCCACGTGACTGGCGGCGACGAGCTCGTCGGTCGCCTCGGGGTGGTGCTTGGCCGCGTACATCACGTCGAGGATCGCGCCGTGCCGCACGGCGAAGGCGATGTACGCCTCACCGGCCGCGCGCAGCCGGTCGGCGAAGGGCCCCTCTCCCCCGGTCGCTCGGCCCAGCGCGGCGTTGAGCCGCGCGAAGCCCTCGACGGCCACCGCGTCGAGAAGCGCCTGGCGGTCGCGGAAGTGCCGGGCGGAGGCACCGTGGCTCACACCGACGTCGCGCGCGAGCCCGCGGAGCGACAGCGCCTCGACCCCGTCGGCGTCGATGACGTCCCACGCGCGCTCGAGCAGAGCGGTGCGGAGATTGCCGTGATGATAGGGAGCGGATGCCACGTCCCCACCCTACCGCGGATGTAGACGTTGACAACAATGCTGTCACTGTCTACATTGGGTGTCATGACCATGACCTATCGCGGAACCACTGCTCTCATCACCGGGGCGAGCTCGGGCCTGGGCGAGGAGTTCGCCCGCCAGCTCGCCGCACGCGGCGCCGACGTCGTGCTCGTCGCACGGCGCGCCGACCGGCTGCGCGATCTCGCGTCCCGGCTGGAGGCCGAGCACCGCATCACCGCGACCGCCCTCAGCATCGACCTCACGGCCACGGATGCGCCGTCGCAGATCCACCGAGAGCTCGAGAGCCGCGGCATCCGACTCAGCACCCTCGTGAACAACGCCGGCTTCGGCATGAAGGGCGCGTTCGCCGACGCCGACCCCGCCCGTGTCGCCGAGATGGTGCAGGTGAACGTCGCGGCGCTGGTGAACCTGACGCGTGAGTTCCTGCCCGACCTGGTCGCGGCCGGCAACGGCGCGCTCGTCAGCATCGCCAGCACCGGCGCCTACCAGCCGTGCCCCAACATGGCGGTGTACGGCGCCACGAAGGCGTTCGTGCTGAGCTTCACCGAGGCGCTCGCCTACGAGACGAAGGGCTCAGGGCTGTCGGTGCTCGCGGTCAGCCCCGGCGCCACCCGCACCGAGTTCTTCGACGTGGTCGGCACGCCCGACGCCGCCGTCGGCCGGTTCGAGACGCCCGAGAAGGTCGTCACCCGCGCGCTGTCCGAGCTGGACCGCAAGAACACTCCCCCGAGCTTCGTCTCGGGTCGCCTCAACGCGATCACCGCGGGATTGGTGGGCTGGATGCCGCGCCGAATGGCGCTCGCCATCTCGGGCCGCGTGCTGCGCTGACGCCCCGCCGGGGCGCTGTCCGCAGGTGTCGGGCGTGCGGGCTGGGTTCGGGGCGCGGATCGCGCGCGGCGCGCCGCCGCCCCGCCGTCCGGCGGGTCGGGTTTGGGGCGCGAGTTGCGCGCGACACGCCGCCCGACCCGGCGCGCCCCGATAGATCGGCGCCCCAAACCAAAATCGCAGCTGCCGCCAGGCCCCGATCCGCATAGTCACCGCAGCTGGGCGAAGTTCTCCGCGTCGCGGGTGGGCCCGACGATCAGCAGCGTGTCGTCGGGCTGCAGAACGGT
Source organism: Microbacterium sp. NPDC057407 (assembly GCF_042803895.1). Classification (NCBI taxonomy): domain Bacteria; kingdom Bacillati; phylum Actinomycetota; class Actinomycetes; order Micrococcales; family Microbacteriaceae; genus Microbacterium; species Microbacterium sp. NPDC057407. The sequence continues at coordinate 29,511 of NZ_JBHVCA010000008.1, read as the reverse complement.
GTCGTTGTCGGCGTTGCGCCACTCCCCGTCGTGCTGGAACGCCGCGATCGTGACCCCGTGCGTCTTGCGCAGGCCGGTGTCGCCGAGGCGCTGCCCGACGATCCGCGCCGGAACCGGAGCCTTCACCATCGCGTATCCGGCGGCCACCTCGATGAAGTCGAGGGCGGCCCCCCGCACGAGGTGCGCGACTCGGCGCCCCATGTCCTTCTCGGGGTAGATGACGTGGTGGACGCCGAGCTGTTCGAGGATGAGGCCATGCTGGTCGTCGACGGCCTTCGCCCAGATCACCGGCACGTCGAGATTCAGCAGCAGCGAGCACGTGAGGATGGATGCCGAGATGTTGCCGCCGATCGCCACGACGACGCGGTCGAACTCGTCCACGGCGAGCTGTTGCAGCACTTCCTGCTTGGTCGAGTCGGCGCGCACGACCTGGGTCAGCTGACCGTTCAGGGCCTGCACGAGGTCTTCGTCGAGGTCGATCCCGAGCACCTCGGTGCCCCCGCCCATGAGCTCGAGAGCGAGCGAACTCCCGAACCGGCCGAGCCCGATGACGGCGACCGAGTCCGCTTCGGCGATGCGGCGTGACGTGTCCGCCGCGCCGAACAGAGAGAACCTAGCCAATGGCGGGCCTTTCCTTGGGGAGTTCATACAGGATGCGGCGTTCCCGCAGCGCGATGGCGGACCCCAGTGTCAGCGGCCCGAGGCGTCCGAGGAACATCAGGACGATGAGCACGACCTCCGCCGTCTCGGGCAGGTTCGACGTGATCCCGGTGGACAGCCCCACGGTAGCGAACGCCGAGATCGATTCGAAGATCGCGCGGTCGAGGGCTTCGCCCGTCAGGAGCATGAGCAGGCCCGCCCCGGCGACGACCGCGGCGACGGCGATCAGCACCACGGTGATCGCCTGGCGGTGCACCGCGCGCGACAGGCGCTTGCCGAAGATGTTGACGGCTCCCTCGCCGCGCAGCTCGGTCATCATGATGAAGAACAGCACGGCGAACGTCGTCACCTTGATGCCGCCCGCGGTGCCGGCTGGACCGCCCCCGATGAACATGAGCACGTCCATGCCGAGCCAGGTCTCGTCGTGCATGGCGCCGATGTCGACCGAGTTGAAGCCGGCGGTCCGGGTCTGCACCGAGTGGAAGAACCCCGCGAGCACCCGCGCCCACGGGTCCAGTGGACCGAACGTGCGCGGGTTGTTCCACTCCAGCACGGTGATGTAGACCGTGCCGAGGATCAGGAGGACCACCGACGCCCACAGGACGATCTTCGTGTTCATCGACCAGTGCAGGGGGCGACGGAACTCCTTCCGCAGCTGGAACAGCACGGGGAAGCCCAGGCCGCCGAGGATGATCGCCGCGCAGAGTGGCAGGCAGATGAAGGGGTCGGCCACGAAACCCATGAGGTTGTCGCTGTACAGCGCGAACCCCGCGTTGTTGAAGGCGGAGACCGCGTGGAACAGGCCGTGCCACGCCGCCGCGCCCAGGTCGTACCCGTACCCGAGCAGGAACCGCGGGGTGAGGAGCACGAAGACGCAGGCCTCGATCACGAGCGACGTCAGCACGATCCCCCGGACGAGCCCGCGCACGTCGTCGATGCCGACCGCTTTCGCCTCGGCGGCCGTGTTGAGCCGGGACCGCACCGACAGCCGCCGGGCCAGGACGAGCCCGATCAGCGCCGCGAAGATCATGATCCCGAGCCCGCCGAGCTGGATCATCAGCAGGATCGCGACCTGGCCGAAGGGCGTCCAGTACGTGACGGTGTCGACCACCGTGAGGCCGGTGACGCAGACGGCGCTCGTGGCCGTGAACAGCGCCTCGACGAAGGAGGCGCCGCCGGGTCCCACCTTCGAGATCGGCAGCATGAGCAGCATCGTTCCGACGGCGATCGCCGCTCCGAAGCCGAGCGCGACCGCCTGTGCCGGGTGGATGCGCCGCCCCAGCGATGTCGCGATCCGCCACCTCGCCGTCCCCGGTCGGACGCGCTGCTCCACGCTGAGGACTCTACCCCCGCGCCAGCCCGCGGCTCGACGCCCAGACCTCAGTACAGGCCGAGGTCGTTCGCGGCGCGGTCGGCACGCGACATCCGCTCCACCGCCGCATCGCCGAGGCGGTCGAAGCAGCCGGCGACGACGGTCTCGACGAGCGCCAGGATCGGCGTCAGGGCGTCGAACGGCGACGGGGCCGCGGTCTCGCTCGTCAGCACGACGTCGGCGTCCGACGCGATCGGCGACAGCCAGATGTCGGTGAACAGCACCACCGACGCGTGCCGCGCGCGCGCCGCCTTCGCGAGGCGCTGCGTGTGCTCCTCGTACCGGCGGAAGTCGAACAGCACGAGCACGTCGCGCCGCCCGAGGTCTTCGACGAGCGCCGCGCGAGCGGACGGAGCCTCGGGAAGCACCCTCACCCTCGGCCGCAGCTGCTCGAGGTGCTGCGCGAGCACGCGTCCGAGAAGCCCCGAGTACCGTCCCCCCGCCACGAGAACGGAACCGGATGCCGTCGAGATGAGTTCGACGCACCGGTCGAGGTCGTGCGTGCTGACCTCGGCGAACGTCTGCTGAAGCGTGCGCTGCGAGATCGCCGCGGCGCGGTCGCGCAGGGTGCCGCTGTCGCCGTCGCGGGGACCCTGGCTCTGGTGGATGCGCAGCGGCGACGCCGACCGTTCGTCGAGGTCGCGCCGAAGCGCCTCCTGGAAGTCGGGGAAGCCCTTGTAGCCGAGTCTCTGCACGAACCGGAGCACCGTCGGGCCGCTGACGCTCGCGCGTTCCGCGAGGCGGGCGACGGTCTCGAAGCCGGCCGACGGGTAGGCCGAGAGGAGCACGCGCGCGACCTTGCGCTCGGCGGGCGAACAGTCGGCCATCCCACGCCGGATCGACTCCGCCATTCCGGCTTCGGCCATGTCGGGCACCTCCGGAGACGACAGTAGCGCGCTCATCCCGCGGCGACGCGGATGACGAGCCCGGCCAGCATGGCGACGCGACCCGGCACGCTCGTCAGGTCGAGCCACTCGCTCTCGGCGTGGTCGTCACCGCCGACGGGGCCGAGCCCGTCGAGCACGGGCACGCCGGTCGCCGCGACGAAGTTCGCGTCCGACACCCCGCCGGTGGCCGCGCCGCCGACGACGAGACCCAGTTCGGCGGCGACCGCCTCGACGGCGGCGAAGAGGTCCGCGGTGGCGGAGGTTTCGAGCGGCGGGCAGACGGCCATCCGCTCGGCCTCGCACGAGACACCCTCGACGACGGGGGCTGCGGCGCGGGCTTCGATCGCGGCGAGCGCCCACTCGAGGTCGGCGAGCGTGACGGCGCGCACCTCGCCCGACAGTTCGGCGGCGGCGGGGACGACGTTGGGCCGCTCCCCGGCGGTGACCACTCCGACGTTCACCGTCAGGCCCGGCCGGGCGTCGTTCAACGCCTGCAGGTCGAGCAGCAGGTGCGCGGCCTCGACGGCGGCGTTGCGGCCGCGGTGCGGTTCGACCCCCGCGTGGGCGGCGCGGCCCCGCACGCGGATCCGCACGTCGGCGACGCCCTTGCGGGCGGTGACGAGGTCGCCGTTCTCGCGCGCGCCCTCCAGGCACAGGGCGGCGTCCACGCCGGCGGCGAGCGACGCGAGCATCGCTCCCGAGGCCGGCGACCCGACCTCCTCGTCGGGCGTGAACGCGACGATCAGCTCGCCGAAGTCGTCGAATCCGGTCTCGCCGAGAAGCTGCGCGGCGTGCAGGGCGGCGACCACCCCGGCCTTGTCGTCGCACACCCCGGGCCCGAAGGCGCGGCCGTCGACCTCGCGGTACGGCCGTGCAGCGGCGGTGCCGTCGGCGAAGACGGTGTCGAGGTGCGCGAACAGCAGGATGCGCTTGGTGCCGCGGCCGGTCTTGCGCCCGACCACCACCCCGCCGTATCGGGTGCCGTCGACGGGCGCCGTCGGCATCCGCTCCACTCCGAAGCCGAGCGCCGCGAGACGTTCGACGCACCAGGCGCCTGCCGCGTCGACGCCGTCGGGCGAAGCCGAGCCGGAGTCGATGCCGACGAGCGCACGCAGGTCGTCGCGGAAGCGAGGCATCAGCGCCTCGGCATGGGCGAGCAGCGCGGCCGGTGTCGGAGGGGCCGCGGCGGTTCGGGACGGCACTACAGGACCTTGCCGAGGAAGGCCTGCGTGCGGGCCTCGCGCGGGTTCACCAGCACGTCGTCGGGGCGCCCCTGCTCGACGACGACGCCGCCGTCCATGAACACCGCGATGTCGCCGACTTCGCGGGCGAACCCGATCTCGTGCGTGACGACGATCATGGTCATTCCGGATGCCGCGAGGTCGCGCATGACGTCGAGAACATCGCCGACGAGCTCGGGGTCGAGGGCCGACGTGGGCTCGTCGAAGAGCATGACCTCGGGGTCCATCGCAAGGGCCCGGGCGATCGCGATGCGCTGCTGCTGCCCGCCCGAGAGCGCGCTCGGGTAGGCGCCGGCCTTGTCGGCGAGACCGACGCGGTCGAGCAGCTCGTGTGCGCGCTCACGCGCCGCGGCCCGCGAGGTCCCCAGCACCTGCACCGGAGCCTCGACGATGTTCTCGAGTGCGGTCATGTGCGGGAAGAGGTTGAACCTCTGGAACACCATGCCGACGCCGCGGCGCTGGCGGGCGACCGCCTTGACGGGGAGCTCGTACAGCTTGCCGTTGCGCTCCTCGTAGCCGACCGTGCGACCGGCGACGCGGATCAGACCGGAGTCGATCTTCTCGAGGTGGTTGATGCAGCGCAGGAACGTGGACTTGCCCGAGCCCGAGGGCCCGAGAAGGCAGGCGACCTGACCGCGCTGCACCTGGAGCGTGATGCCCTTGAGAACCTCGAGCGATCCGAAGCGCTTGTGCACGTCGCGGGCGTCGATGATGGCCGAGGTGGTCGTCTCGACCGCGGGTTCGACGGGCTGGGTGGGGATCATGACGGTCACTTCTTTCCGGCCTTCCACGAGCGCCACACGCGCAGCGCACTGCTCTCGCGCGCCCCCGCGACCCCGCGGCCGTAACGGCGCTCGAGCCACGCCTGCGGGACGGCCAGGATGCTGGTGAGCACGAGGTACCAGATCGCGGCGACGACGAGCAGCGGGATGATCTTGAAGTTCTGGGCGTACGCGGCCTGCAGGTTCGACATCAGGTCGCGTCCCGCGATCACCGAGACGAGCGCCGTGGTCTTCAGCATCGTGATGACCTCATTGCCCATCGGCGGCACGATCACGCGCATCGCCTGCGGGAGGATGATGCGCCGCATCGTGCGGCCCGGCGTCATGCCGAGCGAGTGGGCCGCCTCGGTCTGGCCGTGGTCGACGGAGGTGATGCCGGCGCGCACGATCTCGGAGGCGTACGCCATCTCGTTGAGGCCCAGGGCGAGCAGGGCCGCGACGGTCGCCGGGATGAGGTCGCTCGTCGACACCGACCAGAACTCGATGCTGGTGAACGGGATGCCCACGACGATCTTGGGGATGAACGCGCCGATGAAGCCCCAGAAGATGAGCTGGAGCAGCACGGGGGTGCCGCGGAACACCCACACGAAGAGGCCGCTCACCACCCTTAGCACCGGGTTGGGCGAGAGCCGCATGATCGCCACGACGATGCCGCCGGCGAGACCGATCGTCATGGCGGCGACGGTCAGGTAGATGGTGGTCGCGAGCCCCTGCAGGGTGAGCGGCGCGAAGAGGTACTCGCCGACCGTCGGCCAGTCGATGTTCGGGTTCTGGGCGAAGGCCAGCAGGAACGCCGCCGTGACGAGCCCGACGACGATGCCCGACACCCAGCGCCACGGGTGGCGGAGGGGCACGGCCTTGATCGGTGCGGGGCTGTCGGTGGGAGGCGCCGGGGTGCCGGCGAGCGGCTGCGACGTTGCGGCCATGATGCTCCTAGATGTTCAGCGGGTCGGTCGGGGGCGAGGGGTTGTCCGGGGGCGGCGCCGGTTGCGGCATCCGCCCCCGGATTCCCTTCTCAGGACGCCGCGCCGTTGATGGTCGCCTCGTCGATGCCGATGCCCTCGACACCGAACTCGGCGAGGATCGTCTCGTACGTGCCGTCGTCCATCAGCGACTGGAGGGCGGCCTGGATCGCCTCGGCGAACTCCTCGTTCTCCTTCAGCACGCCGATCCCGTTGAGGGTGGCGTCGTAGCCGTTGGGAGCGGTCGGGTCCTCGACCACCATGAAGGTGTTGCCGTCGTTGGTGGTCTTGGCGACGTAGCCGGCGCTGGGCTTGGTGAGCAGCGACGCGGCGGCCTTGCCCGCGGTGATGGCGAGCTGGGCGTCGGAGTCGGACGGGAACTCCGACAGCACGATCGGGTCGAGACCCTCGGCCTCGCACTCGGCCTGCCACACGTCGTTGACGAGTTCGACCTGGCTGGTCGCGGTCTGCACCGCGACGTTCTTGCCGCAGAGGTCGAGATAGGTCTCGATGTCGTCGGGGTTGCCGGCGCGGGTCAGGATGCCGGTGCCCGATGCCGAGTAGTCGACGAAGGTCAGCACGTCCATGCGCTCGACGCTGCTGGTCATCGCCGAGATGGTGAGGTCGTAGTTGCCCGCCTGGAGCGCGGGGATGATGCCGTCGAAGCCCTGCTGGGCGAATTCGACGTCGATGCCGAGCTTCGCGCCGATCGCCTGGCCGAGGAGCACGTCGACGCCGGTGAGCTCCTCGGAGCCCTCCTCGACGAACATCTCGAAGGGGGCGTAGGGCGCGTCGGTCGCGGCGGTGACCGAACCGGCCGAGGCGATGTCTTCGGGGAGGAGCGCGCGCGCGTCGTCGTCGACCGTGATCTCGGTGCCGAGGATCTCGACCGAGTCGCCCGCGTCGGACGATCCCGAGTCCGTCTCGTTGCCGGATGCCGCGGCACAGCCGGCGACGAGGACCCCCGTGGCCGCGAGAGCTGCGGCGGCGAGGGCGAACCGGCGGTGGCGGGGGGTGAGGTGTTCCATTCGGGTACCTTTCTCAGGGGGCGCTCGCCGATGAACGCCGCTCTGAGATTCTGTAGCACGCATTACGGTTTGTCTACTCTGTAACAGATTCGTAATGCGGGATACGCCTTCCGCGCCGGCTAACCGCGACGGATGCGACCGCGCATCGCCAGGATGCACAGCGTGAACGAGACGGCCGCGACGCCCGCGACGGCGACGGCGCCACCGACCAGGACGACGGGATCCCACCCGTCGGAGATGAGCGACCGCAGCGCGGCGAGCACGTACGTGACCGGATTGAACGCCGCCACGGTGGCGAGCCACCCCGTGAGGGCGTCCTCGGGGACGAACGTCGTCGTCAGGAAGGCGAACGGGAAGAACAGCACGAAGCTCGCCCCGACCGCCCCCGCCGAGCCCGTGCGCAGCGCGATGGCGTACGCGAATCCGTTGAAGGCCAGCCCCCACGCGCCCGCGAGGAGGAGGAACACCACGAGCCCGGCGACCCCCGTCACGTACTCGATCCCGAGCAGCGCGCCGAGCACGAGGACCGGGATCGACAGCGCGACGACGAGCACGAAGTCCGCGACGAGCAGTCCTAGCAGCAGCGCCGAGCGCGCGACGGGCGCCATCAGCAGGCGGTCGAAGTAGCCGCCCGCGATGTCCTGCTGCAGCGCCTGCGCGCGGTTGACACCCGTGACGGCGAAGATGATCGCGACCGGCAGCTGGAACGCCCGGTAGTCCGAGATCCCGACGGCCGGAGCGATCTCCTGGAGCGATCCGACGTTGACGGCGAAGAAGAAGATCGGGATGATCAGCGCCGGCACGATCGCCTCGGGCTCGCGCGTCACGCCGCGCAGGGCGCGCCCGGCCACGCTGGCGAGGTCGCGGAAGAACCCGGCGGGCCGGGCCGTGGGCGTGCGGGTGGTGGCGGTGCGGGTCGCGGTGCCGCTCATGGCTTCTCCTCCTCTGCGTCCGACGCGAAGCGCGTTCCGGTCACTTCCAGGAAGACGTCGTCGAGCGATGCCGTGCGCAGCGTCAGCTCCTCGACGTCGACTCCCGCCTCGTGGAGCACCACGGCGACCGGCCCGACGACCTTCGATCCGTCCTGCGCCGCGATGGTGAGACCCGTGTCGTGCACGTCCACCCGATCCACGCCCGGGAGGGCGCGCAGGCGGTCGGCGAGCTCCGGCGCGGGCGATCGCATCGCGGCGAGCACGAGGTCGGTGCCGACCGACCTCTTGAGCGACGACGGCGTGCCCTCCGCGACGATCCGGCCGCGATCGATGATCCCGATCCGGTCGGCGAGCCGGTCCGCCTCCTCGAGGTACTGCGTGGTGAGGAAGACGGTCACGCCCGCGTCGCGGTTCAGCCGGCGCACCTCGTCCCACATACGGGCCCGGCTGATGGGGTCGAGGCCCGTGGTCGGTTCGTCGAGGAAGAGCACCTGCGGTGCGTGCACGAGCGCCGCGGCCAGGTCGAGCCGTCGCCTCATGCCGCCGGAGTAGGTCGAGATGCGGGCGTCCAGGGCGTCGCCGATGTCGACGAGGTCGGCCAGTTCGTCGATGCGGCGCCGGATCTGGGTCCTGCTCAGCCCGTACAGGCGCCCTTGCAGGCGCAGCACCTCGCGACCGGTCTGGTTCTTGTCGAGCGCGGTCGACTGCAGGGCGGCGCCGATGCGCAGGCGGACGTCGGCCGGATGCCGCGAGACGGAGTATCCCGCGACGACGGCGTCTCCCGCGCTCGGCTTCAGCAGCGTCACCAGCATCCGCACGGTCGTGGACTTGCCCGCGCCGTTCGGTCCGAGGAAGCCGTAGATCTCGCCGTCTTCTACCATGAGGTCGACCCCGTCGACCGCGGCGGACTCCCCGAAGCGCCTCGTGAGTCCGCGGGCCTCGATCGCCGGCATCCGATTCACCCTCCTGTCGTCATGGTCGAAGTCACGAGATGGGTGCCGGCTCGCGCTCGGCTGCCTGCCGCTCCTCTACGGTGCGCTCGGCGAGCGCGTCGAGCTCGCGCTCGCGGGCGGCCGCGTCCGACATCACGGGCTTGCGCGGCCACCAGAAGCGGTCGCGGGCGATGAACGCCATCGCCGGCACGATGACGGTGCGCACGAGGAGGGTGTCGATCAGCACGCCGATGCACACGATGACGCCGATCTGGGTGAGCGTGATGAGCGGCAGCACGCCGAGCACGGCGAACACCGCGGCGAGCAGGATGCCTGCGCTGGTGATGACCGCGCCGGTGGCGGCGAGCGCCCGGATCATGCCCTGCGTCGTGCCGAGCTCGCGCGATTCCTCCTGCGCGCGGGTGACGAGGAAGATGCTGTAGTCGACACCCAGCGCGACCAGGAACAGGAAGCTGAACAGCAGCACGTTGGTGTCGATCGCGGGGAACTCGAACAGCGGCGACTGGAAGAGCCACCACGCTGCGCCGACGGCCGAGAAGTAGCTCGCGACGACGGCCACGAGCAGCAGCACCGGTGCGAGCAGGGCGCGCAGCAGCACGACCAGCACGATGAAGACCACCAGCAGGATCAGCGGGATGATGAGCGCCTGATCCCGCTGCTGCGCCTGCGCGACCTCGAGCGATCGGGCGTCGAGCCCGCCGACGAGCGCCTCGCCCGAGCCGACGTCCTGCAGGGCGTCGCGCATGCGCTCCACCGTGGCGTACGAGGCCGGCGTCTCCGCGGCATCCGACAGCACCACGTCGATGCGGGTGAGATCGTCGCTCTCTTCGGAGATCGTCGCGCTGTCGACGCCGTCGAGATCTGTGAGCGTCTCGACCGCCTCCTCCGCGTCGTCGGACGGGAGGACCACGACGGCCGGCGACCCGGCGCCGGCGGAGAACGCGTCGGCGAGGATCTCCTGGCCCTGCACGGCTTCGGGCTTCTGCAGGAAGCGCTCGCTCTGCGAAAGGCCGGTCTGCACGAAGAAGAGTCCGCTCGCGAGCGCTGCCAGCACGACGAAGCCGCTCGTGGCGACGATCACCGGGCGGCGCGAGACGGCGCGGCCGAGCTTGCCCCACGGGCTGCGAGCCACCGCGTCGGCCGACCCGAACCGAGGGATGTACGGCCAGAACAGGCCGCGGCCGAAGAGCACGAGGGCCGCCGGCAGCACGATCAGCGCGAAGGCCATCGCGACGAGGATGCCGACGGCGCAGGCGAGGCCGAGGGCGCGGTTGCCGGCCAGTTCGGCGAGCAGCAGCGTGGCGAGGGCGAGGGCGACCGTCGATCCGCTCGCGATGATGGCGGGGCCGGCGCCACGGAGGGCCTTGCGCATGGCCTCCCGGCGGTCGGTGTGGATGCGCAGCTCGTCGCGGTAGCGGGCGATGAGGAGGAGGGCGTAGTTGGTGCCCGCACCGAAGACGAGTACCGACAGGATGCCGCTGATCGAGGCATCCAGCACGATTCCCGCCGCCGATGCGACGCGCGTGGCGATGATTCCGGCCAGTGCGTCGGCGGTGCCGATGACCACGAGCGGCACGATCCAGAGCCACGGGCTGCGGTACGTGATGATCAGCAGGATGGCGACCACGATGACGGTCGTGAGGAGCAGCGTGAAGTCGGCACCCTCGAACACGGCGGCCACGTCGACCTCGAAGCCTTCGGCGCCGGTGAGGTACACCCTGGCGTCGTCGATGCCCTCGGACGCGGCATCCCGGATCTCCTGCGCCCGCTCCGCTTGAACGGTGACGTCCGACTCGGGCTCGAGCGGTACGACGAGCAGCGCCACCTTGCCGTCGTCCGACACCTGGGCGGGCGGGATGAAGCCGTCGGGGGTGAAGTCGGCGAGGTCTCCCATCGCCGCCTCCTGAATCGCCGCGAGGGTGTCGGCCGAGAGCTCGTCGCCGTCGGCTTCGTACACGAGCAGCGCCGAGGTGGTGTCTGCGCTGGGGAATTCGTCGAGCAGCGCGTCCGCGCGCACCGACTCGGCGGAGTCGGGGAGGCCCACGGGCGGTGCCGTCTCCTCCTCCGCGCCGCTGCCCAGCGCGAAGATCCCTCCCGCCGCGAGCGCGGCGAGCACGAGGACGATCCACGAGGTCTTGGCGGAGGTGACGAATCGGAGGAAACCGTCCATGGCGGAGCGCCTTTCGCTAGTCATGCAGATTGCTAGAAAAACTAGATACGAGATATCTAGCACAACTGCGCTAAAATCTCCACATGGATGCCTCTGCCACACACGCATCGGCCGGTATGGACACCGCCCCACCGCTGGCGGCCGCCGGTGCTGAGCCGCGCACGCCGACGGTGCTGCTCCGCGAGCTGATCGTGGTCAGCGACCTGTTCGAGGAGCGGATGCGTCGTCACCTCACGGTCAACCAGACCGATCTCGAGGCGATGGAGCACCTGCTCACCTCGGGCCCGCTCGCGCCGAGCGAACTGTCACGCCGCCTGGGGATCTCGACCGCATCGACGACGGTCATGGTCGACCGGCTCGTCGCGCTGGGTCACGTGACCCGCGAACGGCACCCCACCGATCGCCGGGCGATCCGCGTCGTTCCCACGAAATCGTCGGCGGCGGAGGCCATGTCGGTGCTCCTGCCCATGATCGGCGACATCGACGCCGTGCTCGACGGCTTCACGGCCGAAGAGCAGGACGTCATCACCGAGTACCTGCGGCAGGTGGTCGACGTCTACCGCCGCCACGCCGAGCCCCCCGTGGGCAGCAACTAGCCGAGCGCCGAGACGAGCGCGTCGATGCGCCGGGCGCGGGTCGCCGCCGTCGCGGCCGACTCGACGGGCACAAGGCGCTGCCGGCGCTTGGCGGGTGGCAGGCCCTCCCAGGCGTCGCGAGCGCCGGCGGCGTCGAACGCTGCGGCGACGTCCGACGGGACGAGGACGAAGTCGGGATCGACGGGCGCGAGCCACCCGCGCACGGGGTCGCCCGGTTCGAGACGCATCCGGCGGAGCAGCGACGCACCCGACCACACGAACGTGTCGTCGATGACCGGCGCGCGCGTCAGAGCGAGATTCACCTCGACCTCGTCGAGCGTTCCGCCGACGCGCCGCGTGCCCGCGGCCTGTGCGGCCGCGACGAGGGCCGTCGGCATCCGGATGATCGCGTACGTCGACGTGCCCCACAGCATCGGCTCGACGAACCCGTCGATCTCGTGCGCCGGGCCGAGGTTCGGCCACTCCTCGCTCATGTCGAGCACACTAGCGCCGTGCTCGTCGCACGCGATGCGATGCGCGAACATCACGTCCGCTATGTCAGGGGTCTCTGCCAGCATCGGGGCATGACGCGCTTCGCGATCGACTCCCCCATCGCCCTCCGGCTCATCCGCGAGAACGTCAACGTGAGCAACGAGCATCAGCTCGTCGCGCCCGCGATCCTGCGCTCGCACGCACTATCGGCGCTGTACCGCGAGGTGCGAGAAGGGCGGATGGATGCCGCCGCCGGCCGCCGAGCGCTCGACGGCGTCGCCGAACTGAAGGTCCGGCTCCTCGGCGACCGGGTGTCGCGGGCCACGGCGTGGAAAATCGCCGAACAGCTCGACTGGGGCGACACCTCCCTGGCCGAGTACCTCGCAGTCGCCAAGCTGCAGGCCGACGCCCTCGTCACCGACGACGACGTGCTGGCCGCCGCCGCCGAGGGGATCGTGCCGCTCGCCTCGTGGGACGACCTCACGCGAACGTGAGCTCGCGCTGCATCACTTGTTGTGGTCGAGGTTCGCGAGGATCTCGCGGTGCCGGCTCCACGTCCCGTTCGGCTCGAACGCACCCGACTGGGGGTTCAGCACCCGCCCGTGGGCGAACTGCACGACATCGCGCGGAATGCCGAGCCCGTCGAGGAGCGCCGTCGCCTGCGCGGCCGAGAGGTCGTGCAGCTCGTCGACACCCGACGTGACTCTCCGCGTGATGTCGGCCTGCTTCGGGTTGCCGTAGTGCGTGATGAACTCGGCGGAAACGCCGAACTGATGCTTCTTGTCGACCCGGATGCTGTACATCTCGTCGCCTTCCTTCACCGTGGTCGTCGGCGCGGAGCCGGCGCCCCTCGGATTCCCCAGGTACTTCCAATGCCACGGCTCGCCGAAGGAGTAACCCTCGCCGAAGTAGTTGAATCGCCGCGCGTCCGCGCGCATCCACTGCGCCCTACTCGACCCGGGGTTGAGGATCCCCGCGTCATGGCCCGAATCGCGGAGGTCGACCGCACCCGTGCCGTTCTCGAGAACATGATTGGCGAGCGGGGAGTCCGGCGCCGCGACGGTGCCGGCCGGCGAGATCCGCCCGTAGAGCACCCCTCGGTACCAGCGCCAGTCGAACACCCGACGACCGGCGATCTGCCCGGCCGGGCGGTACCGCTCGAAGAAGACCCGTTCCTGCTCGGTGAACAGCCGCACACCCGACGAGAGGATCAGGTGCACTTTGAACTCGGCGAAGAAGGCCGCGTCCAGACGATCGAGGTCGGCGAGCATCGGGGCGGTGAGCCGCTGCCCGTCGCGGAACACGTAGACCAGCTCAGTCACCGACGACACCCCCCTCGATCCCCGAGCCGTCCGACACCGAGACCGTGTCAGTGACCCAGGCGCTCGGCCGCAGCTCGAGCCGACCCTCCGCGTCGAGGCCGTAGACGTCGGGCACCCCGTCGCCGTCGACATCGGTGTAGACGGGGATGGTCGGGTCGGCGACGCCGTCGACGTCGCGCCACTGGAGGAGCGCGGCCTGAATGGCCTCTCGCGCCTCATCGCGCGTGGTTGCCACGTCCACTGTTCTAGCCCCCGATCACTCCGCCCACCAGAGGGGAACTCTCGACATGGAGGAGCGATCGACAGCTGATTTCGGACATCGAATCGAGAATCGAGCCCGAGAGCGCCGACGCGCAGGCGTCAGGCGCGCGATGACAGGAACTCGGCCTGCCGCACCCATTGGTAGACGGCGCCGCCCTCGTGCTGGTTGAAGTTGTACACCGCGATGTCTTTGTCCGACGCGGCGCAGTGGTTGAACGCCGCGTACACCGTCGACGGCGGGCACACCGGATCCATGAGGCCGACCGAGAACAGCGCGGGCGCGGTGATGCGCTTCGCCATGTTCACGCCGTCGAAGTACGAAAGGGTCTCGAACACGCGCTCTTCGCGGCCGCGGTACACCGACAGGTACCGCACGATCTCGTGGTACGGGTTCTCGTCGGTGAGGCCGACCGCGCGTTCGAAGTGGCACAGGAACGGGACATCCGGCATCACGGCCACCAGGTCGCCCGACAACGCGCCCGCGGCGAGCGCGATGCCCCCGCCCTGGCTCGCGCCGCAAACCGCCACGCGAGACGCATCGACCACCGGGAGCGATCGCGCCGTGTCGACCGCCCGCACGGCGTCGGCGAAGACCCGACGGTAGTAGTAGTCGGAGGGGTCCTCGATGCCGCGCGTCATCGATCCCGGATGCCCCGAACTCGTCCCGTGCGGGTCAGAGGTCGCGCCGCCGCTGCCCCATCCCGCCCCCTGCCCGCGGGTGTCCATGAAGAGGTGCGCGTAGCCGGCGCTCGCCCACGCGAGGCGCTCCACCGGCAGGCCGCGTCCGCCGCCGTATCCGTTGAACTCGACCACCGCGGGCAGCGGCCCGTCGGCGTTCTTCGGCACGGTGAGCCACGCCTTCACGGGGTCGCCCGCGAATCCCGAGAACGTGACGTCGAACACGTCGAGGGTCGTCAGGGGCGTCTCGACCCGGTCGATGGTGGGGTCGGATGCCGCGACCCGCGCCTCGCGAATCGTGGCGTCCCAGAACTCGTCGAAGTCGGCCGGCTCCCGCACCTCGGGGCGATACGTCTGCAAGGCGCTCAGCGGAAGGTCGAAGTGCGGCACGGGACTCCTCGGCGGTTCAGGGGCGGATCGACGCTATCCCATCACTTCGCCTCCGTCGATCCGCCGTCGCAGGGCGCGAGCGCGTCGGATCGACGAAGATGGCACACAGGCGGAGGGGGAAGGGAAGGTCCGCGGATGTTCCGGCAGGTCGGCCTCGAGAAGCTCCTCGACATGCGCGAGGGCTATGCGCCGCTGCGAGGCGTCCTCGGCATGAGCGACCCCTGCGTGGTGCGCCTCGACGGCCGGTGGACGATGTTCATCGGCGGCATGGGCTGGGGCTTCAAGACCAACATCCTCACGGCGCGGCTCCCCGAGGGAGCTCCCCTCGACTCGCCCGACTGGAAGTTCGACACCGTGCCGGGGCATCCGTCACGCCCTCAGCGCATCATCCGGCAACCCGCGCGCGGAAGCTGGAACCGCTGCCTGCACTCCGTCTGCTACGTGAAGGGCGAGGTCGACGGCCGACCCGTCGAGCGGATCTACCACGCGGGCCGGGCCACCGAAACCGTGCTGTCGACGACAGCCCCGTACCGCATCGGCTTCCTCGAGCGCAGGGACGGCCAGTGGATGTCGCACCCGACGCCCATCGAGGTACAGGGCATCGTCGGGCTCGAGGGCGTCCTCGAGCCGAAGGTCGAGTACGCCGACGGCTTCTGGCACATGCGGTACCTCGCGCTGACCGAGGTCGGTGACGACAAGGACGGCAACCACACGATCCTGTACTCCCGGAGCCGTGACGGCGAGACCGGGTGGAGCGACCCGGTCGTCTTCAGCGACGCGACCGCCGGGTTCTACGACTCCGTGGTCCTTCCCGACGGCGACCGCTTCCTGCTCACCCTCACCCGCGACTCGAACCTGTTCGGCCGGAACCCGTACCCGAAGCAGGGCATCTGGCTCGCGGCATCCGATACTCGTGGAACCCGGCTCGAGGACTGGTCGCCGCCCGATCTCGTGCTCGATCCCGACCTCGATGACGACGGCTGGTACCGCGGCGGGATGTGCAGCCCGTCGCCGCAGTGGTCGGACCGTCCCGAGACGCCGCGACGCCTGCACGTGTTCTTCGTCGCGGCGGCCGCGGCGATGCCGTGGTGGCGTCGGGCCGCCCGCGCGCTGCGGGCCCGGCGGCGGCTGCCGGTCCCTTCGCCGTTCTTCTTCACGATCGGGCGGCTCGACGTGGACGTCGATCCACACGGCGCCTGACCCGCGCTACGCGGTGACCCGGCGGGTGGTGGCGAGCCACGCCGCCAGCCCGAGCAGGATGCCGCCGCACACGCGCTCGATCCACACGGCGCCGCGCTGCTTCAGCAGCCGGATCGCCTGCGACCCGAGCAGCGCGTAGGCGAACATGATGGCGAAGTCGAGGGCGCAGAACACGGTCGCGATGACGAGATACTGCGGCAGCTGCGGCGCGGCCGGCGAGATGAACTGCGGCAGCAGTGCACCGACGAACAGATACCCCTTCGGGTTCGTCACAGCCACGAGGAAGCTCTTCATGAACAGCGCCCGCCGGCCGCCACGAGGGTCGGCCCGAGGATCCGAGTGCAGCAGGGCACCCCGCGACAGCAGCATCCGGATTCCCAGGAACGCCAGATAAGCGACGCCGAGCCACTTCACGACCGTGAACGCCGTCTCGCTCGCGAGAAGCACAGCCCCGAGACCGACCCCGACCGCCGCGACGAGCACCACGTCGGACGCCACCGCGCCGAGCATGCCGAAGGTCGCGCGCCGCACGCCGTACCGCGACCCATTGGCGAGGGCGAGCAGCACCGTCGGCCCCGGGATGGCGATGGCGACGACGGCGGCGAGCGCGAAGGCGAGGACGGTCGTCGGGTTCATGGCACTCCAGAGGGCGAGGGTGCCGCCGAGCCTACAAACCCCGACCTCCTCGGATCAAGGCCTCGTATCAGTGGTTCCATCAGGTCGAGCTGCCGCAGCACCAGTTCGACGAGATCGTGCACATGCTCCAGACCGAGAAGCCGGTGTTCTTCACCGCGTACGAGCTGGGCGCCCCGGCGATCCGTTTCGCCGGCCTGAGCACGAGCGACGAGTCGGTCGGCGAGGGCCTGGTCGACGCCGACGCCTGAGCGCGGCGCGCGGGTGTGGTGTCAGCCGGCCCGGGCGTGAAACCGCGGGGACGGATCGCACCCACGGTCCGCTTTCGCGCGCGAGATCCGCGATTCCGCCCCGCGGTTTGACGCAGGTCGCCGGGCGCCGGCATCAGCCCGCCCGGCGCTCGAGCAGATAGCGGCGGAGCGCCGGGTCGGCGGTGAGGCCGATCGCCACGTCGAGGGCGGCGGTGGCCGCGAGCCGGTCGCCCCGCGCGGCCGCGACCTCGGCACGGCAGATCCAGTACGGCTGGTGCGCTCCCACCGCGTCGGCCGGCAGCGCATCGAGCATGGCGGCCGCCCCGTCGACATCGCCGGCGTGGAGCAGCGCCCCCGCAGCGCCGATGGACGCGCCGACGGAGGGCGCCACCTCCAGCAGACCCCGGTAGAGCGTGACCACCGCCTGCCGGTCGACGCCGACGCCGTCGGCTCGGGCGGAGTGGGCCGCGCTGATCGCGGCCTCGAGCTGGAACCGCCCCGGCCGGCCGAGCGACAGCGCGCGCCGCAGGCACCGGTCCGCACGCTGTCGCAACGCCGGTGACCACAACGCGGTGTCCTGACGGTCCAGCGGCACGAACATGCCGTCGACCACGCGAGCCGCGCGGCGGCTCTCGGTCTGCAGGAACAGCGAGAGCAGACCCCACCCCTCGGGCTCGTCGGGCAGCACCTCGGTGATCACCTCGGCGAGGCGGATCGCCTCGTGCCGCAGGTCGACGTCGCGCTGCGCGACGATCTCGCCGATCGGGTCGGCCAGTCCGTAGGCGCCGTAGACCGCCTGCACGATCGGCCCGATCCGCGCCGGCAGCTCCCCGTCGTCGGGCAGCCGGAACCGGATCCCGGCATCGCGGATCTTCGCCTTCGCCCTGCTCAGCCGCTGACCCATGGTGGCCGCGGGCACGAGGTAGATGGTCGCGATACGCGCGGCATCCACCCCCAGCACGGTCTGCAGCATGAGCGGCGCATGCATGCGCGGATCGATGGCCGGGTGCGCGCACACGAAGAGCAACGCCAGCCGGTCGTCGACGGCGGAGGCGGAGGGCGCCTCGGCCTCGGTCTCGGCGAGTTCGTCGAGGTCGACCAGCACGGCCCGGGCCCGGCGGCCGAGCGCGGTGCGCAGCTGATTGCGCGCGGCGACGCGCAGCCATGCTTCGGGCACGTCGGGGACGGACCCAAACCGCCACGCGGGGACCGCGGCGACGAACGCGCCCGCCACGGCATCCTCCGCCAGCTGCAGATCGCCGCACGCGCGGAACAGCCAGCCGACGAGACGCCCGAAGTACGCCGCGTGCGCGGCGGCGAGCGCCTCGTCTGCCGTGGTGCCGCTCATTGCATGGGAGGGATGAGGGGGCGCACCTCGACGCTGCCACGGGCTGCCGCGGGGCAGCGCGCCGCCCACTCCATGGCCGCATCGAGGTCGGGGACGTCGATGAGGAAGATGCCCCCGAGCGCCTCCTTCACATCGGCGAACGGCCCGTCCTGCACTTCGAGGGACCCTCCGCGCGCGCGCAGAGTGGTCGCGGTGTGCGGCGGCTGCAGGCCGGCCCCGGCATCCATGACCCCGCTCTCGCGCAGGGCGGCGACGTACCCGGCCCACGCCGCCCAGTAGGCGTCGGCGGCTTCGGCATCGGTGCGGTCGGCGAAGTCCGCTTCGGACTCCTGGGCGAGGATCGCGTACTGCATCAGAGGTCTCCGTCGTCGATCACTGTGCGGGGGCAGGCGCCGGAACGAGCGCGTGGCCGGTCTCGAGCAGGGTCTTGAGGCTCGAGAGGATGAGCACCCACCCGCGCTCCACGTTGCGCGCGGCATCCGTGTCGGGCAGACCCTCGTGCGTGAGGGTCAGGTGCGTCAGCCCCGGAACGCGCATCGCCGACTCCCCGAACTCGTAGGTGACGACGCTCTCGGGCAGTTCGGCCACGTCGTCGGCCCACGTGCCCGCGAACGTCATACTGAGCTTGCTGCCCGGCACGACCTCTCGCAACCGCCCGGTGATGACGGGGGCGTCGCCCACCGTGTAGGAGTACGACGCGCCGGGCTCGAGCTGGTCGTAGCGGGCGGTGAAGCCGAAGTAGTAGGCGGGAGTCACGGCGGCATCCGTCACCGCACGCCACACCTCGTCGGGGGTGGCTTCGATCACCAGCTGAATCGTCTGCGTGGGCATGGTCTTTCCTCTCTGTCGAGACACCGAGGTCCGGCGTCACCAGGAAGACACGCGACGAACCGCCGTTTCGACAAACCCGCGAAATCCGATGCGACGGACGACCATGCTCGACTCGAGAACAGGGGACGGATGCCTCGGCCATCGCCTCGGCACGGACGCGCGCGCCCTAGGCTGACTCCGCGCTGTGCAGGAAGCGGGGTGGGCGCATGAAGCTCGCGGCGATCGGTGCGGCGCTGCTCGCGGTCGGCGTCGTCGCGGCCGTGACGGGCGTCGTCCCCGCCGAGACGGTGTGGGCGATCGCCGATCGCACGTGGCCGATCATGCTCTTCGTGATCGCGATCACGGTCGTCGCCGACCTCGCGGCCACGGCCGGAGTGTTCGACGTCGTCTCGGCGTCCCTCGGCCGGTGGGCGCGCGGGCGCACTGTCGCCCTGTGGCTGCTCGTCGTCGTGCTCGCGGTGCTGTCGACGGCGTTCCTCTCGCTCGACACGACCGCCGTGCTGCTGACACCGGTGGTGGTGCGGGTGGCGCGCGCGCACGGGCTTCCTCCGCTGCCCTTCGCGCTGACCACCGTCTGGCTCGCGAACACGGCCTCGCTGTGGCTGCCGGTGTCGAATCTGACGAACCTGCTCGCCGAGCAGCGGCTCGGGTCGATCGGTCCCGCTGGCTTCCTCCAGCTGCTCGGCCCGTCCGCACTCGTCGCCACCGTTGCGACCGTCATCGCACTGGCCGTCGTGAACCGGAGCGCACTCACCGGAAGGTTCGCGCCGGTGGAGCCGCCGTCGATCTCCGACCGCGGCCTCGTCGTCTTCTCCGCGTCGGTCGTCGTCGTGCTGCTGCCCTGGCTCGTGTCGGGAATCGCACCGTGGATCCCGGCATCCGTCGCCGCCCTGTTGCTCGTCGTCGCATTCGCGTGGCGGTCGCCCCACTCGCTGCGGTGGGCGATCGTGCCGTGGCAGGCGGTCGTCTTCGCGAGCGGCCTGTTCCTCGCGGTCGGGGCGGCGCAGTCTCTCGGTGCCGGCGCGGTGGTCGCGGTCGTCGCGGGTGCCGGTGACGACCTGTTCGCGCTGTGGCGCGTGGCCGGGACCGGGATGCTGGGGGCCAACGCGATCAACAACCTGCCTGCCTACCTCGTGGTCGAGAGCGCCGCCGACTCCCCCGCACGCCTTGCCGCTCTGCAGATCGGGGTCAACGCGGGCGCCCTCATCACCCCATGGGCGTCGCTCGCGACGCTGTTGTGGCATCGGCAGCTCACCGGAGACGACGTCTCGGTGAGGTGGGGTCGCTTCGCCCTCCTCGGACTGGCTACCGCGCCCGTCGTCGTACTCCTCGCGGTCCTTCCGCTCGCTTTCGGTCCGCAGGCCAGCTGACGGAAGGGCGGCGGCGCCCGGATGCGGATGCCGCCGCCCGTCCGCCGTCGTCAGCCGGTGACGGCGATCAGCTGGTTCGGGACGATGTCGAGTTCCGCCTCCGTCACAACCTCGAGGTCGTCAAGGTCGACGACGTGGACGGTCGAGGTGGCGGGGTCGGTGATCCAGGCCACGTCATCGAGCACCGTCACGGTGGGGCGCGGCGACCTGTAATCCTCGGGGACTTCCCACTGGTCGATCAGGGGAAGCTCGCCGGTGATCGAACCGGACTCCTCACTGAGCACCCGCAGCACACCGTCGGTGCCGAGCACGAGGCCCTCACCCTCGGGACCACGCGCGAGGGTCGACGACGCGTACCCCGCGGGCAGGGTCACCACCGACATGGCCGCCTCTGAACCGTCGGCCAGGGACGTGTCGACGAGAGCGATCCGGCGGGGACCGTCGGCGTCCTCGGGCGATCCCTCGACGGCATAGTTCGTGAGCACCACGGACGACTCGTCGCTTCCTCGCGCCGTCCCAATCGATGCCTCGGCGTCGGGTGCCGGAACCGTCGCGAAGTCGTCACCCATCCAGACGACGACGCCGCCCGAGCAGCCGAAGACCACCCGCTCGTCCGCCGCGGTCGCCTCGCCGTGCACGTCGGGGCACTCGTCGGTGCGACGGAACTCCTCACGGGAGTCGTCGAGCGCCACGATGCTGCGGCGCTCCTCGTCGTCGCCATCCGTGACGACCAGCGTTCCGTCTTCGAGCAGCACGGCGACACCGTGATGCGGTGCCCGCAGCTCGACGGTCTCGACCTCCGGCTGCCCTTCCGCGAGTTCGTGCGAGTCGAAGATGGTCACGGTGCCGTCGCCGTCGCTGAACAGGGCGGTCTTCTCGCCGTGTGGAACCACGTGGCCCGGCGTCGACATCTCGAACGCGATGTCGGTGAGTCGCGGATCGGCGGTGTAGGAGTGGCCGTGGTCGCCGTGGGCATCCGTCCATGCGCCGGTGTCGAGCATCCCGATCCCCGCTTCGGCGCTCAGTGCCACATGCCGCCCGTCGCCCGCCGAGGAGATCCGCGCCGGCTCGTCGAGCTCGATGTCGGCGAGCACCTGCAGCGTCGCGGCGTCAAGGACCTGCACCCCGCCGTCGTAGGTGATGGCGAGGCGTGCCTGCGGGGAGTCGGTCTCGGTGGCGCCGCTCGCAGCCGCCGTATCCGTCGTCGAAGCCGCGGGCGTCGATGCGCAACCGCTGAGCAGAGCGAGGGCGAGGGCTCCGACTGCGACCTGCGCCGAAAGAGTCTTCTTCATAGATGTCGTGTCCGCCGGGCAAGCGCGCGGCGGCTCCTCTCCAGTCGTGGGATCTGTCGCGCTGATCGCGCGTCACGACCGTATCAGATAACGAGAATCATTCTCATCAAGGGGCGAGCAAGTCCCGAGCCCCATCGGCGGGTTCGACTCAGCCGCTCCCCCGGGCGGCCCACAGCATGCCGCGCTCGATGATGGTGCGCACGCTCGGGTGGTCCAGCACGTCGGGGTCGTGACCGGGGGTCGCGACGAAGACCCGGCCGGCACCCCACTCGCGGGTCCATACCGCCGGCGACTCGTGCGGCCGTCGCCACGGCCGCCCCGGTTCGGCGGGGTGCGTGGTGGTGGCCAGCACGTCGTTGAGCAGGTCGGTCAGCACCCAGTACTGCTCGGTGCGCAGCGTGAAGTCGTCCAGATCTGCCGTGATCGGATGCCTCCGCCCCGCCTCGGTGATCTCGATGACGTGCTCTCGGAAGTACTCCTCGCCCGGCGCCGGCGCCTCATCGGCCGGAACGGCGGGATGAGCCGCGAACACACCGCCGACGAGCTGCAGGTAGTCCGAGCTGGCGCGGAACGAGTCGACGATGCCGCCGTGCCACCCCGCGAGCCCGGTGCCGGCCTCGACCGCGGCCCGCAGGCCCTCGAGCTCCTCGGGCACGATCTCACCCATCGAGACGCACTGCACGATGAGGTCGGTCGTGGCGAGCGCGTCCGCGTCGGCGTACACCTCGGTCGTCTCGGCGACGCGGACCTGGAAGCCGTTCTCACGGAGGAACGGGAGGAAGCGGTCCGTCGCCTCGACCGGTCGATGCCCCTCCCACCCGCCGCGGACGACGAGTGCTGTGCGATTCGCGGTCATGTCGACACCCCCGCCCACCACGATGCCATGCGCGGCCTCCTCGGGCGCGCGCGGCGGATCGCGGAGGTCAGAGCGAGAAGGCGGCGCGCACGGCGGCGTTCACGACCTCGCCGCCCCGCACGTTCAGACCGAGCGCGAGCGACGGATCGGCGTCGGCCGCGGCATCCCACCCCTTGTCGGCGACAGCCGTGACGTACGGCAGGGTGGCGTTGACCAGTGCGCGGGTCGACGTATGCGGAGCGGCGCCGGGCATGTTCGCCACGCAGTAGTACAGCGAGTCGTGCACCGCGAAGGTGGGCTCGTCGTGCGTGGTCGGCCGCGAGCCTTCGAAGCATCCGCCCTGGTCGATCGCGATGTCGACGAGCACCGAGCCCTTCTTCATGGCGGCGACCATGTCGTCGGTCACGAGCTTCGGGGCGGCCGCGCCCGGAATCAGCACCGACCCGATCACGAGGTCGGCGTCGGCCAGCTGCTCGGCGATCTCGTACCGCGTCGAGTAGCGGGTCTGGATGGCGCCCTGGTACCGGGCCTCGAGGGCCCGGAGCTTCGGCAGCGAGATGTCGATCACGGTGACGTCAGCACCCAGTCCGAGCGCGTTCGCCGCCGCGTGCTCGCCGGCCACGCCGCCGCCGATCACGACGACCTTCGCCTTCGGCGCTCCGGGCACGCCGCCCAGGATCATGCCCCGGCCGCCCGACGGGCTGAGCAGGGCGTGGGAGCCGACCGCGATCGACAGGCGCCCCGCGACCTCGCTCATCGGGGCGAGCAGAGGCAGCGCGCGATCGGGGGTCTGGACCGTCTCATACGCGATGGCGGTCGTGCCCGACTGGACGAGCGCGTCGGTCAGCGGGCGATCCGCGGCCAGATGAAGGTAGGTGAAGAGCGTGAGATCGGGGCGGAGGAAGCCGTACTCGGCGGCGATCGGCTCCTTCACCTTGACGACCATCTCGGCCGTGCCCCAGACGTCGTCGGCGCTGTCGACCAGGCGTGCGCCGGCGATCCGGTACGCGTCGTCCGAGAACGCGCTCCCGAGGCCGGCACCGCTCTGCACCGTCACGGTGTGCCCGCGGCGCACCAGCGCGTCGACGGCGGCCGGCGTCATGGCGACGCGGCGCTCGTTGTTCTTGATCTCCTTCGGCACGCCGATGTGCATGTGAGTCCCTCTCTGCGGGGCGGCGGGTCACTCGACCGCCGCCAGGTCGCTACGAGGATCGCAGAACCTTCCGCAAACCGCAGTATGTGCTGAATCTCCTGCTGCGCAGGGTCGATTCTGCGCGGAAGATAGATGACGAATCGTCGCGAGAAAGCGAAGTGTGCGACAGAATCTTCGGCATGACGGAGATACTCGACCCGGTGGATCAGCGCATCCTCGACCTGCTCTCGACGGATGGTCGGATGACGAACGCGGCCCTCGCCGACGCGCTCGGGGTCGCACCCTCGACCGCGCACGCCCGCATGCGCTCCCTCATCGACCGGGGCATCGTCACGGGGTTCCACGCCGCCGCCGATCAGGCTGCGCTCGGCCGCGGACTGCAAGCCGTGATCGGCGTGACCCTGCGGCCGGGCGCCCGGCACGAGAGCATCCGCGCCTTCACGCAGCACGTGCGGCGCCTTCCGGAGGTGCTGCAGGTGTTCTTCCTCGGCGGCGCGGACGACTTCCTCGTCCACATCGCCGTCGTCGACTCGTCGGCCGTGCGGCAGTTCGTCGTCGAGCGGATGTCGGCTCACGCGAGCGTAGCCTCGACTCGCACGAGCCTCATCTTCGAGTACCACCGGAACGGCCTCGCCGCCGACTTCGACTGACCCCTCGAGTACGGGGCGCCGGGCGCGGGACTTCGACCGCGCCGCTTTCCTGCGAGCGCTACGTCGCGCGACGCGGCGCTCGCAGGAAGATGCAGCCCTCGGCAGAGGGCGCGGCGGCGAGGCCGGCCGGGGTCAGGCGGTGAGCTCGGCCGCGAGCTGGTCGAACACCGCGATGTAGGCGTCGATGGCCTCGTCGGTGTGGGTGACCGACAGCGTCCACTCCTCTTCGCGGCCGGGGGTCATGAAGATGCCGCGGTTGAGGTTGTAGAGCCATGCGAGATCGGCGAGCGCGGCATCCTGATTCTCTTTGAAGGTCTCGTAGTCGACGACCTTCTTGGTCGAGAAGGTGACGCAGCCCTTCGATCCGATGCCGACGGCGTAACCGGGCAGGTCGTACTTGTCGACGACGGCCTGGCAGCCCTTCACGATGCGGTCGTTGAGGCGGTCCAGGTGCGCGTAGGCCTCGGGGGTCAGCACCTCTTCGAGCGACGCGCGGGCCGCCGCCATCGTCAGCGGGTTCCCGTTGTAGGTGCCCACCTGATAGACCGAGCCGTCTTCGACGACCGCCATGACCTCTTCCGAGCCGCCGATCGCGCCGGAGGGGAGGCCTCCGCCGAGCGCCTTAGCGAGGGTCACCATGTCGGGCGTGACGCCGAACTTCTCGGTCGCGCCGCCCGGGGCGATGCACAGGCCGGTCTTGACCTCGTCGAAGATGAGCACGATGCCGTGACGGCGGGTGATATCGCGAACCGCCTCGAGGTAGCCCGGTTCGGGGAGCACCACGCCGAGGTTCATCATGGCGGCCTCCATGATGACGCAGGCCGGCTTGCGGCCCTCGGCGGTGAGGCGCTCGATCCGGCGCTCCATGGCGCCGGCGTCGTTGAAGGGGACGGCGACCGTCATGTCCACGACGGACTGCGGGATGCCGGCACCGTACGACAGCGATGCGAGGTTCTCGCGATCGCCGATCTTGTCGTACTCGACGCCGATCGAGACCATCACGGTGTCGTGGTGCCCGTGGTACGAGCCGAAGATCTTCATCACGGTGTCGCGGCCGGTGAAGGCGCGTGCGATGCGGATGGCGTCCATCGTCGCCTCGGACCCGGAGTTCGTGTACCGCCACTTGGGCAGGCCGAACCGGGCGGCGAGGTCGTCGGCGACGACGACGTCGTCCTCGGTCGGGCAGCCGAAGTGGGTACCCTGCGGGTAGCGAGCCGCGATGGCGGCGCCGATCGCCGGGTGCGCGTGGCCCTGCACCATCGAGCCGAAGCCGTTGTGGAAGTCCCACATCTCGTTGCCGTCGACATCCCACACCTTCGGGCCGGAGCCCTTCGCGATGTAGATCGGCCACGGGTCGCGCAGCTGGTACGACGACGCGACCCCGCCCGAGAGGTGCTTGCTCGCGCGCTCGTACATGTCGCGCGACGCGGTGGTGCGCTCGTTCAGCCGGGCGGCCTCGCGCTCGGTCAGCTCGGCGATGCGTGCGCGGTCCAGGGTGATGCTCATGCTTCCTCCCGCATGACGTTCATCGACCGGCCTGGCGTCGACGTATGCAGGTGAAGTCACTCGCCGGTCGGCCTGGCGCCGGGAGGGTCCGCAGACACCAGCACGTTACCAAGTCGCGCGCGAGAGCGCAGTTCGGGTCGGCGGATCAGATGCCCATGACGAGACGGATGCCGTCGGCGACCTTCGCGACCAGGAATCCCGGAAGATGACCGACGGGGTACGGGTCCAGGAACTCGCGGCTGACGGGACCCACCTGAGACACGACGGCGACCGAGTCCTTCTCGAGCCCGGATGCATCCAGCGGGATCAGCACGTTGCCGGGGAACGGCTCCAGTCCGAGGTTCGATGTCAGCGGAGTCACGAGCACCGTCGCGATGTCGGATGCCAGCAGCCAGTTCTCCTGCATCACGACGGCGGGGCGACGCTTCGCCGGCTCGGACCCGCGCGGGAGCCCGAAGTCCACCCACACGACGTCTCCGTGACTGATCACCAGTCCGTGCTCGCGAGAAGCGTGCGCTCCGATTCGCGGAGGAACGGACTGTCACCGGCAGGCTGGCCCGCGCGCGCGATGGTCGCGTTCGCCATCGCGGTGAGGTCGGCTTCGCCCTCGAGCTCATCTGCCAGGTGGCGACCAGCGCGCCGGAAGAACTCCGAGCGGTTCATGCCATGACGAGCCGCGATACGGTCGAACCGCTCGAGGTCACTCTCCGGAAGCGAGATGGCGGTCTTCATGAGTCGAGTATAACCCTTTATACTCGCCGCTCGCGAGGCATGCGCGTCGGGAGGACGCGGATGCGGCCCCCGCTCGGGTCAAGGGGTGGGCGAACCGCCGTTCACGTTCAGGGTCTCGCCCGCGACGTAGCTCGACTCGGGCGACGCGAGGAACACGTACGCCGGGGCGAGCTCGGCGGGCTGACCCGCGCGGCCGATCGGCGTCTGCTCGCCGAAGGTCGGCAGCTTGTCCTGCGGCTGCCCGTCCGACACCTGCAGCGGCGTCCAGATCGGGCCCGGGGCGACCGCGTTCACGCGGATGCCCTTCGGCGCGAGCTGCTGCGCCAGTGCCTTCGTGAAGGTGTTGATCGTCGCCTTGGTCGAGGCGTAGTCGACAAGCGTCTCAGAGGGGTTGTACGCCTGGATCGACGTGGTGTTGATGATCGTCGAGCCGGGCTTCAGGTGCGGCAGCGCGGCCTTGGTGATCCAGAACATCGCGTACACGTTCGTCTTGAAGGTGTCGTCGAACTGCTGGTCGTCGAGGGTCGTGAGGTCTTCGTTGAAGACCTGCTTGCCGCCGTTGTTCACGACGATGTCGAGACCCCCGAGACCCTCGACCGACCGCTCGACGAGCGACCGGCAGTACCCGGGATCCTTCAGGTCGCCCGGCAGCGTCACCACGGTGACGCCGGCGTCCTGCAGGATGCCGGCGATGCGCGAGGCATCCACCTCCTCCTCCGGAAGGTACGACATGGCGACGTCGGCTCCCTCGCGGGCGAAGGCGATCGCGGTCGCGGCGCCGATGCCGGAGTCGGCGCCGGTGATGAGCGCCTTGCGCCCCGCCAGACGCCCGGTCCCCCGGTAGGTGTCCTCGCCGAGGTCCGCCTTCGGGGTGAGCTCGGCGTCGAGGCCGGGCTCGGGCTGGTGCTGCTTCTGCGGATCGAAGTCCGCGTACAGTTCGGCGGGGTTGACGAAGGTGTACTGGTCGCGAGACATGTCGTTCTCCTTTGGGTGGGGGCCTGCGGTGGTGGTCGTCAACGTTCGTCGAGGCGGGCGGGGTCGACGAGGTCGCGGATGAGGAGGGCGGCGCGCACGAGCGCCAGGTGCGTGAGCGCCTGCGGCAGGTTGCCCCAGAACGAGCCGTCATCGGCCGAGATCATCTCGCTGAAGAGTCCGACGTCGTTCGACATGCCGACGAGGTCGTCCATGGCCGCGACGCCTTCGTCGTTACGGCCGACGCACACCAGCGCCGCCGCCCGCCAGAACGCGCACGCGACGAACGTCTCCTCTTCGCGGCGCATGCCGCTGTAGCGGTAGAGCAGCGGCCCCGAGCCGAGCTCTTCGGTCAGCGCGTCGATGGTCCGCGACATCCGCTCCCCCCGGTCGAACCCGCTGAGGGCATGGAGGAGGACGGATGCATCGAGCCGGCCCGACTCGGAATCCATGACGTACGCGCCCCGCTCCTCCGACCAGCCGTGCTCGTCGATCCACCCGCGGATGCGCTCCGCCTCGGCGCGCCAGCGGTCGCTGCTGCCCGGGATCTGGCCGAGTTCCGACAGGTGCACGGCGTCGCGCAGGGCCTGCCAGCATCCCATCTTGGACGAGGTGTAGTGCCGCTGCTCCGGAAGCTCCCACATGCCCGAGTCGGGGTTGCGCCACAGGTCGCACGTGCGGTCGGCCACTTCCGACAGCATCCGCCCGGTCTCGATGTCGAGCACGTTGCCGGCGTCGACGTAGGCGCGGCAGATGGCGAAGAGGTCGCCGTACACGCCGAGCTGCAGCTGCCCCAGGGCCGGATTACCCGTGACGACGGGACGGATGCCTCGCCACCCCGCGACGTCGTGTTCGACGACTCCCGAGCAGACGTCGCCGTCGAGCGTATAGAAGACGTGCAGGTCGGGTCCGTGCGCGCGGATCGTGCGCAGCAGCCACGAGATGGCGGCGTGAGTCTCTTCGCGCAGGCCGAAGCCGACGAGCGCCTCGACGGTGTACGCCAGGTCGCGGACCCACGCGTAGCGGTAGTCCCAGTTCTTGCCGCCGCGGTCGCTCTCGGGAAGCGACGTGGTCGCCGCCGCCGCGATCGCCCCCGTCGGGCTGTGGATGAGGAGCTTCAGCGCGAGAACGCTCCGCTGCACGTGAGCTGCCCAGGGGCCGTCGTACGAGAACTCGCGCGACCAGTCGCGCCAGGCCTTGACGGTGCGATCGATGCCGACGTCCACGTTCTCGGGCACGGGCAGGTGGATGGGCTCGTCGTGGGTTCCGACGACGATCAGCAGGTGTCGCGAGTCGGGCCGGGTGCGGAACGAGCCGCGGAGCAGCGGTCCGGCTTCACCGGTGTCATCGTCGGACGGCGCCGGACCGTGGTCGCTGCCGACGACCCCGATCGTGGTGCGGGCGCTGCGCATGATCGCGTCGCCGTGCGCCTGGTCGATCCATGCCGACGCGGTCTGCAGCGACGTGCCCGGCTGCACTCGCCACTCGAACGCGACGTGTCCCTTCACGCCGTCGATGCGGCGCGCGAGCTCCGCCCACGGCAACCGTCCGGCCAGTCCGGTGACCAGCGCGTCGGTGACCTTGGCGACACCCGACGCGGTCGTGAACGTCGTCTCGAGCACGTTTGTCCGCGGCACGTAGCGGCGGCGCACCGTGAACTCGTCGGTCGGGGCGAGTTCGATGCATCCGCCCGTGTCGTCGTCGAGCAGGCGACCGAAGACCGGCAGATCCGCGATGCCGGGGAGCGGCAGCCAGTCGACCTGGCCGCGCAGCCCGATGAGCGCGACCGTGCGTCCGTCGCCGATGGCCGCGTACGAACGCAGGTCATCGCCGGGGGCGGAGTCGACGGCTGTCATCCCGGGCAACGGTATGCGGGGGCGCGTTCGTCGCCCCGGGGGTTGCACGGCCGGAAGCGACCGGCTAGCTGTTCTTCCCCGTGAGGTTGTGAACGCGGTCTGAGGGGACGGTGCCGCCGATGCCGGTGTGGGGTCTGTGGTGATTGTAGTGATGGA
>NZ_JBHVCA010000007.1:76057-120050 GCF_042803895.1 Microbacterium sp. NPDC057407 | reverse complement strand
CCGCCATCACGGGCTTCGCGCTGGCCGGAGTGAGCGCGGGCGTGCTCGTTCCGGTGACGTTCGGCGCGGCGGGCGATCTCGACCCCGCCCACAGCGACCAGGTCATCGCCCGCGTGAACCTCTTCAACTACGCGGGGGCCATCCTCGGAGCCGTCGCGATCGGCCTTCTGGCTGACGGCCCCGGGCTCGGGCCCGCGTTCCTGCTGCCCGCCCTCGCGCTGGCGGCGATCCTGTTCGCGGTCCCCCGATTCGGCTCGCCGCGCGCCGCGGTCGCCCCGGCCTCCCCGCCCGGGGATGGCGTTCCTGGGTAATCTGACTGCGTGACGCAGACTCCCTCGCCGGACGCGCGCGCGGTGGCCGACGCCGCGCAGCGCGAGGAGGAGTCGCTGCGCGAGCGGTGGGAAGAGACCGAGCAGCACCTCCGCCAGCGCTTCGACGCCCCGATCAGCCGGGCGACCCGCATCACCGAGGCCACGCTGGCGTGGTTCCCGGTGCGGGTGTGGCGCAACTTCCTCATCGAGAACGGCTTCCTCCTCTCGGCCGGTGTGAGCTACGTCGCGCTCTTCGCGTGCTTCGCGGCGGTCTATCTCGCGTTCGCGATCGTCGGTCTGTGGCTCGGCGGCAGCACCGAGGCCGTCAACGGGTTCATCGCGCTGATCAACAGCTACATCCCGGGGCTCATCGCGCCCGACAGCAGCTTCGCCACGCCCGAGCAGGTGCAGGAGATCGCGTCGGAGAACACCGGCGTCCTCGGCTGGACGGGTGTGATCGCGCTCGGCGCGCTCATCTGGACCGCCATCGACTGGGTGACCTACAGCCGCCGCGCGGTGCGCGAGCTCTTCGCGATCCCGCCCGACCGTCGCAGCTACTTCCTCCTCAAGGCGCGCGACCTGCTCGCCGCCGTCATCTTCGGAGCCGCGCTGATCCTCGGTGCGGCGCTCTCCACCGTGGGCAGCCTGACGATCGACTGGCTGTTCTCGGTGCTCGGATGGGGCAAGGCGAGCGACCTCGTCGACGTCACGGTGCGCCTCGGCTCGCTGTTCATCGGCTTCGCCGTGACCTCGACCGCGCTCGTCGGCCTGTTCCGCTTCCTGACCGGCACGAAGCTTCCGTGGCGGCGCATCTGGCCGGGCGCGATGATCGGCGGCCTGGGTCTGTCGGTGCTGCAGCTCGGCGCGGGCCTCCTGCTCAGCTACACGCCCTCGAACCCGCTGCTCGCGGGGTTCGCGTTCTTCATCGGGATGCTGCTGTGGTTCCGGCTGATGGGGATCGTCCTGCTCGTGTCGGCGTCGTGGGTCGCCGTGGCCGCCCGCGACCGAAACGTCGTGCTGCTGCCACCCACCGAAGCCGAGCGGCTCGCCGAGGAGCACGCCGCCCTGCTCCTCGCCGCGAGGGTGCGGCTGCGCACCGCGAAGGACGCCCGCGCTCAGGCCCGGTGGTGGCGTGTGCCGCTCGCGGAGCGAGCGGTGCACGAGGCTGAGGAGGAGCTGCGGCAGGTAGAGGCATCCGCTCCCCCGCCCCCGGTGAAGAAGTCGCTGCTGCAGCCGCCGACCACGACCGCGACGGCTTCGCGTACGGCGAAGCCGGGTGCCGCGACCGGCACGGGGACGGATGCCGCGGTGGAGGTGCACGGCGGCTGGCGGTCGCTGTTCTCGCGCTCGCGCCACACCGAGAGCGGGGCGGACGAGGCGGGGAGCGACGGCGACTGACGCCCCGCGCCCGGACGGCAGGGCGGACCCTCGGCAGCGGGGCGTGTCGGCGGCCACGGATAGGCTGACGGGCGTGCCACGTCGAGTTCGCATCGCTTCCGTCAACGTCAACGGCATCCGCGCCGCCACCCGCAAGGGCATGATCGAATGGCTCGACGAGGCCGACGTCGACGTGATGGCGCTGCAAGAGGTCCGCGCCACGCTCGAAGAGCTGCAGACCGCGCTGCCCGGGTGGGAACTGGTGAACGACGAGGCGCTCGCCAAAGGGCGCGCAGGCGTCGCCATCGCCACGCGGATGCCGGCGGTCGAGGTGCGACGGGTGCTCGGGCCCGAGCCGCTCGACTCGGCCGGTCGCTGGATCGAGGCCGACCTCGACATCGACGGCGAGCGCCTGACCGTCGTGAGCGCCTATGTGCACACGGGTGAGGCCGAGACGCCGCGGCAAGACGCGAAGTGGGCGTTCCTCGACGCCATGGAACAGCGGATGCCGCAGATCCAGCAGGCCTCGCCCCTCGCGGTCGTGATGGGCGACCTCAACGTCGGGCACCGTGAGCTCGACATCCGCAACTGGAAGGGCAACGTCAAGAAGGCCGGGTTCCTGCCGCGGGAGCGGGCGTACTTCGACCGGTTCCTCGGTCCGGCCGGTGAGACGGTGACCGGGGTCGACGGGTCGACCGGACCGGGGCTGGGCTGGGTCGATGTGGGGCGTGCGGCGCACGGCGAGGTCGACGGCCCGTACACCTGGTGGTCGATGCGCGGGCGGGCGTTCGACAACGACAGCGGGTGGCGCATCGACTACCACCTGGCCACCCCGGCCCTCGCCGAACGGGTGTCGAACTACCGGGTGGTGCGGGCGCCGTCGTGGGACACACGGTGGAGCGACCACTCCCCCGTGGTCGCGGACTACGCCGTCGGATCCTGACGCCGCGGCCGAGGCATCCGTTGTCCCGTCGTCCGCGACCGGCGCGGATCGCGACCGGCGCGGCCGACCCTAGGATTGTCAGGTGAGCAAACCGCGCCTCTACTCCGGAATGCAGCCCTCCGCCGACTCCCTGCAGATCGGCAACTACATCGGGGCTCTCCTGCAGTGGCGCGACCTCCAGGAGTCGTACGACGCGTTCTTCTCCGTCGTCGACCTGCACGCACTCACGCAGCCCAACGACCCGGCCGAGCTGCGCGAGAAGACGCGTCGCACGGCCGCGCAGTACATCGCGGCCGGCATCGAACCGTCGAAGTCGACGCTGTACGTGCAGTCGCACGTCCGGGCGCACGCCGAGCTGGCGTGGATCCTGTCCACGATCACCGGGTTCGGTGAGGCGGGGCGGATGACGCAGTTCAAAGACAAGTCGCAGCGGTACGGATCGGACGCCACGTCGGTCGGCCTGTTCACCTACCCGGTGCTCATGGCAGCCGACATCCTGCTCTACCAGACCGACATCGTGCCCGTGGGCGACGATCAGAAGCAGCACGTCGAGCTGACCCGCGACCTGGCCGAGCGGTTCAACAGCCGCTACGGCACGACGTTCAGCGTGCCGACGCCGGTCATCCAGAAGGACACCGCGCGCATCTACGATCTGCAGAACCCCATGGCCAAGATGTCGAAGTCCGCCGAGTCGGACGCCGGCGTGCTGTGGCTGCTCGACGACCCTTCGGTGAGCGCGAAGAAGATCATGCGCGCCGTGACCGACAGCGACGGCACCGTCCGGTACGACCGCGAGGAGAAGCCCGGCGTGTCGAACCTGCTCGTGATCTACGCGGCGCTGACGGGTCGGCAGATCGCCTCCATCGAGGACGAGTACGCAGGGCGGGGCTACGGCGACTTCAAGAAGGGTCTCGCCGAGGTCGTCGTCGAGGAGTTCGGCCCGGTGCGCCAGCGAGCGCTCGACCTCCTGTCCGACCCCGCCGAGCTCGACCGGGTGCTCGCCGCCAACGCGGCGCGCGCCGACGAGGTCGCGAACCGCACCCTCGGCGACGTCTACGACAAGGTCGGCCTCCTCCGCCGCGTCTGACCCCGGGCCGCTCCGCGGCGCGCCGCCGGTGCGAGGGTCGGGCGGCGGCTAAGCACGGGACGGCCGCGGTCAGTCGGCAGCTGGCTGTGCACCACGGTCACGGCCTTCGACCATGCACGAGGACGCCTCGAAGTGCCGAAAGCACTGCGTCGGGACGGTAGAGGATGTCCTCCGCCGTCAGCCGAAGCGTGACGAACCCCAGCGTGGCCGCCGTGAGGTCGCGCCGGTAGTCCTTCCGCCGCTGCTCCCAGCTGTCGTGGAAGCCTCGACTGTCGCATTCGATCACGAGCCACTCGTCGACGAGTAGGTCGACGAAACCGACCCCGTCGATCTGCACCTGGAGGTCCACGGAACAGCCGAGCCCGAGCACCATCAACCGAACCAGGGTTTCGGGACCGGACTGGGCCCGACCGTCGATGAACCGACGCAACGCACGAAACTTCGCCGGGAGTGCATGGAAGATGTCGTTCAGATCGGTCCGTTCGATGACGCCCCGGTTCAGAGCGCTGTCGAGTGTGGCGATCGCGTACCTCGGCGCCTGGCACCGTATGGCGTGAATCACCGCATCGACGACGCCGACGACTGCGCTGCGAGCTTCATCCGGGTGCAGCAACGGCGCCCAATGCAATCGTGCGTCGCGGTCGGGGCGGGCCGCGAGTGGACGCCCGGCGACGGTGGCGGACCTCAGCCTGGCCGCATTGCCTGGCAGGTGCACGTGCACGCGGTCGGAGGCGAAGACGAAGACGTCCAACAGTCGCAACAGGGACAGACACGTCAGTCGACCGCCCACTCGTACGGCCTGGATGAGATCGTCGGGAGCGTCCACTCGGAGATAACGGTCGCGCCGAGCGCGTACGAGGAGCCCGTCGCGGAGGGCGGCCTCGAGTCGCCGACGCGTCATCCCCCTCCGACGCAGTTGAGCGCGGGTTCGGACAGACCATGGATGCATCTCGCGAATCTCGCGCAGTCTGCGGCGGCGTACGCGCAAAGATTCGAGGGCTGTGGATGAGTGGCCTGGATGCCTCCGTGTGAAGGAGGCGCGCCATCGCGCGCCGGCCTGCCGGGCGCCTCGGTGACCGGGCTGACCCTCCGTGAGGCCCGGGCGCCCGCCCGCCGGGTGCACTTACTCAGGCGGGGCGAGCGGGCCGAGTTAGGGCGACCCCGATTTCGCGGGCCGCCCACTCCCACAGCCTGAGTTGATGTCGGAGATGACGCCACGACCCCACGGCCCCCGCCGGAGAGCCGCGCGACCCGCGCCGCGACTCCGCACCGGTGGACATCAGGGCGGCCGGGGTCACGACCGGCACGTACTCAGGCCCGCAGAGTGGGTCGAGGCCGACGTTCCGCGGAATCGAGGGCATGCCGGTGTCGCCCGACGCCGCGCAGCCTGAGAAACGGCACACCCGTGGCCCGGGACAAGCCGACGACGGCGGGCGGGTTAGCCTGGCGGGATGGAACCGGTGATCCTGCGCACGGAGCGGCTCGAGCTCTCGCTGCCCCGCGAGTCCGACGTCGACGCCATCTTCGAGGCCTGTCAGGATGCCGGGATCCAGCGTTACACGCCGGTTCCGGTGCCGTACGAGCGGCAGCACGCCGAGTCGTTCGTGCGCCAGGTGCCGAAGGACTGGGAGGCCGGCCGTCACGTGACGTGGGCGATCCGCGAGAACGGCACCCTCATCGGGACCATCGGCCTCTACCGCATGGAGGGCGACGGCAACGGCGAGATCGGCTTCTGGATGGCTCCCGCCTCGCGCGGCGGCGGGCGGCTGCGCGAGGCCGCGAACGCCGTCATCGACTGGGGCTTCGCGTCCGACGGCGTCGACCTCTCGCGCATCGAGTGGCGGGCGGTCGTCGGCAACGTCGCCTCGGCGCGCGTCGCGAGCGCGCTGGGCTTCCACTTCGAGGGGACTCTGCGCCAGGCGCTCTCGAACGCGAAGTACCGCGACGACGGCTGGATCGCGGCCCTGCTCCGCAGCGATGACCGGATGCCGCAGCCCTGGCCGGTTCTCGACAGCTGAGCCCGTTCGGCCCGGCCGTGGCAGGATGGCCGCATGCCGGAGATGCCCGAGGTTCAGGGTCTGGTCGAGTTCCTCCGCGGACGCCTGACCGGACTCGAGGTGACACGCGTGACGGTCGCGAACATCGCGGCGCTCAAGACCTACGACCCTCCGGTCGACGCGCTCAAGGGCGGCCGGGTCGCCGAGGTCGCCCGCCACGGCAAGTTCGTCGATCTCGCGACGACGGGGACGGATGCCTCGCCCCACCTCGTCTTCCACCTGGCGAAGGCCGGGTGGCTGCGGTTCTACGACGAGCTGCCGGCGACGGTGATCCGGCCGGGCAAGACGCCGATCGCGCTGCGGGTCGCCTTCTCGGACGGCTCGGGGTTCGACCTGACCGAGGCGGGCACGAAGAAGTCGCTCGCCGTCTACGCGGTGCGCGATCCGGCCGAGGTGCCGGGGATCGCGCGCCTCGGTCCCGATCCGCTCGACCCGTCGTTCACGCGCGACACGCTCGCCGGCCTGCTCGCGGGACGTCGCACCCAGATCAAGGGCGTGCTGCGCGACCAGGCGACGATCGCCGGTGTGGGGAACGCGTACTCCGACGAGATCCTCCACGCGGCGAAGATGTCGCCGTACGCGCTGGCGTCGAGCCTCGACGACGCCGATGTCGACCGCCTGTTCGCCGCGATGACCGACACCCTCGCGGAGGCGGTGGCCGCGGCATCCGGTAAGCCTCCCGCCGAACTGAAGGACGCGAAGCGGCGCGGGATGCGGGTGCACGGCCGGCGGGGCGAGACGTGCCCCGTGTGCGGCGACGAGGTGCGCAGCGTGTTCTTCGCCGACAACTCGCTCGAGTACTGCCCGACGTGTCAGACGGGCGGGAAGATCCTGGCCGACCGGCGTCTTTCGCGCCTTCTCAAATAAAGGCGGCGCCGATCAGGGGCCGGTCGTGCCCATGAGGGTCCGGGCGTCGTCGTCGACCCAGTTCAGCGACTTCGACACGGCTTTGCGCCACAGCCGGTAGCGCCGCTCGCGCTCGTCCTCGGGCATGCGCGGCTCGAACCGCACGTCCTCCTGCCAGTGGGCGCGGAGCGCGTCGCGCCCGCCCCACACACCGACCGCGAGGCCGGCGGCGTATGCGGCGCCGAGCGCCGTCGTCTCGACGACCTTCGGGCGCACGACCGGGATGCCGAGGATGTCGGCCTGGAATCGCATGAGCGCGTCGTTGCGTGTCATCCCGCCGTCCACGCGCAGCTCTTCGAGCTCGCGCCCGGTGTCGGCGACCACGGCGTCGATGACGTCGCGCGTCTGGAAAGCCGTCGACTCCAGCGCCGCGCGGGCGATGTGGGCTTTGTTCACGTAGCGGGTCATCCCGACGAGCGCACCCCGGGCGTCCGGACGCCAGTACGGCGCGTACAGGCCCGAGAACGCGGGGACGAAGTAGGCGCCGCCGTTGTCGTCCACGCTCGCGGCGAGGGTCTCGACGTCTTCGGAGCGCTGGATGATCCCGAGGTTGTCGCGCAGCCATTGCACCAGCGACCCCGTCACCGCGATCGACCCTTCGAGCGCGTACCGGGCCGGTTCGCCGTCGCAGCGGTAGGCGACGGTGGTGATGAGGCCGCGGTCCGAGCGCACGATCTCGGTGCCCGTGTTGACGAGCAGGAAGTTGCCGGTGCCGTATGTGTTCTTCGACTCGCCGGCGTCGAAGGCCGCCTGCCCGAAGGTCGCCGCCTGCTGGTCGCCGAGGATGCCGGCGATGGGCGTGCCGTGCAGCACGTCGGGGAGCGCCGTCGTCCCCACCACCTCCGACGACGAGCGAATCTCGGGCATCATCGGGCGCGGGATGCCCCAGACCGCGAGCAGCTCGTCGGACCAGTCGAGGGTGCGCAGGTCCATGAGCAGCGTGCGCGAGGCGTTCGTGACGTCGGTGACATGGATGCCGCCGCGGGCGCCGCCCGTGAGGTTCCAGACCACCCAGGTGTCGGTGGTGCCGAAGACGAGGTGCCCGGCTTCGGCGGCCTCGCGCGCGCCCGCGACGTGGTCGAGGATCCACGCGATCTTCGACGCCGAGAAGTAGGTGGCCAGCGGCAGCCCGGTCGATTCCGCGAACCGGTACGTGCCCTCGCCGCCGGCGCCCTCCGCCGATCCGGCGAGCTCGTCGATGCGCGGCTGGGTGCGCGTGTCCTGCCAGACGAGGGCGTTGTAGACGGGACGGCCGGTGCGGCGATCCCAGACGACCGCCGTCTCGCGCTGGTTCGTCACGCCGACGGCGGCGATGTCGGATGCCGCGACCCCCGCCCGCGAGAGGCACGACGCGATGACCCACTCGGTGTTGGTCCAGATCTCGACGGGGTCGTGCTCGACCCAGCCGGCGCGCGGGAAGATCTGCTCGTGCTCGCGCTGCGAGACCGCGACGACGGCGCCGGCGCTGTCGAACACGATCGCCCGGGTGGACGTGGTGCCCTGGTCGATAGCCAGAACGTGGTCGGCCACGGCCGCCTCCTTCCTCGCGGGCATCGCCGCCCGCACCTGCCCGGGCGGCGGTGCGCCGGGCTGCGGTCCAGGTTATCGCGATGCCGCGGATGCCTCGCCCCACGCCGCGTCGGCGGCGTGCACTCCCGCGATGCCGCGCTCGGTCTCCGCCGCGATGCGGGCGGCGTCCCACCCGAGCACCGGCCCGACGGTGTGCGCGATCTCGCGCACGGCGTCGTCGGTGGCGGCGCCGACGAAGGCGATGCTGGTGCGGCGGAGCAGGAGATCTTCGAGGTGCACGACGTCTTCGGCCGCCGCCAGATAACGCAGTTCTGCGGAGCTGTAGCCGGGGACGTGCTCGAGTCCGGTGTCGTCGACGTCGTCGACGATGGCGGCGATCACCTCGGTGGCGACGGTGCCGTAGCGGTCGAGGAGGGTCGCGACCCGGGCGCGGGGCAGTCCGTCGGCGTGACCCGAGATCCACTGCTGGCGGGCGCGCTCGGTCGTCGGGAACCCCTTGCCGCCCCCGATGGGCACGCCCTTGGTCGAACGGCGCCGCGGCCGGGCGAGCAGCTCGAGGGCGCGGTCGGCGAGGTGCTCGCCCGACGCGCGGAAGGTCGTCCATTTGCCGCCGACGAGACTCAGGACGGTGGCATCGCCGCCCACGAGCGGCGCAGACTCGATGCGGTAGTCGCGCGACACGAATCCCGGGGCGAGGTCGTCGTGGCCGGGGAGCGGCCGCACCCCCGAGAAGCGGTACACGATCTGCGAGCGGTCCACCGCGATGCCGGGCAGCACCTGCCCGACGAGGTCGATGAAGTAGTCGACCTCTTCTTCGGTGCACACGATCGGGTCGCGCATGTCGTGCTCGAGATCGGTCGTGCCCACGAGCACCCGGCCCTTGAGCGGGTAGATGAGCACGATGCGGCCGTCGGCGTTCTCGAAGAACAGCTCGCGCCCGCGGGTCGCGGCGAGCAGCTCGGGGTGGTCGAGCACGATGTGGGAGCCCTTGGTGCCGCCCATGTAGCGCGTGGGGTCGCCGAGGGCGAGGTTGGTGAGGTCGGTCCACGGTCCGGACGCGTTGACGACGACGGATGCCGCGAACAGCACCTCCTCGCCCGACACGGTGTCGCGCAGCACGACCTTGCCGTCGCGCGTGCCGGCGGCGCCGGTGTAGTTGGCGGCCCGCGCCTTCCCGTCCCCGGCCGCCCGCCCGTCGCGGAGCACGTCGAGCGCGAGGCGCTCCGGGTCGTGGAGCGAGGCGTCCCAGTAGGTGGCGGTGTACTTCACGTCGGGATTGAGCTCAGGCAGCTCCTGCAGCGACCGCTTGCGGCCGCGGAAGGTGTGGCGCGGCACGCGGCCGCCGCCTCGCGAGAACGAGTCGTAGATCACGAGGCCGATCTTGATGAGCGCCGCTCCGCGCTCGCGGTGCGCGCCCCCGCCGTGGCGGAGGAACCGCAGCGGAGCACTGAGCACACCAGAGAACGTCGAGAAGATCGGGATCGTGGTCTGGAGGGGCCGGACGTAGTGCGGCGCGACGCGGAGGAGGGCGTTGCGCTCGGTGACGGCCTCGTGCACGAGACGGAACTCGCCGTTCTCGAGATAGCGGATGCCGCCGTGGATCATGTGCGACGACGCGGCGGACGCTCCGCTGACGAAGTCGGATCGCTCGACGAGGGCGACATCGACCCCCTGCATGGCGAGGTCGCGGAACGTGGCGAGACCGTTGATGCCCCCGCCCACGACGAGCACGTCGGCGTAGGGCCGCTCGCGGAGGGCCGAGAAGCCCCGTGACGGGCCGCCGTCGGGTCGGGGGTCGGATGCGGATTCGGTGACGTCGCTCATCGGCTTCCCTGTCGTGCGTCGTGGTGCAGTGCCTCCATGATCGCATCCCTGGACGTCCTTGCAGGCCGATTGCACATATGTGCAAGACTGCACCTGTGGAGGAAGCATCCGACCCCCGAACGCTGCAGCGCGCCCTCACCGCGGCCCATCTCTACTACGTGCAGGACCGCACCATGGAGGCCATCGCGCGCGAGCTCGACACCTCTCGCTCGACGGTCTCGCGGCTGCTGTCGCACGCCCGTGCGGCCGGAATCGTCGACATCCGCATCCGCTCCCCGTTCGCGGCTCCCCAGCTGCTCGAGGAGCACCTGGCCGACCGCTTCGGCGTGACGGCTCATGTCGTCCCGGTGCCCGACGACGCGACCGACGTGGAGCGACTGGAGCGGGTCGCGGTCGCCGCGGCCCACCTGCTCAACGAGCTGGTCCAGTCCGACATGACCATCGGCGTCGCGTGGGGGTCGACGACGGCGGCGGTGAGCCGGCGCCTCGTGCCGAAGCCGATGCACGGCACGACGTTCGTGCAGCTGAACGGATCCGGCAACACCTACACGACGGGACTGCTCTACGCGAGCGAGATCCTCAGCCGGTTCGCCGGCGCCTACGGCGGAAGCGCGCAGCAGTTCCCGGTGCCGGCTTTCTTCGACGACCCGCGCACGAAGCACGCGATGTGGCGCGAGCGCAGCACCCGCCGCATCCTCGCGATGCAGGCGGCGATGGACCTCGTGATCTTCAGCACCGGATCCGCCGGATCGCGGGTGCCGAGCCACGTCTACTCCGGGGGCTACCTGGAGGCGCAGGAGCTCGCCGCCCTCGAGGCCGAAGGCGTCGTCGGCGACGTCGCCACGGTGTTCTTCCGCGCCGACGGCTCGAGCGACCGGATCCCGCTCAACGACCGCGCCACGGGGCCGCACTTCGACGTGCTGCGGCGCGTGCCCCGACGACTGTGCGTCGTGTCGGGCGTCTCGAAGGTCGAGAGCCTGCGCGGCGCCCTCGCCGCCGGGCTCGCCACCGATCTGGTCGTCGACGAGGCCGTCGCCCGGGCGCTCAGCGAGTGACCGGTCGGCGTTCATTCTGCGACATGGAATGAACCGGTCACCTCGGCGTTTACTACACTCGAGAGCATCAACGTGCTCCGGGGTCGGTGAGAATCCGAACCGGCGGTGACAGTCCGCGAGCCAAGGCACCAGCATCCGAACGGATGCCGCCGCGGCCGATCCGGTGCAATTCCGGAACCGACGGTGATGCGAAGAAGCCTGTGCGCAGGAGTCTTCGCTAGTCCGGATGGGAGGCAGCACGGGCGGCGCCACGCGCGCCGCCGATTCCCGTGTCCCGGAGCACCGCGGGTGAGACAGAGGACACGGATGACGGCGACCACGGCAGAGCGCGACGCGATGCGTCGTGCGCTCGAGCTCGCGACGCGCGGCCCCCGCGGGGTGAACCCGCAGGTGGGCGCCGTTCTGCTGTCGCCCGATGGCACGGTCCTCGCCGAAGGCTGGCACCGCGGCGCAGGCACGCCCCACGCCGAGGTGGCCGCCCTCATGCAGCTCGCCCCCGGCGCCGCACACGGTGCGACGGCCGTCGTCACGCTCGAGCCGTGCAACCACACCGGCCGCACCGGCCCGTGCTCCGAGGCGCTGATCGCCGCCGGCGTGGCCCGCGTCGTCTACGCCATCCCCGACCCGAACGCGGTCTCGTCGGGCGGCGCCGAGCGCCTGCGGACGGCCGGCGTCGACGTCGTCTCGGGCGTCCTCGCCGACGAGGCCACGGCGCTGCTCGACTCGTGGCTGACCGTCCAGCGTCTGGGCCGCCCGCACGTCACCGTCAAGTGGGCGCAGAGCCTCGACGGGCGCGCCGCAGCCGACGACGGCACGAGCCAGTGGATCACCGGTCCCGCCGCCCGGGCCGACGTGCATCGCCGCCGCGCCGCGAGCGACGCGATCGTCGTGGGCACCGGCACCGTCATCGCCGACGACCCGTCGCTGACCGCGCGGGAGGACGACGGCTCGCTCTCCCCGCAGCAGCCCGTGCCGGTCGTGCTGGGCGCACGCGGGATCCCGGCGGATGCGGCCGTGCGGCGGCATCCGCTCCCCCTCGTGCAGTACGCGGGCGACCTGCATGCGGCGCTCGACGACCTGCGCGCGAAGGGTGTGCACCGCGTGTTCGTCGAAGGCGGCCCGGCCGTCGCGTCGTCCTTCGTGCGCGAAGGGCTGGTCGACGAGTACCTCGTCTATGTCGCCCCGGTGCTGCTGGGCGGCGACCGGCTCGCGGTGCGCGACGTCGGGGTGTCCACCATCACAGGCGCGCTGCGCCTCACGCCCGAACGCATCGAGAGACTCGGCGACGACCTGCTGATCGTCGCTTCCCCCGCCACCGAAGGAGACCGCTGATGTTCACGGGAATCGTCGAGGAAGTCGGCGAGATCACCGCCGTGGAGCCGTCCGGGGACGGCGTGCGCGTGACCGTCCGGGCGCCGAAGGCGGTGTCGGATGCCGCGCACGGAGACTCCATCTCGGTCAGCGGCGTCTGCCTCACCGTCGTCGACCAGGGCACGGACTGGTTCACCGCCGACGTCATGCGCCAGACGCTCGACATGTCGACGCTCGCCGGCGTGGGGGCCGGACGCCCCGTGAACCTCGAGCGCGCCACCGCCGTCCACGGCCGCCTCGGCGGTCACATCGTGCAGGGTCACATCGACGGCACCGGCGAACTGCTCGAGGTGCGCCCCGGCGCCGAGTGGCGCGTGCTGCGGATCGGCCTTCCCGCCCACCTCGCCCCCCTCGTCGTCGACAAGGGCTCGATCGCCGTCGACGGCGTCTCGCTCACCGTCAGCGCCGCGAGCCCGGCCGCGCCGGCCGACGGCGTGCACTGGTTCGAGGTCTCGCTGATCCCCGAGACGCTCGCCGCCACGACTCTGGGCGCCCGCGTCGCCGGCGACCGCGTCAACCTCGAAACCGACATCCTCGCCCGACACGTTCAGCGGCTGGTCTCCTTCGGGACCCTCCCCGCCGCGACGTCAGAACTCCCCGCGGCTGCGGCCGCACCGACGGAAGGAGGCTCGGAATGAGCCTTGCCACCATCCCCGAGGCCCTGGACGCGATCCGCGCCGGGCGGCCCGTCATCGTCGCCGACGATGAGCACCGCGAGAACGAGGGCGACGTCGTGCTCTCGGCGCAGCTCGCGACGCCCGAGTGGCTCGCCTGGACCGTGCGCTGGTCGAGCGGCTTCATCTGCGCCCCGATGCCCGCCGACTGGGCCGACAGCCTCGACCTTCCGCCGATGGTCGAGATCAACCAGGACGCCCGCGCCACCGCCTACACGGTGAGCGTCGACGCGGCCGACCGCGAGTCGACGGGCATCAGCGCCTCCGACCGCGCGCACACCCTCAACGTGCTAGCCGACCCGGAGTCCACGCCGTCGAGCCTCATCCGCCCGGGGCACATCCTGCCCCTGCGCGCCGTCGACGGCGGCGTGCGCGAGCGCGGCGGCCACACCGAGGCCGCGGTCGAGCTGATGCGCCTGGCGGGCGTGCACCCGGTCGGCGCGATCGCCGAGGTCGTCGCCGAGGACGGGTCGATGATGCGGCTCCCGGGGCTGCTCGAGCTGGGTCAGCGCGACGGGGTGCCGGTCATCACCATCGAGCAGCTGATCGACTACCTCGACGAGCACGAGCCGGTCGAGAGCCAGGCGCACACGCACAAGCGCCGGGTGAGCCTGCGCGCCGAGGCCCTCGTGCCGACGTCGCACGGCGAGTTCCGGTTCCTCGCGTACAAGGACCGGGTCACCGGCACCGATCACGTCGCCGTGGTCTCGGGTGAGATCGGCGACGCGCCCCTGGTGCGCGTGCACTCCGAGTGCCTGACCGGCGAGGCCTTCGGCTCGCTCAAGTGCGAGTGCGGTCCGCAGCTGGATGCCGCGCTCGACGCGATCGAGCAGGACGGCGGTGTCGTCATCTACATGCGCGGGCACGAGGGCCGCGGCATCGGCCTCATCAACAAGCTCCGCGCCTACTCGCTGCAGGAGCGGGGGCTCGACACCGTCGACGCGAACCTGGCCCTCGGCCTCCCCGCCGACGCGCGCGACTACGCCGCGGCCGCCGGCATCCTCGCCGACCTCGGCGTCGACAAGGTGCGCCTGCTGACGAACAACTCCGACAAGGTGAAGCAGCTGCGCGACTTCGGGCTCGACATCGTCGAGCAGGTGCCGCTGTTGGTCGGGGTGGGTCCGAACAACCACCAGTACCTCGCCACCAAGCGCGACCGCATGGGCCACATCATCGACGAGGACGACCTCGCCGACGCCCTCGCGCAGATGCACGAAGGAGCGGAGCGATGAGCGGCAAGGGAGCTCCGGTGCCCGGCGCGCCCGTGGATGCGACCGGTCTCGACGTGGTCGTGATCGCCGGCACCTGGCACGACGAGATCTCCAACGGCCTCATCGCGGGCGCCCAGCGCGCGCTCGACGAGTACGGTGCCACGTGGCGACTCGTTCGCGTGCCGGGCTCGTTCGAGCTGCCGGTCGCCGCGAAGGCCGCGCTCGAGGCGGGGGCGGACG
This sequence comes from Microbacterium sp. NPDC057407, assembly GCF_042803895.1. NCBI lineage: Bacteria > Bacillati > Actinomycetota > Actinomycetes > Micrococcales > Microbacteriaceae > Microbacterium > Microbacterium sp. NPDC057407. The sequence continues at coordinate 105,464 of NZ_JBHVCA010000007.1, read as the reverse complement.
CGGTGGTGGCGCTCGGCGTGATCATCCGGGGCGGGACGCCGCACTTCGAGTTCGTGTCGTCGGCGGCGACGGACGGGCTCACGCGAGTGGCGCTCGACACGGGCAAGCCGGTCGGCTTCGGCGTGCTCACGCTCGACGACGAGGCTCAGGGCATCGCCCGCGCCGGCCTCCCCGGCTCGGACGAAGACAAGGGGTTCGAGGCGGCCGACGCCGCCGTGCGCACCGCGATGGTGCTGCGCGACCTGCGCGGGCAGTGAGGCCGTCCTTGGTGGCGCGGCGCGCCCCGCGGGCTTAGCCTCGGGCGCATGGAGTTCCTTCGCCACCTCGTCCTGCTGTTCCACCTCGTCGGGTTCGCGCTGCTGTTCGGAGCGTGGGCCGTCGAGCTCGTCAACGGTCACCGCGGCATCACGCGGCTGATGCACTGGGGGCTCGCGATCGCCGGTCTCGCCGGCGTCATCCTCGCCGCACCGTGGGGGATCGACTACGAGCTGAACTACGCCAAGATCGGCCTGAAGCTCCTGATCCTCCTCGTGATCGGAGCGCTGCTCGGCATCGGCGCCGGGCGTCAGCGCAAGACCGGCAAGGTGCCGCCCGCGATCTTCTGGTCGATCGGCGTGCTCACGCTCGCGAACGCCGCGATCGCGGTGCTCTGGCGCTGAACGCCCGACACGGATCGAGATCGGATGCCGCGTCCCACGCCGGGCGCGGCATCCGCTCTTCCCGTTCCGGACCGTGCCGCCCACCGCGAAGCTAGACTCGATGCTCGTGCCCGGGTGAACGCACCCGGGTTCCGGTGACCCAGTGCAGCGCCGCCTGATGCGTCACCCTGCATCGGCGGCCGCCCACCTCACATCCCACGAGGATGGACCGCAACGCGTTTCGACAGGTATCCATGTCTTCCCCCAGCTCTGCCGCCGCTGCGACGGCGTCGTCCTCAGCCCCCGCGAATCCCCGCTCCCGCGTCATCACCGCGAGCCTCGTGGGCACCACCATCGAGTTCTACGACTTCTACGTGTACGCGACCGCCGCGGTGCTCGTGTTCCCGATCCTCTTCTTCCCGACCGGCAACGACACGACCGCGCTCCTCGCCTCGTTCGGCGTGTTCGGCGCGGCGATGATCGCCCGGCCGCTGGGCGCCATCGTGTTCGGTCACTTCGGCGACCGCTTCGGCCGCAAGGCCACGCTCGTGGCATCGCTGCTCACGATGGGGATCGCGACGTTCCTCATCGGCTGCCTGCCGACGTACAACGACATCGGCTGGTGGGCGGCGCTGCTGCTGCTCATCCTCCGCCTCGCGCAGGGCTTCGCCCTCGGCGGCGAGTGGTCGGGCGCGGCGCTGGTGGCGACCGAGAACGCCCCGGCGGGCAAGCGCGCCTGGTACGGCACGTTCCCCCAGCTGGGTGCGCCGCTGGGCTTCATCATCGCGAACTCGATCTTCCTCGCCGTCATCCGTCGTCACTGGTGGCACCTGATTCTCGGCACGTTCATCATGCTCGCGACGTACGTGCTGTTCTACCTCATGACGAACTTCACCCTCTCGTACGGCACGAAGGCCGCCGATCTCGAGACGGCGTCGGCGGCGGCGCAGGCGGCGGCAGAGGCGGCCGGCAAGCCGTTCGACGCGGCGACGTTCGCGGCGCAGTTCTACCCGGGACTCGGCTTCGGCTACACCGACTTCGTGATCATGCAGATCATCGGGGTGGTGTTCTTCGGCATCTTCACGCTGCTATCGGGCCCCATCGCCGACGCGGTCGGCCGCCGCAAGCTGCTGCTGTGGGTGACGGGGCTGATCATCGTGTTCGGTCTGACGTTCAACCTGTTCCTGCTGCCGCAGGCCGACCCGAAATTCACCGGCGCCCTGGCGCAGGCGTTCCTCATCTTCCGGGTTCATGCTGATGGGATCGACGTTCGGCCCGATGGGCGCCGTGCTGCCCGAGCTGTTCCCGACGAACGTGCGGTACACCGGCTCGGCGGTGGCGTACAACCTGTCGTCGATCCTCGGAGCGGCCCTCGCGCCGATCGTGGCGGTGGCGCTGTGGGCGGCGACGGGCGGAAGCCCCTGGCTCGTCGGCCTGTACCTCTCGGCGATGGGCGTCCTGACCTTCATCGCGCTGCTCCTCGCGCCCGAGACGAAGGACGTCGACTACGACGCCGACCTGGGAGTCGGAGCCACCGGCTCGCTCTGATCCCGTTCTGAAGAACAGCGGATGCCGCGGCCCTGCGTGGGTCGCGGCATCCGCTGTTCCTCCGGGCCTGCGGTCGGCGCGAGGGGCCGGGGTCGCCGGGCCGGGTTCGGCGTGGCGGGACGGGTTCGGCGCGCGGGGCGCGCGGCACTTTGCGGCATGCGCGGCGTCGCCCGACGCCGCAGTTGCAGGAAACTGCAGCGGTCGCCGACGGCCCGCGGTACATCCCCTCGGGCGCGGCAGCTCACGGCACGCGCGGCAGCTCAAGGCACGCGCGGCAGCTTCCTCCAGCCGCTGCACCTCACGGCAACCGCTGCGTCGCGCGACGCCGCAATTGCAGGAAACTCGCGCGCCTTACGGGGGCACGAGCACGATCGCGAGGATGTGCTGGATCACGGATCCGCGCGGAGCAACCGGCCCGTCATCGTGCACATCCACGCGGGGCGTGCTCGCTGCGGCGAGGTCAGTCGAGGAAGAGGGCGCGCAGGCGCTTCGTGGTGAAGACGAGGCCGATCGCGATCATCACCACGAAGTACAGCACGTGCCACCACATGTCGGGCGTGAGGACCCCCGTCGTCAGACCGCGTACGAGCTCGACACCGTGCCAGAGCGGGAAGGCCATGATCACGTGCTGGACCCAGTCGGGGTAGACCGTGATCGGGTAGAGCGTCGCCGAGAAGAGGAACATCGGCAGCAGGACGAAGTTGATCCAGTCCATGTGCTGGAAGGTCTTCATGTAGCTCGTGACGGCCATGCCGAGGCTGGCGAACCCGAACGCGATGAGCAGCACGGCGGGAATCGCGAGGATCGCGGTCCAGGCCAGGTTGAGCCCGAGCACCTGCATGATGATCATGAAGCCGGTCGCGTACAGCAGGCCGCGCAGCAGCGCGTAGAGGATCTCGCCGAGCGCCACGTCGAGCGGCCCCAGCGAGGTCGCGAGCATCCCCTCGTAGAGCTTCCCGTAGTTGAGCTTGAAGAACACGTTCCAGGTCGAGTCGTAGATCGCGCCGTTCATCGCCGAGACGGCGAGCAGCGCCGGCGCGATGAACGCCGCGTACGACACCTCGACGCCGCTGGAGGTCTCGACGTCGCCGATGAGGCTGCCGAGCCCGACGCCCATCGACACGAGGTAGAACACCGGCTCGAAGAATCCCGACAGCACGACGACCCAGCTCGACGATCGCGCCGCGATCAGTCCGCGCTGCACGACGGATTGGGGATTGCCGGCCCACAGCGCCCGCACGCCGCCGCGCCGGACCGGGGCGTCCGTCGTCGTCGTCACCGCGGTCATTTCGCGAGCCTCCGCTCGAACAGGCGCCGGCCGACGACGAGGCCGCCGATCGCGAGGGTCAGCAGATACACGACGTGCACGACGATGAGGATCGGCGGGCTCGGCTGCCCGTACGTGACGACGCGTCCCAGCTCGGTCGCGTGCCACAGCGGCGAGATCCAGCCGATCCACTCGAGCCAGTCGGGCAGCTCGCGCAGCGGGTAGAAGGTGCCCGAGAACAGGAACATCGGCATGAAGAGGAACCGCTGCACGAGCGCGAACTGGCCCTTGTCGTCTTCGATCGACGCCGCGTAGGCCATCAGCGGCGTGCCGAACGCGAGGCCGCCGAGCAGCGCGATGAAGATCGCCAGCCACGCGGTGCCGGGTCGCATCGCGTCGGGCTGCAGCCAGGCGAAGAACAGCGCGATGAACAGGAAGTACAGCACGACGGTCACGCCCATGCGCGCCCCCGCGCCGGCGACGACGCCGTTGGCGATCTGGCCGGACGACAGCGGCGACGCGTTGAAGCCGTAGAAGTATCGCCGCCACTTGAACCCCGACATCACGGGGTAGGTGAACTCCTCGGATGCCACGGCCACCGCCGACGTCATCAGCAGCGCGGGCGCGACGAAGACCAGGTACGGCACCTCCTGGCCGCCGACCTCGATCGGCGCCTGGATCAGCGCGGCGAGCCCGACCGCCAGTCCGAGCAGGTAGAGCACCGGCTGCCCGAGGGCGCCCACGATGATCGTCCACCCGTAGGCACGCATCGCCCGCACCATGTGCTCGGTGACGTAGTACGAGCCAAGGGTGCGCGGTCTGCGCCCCCACTCCCTCGCTTCGGCACGGAGCTCGTCGAGCCCGTCGTCGGCGGTGACGGATGCCTCGGCCCCCGGCATCCGCTCGTCTCCCGGTCTCGGTGATCGCACGTCGCTCATTCGATCAGCGACCTTCCCGTGAGGCGCAGGAACACGTCTTCGAGGCTGGAGCGACGCACGAGGCTGGTGAGCGGGTGCAGTCCGCGCGAGGTGACCTGCTCGAGCGCCGCCTCGCCGTCGCCGGCGTAGACGAGCACGCGGTCGGGGAGCACCTCGACCCGGTCGCCGATCCCATGCAGCTGCCCGGCGACCTGCTCGTTGCGGTCGGAGCCGAACCGCACCTCGAGCACCTCGCGACTGGAGTGGTCGCGGATGAGCGACGCGGGCGTGCCCTCGGCCATGATGCGGCCCTTGTCGACGACGATGAGTCGGTCGCACAGCTGCTCTGCCTCGTCCATGTAGTGGGTGGTGAGCACGAGGGTCGTGCCGCGCTCCTTGAGGCGGAACAGACGGTCCCACAGCACGTGACGGGCCTGCGGGTCGAGGCCGGTCGTGGGCTCGTCGAGCAGGAGGATGCGCGGGTCGTTGATGAGCCCCCGCGCGATCGTGAGGCGCCGCTTCATGCCGCCGGAGAGCTGGTCGACCTTGCTCTTCGCCTTGTCTTCGAGCGCGGCGAAGGCGAGCAGCTCGTCGGCCTTCTGCGCGCAGACCTTGCCCGGCAGGCCGAAGTAGCGACCGTAGATGTACAGGTTCTCGCGCGCGTTCAGCTCGCCGTCGAGGTTGTCCTGCTGCGGGACCACCCCGAGCCGCGATCGGATCTCGGGCCCGTACCGATCCGGGTCGAGTCCGAGGATCGACAGGTCGCCCGCCGTGCGGGTCGACACCGCCCCGATCATCTTCATGGTGGTCGACTTGCCCGCCCCGTTCGGCCCGAGCAGCCCGAACGACTCGCCCGGTGCCACCTCGAACGACAGCCCGTCGACCGCGAGGAAGTCGGGCTTGCCCTTCACCGGATAGGACTTGACGAGGTTCTTCGCATCGATCACGGGCGCTGGCACCGGACAACCCTAACGCCGCCCGCCGACACGACCGCCGCGATCGACGCGTCAACCGCAGTTGACGACGCCGTGCTCGTCAACTACGGTTGACGACGGATGCCTCGGCCGAGGCATCCGTCACCTCCCTCATACAAGGAGCGACGTGAGCGGCGACGACCTGCGCACCCTCATCGGATCGGCGCCCGAGCGCGAGCCGATCGTCGAGCTGCGCCGGCTGGCCGACGCCCGGACCGAACTCGCGCGGGCCGAGGAGGTCGCGGTCCGGCGAGCCCGCAACCTCGGGTTCTCGTGGCAGGCGATCGCCTCGGCGCTGGGAGTGACGAAACAGGCCGTCCACAAGAAGTACGGTCGAAGGTAACCCCTCCCGACGAACGAGGTTCACCCATGCCCTCCGCCGACACCGCCGACACCGCCGAGGCCGAAGCCGCCGCCCGATCGGCCTCCCCCGCCCGCCCCCCGCGCGGACGCCGAGGCCGCAAGGCCGACGACGGCCCGCGGGCCACGTTCGGACAGCTGCTGCCGTTCCTCTTCGAGCACAAGCGCACACTCGTGGTGGTCGCGGTGCTCAGCATCCTCAGCGCGGCCACGATGCTGGTGCAGCCGCTGCTGGTCGGGCAGGTCATCGACCGCGTGCAGAAGAACCTCGACCTCGGTCTGCTGCTGTGGGCGCTCGCCGGGTTCGTCATCCTCTCGTCGCTGATCTCGGGATGGCAGCACTATCTGCTCCAGCGCACCGGCACGGCGGTGGTCTACTCCAGCCGCCGCAAGCTCATCGCGCGCATCTTCCACCTGCCGATCAGCGAGTTCGACGCCCGCCGCACCGGCGACCTCGTCTCGCGGGTCGGCAGCGACACCACCCTCCTCTACGCGGTGCTCACGCAGGGTCTCGCCGACGCCGTCGGCAATGGGCTACTGTTCGCCGGCGCGATCATCGCGATGGCGCTGATCGACCCGGTGCTGCTGGGCATCATCGTGGTCGTCATCGGCGTCTCGGTCGTCGGGGTCGTCGTGCTGAGCGGCCGCATCCGCACCGCGTCGACCGAGCAGCAGGAGAAGGTCGGCGAACTCGCGTCGGGCGTGGAGCGTGCGGTGGGCTCGATCCGCACCGTGCGCGCGGCGGGTGCGACCGAGCGCGAGGTGGCGGCCGTCACAGAGCGAGCGACCGCCGCCTACACCGTCGGAGTCCGCATCGCGAAGGTGTCGGCCCTCGTCGTGCCGATCGCCGGCATCGCGCTGCAGGTGTCGCTGCTCGTGGTCATCGGCCTCGGCGGATTCCGCGTCGCGACCGGGGCGATCTCGATCGCGAGCCTCGTGACGTTCATCATGTTCCTCTTCATGCTGATCGCGCCGCTGGGGTCGTTCTTCGGAGCCATCACCTCGGTCAACCAGGCGCTGGGCGCGCTCGGCCGCATCCAAGAGGTCCTCGACCTCCCCACCGAGACGCAGCACGACGCCGCGCTCGCCCAGGCCGTGGTGCGCGACGCCCCCACCGCCGACCCGAGCACGCCCGCGCCGGCGGTGGAGTTCCGCGACGTGCGGTTCCGCTACCCCGAAGCGGTCGTCGCCGCCCGGCGCAAGGCCGAGACCGAGGCGATCGCGGTGCTCGAGAACGCACACGTCGACCCCTCGGGGATCGTGCGGGACGAGGCATCCGTCCCCCTCGCCGAAGCGGCGACCGACGCCGACCGCGAGGTGCTGCGAGGAGTGTCCTTCGCGGTGCCGCGCGGCTCCCGCGTCGCGCTGGTCGGACCCTCGGGCGCCGGCAAGAGCACCACCCTCGCCCTCATCGAGCGCTTCTACGACCCCACCGGCGGGGCGATCCTGCTCGACGGCGTCGACGTCCGCGCGCTCGACCGCGCCGACCTGCGCTCGCGCCTCGGGTATGTGGAACAGGATGCCCCGACCCTCGCCGGGACGATCGGAGACAACCTCCGCCTCGCCTCTCCCGACGCCTCCGACGCCGAGTGCGAAGCGGTCCTGCGAGCGGTGAACCTCGGCGAGGTGCTCGACCGCGACCCGCTGGGCCTCGACGCCGCGGTCGGCGAGAGCGGCGTCATGCTGTCGGGCGGCGAGCGCCAGCGACTCGCGATCGCACGCGCGCTCCTCGCGGCCCCGCCGATCCTGCTGCTGGACGAGTCGACGTCGTCGCTCGACGGCCTGAACGAGCAGCGCATGCGCGAGGCGATCGACGCGGTCGCCGCCGGGCGGACGCTCATCGTGATCGCGCACCGCCTCTCGACCGTGGTCGACAGCGACCTCATCGTCGTCATGGAGCACGGTCGGGTCGTCGGGCAGGGCACGCACTCCGAGCTCATCGCGTCGACGCCGCTGTACCGCGACCTCGCGAAGCACCAGCTGCTCGTCTGACCCCCGTCCGCCACGAGCCCGAGCTCATCCCGATCGAGTCGCCAAGACACGCCGATCATCCGCGTCCGCGTCGGCGTGTCTTGGCGACTCGACACCAGCGGGGCCGGGCGAAGGGCATCCGGATCAGGCGCGCTGGAGGCGGTAGCGCAGCGCAGCGAGCTCGGCCCACAGCGGCGCGGGCACGCGCCCGTCGAAGGTGCGGTAGAACTCCTCGGTCAGGTCGGCCTCCTGCATCCACAGGGCGGGGTCGACCGCGAACAGCTCGTCGAGGTCGGCCTGCGGCACGTCGATGCCGTCGAGGTCGAGGTCCTCGGTGCGCGGCAGGCGGCCGATGGGGCTCTCGAGAGCCGGCACCTCGCCGTCCAGGCGGCGCACGATCCAGTCGATCACGCGCGCGTTGTCGCCGAAGCCGGGCCAGAGGAACCGGCCGTCGGCGCCCTTGCGGAACCAGTTCACCTGGAACACCCGCGGCGCACGGTCGAAGCGCAGCTTCTGCCCCACCTTGAGCCAGTGGCCGAAGTAGTCGGCCATGTTGTAGCCGCAGAAGGGCAGCATCGCGAAGGGGTCGCGGCGCAGCTCGCCCACCGTGCCCTCGGCAGCGGCGGTGCGCTCGGACGAGATGTTCGAGCCCATGAAGACGCCGTGGGTCCAGTCGGTGGCCTCGACCACCAGCGGCACGTTGGTGGCGCGGCGTCCACCGAACAGGATCGCGTCGAGCGGCACGCCCTGCGGGGCGTCCCAGTCGCCGGCGATCTGGGGGCACTGCTCGGCGCGGACCGTGAAACGCGAGTTCGGGTGGGCGGCGGGACGACCGGATGCCGGGGTCCACGGCTTTCCCTCCCAGTCGATGAGCTCCGCCGGCGGTTCGTCGGTGAGCCCCTCCCACCAGACGTCGCCGTCGGGGCGCAGCGCGACGTTCGTGAAGATCGTGTTGCCCCACAGGGTCTCCACCGCGGTGACGTTGGTCGACTCCCCGGTTCCCGGCGCGACGCCGAAGAAGCCGGCCTCGGGGTTGATCGCCCAGAGTCGGCCGTCCTCGCCGGGTCGGAGCCACGCGATGTCGTCACCCAGGGTCTCCACGCGCCAGCCGGGGATCGTGGGGCGGAGCATGGCGAGGTTCGTCTTGCCGCACGCGCTGGGGAAGGCCGCCGCCAGGTGGTACGCCCGCCCGGCGGGGTCGATGACGCGGATGAGCAGCATGTGCTCGGCGAGCCAGCCCTCGTTGCGGCCGATGACCGACGCGATCCGCAGCGCGAAGCACTTCTTGGCGAGGATCGCGTTGCCGCCGTAGCCCGAGCCGAACGACCAGACCTCGAGCGTGTCGGGGAAGTGCACGATGTACTTCTCGTCGTTGCAGGGCCAGGCGACGTCCTGCTCGCCGGCCTGCAGCGGCGCCCCCACCGAATGCACCGTCTTCACCCACGGCGCACCCGCGGCGATCTCGCGGAGCACCTCGGTGCCGACCCGCGTCATGATCTCGATCGAGGCGACGGCGTAGGCGCTGTCGGTGATCTGCACGCCGATGTGCGACAGCGGACCGCCGACCGCGCCCATCGAGAACGGGACGACGTACATCGTGCGGCCCTTCATCGACCCCTCGAACAGCGGGGTGAGGGTGGCGCGGATCTCGGCGGGGTCGATCCAGTTGTTCGTCGGACCGGCGTCCTCCTCGCGCTCGGAGGCGATGAAGGTCCGCGCCTCCGTGCGGGCGACGTCGCTCGGGTGCGAGCGGGCCAGGTACGACCCCGGACGCCACTCCGGGTTGAGCTTGATGAGCTTGCCCTCGTCGACCATCTCGCGCAGCAGCGCGTCGTTCTCGGCACGCGATCCGTCCACCCAGTGGATCCGGTCGGGCTGCGTGAGCGCGGCGATCTCCTCCACCCATGCGCGCAGGTCGGCCATGCCCTCGCCCTGGATGGCGGGCAGATCGCCGTACGTGCGTCCGACCCCGGGTCGTGCGGGGGCGGATCCCGCCGGGCGGCTGAAGATGTCGGCAAGGGCCATGGTGGTCGCTCCTCCTCGATTCGACGTTCAGATCGTCGTCCTCCTCTACTTTCCCCGCCTTATCCGCACTCTTCCTCGCGTCATACGCGTCAAGAGTTGCGATTCTTTCGCTATCCTCAAAGAATGCCGCCGACGTCGCTCGAACTCTCGACCCTGGGCCACCGCATCCGCCACCAGCGCATCGCGCACGGCTACACGCTGGACGAACTGGGTGAGATCGTGGGCGTCGCGGGCAGTCAGCTGAGCCTGATCGAAAACGGCAAGCGCGAGCCCAAGCTGTCTCTGCTGCAGGCCATCGCGACCGCCACCGGGGTCGAGGTCGCCGATCTGCTGTCGTCCGAGCCGCCGAACCGGCGCGCCGCCCTGGAGATCGAACTGGAGCGGGCGCAGGCCGGCTCGGTGTTCCGCCAGCTCGGCATCGCGCCGGTGAAGGTGACGAAGGGCATGAGCGACGAAACGCTCGAGTCGATCCTCGGCCTGCATCGCGAGCTGCAGCGTCGCGAGCGCGAAGCCATCGCGACCCCCGAAGAGGCCCGACGCGGCAACACCGAACTGCGGCTGCGGATGCGCGAGCTCGACAACTACCTGCCCGACATCGAGAAGCTGGCCGAGAAGCAGCTCAAGGCCGCCGGGCACGTATCCGGCGCCCTCACGCACCGCACCGTGAGCATCATGGCCGAGAAGCTCGGGTTCGAGCTCATCTACGTGAGCGACCTGCCTCATTCGACCCGATCGGTGACCGACCTCGAGAACGGCCGCATCTACCTGCCCCCCGCCTCCATTCCGGGCGGGCACGGCCTGCGGTCGATGGCGCTCCAGGCGATGGCGCACCGGCTGCTCGGACACGAGCGCCCCACCGACTACGCGGACTTCCTGCAGCAGCGCCTCGAGATCAACTACTACGCCGCCTGCTGCCTCATGCCCGAGACGGCGTCGGTGGCGTTCCTGCAGCAGGCGAAGAAGGACCGCAACCTCGCGGTGGAGGACTTCCGCGACGCCTTCGGCGTGACGCACGAAGCGGCCGCGATGCGCCTGACCAATCTGGCGACGAAGCATCTCGGCATCCGTCTGCACTTCCTGCGTGTCGACGGCTCGGGCGCCATCACGCGCGTCTACGAGAACGACGACCTGCCGCTGCCGATGGACGTCACCGGCGCCGTCGACGGGCAGATCGCGTGCCGCAAGTTCTCGGCCCGCTCCGCGTTCTCGGAGCAGAACCGCACCACCGAGCACTACCAGTACACCGACACCCCGGCAGGCACCTACTGGTGCTCGACCCAGACCGGGACGACGAGCGAGGGGGAGTTCTCGATCACGGTCGGGGTGCCGTTCGACGACGCGCGGTGGTTCCGCGGCCGCGAGACCCAGAAGCGCGCGTCGTCGACGTGCCCCGACGAGTCCTGCTGCCGCCGGGCTCCCGCCGAACTCACCTCGCGCTGGGCCGGCAAGGCGTGGCCGAGCGCACGGGTGCACATGCAGATGTTCTCCCCGCTCCCCCGCGGGGCCTTCCCCGGGGTCGACGACAACGAGGTGTACGCGTTCCTCGACCGCCACGCCTGACCCCGGCCCGTCCCCGGCGGTGGGTACGCTCGGAAGCCTCACGCCGCACACACGAGGAGCGCCGATGACCCGGACCGTCCGCACCGACGTCATCTCGGCGGTCGTGCTCGCGGCCGTCGCCGTCGTCGTGCTGTTGGTCGGCGACGGCAAGCCGTGGCTCGGGCTTCCCGTGACGGCGACCTTCGTGCGGCCGCCGGAGGCGCCGACGGGTTCGCCCGTGGAGCTCGCGACGGCCGAGGCATCCGTCTCCCTCGCCGTCGTCCAGCTGCCCGATGCCGTCGCGATGCTGCTGCTGTTCCTGGCGGGGCTGCGCGCGCTCTCGCTGGTCGCCGCGGTTCGGGCCCGGCGCCACCGCGCGATGCACGCCGACCGTCACACGACCCGCTGGATCGAGTACTCGCAGGTCGGCGGCGTCGTCACGTTCCTCGTCGCGCAGCTCAACGGCATCACCGCTGTGACCTCGCTCGTGCCGCTCTACGCGCTCGGTGCGGCCGGCGGGATGCTCCTGTGGCTGCACGACCGGCGCACGGCGACCGGCCGCGCCGGTCTGTGGGCCTTCGGCTTCGGGGCGGCGATCGCGGTCGTGCCGTGGGGCGTCATCGCGTTCGCGCAGGTCGGCGGCGGACTCGTCGAGGTGGGCCCCGGCATCCTGATCCGCATCGTCACGATCGCCGCGCTGCTCGCGCTCGCCACGGTGTGGGTGGGCGTCTGGGTGCTCGGGCGCGGCGAGCGCACCCCCGAGATCGGCACGCGGGTGGACCGGATGCTGGCGCTGACCATTCCTCTCGCGCCGATCGTGCTCGCGGTCGGTGTGGCGGTCGGGTGACGGGCGAAGACGTGACCGTGGAGGCCGACGCCCCGCCGCTCCCCGGCCGGGCGGTGATCGAGCAGCGCTGGAGCGGCGCGGTGTTCCTGCACTGGCGGGTGCCGCCGCAGGCGGTGGAACGGATGCTGCCATCCGGCGTCCGCCCCGACACGTTCGACGGCTCGGCCTGGGTCGGTCTCGTGCCCTTCGTGCTGTCGGACTTCCGGTTCCTGCCGCTGCCCGCGGTGCCGTTCCTGGGGACGTTCGCCGAGATCAACGTGCGCACGTACGGCGTCGACGATGCCGGACGGCGCAGCGTCGTGTTCCGCACGCTCGAGGCGGAGCACCTGCTGCCGGTGCTGGCCGCACGGGCGCTGTTCGGGCTGCCCTACCGCTGGGCGCGCATCGGTGTCCGCTCCCGTGGCGACGTCGTCGAGTACCGGTCCCGCCGTCGCCGCGTCGACGGCCGATCGACCGGCCCGGGCACCCGGATCGCCGTGCGGCTGGGCGAGGAGCCGGCCGACACCCCGCTGTCGAGGTTCCTCACGGCCCGATGGGGCTTCCATGAGACCCATCTCGGCGCGACCCGCTGGGCCGCGAACGAGCACGTGGCCTGGCCGCTGGTGGAGGCCGAGCTGCTGAACCTCGCCGACGACCTCGTCCGCGATGCCGGGCTCGGCGACCTCGCGCTGAGGACACCGGATTCCGTGCTCGCGATGCCCGCGCAGCATCCGGGATTCCTCACGCGCTTCGCCGCGCCCGTCCGGATCGCGTGAGGCGAGCCGGTCGGGGGTTCGCACGGTCGGGCGCTGCAGATCCCTGCGAGCGCGGCGTCGCACGACGCAGCGGTTACAGCAACCTGGCGCGGTCGACCCGCGACGCCGACCGCGACGCCGACCGGGACGCCGACCTGGACGCCGACGCCTAGAGCAGGATCACGGTCGTCCCCGGAGCCGGGGCCGCTGACGACATCGTCGCGAGCGCGGCGGGCGCCTCGTCGAGGGTGATCGTCCGGCCCACCAGCGCCGCCGGGTCGAGCGTCCCGCGGGCGATCTCGTCGAGCATCGCGGGATACTCGTGCGCCGACATGCCGTGACTGCCGAGCAGTTCGAGCTCCAGCGCCAGGATGCGCCCGACGTCGACCGGCGGGTCGGCGTCGTCGCCGGCCAGCAGCCCGACCTGCACGTGCCGGCCGCCGGGCCGCAGGCACGAGACGCCCCGACGCACGAGGGAGGCGCGACCGATCGCCTCGATCACCGCGTGCGCACCGCCCGAGGTCGCGGCGCGCAGTCGCGCGTCGAGGTCGGGGACGGTCGCGTCGACGAGCTCGTCGGCGCCGAGACGCGCCGCCAGGTCGAGCGCCGCGGGTGACACGTCGACCGCCACCACCCGCGCGCCGCGCGCACGCGCGACGAGGAGGGCCGCGAGCCCCACGCCGCCGCACCCGAAGACCACGACCTGCTCGCCCGCGGCGACGCGCGCCCGGCTCGCGACCGCACGGTACGCGGTCGCGAACCGGCACCCGAGGCTCGCGGCGGTGGCGTCGTCGATCGCGTCGGGCACCGCCACCAGGTTGACGTCCGCATGGTGGACGACGACCAGCTCGGCGAAGGACCCGTCACGGTCGAAGCCGGCCTGGGTCTGGTTCGGGCAGATGCTCTGGCGCCCCTCGGCGCACGTCTCGCACGTGCCGCACGCGTTCACGAACGGCGCGGTCACCCGCGCCCCCGGCGTCCAGCGGCGGACCTCGTCGCCGACCGACGCGATCGTTCCGACGAACTCGTGCCCGGGCGTGTGCGGAAGCGAGACGGTGTCGTCGTGCCCCTGCCAGGCGTGCCAGTCGCTGCGGCACACCCCGGTCGCGGTCACGCGGATGACGGCGCCGTGCGCCGGCGCGACCGGTTCGGCGACGTCGACGACGGTCGGGGGCTCGGTGAACGCCGAGAAGCGGACGGCTCGCATCCGGCCATCCTTCCACGGCCGCTCCGGCAGGTGACGGGGGAACGAAGGGCGGCGGGACGCGCGGGTCGTGTCGGCGGATGTCGCGGCGGCGGCGTAGCCTCGAAGGGTGACCCCCGAACTCGCCGCCCGCATCGTCGCGGACTCCCGCGATCGGGTCGCGTGGGTGCGGGCGCGCTCGCGGGGGATCACGGCCACGGATGTCGCGACCCTGACCTCCGACCGGGCGATCGCTCGCGCCGCCGACGCCAAGCTCATGGGCTCGGGCTTCTCGGGCAACGCCTACACCGCCCACGGCCGCGCACGAGAGCCCGAGATCGCCGCGTGGGTCGCCGCGACCCACGGCATCCGTCCCTCGTCGGCGCTCTTCCACGCCGTCGTCGAGAAGCGGCACCTCGCGACACCCGACGGCATCGCGGTCGACGTGTCCGGACGCATCGTGCTCGCCGAGATCAAGACGACGAACAAGTCGTGGCGCAGCATCCCTCGTTCCTACCTTCGTCAGGTGTGGTGGCAGCAGCATGTGCTCGGCGCCGAGCGCACGCTCGTCGCGTGGGAGCAGCACGACGGCTTCGTCCCCGTCGACGACGAGCCGCGGTCCGCGTGGGTCGACCGCGACGACGCCGAGATCGCCAAGCTCGTGAGACTGGCGACCGCGCTCATCGACGAGCTCTACCACCGCACGACCCGCGGGCGGGCGCCGGTGGAACGGATGCCGCAGCCCGCCGCCCCGCGTCAGCCCTTCCGCGCCCTCGCCCTGGCCGACTGACCGCCGTCCGCGGCCGCGTGCACGGTCAGGCCAGCGTCGTCACGATCTTCGCCGCGGCATCCCACACGCGAAGCCCGGTGGCCGCGCCCTCGACCTCGGGCGCCGCCACGGTCTGGAGCACCTCTCCGAGCCGCTCGATCGGGACCGAGCGCGCGAGCGTGACGTGGGGCGTCCAGCGGTCGCGGCCGGTGTTGGCGTAGCGGGGCTCGGGCGCTCCGAGGCGCTCGGCGATCTCGTGGTGCAGCCGCAGGAGCGCGGCCGACACGACGACCTGGCGGGCCACGACAACGCGCCGGGAATGGCGGAACAGCACGATCCCGCCGAGGTGGAGCGGCAGAGGGAGCAGCTCTTGGACCCCGGCGAGTGCGGCGATGTCGAGGTGATCACGCACGGCGAGCGTGAGGTGCGGACGGTTGCTCGGCGAGGGGTTGCGCCCGGCGTGGGGCAGGCCCGCCGCGTCGAGTCGCGCCCAGTCGGCCCGCACGGCGGCATCGACCGCGGCGTCCGGCACCAGTTCGACGCTGAGCATGAGCCCATCCTCCCCCACGGGAATAGTTGACGTGCATCAACTATTGACCATATAGTTGACTGAACTCAACTGTTGATCGATGTCAACTTTCGCGCCGACGGCGTCGCGGCTTCTTCATCCCGCTCACCCCGAAGGATTCACATGACAGCACCCGCCACCGCGCCCGCCTCGGCCGTCGCCTCCCCGATGGACGTTGAAGAGAAGCGTCGGCGTCGCCGCGTGCTGCAGGCGCTCACCGGCCTGCTGCTCGGCATGTTCGTCTCGATGCTGGCCTCGACCGTCGTGTCGACGTCGCTCCCGGTGATCGTCCACGACCTGGGCGGCGACCAGGCCGCGTTCACCTGGGTCGTCACCGCGACGCTGCTCACCACCGCGATCTCGACCCCGATCTGGGGGAAGCTGGCCGACCTTTTCAACCGCAAGCTGCTCATCCAGCTCGCCATCGTCATCTTCGTGCTCGCGACCGCGGCCGCGGGGTTCTCGCAGGATCCGGGAACGCTCATCGCCTTCCGCGCCGTGCAGGGCATCGGCGCCGGCGGTCTCGCCGCACTCAGCCAGGTCATCATGGCCGACATCATCAGCCCGCGTGAGCGCGGCCGATACATGGGCCTCTTCGGCGCTGTCATGGCCGTCGCCACCGTCGGCGGACCGCTGCTCGGCGGGTTCATCACCGACACCATCGACTGGCGCTGGAACTTCTTCATCGCGCTGCCGTTCGCCGTCGCCGCGCTCGTGATCATGCAGCGCACGCTCCACCTGCCGCGCCGTCCGCGCACCAAGGCGCGCATCGACTACGTCGGCATCGTGCTGCTGTCGACGGCGGTCTCGCTCCTCCTCGTCTGGGTGACCAACGCCGGTCACGACTACGAGTGGTGGAGCCTCGAGACGGTCCTCATGGTCGGCGGTGCGCTCCTCGCGGCCGTCGTGTTCGTGATCGTCGAGCTGCGCTCGAAGGAGCCGCTCGTCCCGCTGACGCTGTTCCGCAATCGCACCTTCACCCTCGCCGTGATCGCGTCGATCTCCATCGGCATCGCGATGTTCGGCACCTCTGTGTTCCTCAGCCAGTACATGCAGCTCGCGCGCGGCGCGACCCCGACCGAGGCGGGACTCATGACGATCCCGATGATCGGCGGCCTGCTTTTGGCCTCGGTCGTGATCGGCGGCCTCGTGACGCGTCACGGCCACTGGAAGCCGTATCTCGTCGTCGGTGGCGTGCTGCTGATCGCCGGCTCGTTCCTGCTGTCGACCATCCACTACGACACGAACTTCGCTCTCGTGTCGCTCTACATGTTCCTGCTCGGCGCCGGAGTCGGCATGACGATGCAGAACCTCGTCCTCATCGTGCAGAACACCGCCGACCCCAGCGAGATCGGCGTGGCGAGCTCCGGAGTGACCTTCTTCCGCAGCCTGGGCGGCACGATCGGCGTGTCGGTCATGGGCGCCACCCTCGCCACCTCGGCGGCCGACCTCTTCCTCGACCGCAAGGACGCCATCGGCACCGCTCTGATGAAGCTCGGACAGGAGGGCGCCGCCATCGGCGAGCAGCTGCAGTCGGGAACGATCCCGCAGGTCTCGGCGCTGCCCGAGTCGATCCGCGTCATCGTCGAGGACATCTACGCCACCGCGATCGCCCACTCGTTCCTCATCGCCGTGCCGCTGGCCGTCATCAGCCTGGTCGCGATCATCTTCCTCCCGAACACACCGCTCACCCGCATGACGACGAGCGAGCGGGTGCAGGCGATCGAAGCCGACCTGGCGACGGTGTCGACCCCCGAGGGGATGGCCGCCCTCGAGGCGACCGGCAGCGTGGCGGTTCCGGATGCCGCGGCCGAGGCATCCGGTCACGCCAGGCGCCGCCGCCGCGGCTAGTGTCGATCACGATGACCGCTGACGAGACCCGCGAGGCGCGCACCGAGGCGGTGCGCGCCCTCGAGGCCGAGTTCGGCGAGCTGATCAACCGGTTCCGGCGGGTGATGTCGGAGAACGCGAATCGCGTGAGCCCGGGCATGCTGCCGGGCGCATACAAGGTGTTCACGACGATCGTCCGCCGCGAGTCGGTCACCCTCTCGGCGCTCGCCGAGAGCCTCATGGCCGACAAGGGGCAGATCAGCCGCACGGTGCGCGAGCTCGAGCAGCTCGGTCTGATCGAGCGCACGCCCGACCCCGCCGACGGCCGCTCGAGCCTGCTGTCGCCGACGCCCGCCGGGCTCGAGCGACTGGCCGAGGCCCGGGCTCCCCAGGAACGCACCCTGGTCGACGCCCTCGAGGACTGGCCGATCGACGACATCCGCAATCTCTCGCGCCTCCTGCACGCCCTGACGGCGGGCGAGTCCCCCACCGCCTCCTGACGGCTCACCCCGCCCGCCGCGTAGGGACCAACGCCCGACGGGTCGCTAATGACCCCCGGGGCTCGCGTCGGACGGCGCTTCACGTCCTCTCGGGAGGCTCCGGGCAGGGCTTCTCGGTCCGGTAGCACCGGCGTAACACGAGTGAGACATTCCCGGGGTTGACTGGCTCTACGTCGGCGGGGACGGCCTGTGGGGACGACGCGAATGCGGAAGGAGCGACCGAATGAGATTCCGGCCGCTGCGATCAGCTCCCGTCACCGACTCCGAGAGCGTCGCCGTCTCCGAGCCGCCCTCCGAAATGCGGGCGATCGTGTTCGACGGCGCCGGCGGACCCGAGACGCTGGTCGAGGCATCCGTCCCCGTCCCGTCCCCCGTGCTCAGCGAGCTCCTCGTGCGCGTGGTCGCCGCGGGCGTCAACCCGATCGACGCGAAGACCCGCTCGGGCGCCGGGGTCTCGTCCCAGCTGCCGGCACACCCCTCGACGCTGGGCTTCGACTTCAGCGGCATCGTGGTGCGCAGCCCCTACGAGGCGCACCCCCTCGCGCCCGGTACACCGGTCTTCGGGATGGCGGCGTTCCCCCGCACTGGCGGGTCGTACGCCGAGTACGTCGTCGTGCCCTCGCTGTCCGTCGCCCGCAAGCCCGCCTCGCTCTCGCACGTCGAGGCGGCCGGGGTGCCGTTGGCCGCCCTCACCGCGTGGGGGCTCGTCGTCGAGACGGCGCGAGCGCATGAGGGGCAGCGCATCCTGATCCACGCCGGAAGCGGAGGCGTGGGCCACTTCGCCGTGCAGTTCGCGGCCTACTTCGGCGCCCACGTGACCGCGACCGCGTCGGCGCGCAACGCCGGGTGGCTGCGCGAGCTCGGAGCGGCCGTGGTGATCGACTACACGACGACGCGCTTCGACGAGGTCGTCGCCGACGTCGACGTCGTGATCGACCTCGTCGGGAACGTCGGCGGCTCGACCGGCACGCGATCGCTGCGGGTGCTGCGCCCGGGCGGCCTGTACATCGTGGTGCCCACGGGCT
Organism: Microbacterium sp. NPDC057407; assembly: GCF_042803895.1. Lineage (NCBI taxonomy): Bacteria > Bacillati > Actinomycetota > Actinomycetes > Micrococcales > Microbacteriaceae > Microbacterium > Microbacterium sp. NPDC057407. The sequence goes on along the minus strand of NZ_JBHVCA010000007.1, from coordinate 86,769 downwards.
CGTGGCCCGACTACGCGGAGGTCGCCGACGAGGCCGGCGTGCGCGCGACCTCGTTCAAGGTCGTGCCGGACGGCGGCACGCTCGCCACGATCGGACGCCTGCTCGACTCGGGCGCCGTGCAGGTCTACATCGACCGTGTCTACGACCTGCCGGAGGCGGCCGCCGCCCACCGGCACCTCGAAGACGGCCACACGCGCGGAAAGGTCGTGCTGCGGGTCAGCGACGACTGACCCCCGCCGCGGCGTGCCCGTCGGGAATCGAGGAGACGCGCCGCGATCCGCTTGCCCGGACGGGCGCATGTCGGGAATCGAGGAGACGCGCCGCAATCCGCCTGCCCGGACGGGGCGAACGCGGCGCGTCTCCTGCGTTTCCGACGGCGAACCCGCCCGTCAGCGGGCGAGCGGGGCGAGGACCCGGCGACCCTCGGCGACGATCTCACCCGCGATCGCATCGAGCAGCGGCGAGCGCAGGTTCCACTGCTGCCAGTACAGCGGCACGTCGACGGGCGGGCCGCCCAGTCGCACGAGCTCGCCTCGCTCGAGCCCGGGCGCCGCCTGGAAGGTCGGCAGCAGCGCCCAGCCAAGGCCGAGCCGCACGGCGGTGGCGAAGTCGTTCGACGCGGGCACGTAGTGGCGCGGCGGCTGCCCCTTCGCGCCTCGCGCGGCGAGCCACTCGTTCTGCAGGTCGTCCCGGCGGTCGAAGTCGACCACCGGCGCCGCCCCGAGAGCGTCGGCCGACGCCCCGTCGGGCAGCCATCGGCCGACGAACGCGGGCGTGGCCACCGCCTCGTAGCGCATGGCCCCGAGTACGCTCACCCGGCAGCCGGCGACCGGGGTCGCCCGCGAGGTGACCGCGCCCATGACGGTTCCCGACTCGAGCAGCCCGGCGGTGAAGTCCTGGTCGTCGCGGTGCAGGTCGAAGACGACCGGATGCCTCTCCCCCAGTCGCGCGAGCGGCTCGAGGAACCACGTGCCCAGCGAGTCGGCGTTCACCGCGAGCGGCACCGATGTTCGCGCCCCTTCAGCCGGGTCCGCCCCGAGCTCGGCCAGCGTGTCGTGCTCGAGGAGCGCCGCCTGGCGCGCGAGCCGGATGACGGCGGCCCCCGCGTCGGTCGGCCTGGCCGGTTTGGAGCGCACGAGCACCACGCGCCCCAGCTGCTCCTCCAGGGTCTTGATGCGCTGGCTGACGGCAGAGGGTGTGATGCGCAGGCGGCGGGCCGCCGCGTCGAGCGTTCCCTCGTCGACGACGGCGGCGACGGTCTCGGCCAGTTCGAACGGAATGCGCATCGACAGTCAGGCTAATGCACCTGAAGAATCATGAGCTGGACTGAATCAGCGGGATTACGTAGCGTCGAAGCGTGCTCACCCCCGTCCTCGCCGGTCTCGGACTCGGCTTCTCCCTGATCATCGCCATCGGCGCGCAGAACCTGTTCGTGCTGCGCCAGGGGCTACGGCGCGAGCACGTCTTCGTCGTCGCGGCCATCTGCGCGGCATCCGATGCGGTCCTCATCGCGCTCGGCGTCTCGGGGGTGGGGCTGGTGCTGCAGGCGGTGCCCTGGCTCGTCGACGTCGTCCGCTGGGCGGGCGCCGCGTTCCTCATCGCGTACGGGATCCTGGCGGCCCGGCGCGCGTGGCGCCCGTCCGACCGCTCGCTCTCGGTCGACGGTGCGGGTCCGGGTTCGGCCGAGGGCGCCGGCGAGGCGGCGAACACCGGGGCCGAGGCATCCGTCTCCCGCTCGTCGGCGGCGACGACGACGCGCACCCTCCTGCTGCCCGTCGTGCTCACGTGCCTCGCGCTGACGTGGCTGAACCCGCACGTGTACCTCGACACGGTGTTCCTGCTCGGCACGGTCGCCAGCACGCACGGCGACGAGCGCTGGCTGTTCGCCGCGGGAGCCATGGCGGCGAGCGTCATCTGGTTCTTCGGTCTCGCGTTCGGGGCGCGTTATCTCGGACGCTGGCTCGCCACACCGCGCGCGTGGCGCGTCCTCGACGCCGTCATCGCCGTCGTGATGATCGCGCTCGGTGTGAGCCTCGTCCTCCCGCACTGACCGGGCAGCGCTTCAGCCGTCGATCTGCGCCTTCCGGGCGAGCACCAGCGCGCGCACGACATCGTCGGGCAGCGGATGCTCCGGCTGGAACCGGATCGTCCCCTTGTCGAGTCCGATCCCGGGGTGCGACGCCAGTGTCGCCGCGACCGCCTCGACCGCCGCGGGACTGAACGGGTAGACCCCGATGTGCTTCTTGGCCCTCATGACCGAGACCAGCGGTTTCCCTCGGTAGACGAGCGCCGGCATCCCGTACCCGAGCCCCTGCTGCGCGTCGGGCACGACCTCCTGGGCGACGGCGTAGACACGCTCGATGGGCGCACGGTCGGCCGGGTCGAGGCCGGCGAGGAGGTCGTCGACGGTTCCCATGCAGGCATCCTGTCACCCCCACCGCTCCCGCAACACCCGCGAGGAGGCACGATGGAGGCATGAGACGGGTCCACGTGGTCGTGCGCGGCGCCGTGCAAGGCGTCGGCTACCGCTACACGATGCGCATGGTCGCGCGAGAGGCCGGGGTCGTCGGCTGGGTGCGCAACCGGCGCGACGGGTCTGTCGAAGCCGAGGTCGAGGGCACCTCGGCGCAGGTCGACGAGGTGCTCGCCTGGATGGCCGAGGGCCCGCCCGGGTCGCGGGTCGATTCCGCGACGGTGACGGATGCCTCGCCCTCCGGCGACCGCGACTTCGAGGTGAGGCCGACCGAGTGACTCCAGTGCGGGCGCTTCGCAGGCGGCGCCCGCGTCAGTCCTCGAAGGGGCGCAGGATGCGGTCGATGAACCGGCGGGTGCGCTCGTGCTTCGGGTTCGTGAAGAGCTCCTTCGGCGCACCGCGCTCGACGACCACGCCGCGGTCGAAGAACAGCACCTCGTCGGCGACCTGCCGGGCGAAGGCGAGCTCGTGCGTGACGATGAGCATCGTCCAGCCCTCGTCGGCGAGCTCCTTGAGCACCAGGAGCACTTCTCCCACGAGCTCGGAGTCGAGGGCGCTCGTCGGCTCGTCGAAGAGCAGCAGGGCCGGCTGCAGCGCGAGGGCGCGCACGATGCCGACGCGCTGCTGCTGACCGCCCGACAGCTCGAACGGGTAGGCGTCGCGCTTCTCGCTGAGTCCCACGCGGTCGAGCAATGCCTCGGCGCGGGCGATCGCCTCGGCCTTGGGCACGCCGTGCGCGTACACCGGCCCCTCGATGACGTTCTGGATCACGGTGCGGTGGGGAAAGAGGTTGTGGTGCTGGAACACCATGGCGGAGCGGTCGCGCATCGCGACGCGATCGGCCCTCGACAACGGCGCCGCGAAGTCGACGCGCGGTCCCTCGGCGAACTCGACGATCCCCTCCTCGGGCGTCTCGAGCCCATTGAGGCAGCGCAGCACGGTCGTCTTGCCCGAGCCGCTCGGGCCGATGAGCGCCACGACCTCGCCGCGGTGCACGTCGAGGTCGACACCGTCGAGCACCCGGTTCGCGCCGAAGCTCTTCGTCAGACCGGTGACGCGAAGGAGCGGCCCCAGGTCGTCGCCGGACGGCGGCGCGAGGGCGTCGCCGGCCGGGTCAATGGGCGACATAGCGGTCGAGCCTCCTCTCGAGGGCGCTCTGCCCGGCGGACAGCGCCATGCAGATGATCCAGTAGATCAGAGCCGCTTCGAGGTAGATCGCCATGAACTCGTACGTGAACGCGGCGATCTGCTGCGCGCGGCGGAACATCTCGGTGACGAGGATCGTCGAGGCGAGGGAGGTGTCCTTCACGAGGGAGATGAAGGTGTTCGACAGCGGCGGCACCGACACCCGCGCGGCCTGAGGCAGGATGACCCGGGTGAGCGTCTGCGCCTGCGAGAAGCCGACGGTGTGGCCCGCCTCCCACTGCCCCTTGGGCACCGAGAGGATCGCCGCCCGCACGATCTCGGCGGCGTATCCGCCCACGTTGAGCGACAACGCGACGATCGCGGCCGGCCACGGGTCGATCACGACCCCCACCGACGGCAGGCCGAAGAAGATGACGAAGAGCTGCACCAGCAGCGGCGTGCCGCGGATCACCGACACGTAGAACCGCGCGATGCCCGAGAGCACGGGGTTGCGCGACAGGCGCATGAGCGCCACCGCGATGGCGATCACGAGTCCGAGGGCGAACGACGCCAGCGCGAGCGGGATCGTGCCGGTGATGGCCGCGAGCGCGAGCGGCCAGAACGACTCGACCAGCAGCGACCACACACTGCCTTCCATCAGACGTCCTTCCGTTGCGGGCAGACGAGACCGCCGCCCGCCCACGCTAGGGCGAGCGGCGGCTCGGTGCTACTGGGTGACGTCTTCGCCGAAGTACTTCTCGCTGATCTCGGCGAGCACGCCCTCGTCGCGCAGCTCGGCGAGCGCCTCGTCGATCGCCTCGACGAGCGCCTCCTTGTCCTTCGTGAACGCGAAGGCGCTGAGGCCCGGCTCGTCCGTCTCGGCGGCGATCTTCAGGCCGGTGGGACCGTTCGTCTTCTCGTAGTCGAGGAACGTGAGGCTGTCGTTGACGGTGGCGTCGACACGGCCCTGCTCGAGAAGCGCGACGGCCTGGGCCCAGCCCTCGACGGCCTCGACGGTGGCCCCGTTCTCCTCGGCGAGCTCATACCAGTTGCTCGTGAGGGACTGGGCGGTGGTCTTGCCGTCGAGGTCCTCGAAGCTCGAGATCGAGTCGTCGTCCTCGGCCACGACGACCACGCCGGGCGACACCGTGTAGGGCTCGCTGAAGAGGTACTTCTCCTCGCGCTCCGGGTTGATCGACACCTGGTTCGCGATGACGTCGAAGCGTCCGGCATCCAGACCCGCGAAGATCGCGTCCCACTGGGTCTCCTGGAAGGCGACCTCGAGACCGAGCTTGTCGGCGACGGCTTCGGCGATCTCGACGTCGAAGCCGACCAGCTCGCCGCTGTCGTCGTGGAAGCTGAACGGACGATAGGTGCCCTCGGTGGCGACGGTGAGGGTGCCGTCCGTGACCAGACCGAGGTCGGCGCCGGCGGCGGCCGAGCCGGACGGCTCGGACGAGGAGGAGCTGCACGCCGAGAGGGCGAGCGCTGCGGTGGCGGCGAGGACGATGGCGGTGAGCTTACGGCGTGGCATGGTGATGTTCCTGGTGGGGTGTGAAGGGGGGATGGCCGGCGGGCGGGCGAGCACCCGGGCCTTCCAGTACAACACGCGATGTCCCGACAGCTTCCATCGGGTTACGCCCCGTTGCTGGGAGTCAGCCGGGGAGCCCCGCCGCGAGCTCGTCGAATACCGCGTCGGCCCGGTCGCCGCGCGCGAGGGCGCCTGCCTGCCCCGCCCACAGCGACACCAGCTCGGCGTCGCCCCGGGCTCCTGCCGCGGCTCGGAAGACCCCCGTCGCCCAGTTCTGAGCGGGGAACGGAGCGATGACACCCGCGGTCTCCAAGGTGCGCAGGGCGCGATTCGGGATGCCTCGGGCCAGCCGTCCGCTCATCGCCCGCGTCAGCACGGTATCGGTGGCGCGGGCTGCGCCGATCGCCGCACGGTGCCCCTCGGTCGCAGCGGACTCCGCCGTACGGAGGAACGCGGTCCCCACCTGCACGCCCGCGGCCCCCAGCGCGAAAGCGGCTGCGACTCCGCGTCGGTCGGCGATCCCGCCGGCGGCGATCACGGGCACGTCGACGGCGTCGACCACCTGCGGCACGAGCGCGAACGTTCCGACGAGCGAGTCCTCGGCACGGCGCAGGAACGACACCCGGTGTCCGCCGGCCTCGGCCCCCGTCGCCACGATCGCGTCGACTCCTCCGTCGGCGAGGGCGACCGCCTCCTCGACGCTGGTGGCGGTGCCGATGAGCCGGATGCCTCGGCTCTTCGCCGCGTCGACGACGTCGGCGCTCGGCACCCCGAAGACGACGCTGAGCGCGGCCGGCGCCGCTTCGAGCACGGCCTCGACCTGCTCGGCGACGTCGGGAAGGAACCGCTCGGGAGGCTCGGGCATGGCCACGCCCGCCGCCTCGTAGAGCGGCGCCATCGCGCCCAGCGCGGGGCCGAGGTCGACATCGGCCGGCGTGAGCTCGTCGCCGACCGGCAGCCACAGGTTGACAGCGAACGGCCGCGGTGTCGCCGCGCGCAGCTGCGCGATGGTGTCGTGGATGCGAGCGGCGCCGTAGCCGTAGAGCCCGTACGATCCGAGTCCTCCGCGCCGGCTGACCGCCGCGGCGAAGGCGACCGACGACAGGCCGCCGAACGGCCCGAGCACGATCGGGCGGTCGATCCCGAAGAGTCCGAGCAGGGGGTTCGCCATCCCCCGACGCTACCCCGGGTCGGGTGCTCCGCGCGGCGTCGGGCGGGGTCGTGCACAACGTCGGCCATTCGCGACGAAACCGCGGGCCGAGGCATCCGTCACCGCCGCCGCGGCCCGGAAGACCGACGTTGTGCACGCGCCATGCGGCCGAACGAGAAACGGGGCCCCACCCGAAGGTGGAGCCCCGTTGTGCTGATCCGGAGATCAGAGGGAGTTGACGTCCAGCGGGATGCCGGGGCCGAACGTGGTCGACACGGCGCCCTTCTGGATGTAACGACCCTTCGAGCTCGACGGCTTGAGGCGGATGATCTCCTCGAGCGCGGCCTTGAGGTTCTCGTCGAGCTGGTCGGCCGAGAACGAGGCCTTGCCGACGACGAAGTGCACGTTGGCGTGCTTGTCGACGCGGAACTCGATCTTTCCGCCCTTGATCTCTTCCACGGCCTTGGCCGGGTTCGGGGTCACGGTGCCGGTCTTGGGGTTGGGCATGAGGCCGCGGGGACCCAGCACCTTACCCAGACGACCGACCTGGCCCATGAGCTCGGGCGTCGAGACGGCCGCGTCGAACGCGGTGTAGCCGCCGGCGACCTTCTCGATGAGCTCGGCGCCGCCGACCTCGTCAGCACCCGCGGCGATGGCGGCCTCAGCGGCCGGACCGGTCGCGAACACGATGACGCGGGCGGTCTTGCCGGTGCCGTGCGGGAGGATGACGGTGCCGCGCACCATCTGGTCGGCCTTGCGGGGGTCGACGGCGAGCTTGAGCGCGACCTCGACGGTCGAGTCGAACTTCGCCGAACCGGTCTCCTTCGCCAGGGCGACGGCCTCGGTCGGAGTGTAGAACTTGTCCGCCTCGATCTTGGCGGCAGCGGCCTGGAAGGCCTTGGACTTGGTAGCCATGTTTCCTATCCCCCTCAGTCCTCGACCGTGATGCCCATGGAACGGGCGGTGCCGGCGATGATCTTCGAGGCGGCCTCGAGGTCGTTCGCGTTCAGGTCGGGCTGCTTCGTCTCGGCGATCTGGCGCACCTGCTCCTTGGTGAGCTTGCCCACCTTGGTCGTGTGCGGGGTCGACGAGCCCTTCTGGAGGCCGGCGGCCTTCTTGATGAGCTCCGCGGCCGGAGGGGTCTTCAGGACGAAGGTGAAGCTGCGGTCCTCGTAGACGGTGATCTCGACGGGGATGACGTTGCCGCGCTGCGACTCGGTCGCCGCGTTGTACGCCTTGCAGAACTCCATGATGTTGACGCCATGCTGACCGAGCGCGGGGCCGATCGGCGGCGCCGGGTTGGCTGCACCGGCGTTGATCTGAAGCTTGATCAGGCCGGTCACCTTCTTCTTCGGTGCCATTCTTGTTCCTCCTGTTCGTGCGCCCTGGCGGGCGCGCTTCCACGACTCAGGCGAACCCTGAACGTGGTGGGGATCGTCACGCAGACACGCGCAACCGCTCTAGTCTACCGGATGCCGCGAGCCGAGGCATCCGTCCGCCGTTTCGCCCCGCCGGAAACGCGAGAGAGCGGATACCGGGGCATCCGCTCTCTCGAAGATCGCTCTGCGCGATCTACAGCTTCGTGACCTGGTCGAACGAGAGCTCGACGGGGGTCTCGCGCTCGAAGAGGGAGACGAGCACGGTGAGCTTGCCGCTCTCGGGCTTGATCTCGCTGATCGTGCCCGGGAGGCCCGCGAACGAGCCTTCCTTGATCGTGATGGTCTCGCCGACCTCGAAGTCGACCTCGGCCGGGATGACGCGCGCGGCGGCCGCGGCGCCCTTCTTCGCGGCGCCGGCCTTCGCGGGCGCGGTCTCTTTGATCTCGACGAGGCTCTTCAGCATGTTGAAGGCCTCTTCGAAGCGGAGCGGGGTCGGGTTGTGGGCGTTGCCCACGAAGCCGGTGACGCCCGGCGTGTGACGCACGACCGACCAGGTGTCTTCGTTGAGCTCCATGCGCACGAGCACGTAGCCGGGGATCCGGACGCGCGTGACCATCTTGCGCTGCCCGTTCTTGATCTCGACGACGTCCTCCATGGGGACCTCGATCTGGTAGATGTCTTCCTCGACCTCGAGCGTCGACTTGCGCTGCTCGATGTTGGCCTTCACCTTGCGCTCGAAGCCGGCGTAGGAGTGGATGACGTACCACTTGCCCGGGAGGCTGCGCAGCTCGGCGCGGAACGCCTCGTAGGGGTCTTCGTCGGCGTCGTCCGCGTCTTCGTCGCCCTCGGCGTCGAAGTCCTCGTCGCCGTTCACGTCGGGACCGTCGTAGGGGGTCACCTCGTCGGCGGCCTCGGCTTCGAGCTCGGCCACCTCCTCGGCGATGGAGTCGTTGATGACCTCGGCGGCGGCTTCGGTCTCGGCCGCCTCGTCGAGGTTCAGAGCGTCGTTCACGATGGCGTCCGCCTCCGGGTCGTCGATGTCGATGTCGTCCAGGTCTTCGTCGGTGTCGGCGCCGTCGTCCACGATGTGGATCGCGACGTGCTCGGCAGCGGTGTTGGCGCGGTCCTCCTCGGCGAGGACGTTGCCCTCCTGGGCCTCGTCGTCCTCGGAGGACTGCTCAGCCGCCGTCGCCCAGTCGGCGTCGTCGATGAATCTTTCAGACACTGCGTTCTCTTCCGTTCTGTCCGCTGCGGGACGTGGTCCCGCCGGCGTCGTTCGCTCTGTCGAGACAGGCGGCTCAGGCGGCGCCGGGCACTCCGAAGACGACCGTCGCGACCCACACGAACAGCACGTCGAGGCCGTAGACGATCGCCATCATGACGACGACGAAGCCGAGCACGACCGCCGTGTACTTCAGCAGCTCCTGGCGCGTCGGGGTGACGACCTTGCGGAGCTCGGCGAAGACCTGACGGATGAAAATGGCGATCCGCGCGAAGACGTTGGGCTTCTTCTCGCGGGGTGCGCCGCCCGCCGCGACGATCTCGCCCTTCGGCTCGTCTTGAACCATCGATGCCACCTGATTACCTTCCGTGCGACGGCAGTCGCCTTCGCACTGTGTTGTCAACCGCCGGCATGGTGGTGCCGACGTAGCGCTGACGCGCAGGGCGGACAGGAATCGAACCTGCAACCTGCGGTTTTGGAGACCGCTGCTCTGCCAATTGAGCTACCGCCCTAGAGGCCCGGGGGCCTCGGATGCCCGCACTCTTCCACCGGTTGCTGATCACGAGGGACCTGCCCGAACGACGGGCACGGCGAAAGAATGCAGACTTCAACTGCATGGTCCAGTGTACGGCATGCCTCGGAGCCCCGCGAATCGTCAGTACTGCTGCACGCCGTACCGGTCGGGCTCGCCCGAGCGCTCGAAGGCGCGCCCCGAGAGCGACGTCGCCTCGACGCGCACGTAGGTGTACTTGAGCGTCGGGATCCACGGCGCGAGGCCCAGCCCGTCGGCCCGCTCCACCTCGGCGGACGTCCGCAGCGCGTGCGCACGGCCTCGCACGATGACGCTCCACGCGTCGGCCTCGGTGTGGTCGTCGACCTCGAACAGCACCTCGTCGCGGACCGTCAGCTCGAACAGCTTGCTGCCCTGCGCGGTGCGGAACAGGACGCTCTCGCCGTCGACCACGTAGTTCACCGGGAAGATGTCGATCACATCGCCTACGCGCGTGACGAGGCGGCCGAGCTCCTGCGTGCGAAGGCGCTCCCAGCACTCCTCATCCGTCAGGATCACCACGGGGTCCACCGGCTCGCTCATGCCCCCATCCTCGTCGGGCGCGACCGGGAGCGGTACCCCCGCGTGGGGCTAGCATGCCCCCATGCCCCTCGCACAGGCGCTGCTCGACGAGCTGTGGGACTTCTCCGATCCCGTCGCGTCGGAGTCGCGTCTGCGGCGTGCCGCGGACGCGGAACCGGATGCCTCGACCCGCGCCGAGCTCGAGACCCAGGTGGCCCGCGCACTGGGTCTGCAGGAGCGTTTCGTCGAGGCCGACGCCGTGCTCAGCACCGTCGCGGTGACCTCCCCCGAGGTGTCGGTGCGGGTCGCGCTCGAGCGCGGGCGCCTCCGCAACTCCGCCGGCGATGCGGAGGCCGCACGGCCCCTGTTCGAGCTCGCTGCGGAGGCCGCGGCCGACGCCGGGCTGACGTTCCTGCAGGTCGACGCCCTGCACATGCTGGCGATCGCCGACGTCGAGCGCGCGCAGGAATGGACCGAGCGCGCGATCGAGGTGCTCGACCCCACCACCGACGCGCGCACGCGCCGCTGGCTCGTGTCGCTGCACAACAACGCCGGCTGGGCGCATCTCGAGGCGGGACGCCCCCGCGACGCGCTCACCGAGTTCGAGCGGGCGCTGGATGCCGCGACCCGCTGGGGCACGCCCGAGCAGGTCGAGTGGGCCGCCGAGGCCATCGCGCAGGCGCGCGCCGCGCTCTGACCCGAAAGCCGCGAGTCGCCAAGACACGCCGGTGCGCTGCGCGCGGGTCGGCGTGTGTTGGCG
>NZ_JBHVCA010000007.1:0-76047 GCF_042803895.1 Microbacterium sp. NPDC057407 | reverse complement strand
CGCGCCGCCCTCTCCCCCCACCCCCCCCCGCCCCCCAGACCCCCGGGGGCGCGGCGCGGGGGGCGGGGGTTTTGGGCGACTCGGTAGCGGAGGTCAGGCGCCGACGCGGATGAGCTTCTTGTTGACGAACTCGTCGGCGGCGAGCAGGCCCATCTCGCGCGAGGTGCCGGACCGCTTCACGCCGCCGAAAGGCAGCCCGGGCTCGTCGGCGAGCACGACGTTGACGTAGACCATGCCGGCGTCGATCTTGTCGGCGATGCGCTGCGCCTGCTCCTCGTCGGTGGTGAACACGTACGAGCCGAGTCCGTAGCTGGTGTCGTTGGCGACGTGCACCGCCTCGTCTTCGTCGGCGACCTTGTAGACGACCCCGACCGGGCCGAAGAACTCCTCGCGGTAGGCATCCATGTCGCTCGTGACGCCCGTGAGCACCGTCGGCGTGTAGTACGCGCCGTCACGTGTGCCGCCGGCCACGAGCTTCGCACCCTGCGCCACGGCCTTGTCGACCTGCGCGGCGAGGCGCTCCGCCGCCGTCAGCGATGAGAGCGGCCCGAGCACGGTGTCGTCGGCGAAGGGGTCGCCCACCTTCGCCTCGGTCATCTTCGCCGTGAACTTCTCGAGGAACTCGTCGTAGAGACCGTCGACGACGATGAAGCGCTTGGCCGCGTTGCACGACTGGCCGGTGTTGTCGAGGCGCGCGTCGACCGCCGCCTGGACCGCCCCGTCGAGGTCGTCGGTCGAGAGCAGGATGAACGGGTCGGACCCGCCCAGCTCGAGGGCGACCTTCTTGAGGTTGCGCCCCGCGATCTCGGCGACGGCCGCACCGGCGCGCTCCGAGCCCGTCACCGAGACGCCCTGCACGCGCGGGTCGGCGATGACCTTCGCGGCCTGGTCGTTCGTCGCGTACACGTTCGTGTACACGCCGTCGAGCCCGGCGTCGGCGTAGATCGACGCGATGGCGGCGGCCGACTCGGGGCACTGCGGCGCGTGCTTGAGGAGGATCGTGTTGCCGATCACGATGTTCGGGGCGGCGAACCGGGCGACCTGGTAGTACGGGAAGTTCCACGGCATGATGCCCAGCAGCACCCCCAGCGGGGAACGGCGGATGACGGCGGTGCCCTCGCCGTCGATGTCGATCGGCTGGTCGCCCGTGATCTTCTCGGCGTGGTCCGCGTAGTACTCGGTGATGTCGGCGGCGAAGTCGACCTCGCCCAGGGCCGCCTCGAGCGGCTTGCCCATCTCGCGGACGATGATCGCCGCGAGCTCGTCGCGCCGCTCGCGGTGCAGCTCCGCGACCTTGCGGATGCGCGCCGCGCGCTCCGACACCGGAACCGTCCGCCACGACTGGTACGCCGTGTGGGCGCCGGCGATGGCCGCCTCGAGCTGCTCGTCGGTGATCGTCGGGTAGGTGGCCAGGGTCTCGCCCGTTGCGGGGTTGACGACGGCGTAGTCACTCATGTGGTTTCTCTCCGATCGGGTGGGTGGTCACAGTCTGCCGCTCAGCGGCGCGAACGTCGAAGGCTTTCCGGTGCTTCCACACCTAGTGTCTCGCCGCGGAAGAATGCCGGACGCTTGATCGCCTGCCAGATCATGATGACGACGCCGGCGAGGATCACGGTGACCCCGAGGATGAACACCAGGCCCACGCCCGCGATGTTCGACCCGCTGCCGTAGTCGGGGTCGATGCTGTCGATCAGCGTGATGACGAACAGCACCGCGAGGATCACCCCGCCGACGAGCGGGAAGAGCAGCGTGAAGAAGAACGACCGGGCGCTGTCGAACCACTGCTTGCGGAAGTACCACACGCACGCGAAGGCGGTCAGACCGTAGTAGAAGCAGATCATCATGCCGAGCGCCGTGATGGTGTCCCACAGCACGTTCTCGCTGAGGAACCGCATGACGGCGTAGAACGCCGACGCCACCACGGCCGAGACGATCGTCGCGTACCCGGGCGTGAAGAAGCGCGGGCTGACGCGGGCGAAGCTGTCGGGCAGGGCCTTGTAGTGGCCCATCGCCAGGAGCGTCCGGGCAGGACCGACCGCGGTCGACTGCAGCGATGCGGCCGAGCTCGTCAGCACCGCCAGCGACACGAGGAACGCGAGCGGACCGAGCACGGGGTCGGAGAGGTAGAAGAAGACGTTGCCCTGGATGTCTTCGTTGCCCAGGCCCAGCTCCCCCGTGCCCACCCCGGCGAACGCGAGCAGCGAGATCGAGATGAGCAGGTACAGGCCCGCGACGATCAGCACCGTGACGGTGGCGGCACGGCCCGGGGTCTTCTCGGGGTTCTTCGTCTCCTCGTTCATCGTGAGGACGACATCCCATCCCCAGAAGATGAAGATCGACAGCGAGAGCCCCGCGACGACGGCGCCGAAGTCGCCGACGGCGAAGGGGTTGAACCACGACAGCTCCACCGGGCTGGCGTCGAACGCCGTCCCGTTCGCGACGTGCACGAGTGCGGCGACCGAGAACAGCACGAGCACGAGCACCTGGAATCCGACGAGGAAGTACTGCAGCTTCTGCGTGGTCTGCAGGTCGCGGTACGACACGACCGTCGCGCCCAGCATGAACAGCAGGCAGACGGCGACGTTGATGAAGGGGTTGAACGCCAGGTCGGCGATCGCGCCGTCGGTGCCCGCGAGCTGGTCGATCAGCAGGAACAGGAACTCCACCGCGATGCCTGCCAGGTTCGACAGCACGATGACGGTGGCCGCGACCAGTCCCCAGCCCGTCATCCAGCCGATCCACGGGCCGAAGGCCCGCACGCCCCACGTGAACGACGTGCCGGAGTCGGGCATCGCGCGGTTCAGCTCGCGGTAGCCGAGGGCGACGAGCAGCATCGGCAGGAACCCGACGATGATGATCGCCGGCACCTGGAAGCCGACCTCCGACACCGTGGGGCCGAGCGAGGCGGTCAGGGTGTACGCCGGCGCGATCGTCGAGATGCCGATGACGACGGCACCGACCATCCCGACGGTGCCCGCGCTCAGCCCCTTCTTCGACAGCGTGCCGGTGACCGGCTCTCCGGTCAGCGATCCGGTCTGGGCTTCGGTGCTCGTGCGACCGCTCATCACTGCGCCTCCTTCTTCTTCTTGCGCGTGCGCGGCACGACGATCATGGGTACGGGGAGTTCGTGCAGCATCTTCGCCGCCGTCGACCCCAGGAACAGGCGGCGCGGGCGCGCCAGGCGGCTCGACCCCACCACCGCGATCTCGCCGGGCTCCCAGCTGAGATGCGAGACGGCCTCTTCGATGCTGTCGCCGAGCCCGACGACGGCCTCGGTCTCGGCGCCCTTCGGCAGGGCGCTGCGGGCGTGCACGAAGACCTCGTCGGCGTGCAGGGCGGCCGACTCGTTCGCCGCGATCCCCGCCGGCAGGTCGATCGCCACCAGCGAGACGAGGCGCAGCTCGGCACCGGTCGCCGTGGCGAGCGCCAGGCTCTCCTCGAGGAGCAGGTCGGCGCCGGCGCGCGTGCCGATGGCCGCCGTGATGCGCGTGATGCCGCTCTCGGGGTCGATGCGCCGCGCTCCCTCGGGGGCGAGCACGACCGGAACGTCCGACGAGTGCAGCAGCTCGCTCGCGACCGTGCCGAGGCGGTGGCGCCCGCGCAGGCCGCCGTTGGCCGCACCGACGACGATGTGCGATGCGCCGACGTCGTGGGCCGACTCGATCAGCCCCGCCGCGAACGACTCGCCGAAACGCACGTGCGTGCGGACCCGCACCGACGCGGGCAGCGAGGCCGCGGCATCCGTCAGCCACTGCTCCGCCTGCTCGCGCAGGTAGCGGTCGTACGCCGCGTCGGGCGGCGTGATGACGCTGCGCTCCTCGCCCGGGAGCACCACGACCAGGTGGAGGGAGGAGTCGGATGCCAGCGCCAGGCGCGCGGCGAGGGCGACGGCGTCGGCTCCTGCCTCGGTGGCGGTGTAGCCGGCGATGATGCGACGGGTCATGCTCGGGTCTCCTCGATGATGCGGGCGGCGACGAGGCGGCCCATGCGGATCGCGCCGTCGACGTGCTGGTAGCCGGCGCCGGCCATGTCGCTGCAGGCGAAGTGGATGGGGCCGACGGGGGTGCGCAGGTCGGCGCCGTAGCGCGCGAGGCCGCCCAGGTCGAAGCTGGCGGCGTAGGCGCCGCGCGTCCACTCCTCGGCGCCCCAGTCGCTCTCGAAGTACACGAGCGGGTTCTTCGCCTCGGGGCCGTAGTAGTGCGAGAGGGATTCGAGGATCCGCTCCTTGCGCTCCTCGGCCGAGACCCGGAACAGGTCATCGGCGTTGCGGTCCGACACGAAGCCGACGAGCGTGCCGCGCTCGTCGCCGTGGTTGGTGTTGTCGTAGGCCTCGTGCGACAGTTCGTAGGGGCTGAACGCGGTGCCCGACAGCCCCTGCTCGCGCCAGAACGGGCGGTCGTAGACGGCGTGCACCTTGATGACGAACCCCATCGAGAGGTGCTGGTGCATCTGCTGCTTGAGCCGCGGCAGGGCGGGCTGGAACTCGATCCACGGGTAGAGGATCGGCGCGTGGGCGAGGATCACGAACCGCGCCTGCACCTCGAGGCCGGCGTCGGTCACGACGCGGACGCCCTCGTCGCTCGACCAGTGCACCTCGTTGACCGCCTGGCCGAGCAGCACGTCCTCGCCGAGCCGCTCGGCGAGGAGGAGGGGCACCTGCTGCAGTCCTCCGACGACGCGCTCGTCGAGGATGTAGTCGGCGTCGACGAGGTGCGTGAAGCTGCCGGCGCTCGCGGCCATCAAGAGGGCTTGCAGGGCCGAGAAGGCGTAGGCGGGCTTCGTCAGCATCGCGCCCGCGATGAAGAGCGCGATGTTGTCGCGGGCCTCCTGGTCGGGCGTCTGCTCCTCGAGCCACGCCTCGAACGAGATGCGGTCCAGCGCGTCGGCGTCGGGGTGCTCCCACGGCCGGTCGGGGTCGACCTGCGCGACCATCTCGTCGAGCTTCTCGATGAGCCGCACGATCTCCTTCTCGGTCTCGGGCGCGACGGGGAAGATCTCCCCGGTGAAGCGGCGCACCGCGCCGTCGCGCCCGATGTAGACCGAGTCGCCGTCGCGATAGCGGCTGTAGGTCTCGAGCCCCAACTCGGCGATCGTCTCCTTGAGCGCCTCCTGGTCGGGCGAGACCCACTGGCCGCCGACCTCGAGCATCGCCCCGTCCACGACATCGGTCCACAGCCGTCCGCCGACGCGGTCGCGCGCCTCGAGCACGACGACCGAGAGCCCCGCCTTCCTCAGTTCGTTCGCCGCCGTGAGTCCGGCGGCGCCGGCCCCCACGATCACGACGTCACGGGTGAGCTGTGACATGAGACTCCTCTGTCTTGTCCGCTGCGCGGGGCGGACGCGGGCGAGCCGCGGTCGGCGTCTCGCCCGCGTCCCACTTCTGGGCGCCTGAGGGCTGCCAGGCGACGGGGTTTCGGGACATGCCCCGGAAGAACCGGGACACGTCGGGGGTCAGGATGCCGCGAGCGACGCGGCGACGACGTCGAGGCCCTCGTGGAGCAGGTCGTCGGTGATGGACAGCGGCGGCAGGAAGCGGATCACGTTCCCGTAGGTGCCGCAGGTGAGGACGATGACGCCCTCGGCGATGCAGGCCTTCGCGACCGCGGCGGTGAGCGCGGCATCCGGCTCTCCCGTCGACGGGTCGACGAACTCGGCCGCGACCATGGCGCCGTGTCCGCGGACGTCGCCGATGCGCGGGTCGGCTGCCTGGAGGGCGCCGAGGCGGTCGGCGAGGATCGCGCCGATCTCGCGGGCACGCTCGATCATGCCGTCGTTCTCGAACACGTCGATGGCGGCGAGCGCCGCCGCGCAGGCGATGGGGTTTCCGCCGTACGTGCCGCCCAGTCCGCCGGTGTGGGTGGCGTCCATGATGTCGGCGCGTCCGGTGACGGCGGCGAGCGGGAGCCCGCCGGCGATGCCCTTCGCGGTCGTGATGAGGTCGGGGACGATCCCGAAGACCTCGCTGGCGAACATCCGGCCGGTGCGCGCGAATCCGGTCTGGATCTCGTCGGCGATGAACACGACTCCGTTGGCCCGGCACCAGTCCACGATCGCGGGGAGGAAGCCGTCGGCGGGGACGATGAAGCCGCCCTCGCCCTGGATGGGCTCGATGATGACGGCGGCGAGGTTGTCGGCGCCGACCTGCTTCTCGATGATCGAGATCGCCTTCTTGGCGGCATCCGCCCCGCTCAGTCCGTCGCGGAACGGGTACGACAGGGGGGCGCGGTAGATCTCGGAGGCGAAGGGGCCGAACCCGCTCTTGTAGGGCATCGACTTGGCCGTCAGCGCCATCGTCAGGTTCGTGCGGCCGTGGTAGCCGTGGTCGAAGGCGACGACGGCCTGCTTGCCGGTGAACTTGCGAGCGATCTTCACGGCGTTCTCGACCGCTTCGGCGCCCGAGTTGAACAGGGCGCTCTTCTTGGCGTGGTCGCCGGGCGTGATGCGGTTGAGCGCCTCGGCGACGGAGACGTACGAGTCGTACGGGGCGATCATGAAGCACGTGTGGGTGAACTGGGCGACCTGCGCCTGCACGGCCTCGACGACCTTCGGGTGCGCGTTGCCGATCGTGGTCACGGCGATGCCCGAGCCGAGGTCGATGAGCGAGTTGCCGTCGGCGTCGACGATGACTCCGCCGCCGGCGGCGACCGCGTGCACGGGAGCGGTGTGCCCGACACCCGCCGCGACCGCGTCGGCCTTGCGGGCGATGAGCTCCTGCGAGCGCGGACCGGGGATGCTGGTGACCAGCCGCCGCTCCTGCGGCAGGGTCGGACCGCCGAGGGGCGTTTCGGTGAGAGTGTCGACTGCGCTCATGGGGGCGAGCGTAAGCGTCGGCCGGACCCCGTCGCACCTTCCCGGTTGTACATTCTCTTTAGCCCGCTGTACGGGCGGTACATCCGGAGGACCATGAGCACCGTCGCCGACAACCCGACCCTGCGCGCACTGCTGTCGCGCAGCGACCTGCGGCTGTCGCTGACCGGAGAGGACCACCTCGAGCCGGGGACGCTCGATCAGGCCGTGCGCTGGGTGCACAGCTCCGACCTCTCCGACCCGACCCCGTTCCTCTCGGAGGGGCTCGTGCTGCTCACGACCGGCCGCCAGTTCCAGGACGCGCCGGACGACCCGGGGGCGTATCGCGCGTACGTCCACCGCCTCGCAGCCCGCGGCGTGGTGGGACTCGGCTTCGGCACCGAGGTCGTGCGCGACGGCATCCCGCCGGCGCTCGTCGAGGCGTGCCGCAGCGAACGGATGCCGCTGTTCGAGGTGCCCTATCGCACCCCGTTCATCGCGGTGGCCCGGGCCAACGCCGAGGCGATCGCCGCCCAGGCCTACGCGCGGCGCAGCTGGGCCCTCGCCGCGCAGCGCGCGATCGCTCTCGCCGCACTGCGGCCGGACGGCCTCGGCGCGACCGTGGCCGAGCTCGCCCGGCAGCTGGACACCTGGGTCGGCATGTACGACGCCGCCGGCGAGCTGTCGCGCGAGCATCCCGCCGACGGCCTCGACGCCGCCACGGCCGAGGCGCTCGGCCGCGAGGTGGCCGGCGTGCTGAATCGGGGGGCGCGCGCCGGCTCCTCCCTGCGGATCGACGGCACCCCGTTCAGCCTGCAGACCCTCGGTCGCGGCGGACACCTCCGCGGCGTGATCGCCATCGCGGCGAGCGACCTCGACCAGGAGGGCCGCGGCGTCGTGACGGCCGTGATCGCCATGGCCGGTCTCGCGCTCGAGCAGCAGCAGGGCCTCAGCCGCGCCCGGGGCGCCCTGCGGGCGGGGCTGGTGCAGACGCTGATGGCCGACGACCCGGCGCTGGCCCGGCGCATCGCGCGCGAACTCTCGGGCCCGCTCCCGGCCGCGCCCGTCGAGGTGGCGGTGACGGATGCCGCGGCATCCCGCACCGATGCGATCGCCGAGCTGCTCGAGCTCAGGGTCGACGAGAAGCGCGGGTCGCTGTTCTTCGGACGCGGCGACGACGGTCTCGTGCTCGTCGTGCCCGCGGGCGACCGCAGCGTGATCGACGAGGTGGCGGAGCGGTTCGGCGTGCGGATCGGGGTGTCGGAACCGACCGGATACGACGGCTTCGCCGCCGCCGTGGGGCAGGCGCTGGTCGCCCGCGAGCGGGGGTCGGCGCCGGTCACGTCGTTCGCCGAGGTGGGGAGAGCGGGCGTACTCTCGGCCCTCACCGACGAGGCCCGCGCGCTGGCCCGCGCCGAGCTCGCTCCGCTGACGGATCACGACGCCCACGAGGGCACGCGGCTGGTCGAGACGCTGCAGGTGTGGCTCGAGCACGACTGCTCGCACGAGGCATCCGCCCGCGCCCTCGGCGTGCACCGCCACACCGTCCGCACCCGGCTCGCCCTCGCCGAGCGGGTGCTCGGCCGCGACCTGACGTCGTTCGCGACCCGCGCCGAGCTGTGGGCGGCGCTTCGCGCCCTCGACCCCCGCTGACCCGCTGGGGTCGGGCCCGCGGACGCCGCGTGCACAACGTCGGCGATCCGCCGCGGAGACGCGCGCAGGGGCGGGCGTGACGGCCGATCCGACCCGGAACGCCGAAGTCGTGCACAGCCGGCCGACGGGCCCCACCGCGCACGGGGCCGACGCTGTGCACGGCGGGCGGCCGGATCGGGGACGGATCGGCCGGACCGCCCGGCCCCGCCGCACGGGAGGATGAGGGCATGACCGACGAGAATCGCGTGCCCAACGGAGACGTGTCGTGGTGGTGGCGTCAGCTCGGCGGCGCGCCCGCACCCCGGGCGGCGCTCCCGGGTGACACCGAGGTCGACGTCGCGATCGTCGGCGCCGGCTATACCGGCCTGTGGACCGCCTACTACCTGAAGTCCCTTCAGCCCGACCTGCGGATCGCGGTGCTCGAGCAGCGGTTCGCCGGGTTCGGCGCCTCGGGGCGCAACGGCGGCTGGCTCACCAACACCGTCACCGGCGGGCGCGAGCGGTACGCGGCATCCCACGGTCGCGACGCCGCGATCGCCCAGCAGCGGGCCCTGAACGACACCGTGGACGAGGTGATCGCCGTGGCCGCGCGGGAGGGCATCGACGCCGACATCGTCAAGGGCGGCGAGTTCGGCGTCGCGCGCACGCCGTCGCAGCTCGCGCGGCTGCGGGCGGCGGTGGCGTCCGAGAGGTCGTGGCCGGATACCGACGTGGAGGAGCTGGATGCCGCCGCCACCGCCGAGCGGATCCGCATCGCCGGCGCACTCGGCGGGGCGTGGCATCCGCATTGCGCCCGCGTGCATCCGGGCAAGCTGGTGGCCGGGCTCGCGGCGGCGGTGGAGCGCCTCGGCGTGCCGATCTACGAGCAGACGACCGTGTCGCGGATCGAGCCGGGCCGGGCGATCACCGACCGGGGCACGGTCCGGGCCGGCCACGTGCTGCGCGCGACGGAGGGGTTCACGGCCGACCTGCACGGCGAGCACCGCACGTGGCTGCCGATGAACTCGTCGATGATCGTGACCGAGCCGCTGCCCGCGTCGGCGTGGGCGACCATCGGCTGGGACGGCCGTGAGACGCTCGGCGACTTCGCCCACGTCTACATGTACGCCCAGCGCACCGCCGACGACCGGATCGCGTTCGGCGGCCGGGGCGTGCCCTACCGGTACGGGTCGCGGGTCGACACCGACGGCTCGACGCAGGAGCGCACGATCGCCTCGCTCACGCGGCTGCTGCGCGACTTCTTCCCGGATGCTTCGGACGTGCCGGTCGCGCACGCCTGGGCGGGAGTTCTCGGCGTCCCGCGCGACTGGGCCGCCACGGTCGGCCTCGACCCCGCGACCGGGCTGGGCTGGGCGGGCGGATACGTCGGCACCGGCGTGACCGCCACGAACCTCGCCGGCCGGACGCTCGCCGACCTCGTCCTGCGCCGCGACACCGACCTCGTCCGGCTGCCTTGGGTGGGGCACCGCGCCAGGAAGTGGGAGCCCGAGCCGCTGCGGTGGACGGCCGTGAACGCGATCTACACCGCCTATCGGATGGCCGACCGGGCCGAGGCATCCGGTTCCCGTGCCCGCACGGCGTGGCCCGCGCACGTCGCGGACGTCGTCGCCGGCCGCCACTAGCCCCCGCGCGCGCGCTCCCGCCGCGGCGCTCGTGCCGCGGCGCTCGTGCCGCGGCGCTCGGCCCCGCCGTTCGGGGCGCCTTCTCGCGTTCGGGGCGTGCACGGACGCGCCCCGAACGCACCAACGCGCCCCGAACCCGGGCCTTTGGCGGGCGAGCAGGACGCGAGCGCCAGAGCGGGCGGTAGCACGCGGGCGGATGCTGCGCCAGAGGGTGCACGGACCGCCGGGCCGGCGGCATCCTGCGGTCGATGAGGCGTTTCTCATCGCCAATACCTTTCATGTGTCAGGTTTTTGGCGTAGGGTCTCATCGACGGCGCCGCGCGTGCGCCGACACACAGCCGAGGCAGGGCCGCCACGGGGCGGCGACGACCGATGGAGGCGTCAGACCGATGATCAGAACCAGAACACGCAGGACTTCCCGCCTGGCCGCCGCCGGCGCGGTCACCATTGTGGGAGCGCTGCTCCTCGCCGGATGCGGGCGCAGCGACGCACCCGTCGGCGGCGACGGGGGCGAGGGCGGCGGCGACGCCATCGACGACTCCCCCGCGACCGGAACGGTCGAGGTGTGGGCCATGGGCAACGAGGGCGAGGTGCTCGACGAGCTCGCGGCGCAGTTCGAAGAGGAGAACCCCGACGTCGACATCGAGGTGACCGCCGTGCCGTGGGAGAGCGCCCACGACCGGATCGCCACCGCGATCGCGGGCGGCGAGACCCCCGACGTGACGATGCTGGGCACCACCTGGGTCGGAGAGTTCGCCGCGACCGGCGCCTTCGAGCCCACCCCCGAGGGTCTCGTCGACGAGTCGTCGTTCTTCGAGGGATCGTGGGACACCGCCGTCGTCGACGAGGTCGCCTACGGAGTGCCGTGGTACGTCGACACCCGCGTGCTGTACTACCGCACCGACCTCGCCGAGAAGGCCGGGGTCGAGCCGCCCACCACGTGGGACGAGTACACCGAGTTCACCCAGGCGCTCCGGACCGCGGGCGCCGAGTGGGGCGTCTCGCTGCCCCCGGGCGGGTTCGACTCGTGGCAGTACGTCGCGCCGCTCGCGTGGCAGCAGGGCGGCGACATCCTCAATGAGGACGGCACGGAGTTCACCTTCGACACCCCGGAGTGGGAAGAGGCGTTCTCGTTCTATGCGAGCTTCTTCGAGGACGGCATCGCCGAACCGCGCCGACTCGAGGGCGGCGAGATCGAGCAGGCCTTCATCGAGGGCGAGGTCGGCGCGTTCTACAGCGGTCCGTACCACGTGAGCCTGCTGCTCGACCAGGGCGGCGAGGAGTTCGCCGACAAGTTCGGCGTCGCGATGGTGCCCGGCGAGGACAGCCGCACGAGCTTCACCGGCGGCGGCAACCTCGCCGTGTTCGAAGACACCGAGAACCGCGACGCCTCGTGGAAGTTCGTCCGGTGGCTGAGCCAGCCCGAGACGCAGCTCGAGTGGTACGACATCTCGACCGACCTGCCCAGCGTTCAGGCCGCCTGGGACGACTCGACCTTCGCCGAAGACCCGTACCTCAGCGTCTTCGGAGAGCAGCTCGCCGACTCGAAGGCTCCCCCGGCGATCCCCACGTGGGCGCAGGTGTCCGCCGTGATCGACCAGGAGCTCGAGAAGGTCACCCGCGGGCAGGCGACGCCGGCCGACGCCGTCCAGACCATCCAGAAGCAGGCGTCCTCGATCGGCACCGGTCAGTGACTGCCACCCTCGCGGCACCGCCGCGGCGCCCCGCACCTCGTGCGCGGGCGTCGCGGCGGGACCGCCGCATGACGCTCACGGCCTGGCTGTTCGCCGCGCCGTTCGTGATCCTCTTCGTCGTGTTCATGGCCGGGCCGATCGTCGGGTCCCTCGCGATGAGCTTCACCGACATGACGACCCGCGACCTGCAGACGCCGTTCCAGGTGAACGTGGTCGGGTTCGACAACTACATCCGGCTCTTCCAGGACCCGCGCTTCGTGCGGTCGCTGGTCAACACGTTCACGTTCGTCGTGGTCGCCGTGCCGCTGACGATCGCCCTCGCCATGGCCGTCGCGATCGCGCTCGACAAGGGGATCCGCCGCTTCCGCACGGTGTACCGGGTGGGGTTCTACGCCCCCGTCGTCACGAGCATCGTCGCGATCGCGATCGTCTGGCGGTTCATCCTCCAGCCCGACGGACTGCTCAACGGGTTCCTCGCGATCTTCGGCATCCAGGGTCCGGACTGGCTGCAGGACCCCGCGTGGGCGCTGCCGTCGCTGATCATGATGGCCGTCTGGCGCAACATCGGCACGCTCATGGTCATCTTCCTCGCCGCCCTCCAGGGCGTGCCGCGCGAGCACCACGAAGCCGCGATGGTCGACGGAGCCAACGCGTGGCAGCGGTTCTGGAACATCACGATCCCCGCGATGCGCCCCGCCATCCTGTTCGCCGCGGTGATCACCGGCATCGGCTTCCTCCAGTTCTTCGAAGAGCCCTACGTGATGACCCAGGGCGGCCCGCTCGACGCGACGCTGTCGACCGCCATGTATACGTACGACCAGTTCGGCTTCGGCAACTACGCCTATGCCTCGGCGGCCAGCTACGTGCTGTTCCTCGCGATCGTGCTGCTGTCGCTCATCCAGTTCCGCTTCCTCGGAAGGAAGGACTGACATGACCGTCCTCGCCTCTTCCTCGGTGACCGACACCGACGTCGTTCGCCCCGAGCCCCACCCGGCCGGCCGTCGCGGCCGCGCCGAGCGGCCCCGCTGGTGGCTGTACATCGTGCTCACCCTCGGCCTCATCTCCATGGTGATGCCGTTCGTGTGGATGATCCTCGGCTCCTTCAAGAGCGACGCCGAGATCCGGCGGAACCCGACCGGATTCCTGCCGCAGAACTTCACCTTCGAGAACTATGAGACCCTGTTCGGCCGCCTCGACTTCGCGACGTTCTTCGTCAACAGCGTCATCGTCGCCGTGTTCGTGACGCTCGGCAACATCGTCTTCTGCTCGATGATCGGGTACGCGCTGGCGAAGCTGCAGTTCCGCGGCAAGAAGCTGCTGTTCACGCTGGTGATCGGCACGCTCATGGTCCCCGGCGTGGTGACCTTCGTGCCGCTGTTCGTGCTCACGGCGAACCTGGGTCTGGTCAACTCCTACCCGGGCCTGATCCTGCCGTTCCTCGTCTCGCCGCTGGGCGTGTTCCTCATGCGGCAGTTCATGCTGAGCCTTCCCGACGAGCTCATCGAGGCGGCCCGCATCGACGGCGCGAGCGAGTGGCGCATCTTCCTGCGCATCATCATGCCGATGTGCGGCCCGGCTGTGGCCACGCTGACGATCCTCACGTTCCTCGCCAGCTGGAACAACTTCCTGTGGCCCCTGGTCGTGGCGACGAAGGAGGACATGTACACCCTCCCGGTGGCCCTGGCCCTGTACTCCGTCACGCAGAACGCCGCCCGGTACGGCCTGATGATGGCGGGCGCGGTCGTGGTCGTCGTCCCGATCCTCATCGTGTTCGTGTTCCTGCAGCGCTACTTCGTGCAGGGCATCGCGCTCACCGGCATCAAGTGACCCGAGCGGATGCCTCGGCCCCCCGCACCGCGCGGGCCGAGGCATCCGGTTCCCCTCTCAAGAAAGGACCATCCGTCCGATGGACTTCCCCGAAGGCTTCCTGTGGGGTGCGTCGACCGCGGCGCACCAGATCGAAGGCGGCAACGTCAACTCCGACTGGTGGCAGCGCGAGTGGGGGCACCTGCCCGGCGCGCCGATCGCCGAGCCATCCGGAGACGCGGCCGACAGCTACCACCGTTACGCCGAAGACATGGCGCTGCTCGCCGACGCGGGCCTGGACACCTACCGGTTCAGCATCGAGTGGGCCCGGATCGAGCCCGAACAGGGCTGGATCTCGCGCGCCGCCATCGACCACTACCGCCGCATGGTGGCCACCGCGCAGGCTCTGGGGCTCGAGCCGATGATCACGCTGCACCACTTCACGAATCCGCAGTGGTTCGCCCGCGAGGGCGGATGGCACGCGGATGCCGCAGCCGAACGCTTCGCCCGGTACGTCGAGGCCGCGCTGCCCGTGCTCGACGACGTCGAGCTGGTCTGCACGATCAACGAGCCGAACATGGTGTCGGTGCTCGCCGATCCCGAGGTCGGCTTCCCCTCGGTGGGGCTGCCGCCCGGCGTACCCGCGGTGACGGACCGCCTGATCGACGCGCACAAGCGCGCGGTCGACATCGTGCGCGGGGCAGGGGGCCTCGCCGGCTGGTCGGTCGCCACGCAGGCGTACCAGCCGCTCGAGGGGGCGGAAGGCGTCGCCGCCGAGTACGGCGCCTCGCGTGAGGACGTGTTCCTCGACGCGGCGCGCGGCGACGACTGGATCGGCGTGCAGGCCTACACGCGCACCAAGATCGGCCTCGACGGGCCGCTGGCGATCCCCGACGAGGCCGAGCGGACCCTGACCGGATGGGAGTACTACCCGCCGGCGGTGGGCGACGGCATCCGCAACGCATGGGCCCGCTCCGGCGTGCCGGTGTACGTGACCGAGAACGGCATGGCGACCGCCGACGACAGCCGCCGCATCGACTACACACGCGGGGCGCTCGAGGCCGTGCACGCGTGCATCGCCGACGGCGCCGACGTGCGCGGCTACCTGCACTGGAGCCTGCTCGACAACTACGAGTGGGGCAGCTATAAGCCGACGTTCGGGCTCATCGCGTGGGACCGCGAGACTTTCGCCCGCACGCCCAAGCCGAGCCTCGCGTGGCTCGGCGAGGTCGCCCGCGCCAACGCCCTGCGCTGACCCCCGCCGCTCCCCCTCGCGACCCGCCGCCGCTCCCCCTCGCGACCCGTCGCCCCTCCCCCCTCGCGACCCGCCGCCCCTCCCCCTCTCGCGACCCGCCGCCCCCGACCCGACTCGCCAAGACACGCCGATTGCGCGCACGCGGCACGGCGTGTTTTGGCGACTCGAGACGCCGCTACCCGAGTCGCCAAGACACGCCGATCGCGCGCACGTCGCACGGCGTGTCTTGGCGACTCGACGGGGCGTGGGGGCGCGCCGTTGGGAGGGTGCGCGCGGTGCGGGTCAGGGGCGCAGGTAGCCGCGCACGAACTCGGCGAACAGGGCGTTCATGTCGACGCTGTCGTCGAGCAGCCACTGCTGCTGGATGCCGTCCATCACGGCGCTGATCAGCCGCGCGGCCAGCGCGGGGTCGATGTCGGCGCGGATCTCACCGTCGGCCTGCGCGGCCTCGAGGATCGGGGTGGCCCCTTCGGCGCTCTCGCGGTACCGGCGCGCGAAGTCCTCGTGGGCCGGGTGCTCGGAGTCGGTCGCCTCGGCCGACACCGTCGCGTACAGCTGGGTGAGACCGCGCGACTCCTGGTTGTACGCGACGACCTTCGTCGCCTGCTGGATCAGGGTGTGCTCGGCGGGGTCGCCCGCCGCGGCGCGGATCGCCTCGTCGCGCTGACGGAGCACCTCGGTGAACAGCTCCTCCTTGTTCGCGAAGTGGTGCATGAGGCCCGTCGGGGTCAGTCCGACACGCTTGGCGATCTCGCGCAGCGACCCCGAGTGGAAGCCGCCGCGCGCGAAGACGACGAGCGCCTCATCGACGATCTGCTGGCGGCGCGCCTGTCCTTTGGCGTAGCTGCCGCGGGGAGCGCGCACGGGCCGGGCCGAGGCATCCGTTCGGGATGCCTCGGCCTCGCTGCCGTGCGGCTCTTCGCTCACTCTCGCGCTCTCCACTCGGAGCCGAAGTCCTGCGCCGCCATGGCCGGGCGCAGGCGCTTCTCCATCTCCTTGTCGACGAAGTACCGCTTCAGGGTATCGCCGGTGAGCTCGTTGCCGATGGCCGCCATGATCATGGACTGGTCGAGCGACAGGTAGCGCTGGGCGACCGTACCGCTGCCGACGGCCACCGCGTCGTAGAAGCCGCCGGGTCCGTACGCACCCAGGTCGTCTTCCAGATGGCGCAGGTTGTCGAGCACCCCGGCGCGGTCGTACGGCAGCGCGAGGAAGCTCGCGTGGGGCGTCACGACGCCGTCGCCGAACTCCGGATCGGGGTTGGCGCCCTCGGTGCAGCCGGGGCGGTCGATGTCGACGTCGGTCGCCTCGGCATCCGACACGTAGCCGTCGGAGCGCATCCCGGCGAGGTCGACACCGTACTCGGCGTAGCCGCCGAAGGGGTTGCTCGCGGGCGAGAAGCCCCACGCGCCGTACTCGGCGTCGGTCAGACCGTGATGCTTCTGCACGGCGACCGTGATCGGGTGGTTGACCTTCCACGACTTCGTGCCCCAGGTGGTCTCGGGCACGAGCAGGTCGGGCATGAGGGCCTCGAACATGCTGCCGCCCCAGCTCGGCACGAACGACATGCCGGCGTAGGAGTAGACGCCCTCCCAGACCCGGAATCCGGCGTACGTGCGATAGGTGCCGGTCGGCAGCTGCTCCTGCCAGGCCCAGTCGCAGCCGGGAGGCATCGTGCGGTGCGTTCCGTAGAGCGCCGTCGCGGGGATCTCGCCGTTCGCGATGCCGAGGTAGGTCGCGATCCGGCTCTCGCTCACCGTCGTGTCGTAGTGGTGGCAGGTGTAGTACGCCGTCTCGCCGGAGCCGTTGTACATCGGCGCTTCGACGCTGCATCCGGGAGGCGCGGCGTCCCAGAACCCGCCGCGGTTCGTGCCCGCGGGCAGGTTGGCGGCGCCGGCCGGGTCGAAGAACGCCGAGAAGTCCATCGAGTCGTACAGCGCGTCGGCCTGGTCGGCGAGCGCGGGCTCCGCTTCGCGGACGATCCGGAGGGATGCCGCGAGCCACCCGTTGTCGACGGTGCTGAGGAACGGGTGCACGGCGTCGCCGGAGTCGGGCCAGGTGGTGAGCTTGGCTCCGGTGGCCGGGTCGTACCAGTTGTAGTACATGCCGCTGGCGTCGTTGCGCTCGAGCGTCTCGAGGGTGTCGAGGGTGGTCGCGATGCGGTCGTGCGCCTCGGCCTCGTCGATGATGCCGAGGTCGCGGGCGGTCACGGTCGACCACAGGTACCCGCCGATGTTGGTGGGCGAGGTGTAGGCACCGGCCGTCCGGAGGTCGCCGGTGACGTTGTCGGACGGGAGGCCCGTCGACTCGTCGGTCATGGCGTCGAGCGAGGCCCACGTGTCGTGGGCCCACCTCTCGAGGTCGTCGGTGCCCGGTCTCCCGCCGGCGGCGGCGGGGGCTCCGCCCACCGCCGCGGCCGCGGCGGGGGCTCCGCCCACCGCCAGTCCGGTCGCCACGAGCCCTGCCAGGGCGACGCCGGTCATGAGTCTCTTCATCGCGCTCTCCTCGTCGAAAGCGGCTCCGTCGGGCGGAACCGTCGGTTCCGCAAAACCTAACACGCGTCAGGTATTCGCGGAACCGCGGCATCCGCTCTCTCACGCGTCTCTCACCCGGCTGGGGCGTGTGCTTCCCCGCGCGGGCGACCCGCGCGCCGGCGCCTGGCGCTGCAGCAGCCTGTAAGTGCTGCGTCGTGCGCCGGCGCGTCTGCCGGAAACGGCAGCGCAGAAGTCGGCGGAAGCGACGCGACGCCGGCGAGAGAATCAGCGCGGGGCGTGGGCCTCGAGGAACTCGTACACGTCGGTCGTGTCGACCCCCGGGAACGCGCCGGTCGGCAGGGTCGCGAGCAGGGTGCGCGGCGTGCGCACGTTGGGCCACGAGTGGTCGCGCCAGGATGCCTCGAGCTCGGCCGGTGCGCGACGGCAGCACACCTCGACCGAGTGCTTCGACACGCCCCGGTGCGGGGTGTCGCGGCCGAGGAACCACTTGGTGTCGTCGAACCGCACGCCGACGCTCACCGAGTGCGCGCCCTCGCTGGACTGCTCGACGCGCGCCGTGCACCAGTACGTGCCGTTCCCCGTGTCGGTGTACTGGTAGTACGGGTTGAAGTGGTCGTCGACGTCGAACACGACGCGGGACGTCCACTTGCGGCAGCACATCTGGCCCTCGATCGAACCCAGCCGATCGGTCGGGAAGTTGACGTCGTCGTTCTCATAGGCCTTCGTGATGGTGCCCGACTCGTGCACCTTCAGGAAGTGCACCGGGATCCCCAGGTGCACGGTGGCGAGGTTGGTGAAGCGGTGCGCCGCCGTCTCGTACGACACCGAGTACGCGTCGCGCAGGTCTTCGATCGAGATCGCGCGGTCCTTCTTCGCCTCCTGAAGGAACGGCACGGCGTGCTGCTCGGGGATGAGGAGAGCGCCCGTGAGGTAGTTCGTCTCGACGCGCTGCCGCAGGAACTGCGCGTACGAGGTGGGCTCGGTGTGCCCGAGGATGCGGCTCGACAGCGCCTGCAGCACCGCCGTGCGCGGGTCGCCCTTGGTGGTCAGCCGGCTCGAAAGGTAGAGCCGTCCGTTCTTGATGTCGGCGACGCTGCGAGTGGTCTGCGGCAGGTCGGGGACGTAGTGCAGGGTGAAGCCCAGGTGCGCGGCGATGTCGGACGCGGTGCGCTGGGTGAGCGGGCCCCCGGGATGGTCGACGGCGTCGAGGATGGCGCGGGCATGCCCCTCGAGCTCTTCGAAGTAGTTGTTCTGCGTGCGCATCAGGCGCCGCAGGGCGACGTTCGCCCGCCGCGCCTCTTCGGGCGTCGCGGCGCGCTCGTCGCGGAGACGCTCGATCTCGGCCTGGAGAGCCAGCATCGCCTTGAGCGCCTCGTCGGGCACCGTCTTGCCGATGCGGAACGGCGGGATGCCGAGAGCCTGGAACGTCTGCCCCCGCATCGCCCGCTCCAGCGCGATCTCCAGTGTGGACCGCTCGTCGAGCGGCTCGGAGGCGAGGAGCCCGTCGAGCGACGTGCCCAGTGCGCGCGCGATCGCCTGGAGCAGCGTGAGCTTCGGCTCGCGCCGGCCGTTCTCGATCATCGACAGCTGGCTGGGCGCCCGGTCGACGGCCGCGGCCAGCTCTTCCAGCGTCATGCCGCGCTGCGCGCGCAGCTGGCGGATGCGTCGGCCGATCGTCAGGGAGTCCACACCCTCATCGTCGGGGAGGTCCGCACCCGCTTCGCGGGTCAACGCCGTCGTCATGGCGCGATTCTGTCACGAAAACAGAAAGATCACGAAACTTCACACCCGGATTCGTCGTGGGGCAGGCCCTTCTTCACCCCAGAGTGGTCAACACGCACCCCGCCGAAGCCACGGGCCGAGGCATCCGAATCAGGAGAACGACATGACGATCCACGCCACCCCCGGCCAGCCGCCCCTCCGGGCGGGCGACCAGACGCAGACCGCCGCCGAGCTCCAGGAGATCTGGGACACCGATCCTCGCTGGGACGGCATCGAGCGCACCTACACCGCCGACGACGTCGTCGCGCTGCGCGGGTCGGTCCGCGAGGAATCGACGCTTGCACAGCGGGGGGCCGAGAACCTCTGGAACCTGCTGCACACCGAGGACTACATCCGCGCGCTCGGCGCCTACACGGGTGGACAGGCGGTTCAGCAGATCCGCGCCGGCCTCAAAGCCATCTACCTCAGCGGCTGGCAGGTCGCCGCCGACGGCAACCTCGCCGGGCAGACCTACCCCGACCAGAGCCTCTACCCCGCCAACTCGGTGCCCGCCGTCGTGCGACGCATCAACAACGCGCTGCTGCGTCAGGACCAGATCGAGACCGCCGAAGGCGGGGCGACGCGCGACTGGCTCGCCCCGATCGTCGCCGACGCCGAGGCCGGGTTCGGCGGACCGCTCAACGCGTACGAGCTCGCCCTGTCGCTGATCCAGGCGGGCGCGGCCGGCATCCACTGGGAGGACCAGCTGGCCTCCGAGAAGAAGTGCGGCCACCTCGGCGGCAAGGTGCTCGTGCCGACGCAGCAGCACATCCGCACCCTCAACGCCGCCCGCCTCGCCGCCGACGTGGCCGGGGTGCCGACGGTGATCGTCGCCCGCACCGACGCCCTCGCCGCCGACCTGCTCACAAGCGACGTCGACGAGCGCGACCAGGCGTTCACGACCGGCGAGCGCACCACCGAGGGGTTCTACCGGGTGCGGCCCGGTCTGGAGTCGGTCATCAGCCGCGGCCTCGCGTTCGCGCCGTACGCCGACCTGCTGTGGGTCGAGACGGGCGAGCCCGACATCGAGCTCGCCCGGGCCTTCGCCGCGGCGATCCACGAGCGGTTCCCGGGCAAGCTGCTGGCGTACAACTGCTCGCCGAGCTTCAACTGGAAGCGTCACCTCGACGACGCCCAGATCGCGTCGTTCCAGGCCGAGCTGGCCGAGCTGGGCTACAAGTTCCAGTTCATCACGCTGGCCGGATTCCACGCCCTGAACTACTCGATGTTCGACCTCGCCCACGGCTACGCCGAGCGCGCCATGAGCGCGTACGTCGAGCTGCAGGAGGCGGAGTTCGCCGCCGAAGCCCGCGGCTACACCGCCACCAAGCATCAGCGCGAAGCCGGCACCGGATACTTCGACCGCGTGTCCACGGCGCTCAACCCCGACAGCGCCACCCTCGCACTCGCGGGCTCCACCGAGACCGCCCAGTTCCACTGATTCCGGATGCCGCGGCCGGCCGATCCCGCCGCGCCGCGGCATCCGTCCCCCACGATTCTCCGAACGGACAGGACAGGACCATGACACCCGCGACCACCGCCCCGATGCGCACGCGCACGGGGCCCATCCCCACCTGGACCCATGAGCCGACGATCGAGATCGCCGGCCGCATGCGCCCCCGCTACGACGAGATCCTCACGCCCGAGGCGATCGCGTTCCTCGCCGAGCTGCACCACCGGTTCGCCGCACGACGGCACGACCGCCTCGCCGACCGCCTGCGCCGCCGGTTCGAGATCGGGAACGGCCACGATCCGCAGTTCCGGCACGACACCCGGCACGTCCGCGACGACGCCGAGTGGCAGGTCGCGGGCGCGGGGCCCGGGCTGGAGGACCGCCGCGTGGAGATCACCGGCCCCACCGACCCGAAGATGACCATCAACGCGCTGAACTCCGGCGCGAAGGTGTGGCTCGCCGACCAGGAGGACGCCACCTCGCCCACCTGGAAGAACGTCGTCGAGGGGCAGCTGTCGCTGCGCGACGCGATCCGCGGGGAGCTGTCGTTCACGAGCGCCGAGGGGAAGGAGTACCGGGTCACCGCGAGCGAGACGCCGACCATCGTCATGCGCCCGCGCGGGTGGCACCTGACCGAGGAGCACGTGCGCTTCACCGACCGCACCGGCCGCACGATGGCCGCCTCGGGATCGCTGGTGGACTTCGGGCTGTACTTCTTCCACAACGCCGCACGGCTGATCGCCGACGGGCGGGGCCCGTACTTCTACCTCGCCAAGCTCGAGTCGAGCGAGGAGGCGAAGCTGTGGGACGACGTCTTCACCTTCAGCGAGCAGCGGCTCGGCATCCCGCACGGAACCATCCGCGCGACGGTGCTCATCGAGACCCTGCCGGCGGCGTTCGAGATGGAGGAGATCCTCTTCGAGCTGCGCGACCACTGCGCCGGGCTCAACGCCGGGCGGTGGGACTACATCTTCTCGATCATCAAGAACTACCGCGGCCGCGGCGCCCGGTTCGTGCTGCCCGACCGCAGCGAGGTCACCATGACGGTGCCCTTCATGCGGGCGTACACCGAGCTGCTCGTGAAGACCTGCCACAAGCGGGGCGCGCACGCGATCGGCGGGATGAGCGCGTTCATCCCGAACCGCCGCGACCCCGCGGTGACCGAGCGCGCGTTCGAGAAGGTCGCCGCCGACAAGAAGCGCGAGGCCGGCGACGGGTTCGACGGCACGTGGGTCGCGCACCCCGACCTGATCCCGGTGGCCCGCGCCGAGTTCGACGCGGTGCTCGGAGACCGCCCGAACCAGCTCGACCGGCAGCGGCCCGAGGTGGAGGTCGACGCCGCGCAGCTCATCGACGTGCACATCGGCCGGCCGATCACGGCAGCGGGGGTGCACGCGAACGTCTCGGTGGCGATCCGGTACCTCGAGGCATGGCTGCGGGGCCTGGGCGCCGTCGCGATCGACAACCTCATGGAAGACGCCGCCACTGCCGAGATCAGCCGCAGCCAGGTGTGGCAGTGGATCCACCAGGACCGCACCACCGAAGACGGAACGCCGATCACCCGCGGCTACGTCGAGGGGCTCATCGAGCGGGTCCTCGGCGAGGTCGACCGCCGTGACGGCGACCGGTTCGACGACGCCGCGTCGGTGTTCCGCGAGGTCGCCCTGGGCCAGGACTTCCCGGCCTTCCTGACCCTGCCGGCCTACTCGCGGTTCCTCGTCGAGACCGACTGAACGACGACGGATGCCCCGGCCCTGCCCTTCGCGGTGGGCCGGGGCACCCGTCTTCGCCACCCGTCGAGGTGAAAGCGCGGGGATGAGATGAGTGTTTCGTGGCCTGCGGCACCGCCCGAGCAGGTTTCGTCCCCGCGCTTTCACGCCCGGCACGGTCTGTCGCCGAGGTCTTCGCAATCCGGACAGTCCCCCGCGGGCGCGCGGGCTACGCTCGAAGGCGTGACAGAACGCGCCCCGCTCTCCCGCAAACTCTCCGCCATCGCCGAGTCCGCGACGCTGAAGGTCGACGCCAAGGCGAAGTCGCTCCAGGCTGCCGGCCGCCCCGTCATCTCCTATGCCGCCGGCGAGCCCGACTTCCCGACGCCGCAGTTCATCGTCGACGCCGCCGCTGCCGCCCTCACCGACCCGGCGAACTTCCGCTACACCCCGGCGGCCGGCCTCCCGGTGCTGCGCGAGGCCATCGCCGCGAAGACGCTGCGCGACTCGGGCCTCGAGGTCGACCCTTCGCAGATTATCGTCACCAACGGCGGCAAGCAGGCCGTCTACCAGGCGTTCCAGGCCGTGCTGAACCCGGGCGACGAAGTCCTGCTGCCCGCGCCGTACTGGACCACCTACCCCGAGGCCATCGCGCTGGCTGACGGCGTCCCGGTCGAGGTGTTCGCCGGCGCCGACCAGGACTACAAGGTCACGATCGAGCAGCTCGAAGCGGCCCGCACCGACCGCACGACCGCGCTGGTGTTCGTGTCGCCCTCGAACCCGACCGGCTCGGTGTACACGCCCGAAGAGACCAAGGCCATCGGCGAATGGGCGGTCGAGCACGGCATCTGGGTGATCTCCGACGAGATCTACCAGAACCTGGTCTACGAGGGCGTGCGCGCCGTGTCGATCGTCGAGGCGGTTCCGGATGCCGCGGCCCAGACGATCCTCGTCAACGGCGTCGCCAAGACCTACGCCATGACCGGGTGGCGGGTCGGCTGGATGGTCGGCCCGAAGGACGCGATCAAGGTCGCCGCCAACCTGCAGTCGCACCTCAGCAGCAACGTCAACAACATCGCGCAGCGCGCGGCGCTGGCCGCGCTGTCGGGCCCGCAGGCCGAGGCCGAGCAGATGCGCCTCGCCTTCGACCGCCGTCGGCGTCTGATCGTGTCGGAGCTGTCGAAGATCGAGGGTGTCACGGTGCCGAACCCGCTCGGCGCGTTCTACGCCTACCCCGACGTGCGGGGCCTGCTCGGTCGCGAGTGGCGCGGCAAGACGCCGACCACGACGCTCGAGCTCGCCGACCTCATCCTCGAAGAGGCAGAGGTCGCGGTCGTGCCGGGCGAGGCGTTCGGACCCAGCGGGTACCTCCGCCTGTCGTACGCGCTCGGCGACGACGCGCTCCTCGAGGGCGTGCAGCGACTGCAGCGGCTCTTCGCCTAGCGCGCGAGTCGTGGCATCCGTTCGCCTCTCGGTCCTCCTCGCTCGACCTGGCGAGTCGCCAAGACACGCCGATCGGATCGCTCCGTCTTCCTGAGTCGCCAAGACACGCCGGTCGCGTCGCTTCAGACCGGCGTGTCTTGGCGACTGGCGGTTTGGGGAGGTTCCTCCACAACGGGCATGTGCGCAGGCCTTTCCGCCGTCGGCGGCAGACCGAGACGACGGATGCCTGGGCCAGAGCAAGCTCGTACCCGTGCGCCGCAGCGAGTTGCCTCAGGACCTCGGAGACGCGTTCACCGTTGCGGCCGCCCGATCCTCCGGGGTCTCGTCGGGTCGCCTTCAGGCGCGATCTCTGTCCGCGCCCTTCCACGGCGCCCGCACGACGCGCCGTCTGACGCAGCACGAGCAGCTGCAACTGCTCATCGACACACTGCCGGACCATGCGTTCGCCTGCGGTCCCACCGCCGCGGTGCTCCACGATCTCCCACTGCCTGCTCCGCTCCAGCTCACAGCCTTCACGGAACCGACCATCGGCGTTCCTCTGCCCCACAACCGCATACGTCGCCCCGCGGTGACGGGCCGCGCGCTCCGAGTGACCCCACAGCAGCTCACCGAAGTCCGCGGCATCCGCTGCACCGGCCTCACTCGCACGTCGGTTGATCTCGCGCCCGCGCTCGATCTCGCGCGGCTCGTTGCGGTCACGGACCACCTCATCGCCCGGCGAGGCGGCCGGCTGACGCTCGGCGCGCTGCACGAGGCGCACCGGCAAGCCGGGTCCGGACGCGGTTCACGCACGCGGGCCGACGCGTTGGCCCTGTGCGTCGGTGGCTCGGAGTCGCCTCGAGAGTCGGAGACGCGGGTCGCACTCGTTCTCGCCGGACTTCCCACTCCCGAAACGAACGTCGAGATCTGGGACGGCGGTCGCTTCGTCGCGCGCGTAGACATGCTCTATCGCGACCGCAAGATCGTGATCGAGTACGACGGCGAGTACCACTTCACCCACGCCCAATGGCAGAGAGACCGATCCCGACGCGCTGCCCTGGCGGAACTGGGTTATCACATCGTCGTCGTCGCCTCCGCCGATCTGGCGGACCCCGCATCGTTGACCGCTCGCATCCGGCGGCTTCTCGGCGGGTGACTCCCGGCACGCAAGACCGACTCGCCAAGACACGCTGGTCCGCGGGCGGATCGTCGGCGTGTCTTGGCGACTCGCGGTGTCCGCGTCGCGGTGCTGCGTCCATGCAAGACCGACTCGCCAAGACACGCCGGTCCGCGGGCGGATCGTCGGCGTGTCTTGGCGACTCGCGGGCAGACGGCGGAACGAAGGGCGAGCGGATGCCTCGGGCTACAGCTCGACGTTGACCAGCACGGGTTCGGGCTGCAGCACGAGGCCGAACTCGGCCTGCACCCGACCCTGGATGTAGCGGGCGAGCTCGGCGAGCTCGGCCGCGGTCGCGCCGCCGCGGTTCGTCAGCGCGAGGGCGTGCTTCGACGACAGCGCGGCGCGGGAAC
The DNA here is from genome assembly GCF_042803895.1 of Microbacterium sp. NPDC057407. Lineage (NCBI taxonomy): Bacteria > Bacillati > Actinomycetota > Actinomycetes > Micrococcales > Microbacteriaceae > Microbacterium > Microbacterium sp. NPDC057407. The sequence continues at coordinate 50,861 of NZ_JBHVCA010000007.1, read as the reverse complement.
GCGGCAGCTTGAACCCCTTGCGCACGCCGGCGTGCTCGATCAGCCACGCCGCGCTGACCTTGACGTCGGACTCGACCGACGCCGGCGGCGGGACGTTCCCGTCGTACGCGGCGAGCGGGATCACGAGCACCGGGTCGAGGTCGGGGGCGACCGGCCAGCGCGGGCAGGCGGCCGGGAGGGTCCGCGCGAAGGCGGCCGACACCACGGCGTTCTGGAAGAACGAGCCCGCGCTCCACGTGTCGCGGTCGTCGTCGTCGAGCACCATGCCCTTGCGCGCGCGCGTCTCGAGCACGTGCTCACGCACCCAGGCGACCGAGACGGTGTCGTCGACGCCGAGTCCGAGCGCGTTGCGCAGCTGCTCTCCGCCGATCCGGCGCTGGTCGTGGCCGACCTCCGCGAGCTCGAGCGTGACCGAGAGGATCACGGCTCGCCGCGCGGGCACCGACCCGTAGTGATGCTTGAGCGCCGACGTGCGGAAGCCCAGCCCGAGATCGGCGGCGGCGACCGTCGAGACCTCGCCGGTCGACTCGTCGATGAGGTCGATCTCGACGAGCGTCTGCACGATCTCCTGCCCGTAGGCGCCGACGTTCTGCACCGGCGCGGCACCGACCGTGCCCGGGATGCCCGACATCGCCTCGATGCCGGCGAGACCCTCCGACACCGCGTAGGCGACGAGGTCGTCCCAGCCGTGGCCCGCCTGGACCCGCAACCGCGTGAATCCCGGGCGGGGGGACGGCAGGCGCTCGATGCCCCGGGTGAGGATGCGGACGACGGTGCCGTCGAAGGGCTCGTCGCCGACGAACAGGTTCGATCCTCCGCCGAGCACGAACCAGGGTTCGCCGTCGGCCCACACGTCGCGGAGCGCCGCAACGAGCTCATCGGCGCTGGCGGCCTCGATCATCCGGGCGGGCGCGCCGCCGGTGCGGAGGGTCGTCAGCCGGGAGAGCGGAACGGGAGCGACCTCGGTCATGCCAGCCGCACGCGCACCTGCGCCTTGCCGAGCACCGTGGTGTCGCCGTGCGACACGGTGAGGTCGATGCGGGCGTTTCCGTCGTCGATCGCCCCGACCTTGGCGACCACGGTCACCTCGGCGCCGGTCTCGGCGTCGACGACCACGGGCCGCGTGAAGCGCACGCCGTACTCGACGATCCGCCCCGCATCGCCGAGCCACGGCACGATCGTCTCGACCGCGAGCCCCATCGTCAGCATGCCGTGGGCGAGCACCCCGGGCAGTCCGACGGCGGCGGCGACGTCGTCGCGATAGTGGATGGGATTGAAGTCGCCGGATGCCCCGGCATACCGCACCAGCGACTCACGAGTCAGGTGCACCGTGCGTTCGGCGACGACGTCGCCGACGGTCAGCGTCTCGCTCATGCGGCGCCCTCTCCCACCAGCAGGACGGACGTCGCGGTGACGACGTGGTCACCCGCGGCATCCGTGATCTCGGCATCGCTGGTGACCATCGCGTTGCCGCCGAGGGTGCGGATGCCTGTCACCGAGAGCCGGGCGGTCAGCTCGTCGCCCGCGACGATCGGACGCGTGTAGCGGAAGCGCTGCTCGGCGTGCAGCACGTTCTGCAGCACGATGCCGGAGTCGGGCTCGCCCAGCAGCTGCTGGAGCGTCAGGTCTTGGACGACCATCGCGAAGGTCGGCGGGGCGACGACGTCGGCGTAGCCGAGCGCCTGGGCGGCGGCGGGGTCGGTGTGCTGGGGGTCGGTCGCGAACACGGCGCGGGAGAACTCGCGCACCTTCTCGCGACCCACGAGGTAGGGGGCCGTCGGCGGGAAGTCGCGGCCGACGAGCTCGGGGTTCACTGGCACCGTGCCATCCTACCGAGCGGCCCGACCGCCTACTCTCGTGCACTCATTCGCCAAGACACGCCGGGCCGGAGACGGCGCGTCCGGCGTGTCTTGGCGACTCGACGCCGCGGCGAACCCGCGCTACGCCCGGCGGCCCCGGCGCACCCGCGCTAAGCCCGGCGGCCGCGGACGGCCCGGATCGCCATCTGGATCGCGATGAAGACGAGGAACCCGGCGAACAGCACGTTCCCGAGGAACGGGTCGACGAGCGTGGCGATCCACGCGCCGAGCGCCGTCGTCGTGCACGCGGCGATGCCGATCGTGGCCGCGGCGACGAGGTCGACGTTGGCGCGGCGGAGGTTGCCGATCGTGCCCGAGACGGCCGTCGGGATCATCATGAGCAGCGACGTGCCCTTGGCGATGAGGTCGCTGGTGCCGAAGAGCAGCATGAGCGCGGGCACCACGATGATGCCGCCGCCGACGCCGATGAGTCCCGCGACGACTCCCGTCACGAGCCCGAGCACGACGAGGCCGATCCCGGTCAGCCACGTGAGGTCGAGGTCGGCGTCTCGCGAGGGGATGACGATGAAGAGGCTCACGATCACGGCGACGAGGAAGCCCACGAACGCCCACCGCAGGAAGGTGATCGACACCCTCGGCAGCAGCCAGGTGCCGAACTGCGCGCCGACGACCGCGCCCGCGGCGAGGAGCAGCGCCGGGATCCAGGCCACGGCGTCGTTCAGCGCGTACGACACCACGCCGACGGTCGCCGTCGGGATGATCGCGGCGAGGGAGGTGCCCGAGGCGAGCCGCTGATCGTACGCGAGTGCGAGCACGAGCAGCGGCACGATCACGGTGCCGCCGCCGACGCCGAACAGCCCCGACATCAGACCGGCGAGGAGGCCGACGACAGCGCACGTCAGAAAGAAGCGCGCGTCTCTCTCGCGCGCGATGGCGGACGTCACGGAGTTACTCGAGGTCGTCGATCGCCCAGCCGCCGTCGACCGGGACCACCGTGTAGGAGTACTCGTATTCCTGCGGTTCCGGCTCGTCGAGCGGCTCGCCGCTCTCGTCGAGGAGCGCGTCGTACGTCTCGACGGTCGACACGGTGATGGCGTCGCCGTCGGGCTCGATCCCGGTCACCGTGAGGACGTAGTCCTCCGCGCCGGCCATGAATTCGATCGCGCTCTCCTCGAAGTCCGCGCAGTCCTCGAACCCGTAGTAGCCGACGCGGAAGTCCTCGGTCGTCGTCGCCTCGAACGCCTCGCAGTCGGCGCTCTGCCACGCGTCGTCGAACAGCTCGACCGCAGCGACGGCAGCCTGCTGGTCGGCGCCCTGCGGCTGGACCGCGTCCGCGCCGGCGGCCCCGCCCGCACCTCGGGCCAGGTTCAGGAACAGCAGCGGGATGACGATGGCCGCCGCGATGACGATGCCGAGCAGGACGACGCCGAGCACGACCCACAGGATCCAGAGCTTCGACCGGCGCGGCTCGGTCGCGGCGGCGAAGGCGCCGGGCGCGGCATCCGGTCCCGGGTATCCCGCCGGATATCCTGCCTGCTCGGGCGCGACCGCCTGAGCCGTCGGCACGCCGTAGGGCTGCCCGGCGGAGTACTGCGGGAACTCGGGGCCACCGGCCGCCGGCGGCACACCGATTCCCAGCGCGACCGCCGGATCCACCTCTGCCCGCTCGGCGTCCGCCGCCTCGTTCGCTGCCACGATGTCGGCCTCGCTCGGCGCGGACGCGTCGGGCACGGGGTCGGGGGTCGCGACGTGCTCGGTCCAGCTCGTGCCGTCCCACCAGCGCATGGCGCCGTGTCCGTCGTCGTACCAGCCGGGAGGTGTCGTCGCCATGGTGAAACCCTATCCCCGGGGATCGCGAGCGGAAGTCCCCGTCGCGGCCGCGCGAGCACACGACAAGGGGACGGATGCCTCGGGCCGAGGCATCCGTCCCCTCATGGTCTGGTCAGCGCGTGCTGAAGGCCGCGTCGAACGCCGCCTCGGGCGGCGTGATGGCGTTCAGCTTGCGGACGAAGGCGAGCGCCTCGGGGGCGCCGTGGAGGCGGTCCATGCCGGCGTCCTCCCACTCGACCGAGGTCGGACCGCTGTAGCCGATCGCGTTCAGCGCGCGGAACAGCGGCTCCCACGGCACGGCGCCGTGCCCGGTCGACACGAAGGTCCAGCCGCGACGGGGGTTGGCCCACGGCAGGTGCGAGCCGAGCACGCCGTTGCGGCCGTCGAGGGCCGTCACCGACTCCTTGACGTGCACGTGGAAGATGTGGTCGGCGAAGTCCAGCACGAAGGCCACCGGATCGAGCTGCTGCCACATGAAGTGCGACGGGTCGAAGTTCAGCCCGAAGGACTCCCGGTGGCCGATGGCCTCGAGCGTGCGCTTGGCGGTCCAGTAGTCGTACGCGATCTCGGACGGGTGCACCTCGAGGGCGAACCGCACCCCGACCTCTTCGAACACGTCGAGGATGGGGTTCCAGCGGTCGGCGAAGTCCCGGTACCCGGCGTCGATCCATTCGTCCGACGCCGGCGGGAACATCGCCACCGCCTTCCAGATGGACGACCCGGTGAAGCCGTTGACCGTCTTCACGCCGAGCTTCGCGGCGATCCGGGCGGTGTTCTTCAGGTCTTCGGCGGCGCGCTGACGCACGCCCTCCGGGTCGCCGTCGCCCCACACCCGGTCCGAGAGGATGTCGCGGTGACGGGCATCGATCGGGTCGTCGCACACCGCCTGGCCGGTGAGGTGATTCGAGATCGCCCACACCTTCAGGTTGTTGCGCTCGAGAATGTCGAGGCGGGACTGGACGTACTCCTCGTCGTCCCATCGCGACACGTCGAGGTGGTCGCCCCAGCAGGCGATCTCGAGGCCGTCGTAGCCCCACTCGCCCGCCAGCCGCGCGACTTCCTCGAACGGCAGATCGGCCCACTGGCCTGTGAAGAGAGTGATCGGTCGCGCCATCGCGCCATCCTTTCCGTGAGAGGTTTATCCGTCGACGGCCGAGACCCAGGCGCTCCCGCTGGCGGAGCTGCGCTCGACCGCTTCGAGCACGCGCTGCACGTGCAGGCCGTCCTCGAACGAGGGACGCGGCTGCGCACCCTCGTCGATCGCCGTGACGAAGTCGAACACCTGGTGGCTGAACCCGTGCTCGTAGCCGAGCATGTGCCCGGCGGGCCACCAGGGGGCGAGGTAGGGGTGGTCGCTCTCGGTGACGAGGATGCGCCGGAAGCCCTGCTCCGTCGCGGGGAGCGTGGCGTCGTAGTACTCGAGTTCGTTCAGGCGCTCGAGGTCGAACGCGATCGCGCCCTTCGAGCCCGACACCTCGATGCGGAGGGCGTTCTTGCGCCCGGTGCGGAAGCGGGACGCCTCGAACGAGGCCAGTGCGCCCGACTCCAGGCGCCCGGTGAACAGGGCGATGTCGTCGACCGTGACCTCGCCGCGCTCGGCGGTCGCGGTGCCCGAGAGCCCGGAGCCCTGGCCCAGCAGCGGCCGCTCCGAGACGAGCGTCTCGATGATGCCCGACACGCCGGTGACGCGCTGGCCGGTGATGTACTCGGTGAGGTCGACGGCGTGCGCACCGATGTCGCCGAGCGAACCCGAGCCCGCGCGGTCCTTCTGCAGACGCCAGGTGAGCGGCGCCTCGGCGTCCATGAGCCAGTCCTGGAGGTACTCCGCGCGCACCTGGCGGATCTCGCCGAGGCGACCGGCAGCGACGAGATCGCGCGCAAAGGTCGTGGCGGGCACGCGCCGGTACGTGAAGCCGACCATCGAGCGGATGCCGCGCTCCGCCGCGCGGGCGGCTGCGGCCGCCATCTGCTCGGCCTCGGCGACGGTGTTCGCGAGGGGCTTCTCGCAGAGCACGTGCTTGCCGGCCTCGAGCGCCGAGATGGCGATCTCGGCGTGGGTGTCACCCGGCGTGACGACGTCGACCACGTCGATGTCGTCACGGGCGATGACCTCGCGCCAGTCCGAGGCGGACTCGGCCCAGCCCCATTTGCGGGCGGATGCCTCGGTCGCGGCCTGGTCGCGGCCGACGACGACGGTCATCTCGGGCGCGAGCGGGAGGTCGAAGAATCGGGGGGCGACACGCCAGCCCTGCGAGTGGGCGGCACCCATGAATCCGTGGCCGATCATGGCGACGCGGAGCTTGTCGGTCAACGCGGTCTCCTCTCTGGGAGGGTCGGCGCGGGGCGCCCGCCGTGCGACGGGCGCCCCGCGGTGATCGTGAGGCTTACTCGAACGAGAGGTCGATGTACTGGTCGACGTTCTCCTTCGTGACGACCGGCGCATCGAGCACGATGCGGTTCGGCACGCTGGGGGTCACGATGTCGCCGAGCGTCTTCGACTGGGCGATGAGGCGTGCCAGCGCCACACCGTCGGCGGCCTGCGTCGACGGGTAGATGACCGTCGCCTTGAGCACCGAGTCGTCGGCCTCGATGGCCTCCATCGCGGACTTACTGCCCGCGCCGCCCATCATGAAGAACTCGTCGCGACCGGCGGCCTCGATCGCGGCCAGCACACCGATGCCCTGGTCGTCGTCGTGGTTCCAGATGGCGTCGATCTGCGGGTTCGCGGCGAGCAGCTGCGATGCGGCTGCCTCGCCGCCGGCGACGGTGAAGTCGGCGGCGACACGGGCGTTCACTTCGAGACCGCAGTCCTCGAGGGCGTCGGCGAAGCCCTGCGAGCGGTCCTGGGTGAGGGGCAGCGAGTCGATGCCGGCGATCTCGGCGACGAAGCCCTCACCGCCGAGCTGCTCGCAGATGTAGGTGCCGGCGCTGACGCCCATGCCGTAGTTGTCGCCCAGGATCGTGGTGCGGGCGGCGAAGGGGCTCGAGAACTCGCGGTCGACGTTGATGACCGGGATGCCGGCCTCCATCGCGGCGATGGCCGCTTCGGTGAGGGCCGCGCCGTCCGTCGGCAGCAGCACGATCGCGTCCACGCCGTCGTTGACGAAGGTCTCGACCGCGGCGATCTGGGCGATCGGGTCGTTGGTGCCTTCGGCCACGCGCAGCTCGACGTCGTCGAAGCTGTCCGCGGCGGCCTGGGCGCCCGAGTTGATCGCGCCGAGCCAGCCGTGGTCGGCCGCGGGGCCCGAGAAGCCGATGACGACCGTGTCGCCGGACTCGGCGTTCTCCTCGGTGGTGGTGCCCTGGTCGACGACGCTGTCTTCGTCGGCTCCCGAGCCCGTACATCCCGCGAGAAGTCCGATGGCTGCGACGACCGCGGTGCCGGTGAGCACGAGTCGGGTACGCGCCTTCAGGTGTGAGCGCATTGTTTTCCTCCTTGAATGTGATGCAGCTTCGACAGCGCGGTTCCGAGAGGGAAGCTGCCCGCACTCGAGGAGTCCACGCTGACGGGGATCACCGTAGCAGAACCATGCGCAGATTTGTCATCTTTTGATTTTCGACCGACAGAAGTCCTTACAACGATGAAGATCCGCGCTTTCCTGCGGAGATAGAGGAAACTGCGGGAAAGACAACATTTCGCGGGGCGCGGCAAGAGGGGCTCGGCAAGCCCTGGAGGATCGTGTTATGTTCACCCCGTGATCAAAGTTGACCATGGATCGGCATTACTCGACGTCAGAGGCGTGACGAAGTCCTTCGCGGGGGTGAAGGCCCTGCGCGGTGTCGACCTGCAGGTGCTCCCCGGCGAGGTGCACTGCATCCTCGGGCAGAACGGGGCGGGCAAGTCCACGCTCATCAAGACCCTCGCCGGCGTCCACCGCCCCGACGACGGCGAGATCTCCTGGCTGGGCGAGCCGGTGGTCATCCCCGATCCGGATGCCGCCATCGAGCTGGGCATCGCGACGATGTACCAGGAGCTCGACGTCGTCGACGGCCTGACCATCGCCGAGAACATCTTCCTCGGCCACGAGCTCTCCCGCGGCGGCTTCACCCGCCGCTCCGAGGCCGCGAAGCAGACGCGCGAACTGCTGCGCCGGCTGGGGCATCCGGGGCTCTCCCCGCACGCCGAGGTCGGCAGCCTCAGCGCCGCGAACAAGCAGATCGTGAGCATGGCGCGGGCGCTGTCGCACGACATCAAGCTCATCATCATGGACGAGCCGTCGGCCGTGCTCGACACCGAGGAGGTCAAGAACCTCTTCCACGTCGTGAACGAGCTGACCTCGCAGGGGATCGCGGTCGTCTACATCACCCACCGTCTCGAGGAGATCCGCCAGATCGGCGACCGAATCACCGTGCTGAAGGACGGCCGCACGACCGCGGTGGGCCTCCCCGTCGCCGACACCCCGACCTCGGAGCTGATCCGCCTCATGACCGGTCGCGAGATCGCCAACGTCTTCCCGCCGCCCGTCCCTATCCCGGCGGACGCGCCCACCGTCCTCGAGGTGCAAGGGCTGGGAGTCGCGGGCCTGTTCGAGGACGTCTCCTTCACGGTGCGCGCGGGCGAGATCGTCGGCCTCGCCGGACTCGTCGGCTCGGGCCGGTCGGAGATCCTCGAGACCGTGTACGGCGCGCGGCGATCGACGTCGGGCTCGGTCTCGGTGGGCGGAGACGTCCTCCCCCGCGGATCCGTCGTCAAGGCCGTGTCCGCCGGCATCGGCCTCTCTCCCGAAGAGCGGAAGAGCCAGGGCCTCGTCCTCGACGAGCCGGTCTCCTTCAACGTCACGCTCGCCTCGATGAAGCGGTTCGCGAAGGCCGGCTTCCTCGACGACCGCGCGGCCCGCGCCGCGACCCGGTCGCAGATCGAGTCCCTCGAGCTGCGCCCCGCCGACCCGGATCGGCCGACGATCACCCTCTCGGGCGGCAATCAGCAGAAGATCCTCCTGGCCCGCTGGCTCGTGCACGGCACCAGGGTGCTGCTGCTGGACGAGCCCACCCGCGGCGTCGACGTCGGCGCACGCGCCGAGATCTACGCCCTCATCCGAGAGCTCGCCGCCGCCGGCAACGCGATCGTCGTCGTCTCCAGCGAGATCGAGGAAGTGCTCGGCCTCGCCGACACCGTCCTCGTCATCGCCGACGGGCGCGTGCTCGAAACCCTTCCCGCCTCCCAGATCGACGAGCACGGCGTGCTCGATCTCGTTATGAAAGGAACCGCCGCGTGAGCGAGCAGACCACTCAAGGAACGGCAGGTGTCCCCACCGCCAGCGAGGCACCGCCGCCCACCGGCTCGCTGGACACCACACAGCCGACCGGCATCCGGCGTGTGCTCTCGGGGTCCGTGGGGCGCAATCTCGGGCTCGTCGTCGCCCTGCTGCTGCTCGTGATCGTCGGGGCGGTGACCGCGCCCGACACGTTCCTGAGCGTGAGCAACACCCTCACGATCCTGCGTCAGGCCTCGATCCTCGGCGTGGTCGCGGTCGGCATGACGCTCGTCATCACGGCCGGCGGCATCGACCTCTCGGTCGGCTCCGTGCTCGGTCTGGCCTCCGTCGTCGCGACGATCGCCGCCGTGCAGGACCTCGCCGACCAGCTGCACTGGAGCATCATGATCCTCATGGCGCTGCTCGTCGGCGTCGGGGCCGGGCTCATCAACGGCATCGTCATCGCGTACGGCAAGGTGGTCGCCTTCATGGCCACCCTCGCCATGCTGATCGCGGCGCGAGGACTGGCCGAGGTGCTCGCCGAGCGGCGCACGCTGCAGGTCGGCGACCGCGACTTCATCGTCTTCCTCAACCAGGACATCATCGGCGTCGACATCCTCATCTGGATCTTCGCGATCGTCGCCGTGATCGGGTGGGTCGTGCTCAATCGCACGACGTTCGGCCGCCGCACCGTCGCGATCGGCGGCAACCGCGAGGCCGCGCGTCTCGCCGGCATCAACGTGAGGCGTCACACCATGTGGCTGTACGCCATCTCGGGTCTGTGCGCCGGCATCGCGGCCATCATGTACCTGGGTCGCACGACCGCGGGCACGTCCACGCACGGAACGCTCCTCGAGCTCGACGCGATCGCGGCGGTGGTGGTGGGCGGCACGCTGCTCGTGGGCGGCCGCGGGACGATCACGGGAACCGTGTTCGGCGTCCTCATCTTCACGACGCTCACGAACGTGTTCGTCCAGAACAACCTCAACTCGTCGATCCAGGCCGTCGTGAAGGGCGTCATCATCGTGATCGCCGTGCTGCTGCAGCAGCGGTTCGCGAAGCCGACCGGACGAGCGACCTGATCGGATGCCGCGGCCCGGCCGCGCGCGGACTAACGACGATCCGCGGGCGCCGGGCCGCAGCATCCCGTCAAAAGTTCTTGGACTTCGGCACACTTCTCCCGCCGATACACTGAAATGTGGCGAAAATGAGCATCGAGACGTCGACGAACGTGTCGGGAGTGGGTCAGCTCTTCCAGCTTCTCCGTGACGGCGTGCCCCGCACGCGCGCCGAACTGGCGAAGTCGACCGGGCTCGCGCGGTCGACGATCGCGGCCCGGGTGGACGAGCTCATGCGCATGGGGCTGGTCACGCCGATCGCAGAGACGGTCTCGACCGGGGGCCGTCCGCCGTCGCAGTTCGCGCTGAACCCTAGCGCACGCCTCGTGCTCGCCGTCGACATCGGCGCGTCGCACGCCACCATCGCCGTGACCGACCTCGCCGGCAGCATCATCGCGCAGCACAGCGAACCCCTCGATGTGACCCTCGGCCCCGAGCCGGTGCTCACGTGGCTGGTCGAGAACGCCGCCGCCCTGCTGGAGCGGATCGGACGGTCACGGGCCGACCTCGCCGCCATCGGCGTCGGCATCCCCGGGCCCGTCGAGCACTCCACGGGCCAGCCGGTCAATCCCCCGATCATGCCCGGATGGGACAGGTTCGACGTGCCCGGCTGGGTGCAGCAGCACCTCGACGTGCCGGTGCTCGTCGACAACGACGTGAACATCATGGCCCTCGGCGAGCGCGCGACGGCCTACCCCGGCGTCGACCACCTGATGTTCGTGAAGGTCGCGACCGGCATCGGCGCGGGCGTCATTTCGGGCGGTGCGCTGCAGCGGGGCGCGCAGGGCATCGCGGGCGACATCGGTCACGTGCGGGTCGCCCGCGGCGCCGGGGTGCCGTGCCACTGCGGCAACCAGGGTTGCCTCGAAGCGCTGGCGTCGGGTCCGGCGATCGCCCGCGCCCTGCGCGCTCAAGGGGTCGCGGCCGAGAACGGCAACGACGTCATCGACCTCGTCAAGCGGGGCAACATCGACGCCATCCAGGCCGTCCGCCAGGCCGGCCGCGACATCGGCGAAGTGCTCACGACGTGCGTGAGCCTCGTCAATCCGTCGGTGATCGCGATCGGGGGGTCGATGGCCCGCGTCGGCGAGCACCTCATCGCCGGCGTGCGCGAAGTGGTCTACACGCGCTCGATCCCGCTCGCCACCGAGCACCTGTCGATCGTGCAGTCCACGGCGGCCCACAACGCGGCCGTGCTGGGGGCGAGCATGCTCGCGATCGAGTACGCCCTCTCCCCCGAGACCCTCACCTCGTTCGTCTCCGCCTGACCGCGTTGTCCGTCCGCAGGCGCGGGCGTGAACGACGGAGACGTGCAAGATGACGGATGCCTCGGCCCCGAAGCATCCGTCATCGCGCACATCCCCGTCATCAGCTGTTCGCGGCACGCGGCTCAGAGCGGCTTGCCTCCCGTGACGGGCAGCACCGCCCCCGACACGTACGACGCCGCCTCGGACGCGAGGTACACGTACGCGCCGGCCAGCTCGGCTGGCTGGCCCGGCCGGCCCAGCGGCGTGTCCTTGCCGAAGGTCGCGAGACGCTCCTCGTCCCATCCGGTCGCCGGGATGAGCGGGGTCCAGATCGGGCCCGGTGCCACCGCGTTCACGCGGACGCCCTTCTCGCCCAGCTCCTCGGCCAGCGCCTTCACGAAGGCGACCTGGGCCGCCTTCGTCATGGCGTAGTCGATGAGACCCGGCGAGGGGTTGAACGCCTGCACCGACGAGGTGACGATGATCGACGCGCCCGGCTCGAGGTGGGGCACGGCCTGCCGGGCCGTCCACAGCATGCCGTAGAGGTTGGTCTTGAAGACGCGGTCGAACTCGGCGGTCTCGAGGTTCTCGATCCCCTGCCGATCCTTCTGGTAGGCGGCGTTCAGCACGACGATGTCGAGTCCTCCGAGCGCCTCGATCGCATCGTCGACGACCGAGGTCGCGAACGACTCCTCGCGCACATCGCCGGCGAAGGCGACCCCGGTGCGCCCCGCCTCGGTGACCTGCGCGATGGTGTCGTCGGCGTCCTCCTTCTCCTCCGGCAGGTGCACGAAGGCGACGTCCGCCCCCTCGCGGGCGAACGCGATCGCCACCGCGCGGCCGATGCCGGAGTCCCCGCCCGTGATGAGCGCGCGGCGCCCCGTCAGGCGACCCGCCCCGACGTAGGTGTCCTCCCCGTGGTCGGGTTCGGGCATCGTCTCGTCGGTGAGGCCCGGCTGCTCCTGCTCCTGCGCGGGGAAGCCGCCCTCGTCGTGCTTGTCTCGCGGGTCCTTCTGGGTATCCGACATCGTGTCGCTCCTTTCGCTCTGCCTCGACGGTAGGAACGGCGCGATCGTGGCGGACAGGGGGTTGACGGCATTCCCCTGTCAACCCCGTTCCGGATGCCTCGACCGCCGGTCAGGGTCGAGACATGACCTTCACACCCACGCGCGCCATCGTCACCGGTTCCGACTCCGGGATCGGGAAAGCCACCGCCGTCGCCCTCGCAGAAGCGGGCATGGACGTCGGCATCACCTGGAACTCCGACGAAGCCGGAGCCCAGGACACGGCCGAGCAGGTGCGCAGGCTCGGCCGCACCGCCGTCGTCGAGCGGCTCGACCTCACCGACGTCCCGGCCTGCGGGGACGTCGTCGACAGTCTCATCTCGCAGCTCGGCGGCGTCGACGTGTTCGTCAACAACGCCGGCACGGGAGACAACGCCCCATTCCTCGAGCTCACCCTGGACCAGTGGCGCCACACCGTGACCGTCGACCTCGAGGCGGCGTTCGTGTGCCTCCAGCGGGCCGCGTCGCACATGGTGGATCGCGGCCAGGAGGGTCGTCTCATCGCCATCACCAGCGTGCACGAGCACCAGCCGCGCGTCGGCTCCGCCGCATACGACGCCGCCAAGCACGGACTCGGCGGGCTCATGAAGACCCTCGCGCTCGAGCTCGGATCGGACGGCATCACGGCGAACTCGGTCGCGCCGGGCGAGATCGCCACCCCGATGACCGACCAGGACGACGTCGATCCGCACGGCGTGAAGCGGCCGGGCGTGCCGCTCGGCCGACCGGGCCACGCGCGCGAGATCGCAGCCGTCGTCGCCTTCCTCGCCTCCCCCGCGGCCTCGTACGTGACCGGCGCGTCGTGGGCGGTCGACGGCGGCATGCTCCAGATGGGCCCGCAGGCGGGCTCGCACCTCACCTCCGACGACTGGCGAACGCCCTAAACCCGACGGCGGGGGATGTCAAGGGTGTGGGAAAGGGCCTGCACCGCGACGCATGCTGAGGGGGCCGCTCGAAGAGGAGTTGATGACGGTGAACACGCTCGAACTGCGCAAGATCGCACCCTTGGAATGGATCATCCAGGATCTGACGTATCCGATCGACGACTCGCGCAACGTCGTGGCCCACATCACCGAGACGGAGGACGACCTCGTCGAGGTGGTCTGGCTGCAGAACCTGGCGCTGCCCACGCTGTACCTCTTCGCGACGGACGTGCTCGAGGACGTGGTGCGTCACCGCACGGCCGGAGGCCGTTCGCGGCGGCCGTCCGAGATCCCCCACTTGCCGCCCCTCAGCGCCCGCCGCGAGCGGCCCCAGGTCGTCTGACGGCGCGACGGACGGTATGGCGTACCGCATCGGCACATCCGGCTGGAGCTACGACCACTGGAAAGGGGTTCTCTACCGCCCGGGTCTCCCGGTCGGCGAACGTCTGCCCCGGTACGTCGAGGAGTTCGACACCGTTGAGCTGAACGCCAGCTTCTACCGATGGCCGGGTGCGGCACGGTTCCGGTCGTGGCACGACCGGTTGCCGCCCGGCTTCGCGATGGTGGTCAAAGCTCCGCGCGGCCTCACCCACGCCAAGCGCCTGTACGCGCCCGAGGCCTGGATCGAGCGCATCGCCGAGGGCTGGCGCGCTCTCGGAGACCGGCACGCGGGGCTGCTCGTGCAGCTGCCGCCCACCCTCGCCCGCGACGATGCCCGCCTCGACTACTTCCTCGCCGCCCTTCCCGACGGGATGCGGGTCGCGGTCGAGTTCCGGCATCCGTCGTGGAACGACGAAGAGGTCTTCCACCTGCTCGAGCGGCACGGTGCCGCCTACGTCGTGATGAGCGGCGCGGGCCTCGACTGCATCCTGCGGGCGACGGCCGACTTCGTCTACGTGCGGCTGCACGGGCCGAGCGGCGAGCACCTGTACGCCGGCTCGTACTCCGACGACGACCTCGCCTGGTGGGCGGACCGCTTCCGCGAGTGGGATGCACAGGGGCGCGACGTGCTCGCCTACTTCAACAACGACGGCGAGGGCCATGCCGTGCGCAACGCCTGGACGCTGCGCTCGATGCTCGGCCTGTGAGGATCGCTCGCTCGACGCAGGCGATTGTCAAGGCTCTTCATGCGGGCGCGGGCACGCGCCGAGGATGTGTCCGTGGACGCGCTCCTCGCGCGCGTCGGAAGGAGGGGGACGTGGACTTCACACCCGAAGAGGAAGGCGCCCGCCGCGGTGAGGCCGCCGTCTTCTGGAGCTGGATCTTCGTGCTGACCGCGGGACTCGCCTACATGATCGCCATCCCGCTCGTGGGGAGGTGATCGCCGTGCGCCCGATTCGCGACAATGCTCTCAGCCTGCTGTTCGGCGCCCTGTTCGTCGTCACGCTCTGCGGGCAGTCCGTGGCGGGATACCTCGAGAACAACGAACGGCTCACCGAGCACGGGCAGCCCCCCGAGGCCTTCCTCGCGTTTATCACCTCGTCGGACTTCGTGGTCGACGTGGCCGAGAACTGGCAGTCCGAGTTCCTGCAGTTCTTCCTTTTCATCATCGCGACGATCTGGCTCGTCCAGCGCGGATCGCCCGAGTCGAAGAAGCCGGGCGACGAAGGCGTCGGCACCGATGAGGAGCAGCTCGTCGGCGAGCACGCGAAGCCGGACTCTCCCGAGTGGGCGCGGGCTCGCGGCATCCGTCAGGTGATCTTCTCGAACTCGCTGCTGCTCGTCATGGGAACCGTGTTCGTGCTGTCGTGGTTCGCGCAGTCGCTGGCGGGTCTCGTCGTGATGAACGAGGACAACGCCGACCACGGGCAGCCGCTCATGTCGTGGGTGGGATACGTGGCGTCGCCGGACTTCTGGAATCGCACGCTGCAGAACTGGCAGTCCGAGTTTCTCGCCGTCGGGGCCATGATCGCGCTGTCGATCTTCCTGCGGCAGCGGGGGTCGAGCGAGTCCAAGCCGGTCGGCGCACCGCACCACGCGACGGCCGTCGAGGGCGAGTGACCCGGGGCCGGTTGCGTACGGTCGCTCGCTGAGCACAACGTCGGCGATCCGGTCGGCGTCGAGTTCACCAGGGCGCCCCCGGCCTGCGGACCGCCTCGATCGCCGACGTTGTGCACACCGCGCCGGCGGTACCGGATGCCTCGGCCGGCGGCATCCGGTCAGTCCGCCGCCGCAGGCGCCTCGGTGGTGAACCGGGTCAGCTTGTGCGTGCCGTCGCACCACGGCTTGATCGCCGACGCCCCGCACCGGCACAGCGCGACGGTGCGGCGCGGGTTGTGGAGCGGCTTTCCGTCATCGCCGAGGATCTCGACGTGCCCGCGCACGAGCAGGGGTCCGTTCGGGCAGGCAGTCACCCGCGCGATCTGTTCGGTCATGAGGTTCTTCCTCCCGTCGCCAGGCGCCGCCGCAGCAGCGACTGCGGTGTGGCCGCCGCGTAGATTCTGCGGCCGGCATACGGCATGCCGCCCCGCACCCGGTACACCACGGCGACCCACGCCGTGACGGCACGCTCCGCCGCCCAGGCCGGTGCCCACACCGCAGCGGATGCCGGGATCGCGCCGCGCGCGGCGCCCCGCCGTCGTCCGACCTCGGCGACCGCCACGGCCGCGGCGGCCACCGCACCGAGCACACGCCACGCCCGCAGCGCGATAGCGGTCACCGCGATCGGCAGCAGCGCCAGCTCGACCGCGAGGCGCGCGGGCTGGGCGAAGTCGTCGTAGGCCTGGCGCACCCGCTGCCCCACGAAGTGCCGCAAGGTCGGCGGGATGCGCGGCACCAGCACATCCTGCGCGACCACCACCCTGCCTCCGGCCAGCCGGATGGTGCGCTCGAGTTCGAGGTTCTCGAACAGCACGTCGGTGCTGTATCCGCCGGCGCGGAGGAGCACGGACCGCCGCACCGCGACCGTGCCGCCGAAGTCCCCGCCGAAAGCGCGTCCGACGAGGCTGCGGGCGGTGTCCCACCGGGCCCACCACGGGTGAGCGGAGTAGGCGTTCTGCAGCCGCACGAAGTCGGCGTCGGCCAGGAGGCGAGCGGCGTGCTCGAGGCTGCGAGGGCCGTAGCGCACGTCGTCATCGGCGATCACGACGTTGTCGTGGCGGGCGAGGCGAACCCCGGTCATCGCGCCGCGCGCCTTGCCGTTGAGCCCGCCCACGGTGGGGCGCACGTGACGCACCGACACGGGCAGCCGGTCCGACAGTGCGTCGAAGAGCGCCCGCTCGGACCCGTCGACGACCGTCACGTCGACGCGCGCGACGAGGTCGCCGAGATAGCGCACCAGCTCGTCCTCGCCCTCACGGTCGTGCCGCCGCAGGGGCAGCACGTACTCGAGCGCGAGTCGCTCCGCCGTCGTTGCGACGGCGTCAGGCACCGGATCAGTCACCGGACACCCGCAGCGACGTGCGCCCCGCCTCGAAGGCGGTGCGCATGTGGTCGGCGCTGCGGTCGTCGAGCGCGAGGCAGGCCGCCGCGCCGAACAGGATGTCGGGCAGGAGCTCGGGCCGGTCCTCGCCGAGCCCGCCGGCGAGATCGTGCGCCGCGATCTGCTCGTGGACGGCGTCGGCCTCGACGTGCTCGTCGAAGTAGTCGGTGACCTCCTCCCCGAAGCCGAGCCGCCGGAATGCGTCGCCGTACGACCGGTTCGGCAGCGACGAGGTCATCTCGAACGCCGCGAGGTGGCCGACGACCGCGCCGACCAGACGCCGGTTCAGGCCGAACATCGTCATCGCGTTCTGGGACGCGAGCGTCACGCCCGGCACGACATCGACGTACGCGCCGTAGGTGGAGTCGAGCCCGACGCCGCGCATGGTGCGAGCGAAGATCTCGGCGTGCATCCGCTCGGGGCGCCCCGCGCCGTACTCGTCGGACTGGATCTCGACCAGAGCCGCCTTCGCCCGGCCGGTCAGGCGCGGGATCGCCCACGAGTGCGGGTCGGCCTCGCGCAGCGTGTAGATGCTCCGCTGGATGAGGAACTCCTTGGCCTGCTCGAGGGTCGCCGACTTCGCGAGGAAGCGCGACAGCGAGGGGCCGGGCGTCGGAGCCGTCAGCTCGAACAGGGCCGCGGCGATCTGCGGCGCCTGCGGCTCGGGAAGGGCCGGAACCGTCACCTGCCGACGGAGGGCGGCCTCGAAGGCTGCCTCGAGGATGCCTCGCGCCTCGATGAGCACCGGATGCCACTCCCAGCCCGGGTCGATCCAGTCGAGCGAGCCGTAGGCGGTGGCGTACAGCAGGAAGAGCGTGAACTGGATGTCTTCGTCGGCGGCGACATCATCGCTGGCGAGCACGGCGTCGCGCGCGGCGCCGACAAGGGCGTCGCGACGGTGCGCGAAGTCGGCGTGCATGAGGATCGCGAGCGTCGTCGCGCTCAACGGTCCTCGGGGCGACAGCCCGTGCGCCGTGGTGATGTCGGTGTCGGCGATGGTCATGCGTCCTCCTCGGCGCGCGGCGATCACCCGCGATTCGCGGTGATCCGACCCTTTCAGCGACGTGCGGCGGTGTCGCGGGGGTTGACGGCCGTTGCCCTCGCGGCTACGCCCCGGCGCGTCCACAGGCGCAGCCAGCGACGGGGTGGGAAGTCGTGCGGCCAGTGCACGGTGACGGTGCGGATGCCTCGCCGCATGCGCTGCCCGAAGGCCGCGGCATCCTGGAACGGCCTCATCGAGATGCCCATCGCCAGGCCTCTCCGGTAGCGGATGCGATGCCGATCGCCGATGTGGAAGGCGAGGTCGAGGTCGTCGTGGACCTCGGGGTCGTGGCGGTGGACAGCGTCGCGGACATCGAGCCAGACGGAGCGGCGCAACGCGAGGTTCGAGCCGAACAGCGGCGCGTGGCCGAGCGCGAGGCTCGTCGTGCCCGCGTACGCCCCCAGATACAGCACGGCGAGCGGGATCCGCAGCGGCCGAGGACCGTCGACGAAGCGGGCGCCGCCCGTGATCGCGCCGACGTGCGGCGAGCGGGCGAAGGCGCTCTCGATGCGTTCGACCCAGTCCGGCGCGGGCCGGCAGTCGGCGTCGAGCCGAAGCAGCAGTTCTCCTCGCGCCGCGTCGTAGCCCTCCGCCGACGCCGCCGGGATCCCCGGCTCGAGGCAGGGCACGACCCGCGCGCCCGCGGCGAGCGCCACCCGGCTCGTCTCGTCGCGGGAACCGTTGTCGACCACGACGACCTCGTCGGGGGGACGCGTCTGCGCCGCGAGCGCCCGCAGGCACTCGGCGAGGTCGCCGGCGTCGTCCTTCACCGGCACGACCACCGACACCCGCACGCCCAGCGCGGGGTCGGCTGATCGCGTCGATTCCTCGGCGGATGGCATGACTCCTCCGTAGCGAGCCCAGCCGGTCAGGACAGCGCGCGCAGGCGCTCGAGGAGGGGCTCCGCCACCTCGGCGAGGAACCGGTCCTGCTGCTCGTCGCCGACCTGCACGATCGCGATGTCGGTGAATCCGGCGTCGAGGTACGGCTGGACGCTCGCCGCGAGCTCGTCGAGGTCGGGCCCGCAGGCGATCGACTCGGCGACGTCATCCGTGCGGACGAACTGGCTCGCCGCCTCGAAGCCCGCCGGCGTCGGCAGGTCGGCGTTGACCGCCCACCCGCCGCCGAACCACCGGAACTGGTCGTGCGCCCGCTCGACGGCCGTCTCGAGGTCCGGGTCCCACGAGATCGGAATCTGCCCGATCTTGCGCGACGCGCCGTCATGGGCGGCATCCCATCCCTCCACCAGCTTCGCCTCGGGCTGGACCGCGATCATGTGGTCGCCCAGCGGCGCGAAGCGCTCGATCGACTCCTCGCCCGACACGGCGACGCCGATCGGCACACCGCCCTCGGGCACATCCCACACGCGGGCCGAGTCCACTCGGAAGTACTCGCCGTCGTACGTGACGAGCTCGCCGGTGTGCAGCTCGCGGATGATCTCGACCGCCTCCTGCAGCATCGCCTGGCGGGTCGCGACGGCCGGCCAGCCGTCGCCGACGACGTGCTCGTTGAGGTTCTCGCCCGAGCCGACGCCGAGCAGGAACCGGCCCTCCGACAGCAGACTCATCGTGGCCGCCTTCTGGGCGACGACGGCCGGGTGGTACCGCATCGTGGGGCACGTGACGTACGTCATCAGCTCGACCCGCGAGGTCGCCTGCGCCACGGCGCCGAGCACGCTCCACGCGTAGGGCGCGTGACCCTGGCTCACCAGCCACGGGGAGTAATGGTCGCTCGAGACCTCGAAGTCGAAGCCGGCGTCCTCGGCGGCCTGCGCGTAGCGCACGAGGTCGCGGGGTCCGCTCTGCTCGGTCATCAGGGTGTAGCCGAATCGCGCCATGCTCATCCTCTCTCCGGTGCCGCCCCGTTCGCGGCACCGTAACGAGCCTGCGCGAGACCCCACCCCCGTGCGAAGGGGTTGACAGTGCCGACGGCCCTGCCTATCCCGCCGACGCCTAGGGCGCCGAGTCGAGCTGGACCGTGTACGCGGGCACGAACTGCGCCGTCACGGTGGACGGGTCCACCCCGGCGTCCTCGAGAGCGGAGGCGAGCCCGGCGGTGTCCGGTTCCGACGATGCGCCCGTGAAGACGATCTGCGCGGTGTCGTCGCCGATCGCGACCTCGGCGATGTCCCAGCCGTTGTCGGCGGCCCACGGCGCGGCGGCCGTCCGCACCTGGGACTCGAGCACGGTGTCCTGCGTCGACTCCAGCGACGAGAAGGTCAGCGGCACCGCGATGATGAGCACCGTCGCCGCGACGAACACGAGCGGCCGCCGGGCTGAGCGCGGTGGCTGATCCGGGCGAGCGGATGCCGCGGCATCCGCTCTCGCACGCACCCGGTAGACCGACAGCACCACCAGACCCGAGGCGAGGATCGCGGCGACGTTCGTCGCGAAGAGCAGCAGCGCCCCCAGCGACTCCTGCCACGCCTGCGACTCGAGCGTCAGCCCGACCACGGTGAGGGGCGGGACGAGCGAGATCGCGATCGCCACGCCCGGCAGCGTGTCGGAGATGTCGGTCCGCACGAGAGCGATGACACCCACGGCACCCGTCGCCAGCGCCGCGAGGAGGTCGATGAGATCGGGCGAGACCCGCTGCGCCACCTGCGGGTTCGTCGACGCCACAACGGGAGCGGCGACCAGCAGCCCCACCCCGTAACCGACCCCGATCGCGGTCGCGGCGCCCGCCAGCACCATCCCCCACGACCGCAGGACGTTCACGCGGTCGCCCAGGACCGTCGCGAGAACGATGCCGAGGATCGGGGTCATCAGCGGAGCGACGATCATGGCGCCGATGACGGTGGCGTCCGAATCGGCCACGACGCCCGCGGCCGCGATGACGCTCGACAGCACCAGCAGCAGCCAGAACCGGCTGAACCGGCGCGGGGCGTCCTCCCCCTCGAAGAAGACGGCGTCCCGCATGTGTGCGACGGTGTTCATCGGACCCCCGACCCGCGACAGGCGCCCCGATCCGCACGCGGCGCGACAGCCACAACCTAGTGGCGGGAGCGCCGACGAGCATCCCCCGTCACGGGTGGCACGCGGGCGCATCCCGGCGATCTGCGTCGAGATAACAGGAGACACGCCGCGCGGCGCAGGTCTGGCAGAGCCCCGCTCCGCGTTTCTCCTTCATTCCCGACGGTGTCGAAACGATCTCGCGTGAAAGCGCGGGGCGAAATCGCCGGACCGGCGCGGTCCCAGGGCGCCGAGCCCCGGTTTCGCCCCGCCGTTCGACGCGTGGCCGTGTCACCGCGCTCTTACGCGGAGACCTCGAGCAGCTCCGCCGCCGGGACGACCTTCGCGTACGCCGAGGCGAGGGCCGCCATGAAGGCGGCGTGCACCTCGGCGCCGCCGACCCGCACGCCGCCGAACTCGAGGTCGGGCGCCGCGCACGCGTCGGCGGCGACGGTGACGTCGAACCCGAGATCGGATGCCGCGCGCACGGTCGCGTCGACGCACATGCTGCTCATCATCCCGACGATCACGAGGGCGGATGCCTCGGCCTCGCGCAGCACGTCCTCCAGCGGCGTCGCGCGGAACGAGTTCGGGAACGTCTTCGTGACGACCGTCTCGCCGTCGCGCGGTGCGACGCGGGGGTCGATCTCGCCGCCCGGCGTGCCGGGCACGAGCATGCTCGCGCCGGGCTCACGGCTCTCGTGCCGGACGTGGATCACCGGCAGGCCGCTCGCCCGCCACTGCGCCAGCAGCTCCGCGGCCCGGTCGGCGGCGTCGTCCGCTCCGACGAGCGGATACGCGCCGCCGGGGAAGTAGTCGCGCTGGATGTCGACGATGACGAGGGCCGAGGTCATGCGAGGGCTCCAGGGAGGTCGGCGGCGTCGGGGATGAGGGCGATCAGGCGACCGGGCGGCAGCTCGAGCATCGCCTCGACCGACCGGAGCAGCAGGTGGGTGCGCTCCGAGGCATCCTGCCAGCCGACGAGGGAGTGAGCGTTGAGCCCGTCGACCATCCCGAGGATCTGGCCCGCGATCGCCGCCGGCTCGTCGCACCGGAACTCGCCCGCCCGCGCACCGCGGTCGAGCACGCCGGCGAGGAAGGTGCGCCACGTATCCATCTGGTCGCGGACGGATGCGGCGAGCGCCTCGCTGCGCCGGCCCAGCGACCAGCTCTGCACCCACACGAGGGTGACCTCCGCGCGGCGGTCGTCGAGGAGGCTCGCCAGCACAGCGGCGAGCGCGGAGGCGGCCGAGTCCCGCCGCGAGATCTGCTCGACCTCGGCCAGCTCCTCGCCCACGATGGCGGCGAAGGTGTCGGCCACCAGCACGTCCATGCTGGGCACATAATGCGCGACCAGCGCCGGGGCGACGCCGATCTCGGTGGCGACCGCGCGGAGGGTGACCGCGCCCAGGCCGGCTTCGAGGGCGAGGGAGCGGGCGGCGGCGGTGATCTGCGCGATCCGCTCCGGAGCGGATCTTCGCGTGGCTGTTGACGGCATCACCGACGATTCTGTACCGTGATCCCGAATTGATCAAGTGATCAACAACGCGAGAGAGGACCCCCGATGGCCTGGCGGATGCCTTCCGAGACAGCCACCCACGACAGGACCTGGATGGCGTTCCCGGTGGCCGGGCAGACGCTCGGCGAGACCCCGGCCGAGCAGGAGGAGTGCTACACCGCCTGGACGGCGACCGCGCACGCCATCGCCGAGTTCGAGCCGGTGACGATGGTCGTCGACCCGAGCGAGACCGCCCGCGCGCGACGCATGCTGGGCGGTGATATCGAGATCGTCGAGGCGCCGCTCGACGAGTTCTGGATGCGCGACTTCGGGCCCACGTTCGTCGTCGACGAGGAACGCCCCGGTGTGCTGGGCGCCGTCGACTGGACCTTCAACGGCTGGGGCGCCCCCGACTGGGCGGACTGGAAGCTCTCCGCCGAGATCGGCCGCTTCGTGACCGCCGAGGTGGGCGCCGAGCTCATCAGCTCGGTGCTCGTCAACGAGGGCGGCGGCATCCACGTCGACGGCGAGGGCACGGTGCTGCTCACCGAGACGGTGCAGCTCGACCCGCGCCGCAACCCGTACGCCGACCGCGCCCGCGTCGAGGCGGAGCTCGCCCGCACGATCGGCAGCACCCGCGCCATCTGGCTCCCCCGCGGCCTCACCCGCGACTACGACGACTTCGGCACCAACGGGCACGTCGACATCGTCGCCACCATCCCGTCGCCCGGACGCCTGCTGCTGCACCGGCAGAACGACCCCGCTCACCCCGACCACGCGGTCACGCGCGAGCTGCGCGCCCTGCTCGAGGGAGAGACGGATGCCGCGGGCCGCGCCTTCGAGATCGTCGACGTCCCGGCACCGGCGACCCTCCGCGACGACGAGGGCTTCGTGGACTGGAGCTACATCAACCACCTCGTCGTCAACGGCGGCGTGATCGCCTGCGGATTCGGTGAGGAGCAGGCGGATGCCACGGCCCGCAGCATCCTGTCGGAGGAGTACCCGGGGCGCCGCGTCGTGACCGTCGACGCCCGGCCGATCTTCGCCCGCGGTGGCGGCATCCACTGCATCACGCAGCAGCAGCCCCGGCTCGAGGCCGCCGATGTTTGACGTCGTTGCCCTTCGATACGGCCGCTGCGCGGCCTACTCAGGAACCGGCTCGGCGAAGGTGGATGGGACGTTCGATGTTTGACGTGGTCGAAGTGACGATCGCCGAGTTGCGCGCGGCGCTGGAGGCGGGCCGGACGACCTCCGTCGAGCTGGTCCGGGCGTACCTGGCGCGGATCGAGGCGTACGACGGGCCCGACACCCAGACGGCGCTCAACGCGGTGGTCGTGCGCAATCCCGACGCGATCGCCGAGGCCGAGGCATCCGATTCCCGGCGCGCCGCCGGCGCCGTTCTCGGACCGCTCGACGGCATCCCGTACACGGCGAAGGACAGCTACCTCGTTCGGGGGCTCACGGCGGCATCGGGCAGCCCCGCTTTCGCCGATCTGGTGGCGCAGCGGGACGCGTTCACGATCGAGCGGCTGCGGGCGGGCGGGGCGATCTGCCTCGGCTTGACGAACATGCCGCCGATGGCCAACGGCGGCATGCAGCGCGGCCTCTACGGGCGGGCGGAGAGCCCGTACAACGCGGACTTCCTGACGGCGCCGTTCGCGTCGGGGTCGTCGAACGGCTCGGGGACCGCGACGGCGGCGAGCTTCGGGGCCTTCGGTCTCGGCGAGGAGACGTGGTCGAGCGGTCGCGGCCCGGCGTCGAACAACGGACTCTGCGCCTACACGCCGTCGCGCGGGGTGATCTCGGTGCGCGGGAACTGGCCGCTGGTGCCGACGATGGACGTCGTTGTGCCGCACACGCGAACGATGGCGGATCTGCTGGAGGTGCTCGACGTCATCGTCGCCGACGATGACGAGACCCGCGGCGACTTCTGGCGCGCTCAGCCGTGGGTGACGCTGCCCGCCGCGTCTGCCGTGCGGCCCCGGTCGTACCCCGCACTCGCCGCTGCGACGCCCGGTGCGCTGGCGGGGCGCCGGATCGGCGTGCCCCGGATGTACATCAACGCCGATCCCGAGGCCGGCACCGGCGAGAACCCGGGGATCGGCGGCCCGACCGGGCAGCGCATCGAGACGCGGGAGTCGGTCGTCGATCTGTGGGAGGCGGCGCGGCGCGACCTCGAAGCCCACGGCGCGACGGTGGTCGAGGTCGACTTCCCGGTCGTGTCGAACTACGAGGGCGATCGGCCGGGAGCCCCGACGATCGCGACGCGGGGTCTGGTGACGCCGGAGTTCCTTCATCGCGAGATCGTGGACCTGTCGGCGTGGGCGTGGGATGACTTCCTGAAGGCCAACGGCGACCCCGCCTTCCCGTCGCTGGCGCAGATCGACGGTTCGCGGATCTTCCCGCACCCCGAGGGAGCGCTGCCCGATCGCTACACGGGCTTCGACGACGACATCGCGGAGTATCCCGCACACGTCCGCGAGCACCCGGTCGCGGGCTTCGAGGACATCCCGGAGCTGGACGGCGGGCTGCGGGGCCTGGAGCGGACCCGCGCCCTCGACCTCGAGCAGTGGATGGACGCGCAGGCCCTCGACGCCGTCGTGTTCCCCGCGGTGGCGGACGTCGGCCCTGCCGACATGGACGTGAACCCGGCGTCGGCCGACCTCGGGTGGCGCAACGGCGTGTGGATCGCGAACGGGAACCTCGCCATGCGTCACCTCGGGATCCCGTCGGTGACGGTGCCGATGGGAGTGATGGCCGACATCAGCATGCCGGTGGGTCTGACCTTCATCGGGCGCGCGTACGACGACTCCCGGCTTCTGTCGCTGGCGGCGGCGTTCGAGGCCACGGGCCGTCGCCGGGTCGCGCCGCCTCGCACGCCCCGGCTGCCCGGCTGACCGATGCGGTTCCGGATGCCTCGGCCCCCGGCATCCGGAATCATCACGCGGTTCGGCGAAGCAGACCTTCGTGCACCATGTCGATGTGGGCCCGCATGATGCGCTCGGTGACGTGCAGTTCGAAGGCGACGACGGCGGGATCTTCGGTCAGCGCTTCGAGTGCGAGGAGCCGGCGCGGCCTGATCAGTCGTCGCGCGGCGATGCGGTCGGCACGACGCTCCTGAAGGATGCTGGTGCCGACGTCGCCGTGCTCGTAGTGGACGATCTCGTGGGCGATCGCGCAGCGCTCGACCGCGCGGTGGAGCGTGGGGCGGACGAAGATCGCGGCGTGCTCTTCGGAGTAGCACGCGACCATGCCCGGGTCTGGGAGGTCGTCGCGGAAGACGATGGGAACGCCGAGCATCGCGGCGTGCTCCCACGGGTCGTAGTCGCGGGCGTGCGGCTGGTCGTGGAACGTGCCGACGCCGTACATCGGCGCGGCCGCGTGCGACGCGAGGTGGCCACGGGTTCGGGCGGCGTGGCGCACGCCGCCGCGGGTCTTGCTCATGTGGCCGTTCCTAGCTCTCCGCGCGGTCGGGGTCGACGAACGTGGCGTCGTTCGACGCCGCGACCTTGGCGCCGATGAGGGATACCGTTTGCAGATCATCCCTCTCACCGCCGACATCGCGACGGGGGAACGCCGTCACCCGTGCGAGGTGTGCGCGGTCGGGATGCGTGACCGCCGCGTCGGAGAGGATGCCGATCGCCTCGGACACCGCCACGGCCCGGTAGTCGGGGTCGATCCGGCGGATGACCGGGGCGAGCATCTTCGTGTAAGGGCGGACATCGAGGTCTTCGCCGCCGTCGACGTCGACCCCGAGCGCGATCAGGAGAGAGATGATCTTGTCTGCCTGGGGTGCGCTCTTGCCCTGGATGATGTTGCGGATCGTCCGCGCGGTGACACCCGCGGCTTCGGCGAGCTGCTTCTGCTGCAGGTCGCTGCGCGCGATGTACTCCGCGAGGAGCGGGCCGTACTCCATGCGCTGCTGATGCGATGCCTTCTCGATGGCATATCGAGTGAGAGGCAGATCTTTCCGCTCGCCGGTATCTGTCATGGTCGCAACGGTAGCAGTCTTTCCGTCAGCGATTCGCTCGAAGAAAAGTTATCCACAGGTCTTCCGTGGCGGGCGGAACCCGCCAAGAAAGATCGATACGATTTTTCCACGATGAACCACACTGCAGGAACCGTCCTCCGCACGCTCCGGCTAAGAACGGGCCTCAGTTCGGCCGAGGTCGCGCAACGGGCAAAGGTTCCGGAGTTCTACCTCCTCCAGGTCGAACGGGGCCAGGCGACGCCCACCGATGCGTGGCTCGGCCACGTCGCCGAGATCCTCGCCGACGCGCTCGTCGAGAGGAACTGATCGACCCACACCGCACGGGAGTCGCACACATGCAACAGGTGATAGTCGCCCGGAGAGACTTCACGACCGACGATGGAATCCTGACCTTGCAGATCCTTACCGGTGCAGGCGAACCGCCATCGTTCGAGTATCAGTTCCTCAACGAGGACGGCACTGTGGCGGCCGAGCTGGAAACATTCGGGGCGGACTCCTTGCAGGCGCTCTTGTTCTGCATGACCGCCGCCGGCGATTATCTTGACCACTTCGTCCCTCCGCCTCGTTCGCAGAGCTCGGAGTTCCGGGTTTGCTGAAAACGGACGCGTCGTTGACGGACGCGTGGAGCGCTCACGTCTCTGTGCCCCTCTCACCGCCGGACGACGACGCGCGATCATGCGAATCGAGCCCGGGTTAGTCGGAACCTGCGCCGCTGAGGGGTCTCGTGCCCGCTGTCAAGCCGGTGGGAGACGAGGCACCGCGCGAGCAGGCTGGAGCGACGAAGGAGGTCGACATGAGCGATCAGCCCCACACCCACCACTCCGACGATGCGGTAGCAGACGACGCGCCCCCCACCGATGCGGTGAGCGACGAGGTGAAGGAAGACGCCGCGACTGCCGAGGAGGAGGGCGGCGGACTGGACCGCCCCGCGCAGACGCACCCCTGAGCCAAGGGGCCCGCTTATCCACATGATCCGCAGAGTTCCCCGGCTGATCTGACCTCCGGCCATAGGCTCGGCTCATGGTTCAAGGCCTCACCGGGTGGCACTTCGTCATCATCTTCTACGTCGTCGTGCTCGCCGTCCTCGCAGTGGCGCTGTATTGGACGATCCGGCTCGCCGTGACCCACGCCCTCCGGGCACACCGCCGCTGGCTCGACCAGCGCCCCGCCGACTAAGCGCTACGTCGCTTGACGGTAGTGGCGCACCCGCTCGTCCCGCTCCACGAGAAACCGGTCATCTTCCGGGTAGAACACCGCGCGTTCGATGTCGTCACCGGCGAAGCCCACGATCGACTCCAGGTCGCGCCACCGTGACACGGTGGTGATCTCGGTGCGACCGTCACCGAGGTCGCGGGTCAGCAGCCAGGCGTCGAGATTGCCCGGGGTGGAGCGGTACTCCCCCATGCCGGTGCGTTCGACATACGCGGCATACTCGTCCCGGTCGTCGGTGCGCACCACGCCGCTCCACATCCGCACCACCGCTTCGTGCTCGCTCATGACACCAGCCTGCCCGGGGGCGCCGACACTCGGAAGGCACCGAGCACGACATCAGCTCACCGGGAACGGCACCCGTGTCAGCCTCTCCGACTGCGCCCAGACCCGCGAGGCGTCCTCGCGACTCGTCAGCCGCGAGTACAGCTTCTGCTCCGCCGGCGCGCCACCCAGGTGCCCGAGCCCCCGAGGTCCGTAGAAGCGCCCGCCCGCGGCATCCGGAGCCGTCGCCGCATACAGGGCGGGCAGCGCCGCCGTCTGCGGCGTGCCGACGACGAGGCCGTGCCGCGACAACCACCGGATCACCCTCACCGCGCGCGTGTCCTCGTCGCGCCCCATCCCGGGCTGCGCCGACAGCAGGTTCGTCGGCGCGATGCCCGGGTGCGACAGGTTGCTGCTGATACCCCACCCGTCCGCGCGACTGCGGCGGTCGAGCTCCAGCCCGAACAAGCCGAGCGCGATCTTCGACTGGCTGTACGCCCGCATCGCGTCGTACGACTGCTCCCAGTTCAGGTCATCCCAGTTGATCGCGCCCTCGTTCGCCGCGACGCTGACCTGCGTGGTCACGCGGGCGCGGCCCTCCCGCAGCAGCGGAAGAAGGTGCGCCACCAGCGCGAAATGGGCGAGATGGTTCGTGGCGAACTGCACCTCGATGCCGTCCGCGCTGGTCTGGCGGGTCGGGGGCGTCATAACGCCCGCATTGTTGATGAGGAGGTGGATGGGTGCGCCTTCGCTCCGCAGCGCCTCGGCGAGAGACGCCACCGAGTCCAGCGACGACAGGTCCAGCTCGCGCAGCGACACGAGGGCGCCGGGCGCGGCGGCGCGGACCGCACCGATCGCATGCTCCCCCTTGGCACGACTGCGAACGGGAAGGATCACCTCGGCCCCGGCGTACGCGAGTCGCGTGGCGATCTGCAGCCCGATCCCGTCGCTACCGCCCGTGAGCAGGGCACGCGTGCCGGCGAGGCTGGGGATGCTGATGTCGATGTTCTTCCGTCGCATGTCCACTCCGATCGTTGACTGCTTCGACCCTCCGCCGGATCTCGAGGATCAACCAGGGCGCGCATAGCCACTGATCGGCGATCCGTGGATACGTGCCGGCCCGACCGGTAGAACGGAGAGAAGTGCCGGAAGGAGGCCGCATGGACATGGACCGCAGCGGAGTCGCGGACTTCCTGCGCCGCCGTCGCGAGGCGCTGCAGCCCGAAGACGTCGGCTTGCCGCGCGGACCCCGACGCCGCACCGACGGCCTGCGCCGTGAAGAGGTCGCGCTGCTGTGCCACATGTCCACGGACTACTACGCGCGCTTGGAGCGCGGAACCGGGCCGCAGCCGTCGACCCAGATGCTGGCGTCGATCGCGCTCGGCCTGCACCTCTCGATCGAGGAGCGCGACCACCTCTTCCTCCTCGCCGGCCACCAGGCGCCGGTCCGCGGTGCGTCGACCGAGCACATCGGCCCCGGCATGCTGCGCATCTTCGATCGCCTCGACGACACCCCCGCCGAGATCGTCACCGAGCTCGGCGAAACGCTCAAGCAGACCCGCCTCGGCGTCGCCCTCACCGGCGACACCGCCAGCCTCACAGGGCTGGAGCGGTCGATCGGCTACCGCTGGTTCACTCGACCCGCGACGCGGGCGCTCTACGCCCCGCGCGATCACGAGTACCTCTCACGCCTCTGGGTGTCGGGCCTCCGAGGCGTCGCGACGTTGCGCGGTTCCGAATCCCGCGCCGCGCGCATGGCCGAGGACCTGCGCACCCGCAGCCCGGAGTTCCGGGAGATCTGGGACCTCCACGAGGTGGGCCTGAGGCCGCGCGAAGTGAAGCATTTCGTCCACCCCGAACTCGGCGAGCTCGAGCTCTCCTGCCAGACGCTCGTCGACCCGACGCAGTCGCACTCCCTGCTGGTCTACACCGCGAAGCCGGGCAGCGAGAGCCACGAGAAGCTGCAGCTGCTGGCCGTGATCGGCGCCGGGGCGAAGCATCCGGTCTCGTGAGCGGGAGCGGCGCGAAACCTCGCCGTTACCGGGCTTGCGAAGAAATTCACACAATCTCGCGATTCGGGGCTGTCCCCCATTAGGGGGACACGCTACATTTGTTCTCAGGGGCACGCGGGGCACTGGGGAGATCTGGGGATCTCGCTTCGCAGGCCTTCTGGGGACACTGGGGAACACTGAGCGTGGACTCTGGGCATGTCACAGCCCCCTCGAGCCGTGCTCTTTCCCACGAGCGGCCCGAGGGGGCCGGACGCCCGGCTTGCCGTCTGTTGGGGACAGTTCCGGCGCGCCCACCGCTGGGGACAGCGAGCACCCGTATGGCCGCTGGGGACGACCTGGGTTGTGCCGGTGCGTCGCTCCCACCATAAGCACCAGAACGTCCTCTTCGCCACGATTACGAGGAATCAACGCAATCCCACAGGTTCGGGCTCCGTCGCCTCATCGGGTGAACGGAACCGCCGACCGCCGTCAGCGGGCGTGTGCGTCACTCCTCGGGCGGCCCCTGATCCGACTTCTGGTCGGGGATCTCGTCGCTGCGCGGACCCACGACGTCGCTCGTGATGGTGTGCTCGCGCTCGACGTCCTTGATGACATCCGTCTTCAGGTCACTGGCGGGGTTGCTGTCCTCGGGTGAGATGCGCGGGATGGGTGAATCGGTCATGGCGTGCTCCCTTCTGAACACGCGAGCGTACGTCGCCGCAGCCGTACAGGTACGGGCGTTGCGCGCCGCGCGGTCGAGGTGTAATCCGCGGCCGCACCCGGCGGCGCGCGGCCGCGGAGCCCGCGGTCACATCCGGGCGTAGCGTGCCCGAGCGAAGCAGAACAGCCCGTACACGACGAGCCCGCCACCGACCACCCACAGGATCAGCGGGCCGAAGGGCAGCCCCGCGAGCGTGTGCAGGGCAGCATCCAAGCCACCCGCAGTCTCGGGGTCGTGGGTGATCGCGGCGACGATGAACAGCACGCCGGTCACGGCGACGGCGATGCCCTTGGCCACGTAACCCACCACGCCGAAGACCACGATGCCCTGGCGAGCGGTCCCGGCGGGCAGGGCCAGGTGCTTCTCGAACGCGCGGGTGAAGCCGCGCACGACGAAGGCCACGCCGATGCCCAGCACGAGCAGACCGATCGCGACGAGCAGCGCCACCCCGCCCGGCGTCGCCATGAGCTGCGCGCTCAGCGAGGACGACGACTGCGACGAGTCCGACTGCCCGCCCAGCGCGTACACCAGGGCGGTGATCGCGATCGCGATGTAGGCCACGGCCGTGCCGATGTACTTGGCCCGGTGCCCCCACTTCTTCTTCGTGTCGGGGTCGCGCTCGACGACCGCCTCGGCGATCTGCCACACCGCCAGCGCCGCGAGACCGAGGGCAATCACCCAGAGCAGCAGCACGCCGAGCGGGATCTGCCGGATCTGCTCCATCGCCCCGCCCTGGTCGGCGTCCTGCCCGCCCCCCGTGGTGATCGAGATGGCGAGCGCCCCGATCACGATGTGCACGATGCCGAGGACGACGTAGCCGATGCGGGCGATGGTGCGGAACACCGTCGAATCCTGCACGGCCTCCGCCGCCGACTTCGCGCTGTCGACCGGAGAGCCCCCGGCGCGTGTGCTGCTGTCACCCATTGCTGTCTCCCTCTGTTTCCGCGGCGGTCGTCCTCGCCCGCCGATCACGGAATGCCTCCACGGCGGTCCACACGAGAGTCGCCACGGCGATCCCCTCCAGCAGACCGGCGACCACATCGCTGGCCCAGTGGGCGTGCAGATACGTCCGGCTCCACATCATGAGCACCACCCACGCGGCGCCCGCCGCCCACACCCACCACCGGCGCAGCAGCAGCCCGAGGATGACCACGACGGTCGTCGCGACCGCGGTGTGACCCGACGGGAAGGATGTGGCCATCTTCTCGGCCATCGAGTTCTCGGGCCGCAGCCGGGCGATGACGGCCGCCATCGGGGCTCCGATCGCGACCACGGTGACGATCCCGATCGCCATGGTCGCGGCATCCCATCGCCCTCTCCGCCACCACAGCAGCAGCACCAGGAGAAGGCCGATCAGGATCATGCCGATCGTGCCTCCGACGATGGCGGGCACCCACGCGATGACGACGCCGACGTCGGTCAGCGTGGCGAGCATGAGGTCGTTCCACCACAGATCGATCGGAAGCGGGTCGTGGCCGCCGAGCGCGACGACGGTTCTCAGCACGACGAAGGCTACCGTTGCCGCCACGCCGACGACGAGCGCGATCGCGCGACGCTCGTCGACCTCGGCGTCGGCTTTGCGCTGCTCCTCGGCGACGGCGCTCGCGGGCGCGTCCGTGCGCGCCGGTCCGTCCGGCCCCTCTCCCATACGACGATCGTCCCAGAGCCGCCGGAGCGGAGGAAAGGGGCGGATGCCGCGGCTCCGAGTGTGTAAAATCTTCTGCCCGAGCGCGGCCGCAACTCAGGCTCCGCTTGTACTCCGCCGATCGGGTTCGGCGGATTTCGGGGTTGAACGCCGTCGGGTCGGCGGCGCCTAGCCTGAGTTACGGCCACGCGGTTCGTGGAACCGAGGCCCCAGCGGGCCGGGCCTCAGATGCCGGCGACCGCGCGCACGGGCGAGCCGTCGCCGCCGAGCCGGAGCGGGAAGAACCCTACGCGAATCCGGTGGGGCAGCTGCTCGAGCCCGCGCAGGTTCTCGACGATGAGCCCGTCCGCCCCCAGCACCGCCTCGTGCACCGGGAACGCGTCGTCGTCCGCACCGGTGGGGTCGGGGCTCAGCATGTCGACGCCCAGCACGTGCATCCCTCGCGCGACGAGCTCGCGGGCCGCATCGGCGGCGAGGGACGGATGCCGCGCCCGCCGCTCGTCGTCGGGGAACCACCGCGCCCACCCGCTATTCACCAGCACGATCGGCGGCACCGATTCGGGCAGGCCGCCGGCCGCGTCGTCGAGCCGGTGCCAGTCGCAGACCTCTCGTCCTCCGAGGCCGCCGACGTGGATCACGAGCGCTTCGCCGACGAGCTCGTCGAGGCGGACGTCGGCCATGGTGCGTCCGCCCGCGACCGTATGGCTCGGGGCGTCGACGTGCGTTCCGGTGTGGGTGCCGAACTGCAGCTCGTCGACCGCGACGCCGTCCGAGGCGAGCGCGAGCGCGTGCCGGATGTGCACCGCGGGATCACCGGGGTACACCGGCATCCCGTCCTCGATCCGGTGGCTGAGGTCGATCAGGCCGCGGCCTTCGACGTCAGCGGGCATCGACGGTGTCGCTGAGGTTGCGCGCCTCGGCGAAGCGGTCCCGCGTGCGGCCGGGGAGCGACAGCAGCAGGTACAGCACGAACGTCACGAGGAACGACGGCACCGTCGCGCCGAACGGCAGCGGCCAGACGTACGCCCACACGTACGCGAGGATCGCGCCCACCGCCCACGAGCCGACGGCGATCCAGTTGACCCCGCCGGTGTACCAGTACCGCCCGCCGGTGGGGCGCAGGATGTCGGGCTCGTAGGCGCCGCGCTTGACGAGGTAGTAGTCGACGATCATGATCGCGAAGATCGGCGCGAACAGGGCGCTGATGGTGACGAGGAACGTGGTGAACGCGGCGAGCAGACCGAAGAACGTCGCGCCGATGATCGAGATCGCACCGAGGATGAGCGCCGTGGCGAGGAAGGGCACGCGTCGGCCGGGGATCGCGTTCACCACCGTCGTGACCATGCCGTACACGACCATCGTGTTGGTCGCCATGACCGACAGGAAGATCGCGACGGCGAACAGGGCGCCGAAGGGCTCGATGATCG
The DNA here is from genome assembly GCF_042803895.1 of Microbacterium sp. NPDC057407. Classification (NCBI taxonomy): domain Bacteria; kingdom Bacillati; phylum Actinomycetota; class Actinomycetes; order Micrococcales; family Microbacteriaceae; genus Microbacterium; species Microbacterium sp. NPDC057407. The sequence continues at coordinate 17,504 of NZ_JBHVCA010000007.1, read as the reverse complement.
TGACCGGGTCGAAGGGGATCGCCTCTCCGCCGCTGAGCACGACGTAGCCGATCGCCGTGGCGCCGAGCGACATCGAGATCACGGTCGACAGGGTGTACCCGATGCCCGAGCCGATCGCCCCGCCGCGGGTCGTGCGGGCGAAGCGGTTGAAGTCGGCGGCGAGCACCGTCCACGAGATCGCCGTCGCGAGCACGACGTCGAACACGAGACCGGGCGAGTAGAACGGCTCGGGGTTCGGCGTGATGGCGGCGAAGTCCGCCGGCGAGAAGGTCGTGAACGACACGACGAAGATGTACGCGGCTATGGCGAGGATGACGGCCGCGAACCACGGCTCGACCCGCGCGACGCCCGCGTGGCCGAAGATCGCGAGGATCACGACGATCGTCTGGCAGATCACGGCGAAGAGCACCGGGCTCGAGAAACCGGTGAGCGACGCCACGATGTAGTCGAGCGAGATGCCGGCGAGCATCGCCTGCACCCAGCTCCACCCCATGAGGATGACGACGTTCGCGGCGACCGGCAGGAGGCTGCCGCGGGTGCCGAAGGGACCGCGTGTGAGCGCCATGGTCGGCAGTCCGGTGCGCGTGCCGATGGCTCCGACGGCGACGAGCACGGCGGCACCGACGATGGTGCCGCCGACGATCAGCGCGATCACGAGACCGTACGGCACATCGGGCACGAAGAGCGTGCCGGTGAGCAGAGTGGTCACCACGAGGTTCGCGGCGAGCCAGATCATCAGCATGCGGCCGGACGAGTAGGTGCCGCGCACGGCTCCGGCATCGTCGGACTGTTCCTCGAGGCGGCGTTCGAGGCGGGTGTAGAGCGACATCTTCGGGCTCCTCAGGGTCGGGTAGGGAGAGAAAGGCAGATCAGGTCAGCGGGGAGAGGTGTTCGTGCACGGCAACCAGGCCGTCGCCCTCGAAGGCGAAGACGATGGTCTCGCGCTCGCGATACGACTCGCGTCCGTCCGCGGTCTCGACGGTGGTGTCGACGGTGTGGGTGAAGACGGCGGCGCCCGGCAACACCTGCACGCGGCGGTCGCTCGAGGTGCATTCCACGACGCGCCACCCGCTCGCGACCCACTCATCCCACAGGCGCTCGTATGTGGCGCGGTCGTCGAGCCGCGCGGGCTCGGTGTGGAACACGAAGGTGGCGTCGGGTGCGAATGCGGCGAAGTACCGGTCGCGGTCGGTGGCGGCGAAGGCGTCGACGATGGCGGATGCCGCGGCCTCGACATCCGCCTGATTCGGGGTGGTCATGGGGTTCTCCTTCACGGGCGCGGCGCCATGGCGCTCAGCAGTTCGTAGACCACGTGGCTCGCGGCGACGGCGGTGACCTGGGCGTGGTCGTAGGCGGGCGCGACCTCGACCACGTCGGCGCCGACGATCCGCAGGTCGGACAGGGCACGAAGCATCCGGAGCAGTTCCCTGCTCGTGAGGCCGCCGGCCTCGGGGGTTCCGGTTCCCGGGGCGTGCGCGGGGTCGAGCACGTCGATGTCGATCGAGATGTACAGCGGCGCGTCGCCGACGCGGGCGCGCACGCGATCGATCGCGGCCTCGACACCCTCCTTCTCGATGAACTCGCTCGACACGATCGCGAAGCCGAGGCGCGCGTCGTCGTCGAGATCGCTCTTGGCGTAGAGCGGACCGCGGATGCCGACGTGCATGCTCGCGGTCAGATCGATGAGGCCCTCCTCGGAGGCGCGGCGGAACGGCGTGCCGTGGGTGATCGGTGCTCCGAAGTAGGTGTCCCACGTGTCGAGGTGCGCGTCGAAGTGCAGGACGGCGACGGGTCCGTGCTCGGCCGCGACCGCGCGCAGCAGCGGAAGGGCGACGGTGTGATCGCCGCCGATGACGACGAGCCGATCGGCCCGTTCGCGGAGTGCGCGGGCGCCCGCCTCGATCTCGGCGACTGCGGCGTCGAGATCGAACGGGTTGGCGACGAGGTCACCTGCGTCGGCGACCTGCTGCGACGCGAAGGGGAAGACCTCTTGCGCCGGGTTGTACGGACGCAGCAGCCTCGACGCCTCTCGCACGTGCGCCGGGCCGAACCGGGCGCCGGGGCGGTAGCTGACTCCGCTGTCGAACGGGATCCCCGCGACCGCGATGTCGGCCCGCTCCACCTCGTCGAGCCGGGGCAGCCGCGCAAAGGTCGCGATGCCGGCGAACCGGGGCACGACGCTCGCGTCCACGGGACCGAGAGGGGCGGATGCCGCCGGGCCGGGGTTCTCTCCGTCGAGAGGTTGCATATTTGACAACTTTCGATACTCTGGGTGCAACGCTTGCGGCAAAGGTACGCCGCAGAGGGAGGCGCGTCAAGCGCGGAGAGGGGCTGCCGTGCGCGCGATCCATCCCGATGCCGAGCAGACCGCGACGCCGATCGGCGCGAAACTCCGAGCGGCGCGCACCCTGCAGGGCATGTCTCTCGCCCAGGTCGCGGAGACGACGGGCCTGTCGAAGGGCTTCCTCAGCCGCGTGGAGCGGGACGAGACCTCCCCCAGCGTGGCGACGCTCGTGCAGCTGTGTCAGGTGCTGTCGCTGCCGGTCGGCGCGCTCTTCGCGGAGCCCGAGGTGCAGCACATCGCGTTCGAGGACGCACCGCGCATCAACCTCGGCGGATTCGGGGCGGATGAGCGCCTGATGTCGCCCCGCGGAGAGCAGCGCGTGCAACTGCTGCGGTCCGAGCTCGACGCCGACGCGCACGGGGGTCACGAGCTGTACACGATCAATTGCGACGTGGAGGTGCTGCACATCGTGTCGGGCGCCGTGTCGGTGAGATTCGCCGACCGCACGGTGCTGCTCCGCGCGGGCGACGCGCTCACCTTCCCCGGGCGGGAGCCGCATACGTGGAAGGTCGAGGGCGGAGAGCCGGCGGTCGCTCTCTGGGTGATCGCGCCCGCACCCTGGAGCGGCTCGTCCTAGACCGGCGGCATGCCGCGTAGGCGGTCGCCCCCGGCGCGGACGCGCGACCACGGCCGTACGCGGGGCGCCTGGCGGACTCCCCCGACGAGAATGGCGTCGTCGATGGCGTCGAGGGCCTCGCGCAGCGTGGCGAACTCGCGCACCTCTCCGGCGTCGCGGATCCATTCGAGGCGCACGACCGTGTTACGGCACTCGAGGAAGGCGAGGACCCGCAGAGGGTCGTGGACGTCGGCCGTCGGGTCGACGGCGACCCATCCACCGTCGCCCACCCAGACCAGTTGCGGGCGGGACTGCGACTCGACGCGACGCTGCGCTCGATCGACGGGATGCTGCATGGTCATCTTGCTGAACTCCTCTGTCGGCTGTCTGGAACCGGCCGACGATCCACCATGCGTCGCCGCGTCCATCTGCGGGCGGGGCTTGACATTCGGGAAGCCATTGCCGCACGCGTGGGCGCGGTCGCGTTTGGGGCGGAGTCTGGCGTTCGGGGCGCGGTCGGGCGCGCCCCGAACGGGAGAGCGCGCCCCCAAACGCTCGAGAAACCGCCGCGTGCACGGACGGCCGGGGATGTCAACGACCTTCGACCGGGCGGGGTCATGCGCGACGCTTGCCGCATGAAGCATCTGTCCTTCGCTGACAAGTCGCTGTTCCTCGACGACGAGTCCGCCGATCTGCTGCTGGAGTACGCCGGACTCCTCGCGTCCGAGCGGAGCGGTGACACGGTCACCGTGCGCGCGGTCGGACCCGACGGCAACGAGGTCGATGCCACTTTCGTTCTCAACTCGGCGACGAATCTCATCGCCGAGTCCACGAACTCCGACCTCCAGCCGCCCTCGAATCCCGAGGCCGCCGACTACATGCGGCAGCGCATCGAGCTGCTTCGCAACCCTCCGAGCGTCACTCCGGAGGAGAATGCCGGCGAACTGTCGAGCGACGCGGCGTTCGGCGACCAGATCTAGCCGCTCGCGCCGCCGTGCCGTCGCCGCTCCGGCCGTTCGGCCGCGAGCCGGTCGCTAACCGTCGAGGCGGGGACCGGCGTGCCCGGCCAGGCACTGCCAGCCGCCGGGAGTGTGGACCCACGTCTGGGTGACCGGCATCCGGAACTCGGCACGTCCTGCCGGGGTGGTGACGTCGTCGACGACGGTAGCCGAGAGCACCGCCGTCGCCCCGACCACGGTCACGTCGACATCCTCGAGGCGCTGGCCGTGCCACTGCACCGGGCCCGCGGTGTTTCGCTCGATGTACGCGCGCCGGGCGAAGCGATCCCCCACGTGCGAGGTCCAGGTGAAGAGCGGATGCAGCAGCCGTTCGAGTCCCGGGACGTCACCGGTCGCGAGGGCCGCCGCCCGCTCGCGCGCTGCCGCGAGCACCTCGGCCTCCGCCCGCCGGTCGGCGTCGGCGGGCACGTCGGCGGGGGCATCCGGCTCGCCCTCGTCGGCCATCTCTCCCCTCGCCCCCGACACTCGCCGCCCACTCAGGCTCGCGGGTCGCTCAGGTCGACGTGGATCTTGGGGCCGGGTCCGGCGTCTGCCGGGCGGGCGCCGGCGAGCACCGCCGGCAGCTCCTCCAGCGAGATGGTCGCAGCGACGAGCCCGCGAGGATCGACGGCGCCGCTCGCGTACGCCGCGATGGTTCCGGCGAGCCCGGGTGAGGCGCTCAGCACCCCCACGGCGGTGACGTCCTTCAGCGCCAGGTCACGGGTGTCGATCATCGAGGGCGCGCCGGCGAGCCCCACGTAGACGACCCGCCGGCCCGGCTCGACGAGTTCCAGAGCGCGCGCCGGCAGATGCGTCGCATTCGAGGCGTCGATGACCGCATCCCACGGGCCCGCGGGAAGGTCGTCGTCGGTCCACACACCCTCGAAGCCGAGCGAGCGCGCGAAGTCGAGCGACCGTGCGCTGCGACCGAGGAGATGGACCTGGGCGCCCCGCGCGCGCGCGAACAGCGCGCACAGCAGTCCGATGGTGCCCGGCCCCAGGATCAGGCACCGCTCCCCCGGCGCGAGCGCCGCGGCCTCCACCGACCGGTACGCGTTGCCGCCCGGCTCGACGAGGGCCCCGGCGACGTCGTCGACACCGTCGGGGAGCCGGTGGAGGGCGTGGGCCGGCACGGCGAGCTGTTCGGCGAGTGCTCCCGGACGCCCGTTGCGGATGCCGATCTCGTCGCGGACCTCGCACACGTGCTGACGGCCGCTCGTGCATCGGCGGCACCGGCCGCAGCCGAGCATCGTGTCGCCGGTGACGCGCGCACCCAGCCATGCCGGGTCGACCCCTGCCCCGAGCGCCGTGACGGTTCCCATCCACTCGTGGCCGATACGGATCGGATAGGCGGCATCGCCGCTGCGCAGATAGGCCATCTCCCCCGTGAAGAACTCGACATCGGTGCCGCAGATGCCGGCGCGGGACACGTCGACGACCACTTCTCCGACCGCGGGTTCCGGGGGCGCGACATCCTGCACCTCCGCATGGTCTGGGCCGGTGATGACGAGCGCCCTCATCGCGGCGGCACCGCGGCCGACGCGGGGGCGACGCCGTTCCAGTAGTGCGGCGCGAGCCCTCGGACCCCCGGCCGGATGGTGAACAGGCGGCCCGACAGCGGGTGCTTCTCGAGATCGCCCGGCGACAGGTTCTCGCGGGCGGTGGTGATCACGAGCACGTCCAGGTCGGGACCGGCGAACACCGGGCAGGAGGTGTGCGGCGCCGGCACATCCACGCGCGACACGATCTCGCCTCGGGGCGAAACGCGGAGCACGCAGCCCCCACCCCACACCGCGACCCAGAGGTGCCCCTCCTCGTCGATGGTCATGCCATCCGGATGCCCCTCCTCGAGCTGCAGGAACAGCTGGCGCTCTCCCACCACACCGTCACCCGGGTCGTAGTCGCGCACGAAGATGCGGCGGGCGGAGGTGTCGACGGTGTACAGGCGCCGACCATCGGCGGTCCAGGCGAGGCCGTTGGCGAGGGTGAGGTCGTCGTCGAGGACGCCGACCTCGTCGCCGTCGATCCGGAGGAGCAGCTCGTTCCCCGGGCCCATGGTTCCGACGACGAAGCGGCCGGCGGGGTCGGGCTTGCCGTCGTTGAAGCGGCGCTCATCGCCGCCGATCAGGGCCGGTCCTGACGTGATGACGCCGTCCGGGCCGCGACGGTGAAGCCGGTGCACGCCCGCCACGAGAAGCTCGCCGTCCTGCGAGACCGCCACGGCGCCGGCCGTGTCGGGGAAGTCGTAGCGGTCCTCGGGGGTGATCGACCCGTCGAGACTCAGAAGTCCGGTGTGCACGGCCCCGAGCATGATGTCGACCCACAGCATCCGGTCCCGGATCGGATCCCACACCGGTCCCTCCCCGAGGAAGTGGACGGTCTCGGTGGCGACCCGCGCGGTGCCGAGGGACGGAACGTCCGCGTACGCCGTCATCGCGCACCGCCCCGGGGTGGCGCCACCGTGTCAGTGGGATTCACGCGACACCCTCGATCCGGACGAGCCGACGAGGAAGTCGAGGTCGGCGCCGCGGTCGGCCTGCAGCACGTGGTCGACGTAGAGGCGCTCCCACCCACGGCGGGGCCTGGCGAAGCCGTCGACCGTCGCCTGGTTCGGGGTGCGAGCCGCGAGCTCGTCGGCGGGGACGTCGAGTTCGAGCCGGCCGGCGCGCACGTCCAGCGAGATCCAGTCCCCGGTCTGCACGAGCGCGAGCGGTCCGCCGGCCGCCGCCTCGGGAGTGACGTGCAGCACCACTGTGCCGTACGCCGTGCCCGACATCCGTCCGTCGCAGATGCGGACCATGTCGCGCACTCCGCGCTCGAGCAGCTTCGTGGGCAGCGGCATGTTCGACACTTCCGGCATCCCGGGGTAGCCCTTGGGGCCGCAGCCGCGGAGCACCATGACGCTGTTCTCGTCGACGTCGAGCTCGGGGTCGTCGATGCGGGCGTGGAAGTCTTCGATGGAGTCGAACACCACCGCCCTGCCGCGGTGCTTGAGCAGGTGCGGCGAGGCCGCGGCGGGCTTGATGATCGCGCCGCCGGGAGCCAGCGATCCGCGCAGCACCGTGATGCCCGCGGCCGGGCTGAGCGGGCTGTCGCGCGAGGCGATGACGTCGGGGTCCCAGATCTGCGCCTCGTCGAGGTAGTCGACGAAGGGATGACCGGTGATGGTCAGAGCCGTGGGATCGAGGAGGTCCTTCACCTCTTTCATCACGGCGAGGAAGCCGCCGGCTCGGAAGAGGTCGTCCATCAGGTACCGGCCCGCCGGCTGCAGGTTCACCAGCAGCGGCACCTCGGCGCCGATCCGGTCGAAGTCGTCGATCGAGAGGTCGATGCCGAGCCTGCCGGCGATCGCGAGAAGATGCACGACGGCGTTGGTCGATCCGCCGATCGCGGCGAGCGCCACGATCGCGTTGTGGAAGTTCGCCTTCGTCAGGAACGTCGAAGGACGCCGGTCTTCGGCGACCAGCCGCACCGCGAGCTCCCCGGTGAGGTGGGCCGCTTCCAGCAGTCGCGCGTCGGGGGCGGGGGTTCCGGCGAGACCGGGGATCACGGTGCCGAGCGCCTCGGCCACGAGCGCCATCGTCGAGGCGGTGCCCATCGTGTTGCAGTGCCCCTTGGAGCGGATCATCGACGACTCGCTCTTGAGGAACATGGTCTGGCTGAGCGTGCCCGCCCGCACCTCTTCCGACAGCCGCCACACGTCGGTGCCGCATCCGAGGGCCTCGTTGCGGAAGTGCCCGGTGAGCATCGGGCCGCCGGGAACGACGACAGCGGGAAGATCGACGGATGCCGCAGCCATCAGCAGCGACGGGATGGTCTTGTCGCAGCCGCCCAGCAGCACCACGCCGTCGATCGGGTTGGCGCGCAGCATCTCCTCGGTGGCCATCGCCGCCATGTTGCGCCAGAGCATCGCGGTGGGACGCACCTGCGTCTCGCCGAGCGACACCACCGGGAGCTCCAGCGGGATGCCGCCGGCCTCGTAGATGCCGTTCTTCACCGACTGCGCCACCTCCGTGAGGTGCGCGTTGCACGGCGTCAGGTCGGAGGCGGTGTTGGCGATGGCGATCTGGGGGCGGCCCGTGAAGGCCGACTCGGGTGCGCCGCGACGCATCCAGGCCCGGTGGATGTACGCGTTCCGGTCTTCGCCGGCGTACCACTCCGAGCTGCGCAACTCTGCCACAGCGCTCCCACTTTCTGCCCGTGCGATCCGTCTGGAGGGAATGCTGGGTAGCGTAGCGCGTCAGCCGCGAAGCGCGCCGTCCTCCGCGTCGAGGCGGGCGAGTCGCCGCTCCCGGAGGGCGAGGAAGAGCGGGACGGTGAAGGCCGCCGCGGTGAGGAGCGAGAGCGGGATCAGCACCCAGGCCCACGGCATCCGGAGCCGTCGTCCCTCGACGACGATGAAGATGCTCGCGGCAGCCACCACGACGACCAGGTCCCACTGCAGCGACTGCGTCGCCGCGCCGTTGGTGAACCACTCGCCGAACCAGGCGCTGTTCTCGCCGATGGCGATGAGGTTGAACGTCCACGTGACCGCGAGGCCGGCGATCGCGAGCCCCAGGTAGACGACCGCGAGCGGCGTCCAGTGCCGCGTCATCGCCGGGCTCCCGCGACGACGGCGACGGCGGCGACGGGTGCGGCGACGAGCACGCCGACCAGCGCGATCAGCACCGGTCCGGCCGGTGCGATCACCGGCTGGCCGATCAGCGCCTGCCACGTGAGGATGCCGAGCACGGCCGCGAACGCGAGCGAGACGACCAGCATGATGCGCCATCTCACTCGCACATCTCGCAGCACGGGCACCCGCCGGCTGAGCAGCTCGAGGGCGAGCAGCGTCAGCGGCAGCACCTGGAGCGCGTGCATGCCGACGAAGTGGGGCACCCGCAGGTCGCCGCCTTCCGTGCTCCACCCGAGGAAGGGCAGGCCCGCGCCCCCGTCGGGCACGCCGACCGCGTGCGCCCCCGCGATCCCCTGGAAGTCGTCCAGCTGGTCGGCGTTCGGCCCCGTCATGAGAAAGGCGACGGCCATGCCGGCCAGCCCCAGCACCACGCCGGCGCGGATCGCGAGGTTGCGCGCGGCATCCGGTGTGGGACTGACGAAGAGGGCGATGCCGATGAGGAGGGTGACGATCCAGACGACCGCGATCGACGAGGCCATGATCGACCACAGGGTCGTGTTGAGCGGCGTGGTCACGTTGAAGTGGCTCGTCGTCCCGGCAGCGGCGGCCCAGACGATGATCACGATCTCGGCGACGAGCGCGATGACGACGATCGTGCCCGCCACGGCGGCCGCCCGTTGCCACCGTCGCAGCTGTCCGATGAGCCAGGCGAGGGTGACCGCGTAGATCGCGATCGACACCGCGAACTTCAGCGGCTTGAACCACGCGTTCTGGCCCAGGATCTCGCGGGGGTCGACGAGGGCGAGCACGCCGCAGACGACGGCGAGCGCGGTCATCCCGACGGCGAGGGCCAGAAGCGGGCGATGCCATCGCTCGGGCATCGGCACGGGTTCGAGCGATACCGGCTGTCGGTCGAGCGTTGCGGTCATGACTTCTTCTCCTCGTTCTCGGGAGTGCCGTACCTGCGGTGGGTCTCGGCCTGCTGGGCGAGCCTTCGCAGGCCCGCGAACAGGCTGTCGCCGAGCACCGTGCCCACGACGACGGTCTCGGCCATCGCCTCGCGCGAACCGCTGCGGTCGAGCGCGTCGAGGTCGGCGGCGGCGACCAGCTCGGCGGCCGCGGCGTACTGCGGGAGCGTGGTGGTCAGGTCGTGCCGGCCGATGACCTCGTAGGCGTCGAGCACGCCCGCGGCGAGCTCGACGCCGGGGTTGTCGGTCGAGACGCACCAGCCGCGTTCGGCGGCGGCGGCGACGACCCGCTGGACGGATTCGGCCCGCGCGGGTGTGGAGCGCTTCGGGATGGCGTGCTGTGCCTCACCCAGGACGTGGGGCAGCGGCATCCGCTCGTCGTCGATCGCCCGGAGCACGTCGCGCGCCGCCGCGACGGAGAGTCCGCCGACCTCGATGAGGGCGCGGATCAGGCGCAGCCTGTCGACGTGTGCCTGCGTGTAGTCGGTCTGGTTGTAGCCCGTCCGCTCGCCGGCGGGCAGGAGCTCCTCGCGCGTGTAGAACTTGATCGAGGCCGGACTCACACCGGCGTGCGCACTGAGCTCGGAGATCCTCACGTCGACAGTATGACTATCGATAGCGCAAATATCAATAGGTAGAGATCACATGACGAAGCGGCCGGCCAGCAGCGCGAACGCCGCGGACCGACCGCTTCCGGTCTGATGGGACGTGTCAGCGGGTGAGCGGGTCACCGTCGTCGTCGAGGGCGGACGCCGCCGTTCCCGTCTGCCGGACGTCGGCGTCGACGGACTCGCCGTAGAGGGGACGCCCGGTCGCGCCCGCGTCGACCACGGTCACGTCGGGCTCCGGAACGACAGCGACCGTGACGTCGGTCTCGGTCTCGGTCTCGGGCTTCTTGCCCGACCCGGAGACCGCCGCCGCGACCCCGGCTGCGGTTGCTGCGGCTGCCGCGAGGCCCACACCGGCCGCGACCTTGCCGGAGATGCCGGCCTTGCCGCTGTCGCCGCGGGACTCTGCGGCCGCACCGATTCCCGGCTCCTCGAGGTCGGTGTCCGCGCCGACCGACCCGCGCCAGGCACCCGTGGCATAGCCTTCGGCCTCGATGAACTCCTTGAAGCGCTGGAGGTCGCCCTCCGCCTGCTTCTCGACCACGTGGAGCTTGTCGCCGATCTTCTCCACCACGCCTTCGGGCTCGTACTCCAGCACGAGATGCACCTGGGTCTGGCCGCCGCCGACGTCTTCGAACGTCACGGCACCGGCGTTCGTGGCGCCCTCGGTCGCGGCCCACGAGACCTTCTTGTCGGGCGTCTGCTCGAGGATCGTCGCCTTCCACTGGCGACGGATGCCGCCGATCTCAGCGACCCACTCGAGGTTCTGGTCGTCGAGCTGCTTCACCGACTTCACCCCGCCCATGAAGTGCGGGAACTCCTCGAACTGCGTCCACTGGTTGTACGCAACGCTGATCGGAACGTTGACGAGAATCCTCTTCTCCACCTTCGTGCTCATGCGTCTCCTCCTCCGGTGTTGACTCGCGCATGTACGCGTCCAGCGACGGTACGTCGTGGTCGCCCGGCGCCCTACCCCCTTGCATCCGGCGCCCATCCGAACGATGATCCGGGCCCGGCGGGCTCGCCCGGTGGGTTGATCGGCCGGCGGCGTGCACAACGTCGGCGATCCGTCGCGCCACGGCGTGCCGAGGCATCCGCCCCGGCCATACCGGCGGCCTCCGCCGACGTTGTGCACGCCCGGCGGCCGAGACCCCGCGCGGGATTTACCCACAGGGAGTCGAGCGCACATCTCCCGTCGGCGACACCCAGTCGCCCTCGGCCAGTCCGTCATCAGGGATCGTGAAGGACGCGCTGTAGTACGGGGAGGGAACGTCGTTGATGCCGATGTTGTACCGCACTCCCGGACCAGGGTCGGGGGCGACCATCCTCGAGTTCACCAGGCCGGGATTGGAGCCTGACACCACCAACCACTCTCCTGCCGAAAGGCTCGCCTCCCCCCTCGCCTCCCAGATCCTCTCGCTTTCGACGGATCCTCCCGTGCGCGTGGCCTGAGACATGAAAAGGCGGTCGACAACCCGGTCCTCGCAGACGGCCACCAGCACGTTCTCACCGTCGAATCCCAGAGCATAGGGCCCGAGCAACTCGTAGTTGCGGTTGCACCCCGCGAGAACGAGCACCACGGAGACAACGGTGAGCGCACCGGCCGCCGCACGCGCGCGCCTCACGGCTGCCCGAGCTTCTCGCGAGCTGCCGCCACGATGTCGACGTAGTTCAGATCGAACGGCTCGGTCAGCACTCGCTCCAGTGCCGCCGACAGAGCCCATAGCGCCGCGCGCTCCGCCCGGTCGACGGGGAGGCCGCTACGCGGGTCGTCCCACCGGCGGAGCATGTCGAACAGAACCAGCGCCTCGTCGGCACTCAACGTAATCTCGCGATCGGCCACATCGCCACGTTACAAACCTCGACGACCCGAGAGGACCGACGACCTACTTCTTGGTCAGCTCGGCGGCGATGTCGGGGACGTAGGTGAACTGCTCAACCGGCGGGCGCTCGTAGTCGTCCGCTTTGGGCCGATCGGGGATGTCGATCTCCTCGTGCTCGAGATGGCGGTACGGGATGCTGCTCAACAGGTGGCTGATGGCGTTCAGGCGGGCCGTGCGCTTGTCGTCGCTCTCGACCACCCACCACGGCGAACCCGGCGTGTCGGTCGCGGCGAACATGGCGTCCTTCGCGCGGGAGTAATCCTCCCAACGACGGATGGACTCGAGGTCGGTCGGTGACAGCTTCCAGAGCTTGATCGGGTCCTCCCGCCGCGCGAGGAAACGCGCCTGCTGCTCTTCGTCCGACACCGAGAACCAGTACTTGATCAGGATGATCCCGTCGTCGATGAGCATCTGCTCGACAAGCGGCGCCTGCCGCAGGAACCGGTGGTACTGCTCATCCGTGCAGTACCCCATGACCCGCTCGACGCCGGCGCGGTTGTACCACGACCGGTCCATGAGCACGATCTCGCCCTTCGTGGGCAGGCGCTCGATGTAGCGCTGGAAGTACCACTGCCCTTTCTCCCGCTTCGAGGGCTTGTCGAGCGCGACGACGCGCGCGTGGCGGGGGTTGAGATACTCGGTGACCCGCTTGATCGCACCGCCCTTGCCCGCGGCATCCCTGCCCTCGAAGATCACGACCACTCGCGTGCCGGTCTCGGCGACCCACCGCTGCATCTCGACCAGTTCGACCTGCAGTCGCTTGAGCTCTTTCTTGTAGACCGATTTGGGCACCCGCGTCACGGGTGTCCCGTCTGCCTGCTTCTTCGCCACTGCTCCCCCTCAGTTCGTTTCCCGCCGCACCGCGGCGGCCGTTCGTCATCCCATGCGTCAGCCGTCGCGCGGTGCGATCAGCGCGGACCGCGCCCACGCGTCGCGGGCGAGCCGATAGCGCCGGAAGCGCACTCCGTCGAACTCGCCGTCTTCGACGGGATCAAACCCCCACCTCGCCATCACGTCGCCGGGCGTGCGCGAGTACGGCAGCGCCACGGAGATCTCGTCGAAGCCCAGTTCGTCGAATCCGGCAGCGAAGGCGGCTCGGGCGATGTCGGCGCCGGCACCCCAGAACGCGGGGAAGAGCACGAGCCCGAAGTCGGGTCCGGCATCCTCCCGCTGAAACCCGCCCCAACCCGCGAACTCACCGTCGAGGAACACCGCCCACGGCCCGTACCCGTTCTCTTCCCACTGCGCGTCCTTCGCGCGGACCCACTCCGCGGTCTGGGCGTCGTCGAAGCGTCCGGCCAACGGCATGTGGCGCGCATTGCGCGGCTCGTTGAGCAATTCGCGGACGGCGGATGTCGCGACCTCGGTGAGACGCCGGAAGCGGATCTCCGGCTCCGGTGCAGCGGCCACCTGATCCCCTCCCCCTGCGCTTCGCGCCTCGAGAACTCCGCCCTGGTCAGCGCCCGCCGTCTTCGTCGAGAGCGATCGGCGGCGGCGCGACGAAAAGGATAGGGCGCGTGGGGCACCGGCACCAGCGATTGCGCGGAGGGCGTGGTGTGTGCGTGTTGCGCGTCCGCGTGTTCGGTCCGGTTCGGGAATGGCAGGGACACATCGCGCAGTCATTGCCGGTGCGAGCCCAGCCGGGTTGCTAGGGTGCTTACGGGTGTCCCCAGCACCCACGCGGAGACGATCCCCCCGTGCAGTTTCCGCCGACCGATTCACCCTTCAGGGAGGGGGAAGGTCGACCGGGTCCGGGCTCCCCAAGCGCCCGGGCCCGGCTTATTCGTTGGGCGCCGTCCTCCCGTTCGTCTCTTCTCCACGAGCGATGCGACGAGTTATCCACAGATGCACGGAAACGGCCGGAATGGCATGACCGGTTCTGCGTAACCTACCGGGGACCGGGACCCCGCTCCGTCGACGGGCGGAGTCGTGCGGCCGGTCAGGTCGCCCCGCCACGGCCCCCCAGTCCGCGGCGGGGCGACCGCCATCCGGTGCGTGCGGGGGTGCGGCTTCGGGTCGGTCGAGCGCTGCAGTTTCCGGCGTCCGCTGCGTTTCAGCTGCCCGCGCGCTGCAGTTTCCGGGATCCGCTGCGCATCAAATCAGGGGCGGATGCCGCAAACTGGCGCGCCTGCGGGGGAGCCCCGTCAGGGAAGGTCGTAGAAACCACCGAAGGGCTCGGCGATGTCACCGGTGTCGCGGACGTCGAGAAGCACGGTCGCTACCGTCATGATGATCGACTGCGACCCGTTCACGAGCACGCTGACCTCTCGGTTACCGACGACGACGACGCTGACGAAACCGCCCCCACGTTGGATCGCGGCCTCGATCCGATCACGGAGCTCGGGGAGGTTCTGCGCCTGAGCAAGGACGAACCGGCGTTCATCGATCTCGATCGTCGTCTGCACCATTGTTCCGACGCCGTCCGTTGTCTCAACAACGTCGGGGATCTGCGCGTCGCTCATCGCCTCCCCCGTACGTCCGGCAAACCCCCGGGTCTACCCATGCGACGACTACCGGCCAACGGTCTCGCTTGCTGTCTTCTCGGCTCGGGGCGCCTGGCGCTGCAGTTCCCGGCATCCGCTGCGTCGCAAGGCATAGGCGGATGCCGCAAAGTGGCGCCCGCGCGGCCTACTGCCCGCGCAGCGGGACCGCCCGCCCGTGATGGCGTCAGGAACAACTCCCCGTCGCCGTGAAGCCGACAATCCCTAGATCACAGTCGCCATCGGCTGCTGCGAACCGCTGTGCGAATGAAGATGAGTATCGCTGCGAGGACCGCCGAAAGTCCGCCGTAAAAGAATCCTGTGTAGCCCCACGAGAATGCGGCTCGACCCGGGTCGTCCTCGACCGCTGTAAGACACCGAGCTTCTAATGGCCACATCGAGAACTCGCGAGCGTCGTTCGCTGCCGACATCCACTGGTCATACGAACTGACGCACATCCCGCCCACCGCCGCGGACATCAGTGCGCAAAACGCACAGAACGCTCCGGCCAAGAGTAGCGACCAGCCCCACGTCAAGCTCCTGGATCGATCGGCCTTGCGTCGCCTCACCTCCGCAGCGGACGGGTAGACCTGCTCGATCACACGAGAAGGCTACGCTGCTCGGATTCATCTTGATCTTGGGTAGAAGATTTCGGGAGCGAGCCCCAAGCGGAAGAGAAGGCCGCCGCACTCGGCGAACTTCTCGTCCACGCCGCAGCGGGAATCCCGATCGAGCTGCACCTGACGGCGGGAGCGCCGGTCGGACTCGAGGCGATCGACGACCTCGACGGGGTCGCAGTGGGCGGCGGGGTCGTTGAGGACGTGCGCGCTGGGCTCGAGCCGGTGTTCGGCGAGCTGCGCCGCCTGGTTGCCCAGGGAGTGCCCTACCTCGGGATCTCCGCGGGCGCGATGATCGCAGCGGAAGGCTCACTCAACGGCGGCTCCCGCATCGGCGGCGTGCCCGTCTCACCCGGAGACCCCGGCGAGTCGGATGACGAGTTGGAGATCGAGGCCGGCATCGGACTCGTCGACGTGGCCATCGAGGTGCACGTCGCTCAGCGCGGCGTGCTGTCCAGACTCGTCGCCGCGACCGAATCCGGGATGATTGCGGGCGCGCTCGGCATCGATGGGCGTACGGCACTCATCGTCGGCGACGGAGGTCTGCGGGTCGAGGGCGAAGGCAGTGTCTGGCGCGTGTTGCCCGCCGAGGGCGGCGTGCTGGTCTCCACGATCGGAGCATGAGCCGGCTTCGGGCAGCCCCGGACACCTCACGGAAGGATCGTCGGACTCTTGGGCAGTTCCCGCGACGATCCTTCCCCCGTTCGGGTCGTGTCCTGATGAAGGCGGACGCGGTGTGCGGGCGGGTCGTGGTTGCCCGCGTCACAGTCAGACTCGAACTCAGTCGTCGGCGGGGCGAGTCGATCCACTGAGTGTCGGGCTGCTACGGATGAACAGGCGTCGCTGCGTCCTTGCCGACGACCGTGGTCCACGGTCGGACGGTCCAAGACTTGACGATGCCCGACGTCACGTACGGATCGGCAACCGCGAAGGTGGAGGCGAGCTCCACAGCGTCCTCGCCCTTGAAGACGAGCAGGCCTTCATAGGGGCCGGTACCCACCGCGCCGCCGAGAACGAGCTCGCCGCGTTCGACAGCTGCCCAGGCGAGTTCGAGATGCGCCGACCGATGCTGCTCCCGGGATTCGAGGTAGTCGTCGCCGTAGGTGTACTGGAGGACCGCGTGCATCATGAATCGAACCTATCGACAACTCCTGGCGTGCCCGGTCACAGGGCGGGAATCGACGAGGCTGATCAGAAGCGGGGCATCCGGGTACGACCACGCCCGCACTCTCACGGACCGTCGGGCGTCGTTCGGGGCATCCCTGCGAAGCACTCCCCATCGACTCTCGGGGCCGCGTCAGTCCATCGGCGTTCGGCGGTTCAGAGCTACGCGGAGCCCGACTGTCGGGGAGGCTGAAGGAGTGGAGATCGATGCGAAGCTCGTGCGGCGGCTGGTCGACGCGCAGTTTCCGCAATGGCGCGGATTGAGTATTCGTCAAGTCATCCCCGGTGGCTGGGACAACCGCACGTTTCGGCTGGGCGAGGAACTGCTGGTGCGCCTGCCGAGCGCGGATGGTTACGCGGCCGCCGTCGCGAAGGAACAGCGCTGGCTGCCCGTGATCGCGCCTGCCGTGCCGCTCGCCGTGCCGGTGCCGGTTGCGCTGGGCACGCCCACAAGGGAGTTCCGCCGGCCGTGGTCGGTTTATCGCTGGATCGAGGGGACCCCCGCGCTTGACGTTCCCGACCTCGACCTCACGGCACTCGCCGCCGACCTCGCGCAGTTCCTGACGGCGCTCGCCCAAGTGGACACGCGGGATGCGCCGACGGCCGGTCCGCACAGCTTCTGGCGCGGTGCGCATCCGCAGGTCTACGACGCGGACGTGCAACGATGCCTCGCTGAGCTCGACGGCCGGATCGACACCACGGCGGCGCAAGCGATCTGGGATGCCGCGGGGGACGCCGGCATCACATCGGCACCCGTCTGGTTTCACGGCGACATTGCTCCTGGCAACCTCCTGATACGCGACGGACGCCTCAGCGCCGTGATCGACTTCGGCACGTCAGGTGTGGGCGATCCCGCGTGCGATCTGGCTATCGCATGGACGGTGCTCGACGATCCGGCGCGCGCGGTGTTCCGGGAGCGGATGCCGTGGGACGAGGCGACGTGGATCCGAGGCCGTGCATGGGCGCTGTGGAAGACGATGCTCACCCTGGCCGACGCCTCCGGCACGCACGATCCCGCCGAGGAATCCCGCAAGTCTCGCGCCGTGATCGAGCGCATCCTCGTGGACACGCGGTAGCGATTCCGCCGTCGGCACAGCGCCGTCCATGCCTCGGCCCTCTGTCGCGGGAGGCCTTGGTATGGCGGTCTTCGGAACGCTGCTGCCACTGGGTGGCGGGCTAGCTGTTCTTCCCCGACACGTTGTGAACACCTGAGGTAGGCGAAGACCTCCGGGACGATGTGGGTACCACCCTCACATCCGCTCCACGGAGGT
>NZ_JBHVCA010000006.1:0-178479 GCF_042803895.1 Microbacterium sp. NPDC057407 | reverse complement strand
GCTAACTCCCCCCGATCCGGGGGCTGTACGATTGCTGGCGCGGCCCAACCGACAAACGACCGGCCCGATTGGGCCGGTCGTTTCTCGTTGTGCCCCCGACAGGAATCGAACCTGCGACCTTTGGTACCGGAAACCAACGCTCTATCCCCTGAGCTACGGAGGCGTACCCGACGAGATTACCAGGCGCGAGACAGGCCGCCCGACGGGCGAGCCGGACACGACGGGTCAGCGGGCGGGCAGCTCGGCGCCCAGCGGGGCATCAGCGACGATGTCGGCGGGCTCCGACATCCGCTCGACCGCCTCCGCCACCTTCGTCGCAAGGTAGGCGTGACCCTCGGTCGACGGATGATCGCGACCGATCGGGCCCGTGTCGATCACCGACAGGTAATTCGCCTCGGTGATCCAGTCCTCGGCCAAGGGGGAGATGTACCACCAGCCGCGCGCCGCGGCGTAACGGGAGAGGTCCTTGTCGATGGCCGCCGTGCCGGGCTCCACCGGAAGCACCTGCGGCGACGGGCCCAGGATCACCACCGTCGCCTCGGGATAGAGCGCCGCGAGGGTGTCCCACACGGTGGCGACAGCATCCCGATACCCGTTCGGATGCAGCAGCCGATCGTTGATCGAACCCTCGACGATGATCAGATCAGGGTCGAGCTCGGGATCGAGGTCGGCCACACGCTCCACGTACGAACCGCCGTCCAGACCCGCCCGCAGGT
Source organism: Microbacterium sp. NPDC057407 (assembly GCF_042803895.1). Taxonomy (NCBI): domain Bacteria; kingdom Bacillati; phylum Actinomycetota; class Actinomycetes; order Micrococcales; family Microbacteriaceae; genus Microbacterium; species Microbacterium sp. NPDC057407. The sequence continues at coordinate 177,763 of NZ_JBHVCA010000006.1, read as the reverse complement.
ACCCGCTGGCGCGAACTCCGTCGACCACCGTGTCCCACCCGAGGTTCTCGCTCAGCCGGTACGCGAAACCGTTCGACGGCACATCGGCGCCCGAGCCATACACCCACGAGTCGCCGAAGATCAGCACCCGCGGATTCTCGGGCAGCGCCAGCGGCGCCGGAGCGATCACCGGCAACGACTCGTCCTGCGCGGCGACCGGCGCCGACGGAGTGATCCACGGACGCCACACCCCGAGCGCGCACACCACAGCGACAGCGAGCGCGGCGCACAGGATCGGCAGCCACGAACGCCGTGCGCGGGGGCGTCCGGGCGCGTGCATGCGAAGAGGGTAAGACAAAAAACGACAATGTCCGCATCGGGGGCCGGACACCTGGGGAAACACCGCGCAGATCCTGAGCAACCAGGCCCCTCGGCACACTCCCAGCAAGCCGCTCGCGCCCGTGTGCGAAGCGGCCATTCCGGCATGCGAGGATACTGCGATGCAACGCGTCGTGACCGCCGAACTGGACCTCGAACTGGGGGCCTCCGTCGACCTCATCTTCCAGATCACGGCGGCCCAAGGCGTGCCCCTCGCGGGGGAGCAGCTGACCTTCACGCAGGGCGACCGCACCTACACCCCGACCGAGATCGTCGACCAGTCCGGCAGCCGCCTGCACCGCCTCCTCGGCGAAGCCGGACGCCTCGAAGTCCGCTACGAAGCGACCGTCGAAGGCCACGCCGCCGCCAGCCGCACCAGCGACCTCGAAGCCATCACCTACCTGCGCCCCAGCCGCTACTGCCAGTCCGACGAGGTCTTCCAGCAGGCCCGCCGCCAGTTCAAAGGCCTCTCCGGCCACGAGCTCATCGCCGCCGTCACCGACTTCGTCTCCACCAGCACCACCTACACCCCCGGCCTCAGCCAGGGCACCGACAGCGCCGTCACCACCCTCATGACCGGCCAAGGCGTCTGCCGCGACTACGCCCACGTCGTCATCGCCCTCCTGCGCGCGATGGACATGCCCGCCCGCTACGCCGCCTGCTTCGCCCCGGGCCTTCGCCCCATGGACTTCCACGCCGTCGCCGAGGCCTACCTCGACGGCGCCTGGTACGTCATCGACGCCACCCGCCTCGCCCACCGCCGGTCGCTCGTGCGCATCGCCACCGGACGCGATGCCGCCGACTGCGCCTTCCTCAGCTACCACGGCGGCTACGTCGGCCTCGAGCGCATGCGCGTCGACGCGTGGGTGGTTCCGGATGCCGCAGACCTCGACGGCCTCGCCCCGGTCGGCGACAGCGCGGGCGAGGACGCGCGGGTCGAAGCATCCGATCCCTCCCTCGACGACTTCACCTCGCTCGTCCAGCTCGCCTGACCCCCGGATGGCACCCGAGGCCCGCGAAGGGGCGCAGCCGCCGCGAACTAGACTGGTGCGGCTATGAATCCCGAAGCCCTCTCCGCCGCCCTGCTCGCCGTCATCGCCCCGCTCGCCGAGGCACGACGACCCGGCGCGGCCGATGGGCTCACCCCCGCCGACTTCCCCCTCGAACGCCCCAAGAACCGCGACCACGGCGACTGGGCCTCCAACGCCGCCCTCAAGCTCGCCAAGAACCTCGGCGCCAACCCGCGCGAGTTCGCCGCCGACATCGCAACCGGCCTCGGCGCGGTCGACGGCATCGCGAGTGTCGAGGTCGCCGGCCCCGGGTTCATCAACATCCGACTGGATGCCGCAGCCGCCGGCGCCCTCGCGAAGACCATCGTCGACGCCGGCGCCGCCTACGGCACCAACGACACCCGCGCCGACGAGGTCATCAACCTCGAGTTCGTCTCCGCCAACCCCACCGGCCCCATCCACCTCGGCGGCACCCGCTGGGCCGCCGTCGGCGACTCCCTCGCCCGCGTGCTCGCCTCGCAGGGCGCCCAGGTCACCCGCGAGTACTACTTCAACGACCACGGCGCCCAGATCGACCGCTTCGCCCGCAGCCTCGTCGCCGCCCACGAGGGCCTGCCGACGCCCGAAGACGGCTACGGCGGCGGCTACATCGCCGACATCGCCCGCCGCGTCGCCCTCGCGTACGAAGGCGACATCGACGCCCTCGACCCCGCCGCCAAGCAGGAGGCGTTCCGCGAGCTCGGCGTCGGCTTCATGTTCGACGAGATCAAGAAGAGCCTCCACGACTTCGGCGTCGACTTCGACGTCTACTTCCACGAGAACCACCTGCACGACACCGGCGCCGTCGAACGCGCCGTCGCACGCCTGCGAGACCTCGGCCACATCTTCGAGGCCGACGGCGCCACCTGGCTGCGCACCACCGCGTTCGGCGACGACAAAGACCGCGTCGTCATCAAATCCGACGGCGAGCCCGCCTACATCTCGGGCGACCTCGCCTACTACCTCGACAAGCGCGAGCGCGGCTTCAACCGCTGCATCATCATGCTCGGTGCCGACCACCACGGCTACGTCAAGCGCCTCATGGCCATGTGCGCCGCGTTCGGCGACGAGCCCGGCGTCAACCTGCAGATCCTCATCGGCCAGCTGGTGAACCTCGTGAAAGACGGCCAGCCCGTCCGCATGTCCAAGCGCGCCGGCACCGTCGTCACCCTCGAAGACCTCGTCGAGGTGGTGGGAACGGATGCCGCGCGCTACGCCCTCGTGCGCAGCTCCGCCGACTCCAACCTCGACGTCGACCTCGACGTGCTCCAGAAGCGCACGAACGACAACCCCGTGTTCTACGTGCAGTACGCCCACGCACGCACCCACAACGTCGGACGCAACGCCGCGGCATCCGGCGTCGACCGCTCGGAATTCGCGCCCGAGCTGCTCGCGCACGAGACCGAGTCGGCCCTGCTCGGCGCGCTCCAGGAGTTCCCGCGCATCGTCGCGTTCGCCGCCGAGGTGCGCGAACCGCACCGCATCGCCCGCTACCTCGAAGAGCTCGCCGGCCTGTACCACCGCTGGTACGACAACTGCCGCGTCATCCCGCTCGGCGACGAGCCCGTCGGGGCAGTGCACCGCACGCGGCTGTGGCTCAACGACGCCACCGGACAGGTGCTGCGCAACGGCCTCCACCTGCTCGGCGTCAGCGCCCCGGAGCGGATGTAGCGATGATGGCGCGCGGCGAGACCCAGCCCACCCAGCCGCTGCGCTGGGAGGTCGCCGAGCCGACTCCCCGCCGCCGTCGCCGCGGGTGGCCCTGGATCGTCGCCTTCCTCATCGTCGCCGCGCTCGCCATCGGCGCCTGGTTCGCCGCCGAAGGGATCGCGCGCAACATCGTCGAACGCACCGTGCGCACCCAGATCGCCGACCAGCTCGCGCTCCCGCCCGAGCACCCGATCGAGGTCGACGTGCCCGGCATGGTGCTGCCGCAGCTCATCCGCGGAAACCTCGACCAGCTGACAGTGACCTCCGAGGACGTCCCCGTCGGCTCGTTCGAGGGCGACGTCGTCGTCGAAGCGACCGACATCCCGGTCAGCGGCGGCGGCGACATCGGCGAGGCGCACGCCACCGTCAGCCTCGACCAGGCTCAGCTGCAATCGCTGCTGTCGTCGGTCGACGGGTTCCCCGCCGAGGAGGTCTCGCTCGCGGCCCCGGATGTCGCGGTGCAGACCGACATCCAGGTCTTCGGCATCCCGTTCCCGGTCGGCGTCTCGCTCACCCCGTCGGCGACCGAGGGCGACATCGTCCTCACGCCCACCTCGTTCGAGGTCGCCGGCGCGCAGGTCGACGCGACGACGGTGTCCGACCGGTTCGGTCCCCTCGCCGACGTGCTCGTGCGCGACTGGAGCGTCTGCATCGCCGACTACCTGCCGGCCGGCGTCACCCTCACCGACGTGCAGGTCGACGGCGACGTCCTGGTCGCCGACGCCGACGTCGACGGCGCCATCGTCAACGACGTGACCCTGCAGGAGAACGGCACCTGCGACCAGCGCGTCAGCCCGTGACGCACATCACGGGCCGGGCATGACCTCGGGCGTCCACGATGTCCCACTTCTTCGATTCCATGTCCCACTTTCGAGGGGCCGGCGGGGTCAGAGGCTCACAAAATCGGGACATAGAACCCTCGCACCCCGCTCACGCTGGGCAGCTCTCCGTCCCGGCCCGAGCTCAGCGCCCATCGATGTCCCACTTCTTCGACACCGTGTCCCGCCATTGCGCCGCCGGCGGGCACACACGCTCGCAAAACTGGGACACGCATCCCCGAGGGCAGCGACCAGCGCGTCCGCCCGTGACGCACATCACGGGCGGGGCATGGGCCGTGCCCTAGACTGCAAGGACGCCTCGGCACGTGAACCCCCCGGCCGCGGCGGCACCGCCGATCCGGTCACCGGGCGGCCCCCTGCAGCCTCAACCGCCACGAGCCCGAACCCCACGAAGCCCGCACCGCCACGAGCCCGAACCGATTGGTCCCCCGTGTCCGCCCCGTCGCCGTCCCACCCGCAGGCTCAGCCTGACTCGCTGGCACCGGAGTGGCTGGTCGAGCCCGACGACGCCAACGCGCTCGCCGCTCACGTGTGGCCCGAGCGGGCGTCCCGCGACACCGACGGCGTACTCACCCTCGGCGGCATCCCGGCGACCGAACTGCGTGAGCGCTTCGGCACCCCGCTGTGGGTCCTCGACGAAGACGAGGTCCGCGGGCGCGGCCGCCGCACTCTCGACGCCTTCCGCGCCGCAGCCGCCCGCCACGGCGTGCAGGCCCGCGTCTACTACGCCGGCAAGGCGTTCCTCAGCACCGAGGTGGTCCGCTGGGTGCGCGAAGAAGGACTCGCGATCGACGTCTGCACCGGGGGAGAGCTCGCCGTCGCCCTCGCCGGCGGCGCCGACCCCGCACGCCTCGGATTCCACGGCAACAACAAGAGCGTCGCCGAGCTCGAGGCATCCGTCGCCGCAGGCATCGGATCGATCGTCATCGACAGCCCCATCGAGATCGAGCGCCTCGCCGCCATCGTCGAGCGCCGCGGCGCCACCCAGGCGGTGCTGCTGCGCGTCAACAGCGGCGTGCACGCCGAGACCCATGACTTCTTGGCGACGGCGCACGAAGACCAGAAGTTCGGTTTCACGCTGACGGATGCCGTCGCCGCCGCCGCACGCGTGCGCGAGGTCCCCGGACTCGAGCTCATCGGCCTGCACTGCCACATCGGATCGCAGATCTTCGGCACCGCCGGGTTCCAGGAGTCGGCGGCCCGCATCGTCGAGCTCCACGCCGAGCTGCTCGCCGGGGGCGACCTGCCCGTCCTGAACCTCGGCGGCGGCTTCGGCATCGCGTACACGTCCGTCGACGACCCGACGCCGATCGAAGACCTCGCCGCCGGGATCGCCGACGCCGTCGCGCGCGAGTGCGAGGTGCGAGGCATCCGGATGCCCGACCTGGCGTTCGAGCCCGGCCGCGCCATCGTCGGACCGGCCGGTGTCACCCTCTACGAGGTCGGCACCACCAAGCCCGTCGAGGCCGGCGACGGCGCCACGCGCCTGTACGTCAGCGTCGACGGCGGCATGAGCGACAACCCGCGGCCCGCGCTCTACGGGGCCCAGTTCTCGGCCCGCGTCGCCTCACGCATCAGCGACGCCGCCCCCGCGCTCGCGCGGGTGGTCGGCAAGCACTGCGAGTCGGGCGACATCGTCGTCGATGCCGAGTACCTGCCCGGCGACATCACCCCGGGCGACCTGCTCGCGGTGCCGGCGACCGGCGCGTACTGCTTCTCGCTCGCGAGCAACTACAACTACGTCCCCCGCCCGCCCGTCGTGGCGCTGCGCGGGGGAGAGGCCCGCGTCATCGTGCGCGGCGAGACGATCGACGATCTGCTCTCGCGCGACGTGGGCGTCACCCCGAGGGAAGGGAAGGCATGACCGACTACCGCCGCCTCCGCGTCGCGCTCCTGGGCGCCGGCGCCGTGGGATCGCAGGTCGCCGCGCTGCTGCGCCAGCACGCCGACGAGCTCGCCGACCGGGCCGGAGCCCGCCTCGAGCTCGTGGGCATCGCCGTCCGCGACGTCGACGCCCCGCGCGACGCCGACCTGCCCCGCGAGCTCTTCACCACCGACGCCGAGTCGCTGATCGTCGGCGCCGACATCGTGATCGAGCTCATGGGCGGCATCGAGCCGGCGCGCGCCTACCTGCTGCAGGCCATCAACTCCGGCGCCGACGTCGTCACCGCGAACAAGGCCCTGCTCGCCACGCACGGACCCGAGATCTTCGACGCCGCCGATCAGGTCGGCGCCGAGGTGTACTACGAGGCCGCCGCCGCCGGCGCCATCCCGATCATCCGCCCCCTGCGCGATTCGCTCGCCGGCGACCGCGTGCAGCGCATCATGGGCATCGTCAACGGCACGACGAACTACATCCTCGACCGCATGGACACCGAGGGCGCCGACTACGCCGACGTGCTCGCCGACGCGCAGAAGCTCGGCTACGCCGAGGCCGACCCGACGGCCGACGTCGAGGGCTACGACGCGGCGCAGAAGGCGGCGATCCTCGCGAGCCTCGCCTTCCACACGACCGTGCCGCTCGACGCGGTGCACCGCGAGGGCATCACCGGCATCGACAAGGGGATGATGGATGCCGCGCGCCACGCCGGCTACGTCATCAAGCTGCTCGCGGTGTGCGAGCGCCTGACCGGCTCCGAGGGCGAGGCGATCTCCGTCCGCGTGTACCCGGCGCTGGTCGATCGCGCGCACCCGCTCGCGAGCGTCCACGGCGCGAACAACGCCGTCTTCGTGCAGGCCGAAGCCGCCGGCAACCTCATGTTCTACGGCGCCGGCGCCGGCGGTGTGCAGACCGCGTCGGCCGTGCTCGGCGACGTCGTCTCGGCCGCGCGCCGCCACATCGCCGGTGGCGTGGGCGTCGGCGAGTCGACCCTCGCGAACCTCCCCGTCGTCCCGGTCGGCCGCGTCACCACGCGCTACCAGATCACCCTCGAGGTGACCGACGAGGCCGGAGTGCTGGCGACCGTCGCCGGCATCCTGAGCGACGGCCGGGTCTCGATCGCGACCGTCGAGCAGCCGGTGGCGGGCGAAGACGCCCGCACCGCCCGCCTCGTCATCGGCACGCACAAAGCCTTGGAGCAGGACCTCAGCGAGACGGTCGACCGTCTCGCCGCGAGCGGCGTCGTCGAGCGCGTCGTCTCGGTCCTGCGTGTGGAAGGAGACTGACCGACATGGCAGCACACGTCTGGCGCGGAGTCCTGCGCGAATACGCGGATCGACTGGGTGTCACGGATGCCTCGACCGTCGTCACCCTCGGCGAGGGCGGCACGCCGCTCCTCCCGGCCCCGGCGCTCTCGCGCCTCACCGGAGCCGACGTCTGGGTCAAGTTCGAAGGCATGAACCCGACCGGCTCGTTCAAGGACCGGGGGATGACCGTCGCCGTCTCGCGTGCGATCGAGCACGGCGCGAAAGCCGTCATCTGCGCCTCGACCGGCAACACCTCGGCCTCCGCCGCCGCATACGCCGCCCACGCCGGCATCACCGCCGCCGTGCTGGTGCCCGAGGGCAAGATCGCGATGGGCAAGCTCTCGCAGGCCGTCGCGCACAACGGGCAGCTCATCCAGATCCGCGGCAACTTCGACGACTGCCTCGAGATCGCCCGCGAGCTCGCCGACAACTACCCGGTGCACCTCGTCAACTCGGTGAACCCCGACCGCATCGACGGCCAGAAGACCGCCGCCTACGAGGTGGTCGAGCAGCTGGGCGACGCCCCCGACTTCCACTTCATCCCGGTCGGCAACGCCGGAAACTACACCGCCTACTCGCGCGGCTACCGCGAAGAGGTCGAGGCGGGTGTCGCCACGCGCGTGCCGCGCATGTTCGGCTTCCAGGCCGAGGGCTCGGCGCCGCTCGTGCGCGGCGAGGTCGTCAAGAACCCTGAGACGGTTGCCAGCGCGATCCGCATCGGCAACCCCGCGTCGTGGGAGTTCGCGCTCGAAGCGCGCGAGGCGACCGACGGCTACTTCGGCGCCATCGACGACGACCGCATCCTCGCGGCGCAGAAGCTGCTCTCCGGAGGGGTCGGCATCTTCGTCGAGCCGGCATCGGCGATCAGCGTCGCCGGCCTGCTCGACCGCGTCGAGGCGGGCGTCGTGCCGAAGGGCGCGCGCGTCGTGCTGACGGTGACCGGCCACGGGCTCAAAGACCCGCAGTGGGCCCTCCGCAACGCCGACGGCACCCAGGTCGAGCCCACAGTGGTCGACGCGACCACGTCGGACGTGGCATCCGTTCTCGACCTCGCCCCCGTGGGGGCGACCGCGTGAACGCACCCGTCGCGCCCGCACCGGGGCGACGGGTGGTGGTGCGGGTCCCCGCGACCAGCGCCAACCTCGGACCCGGGTTCGACACCCTCGGCCTCGCGCTGAGCGTGTACGACGAGCTCGACGTCACGGCCCTGCCCGAGGGCGAGCTCGAGATCGACGTGACCGGAGCCGGCGCCGACGACGTGCCCCGCGACGCCTCGCACCTCGTGGTGCGCGCGATCGCGTACGCGTACGAATCGGTGGGGCGACGGATGCCGGGGCTCCGCCTGCACGCGCACAACGTGATCCCGCACGGCCGCGGCCTGGGCTCGTCGGGCGCGGCCGTCGTGTCGGGACTGCTCGCCGCGAAGGGCCTGCTCGAGGGCGACGTCGAGTTCGGCGACGACACGCTCCTGCGCCTCGCGACCGAGCTGGAGGGACACCCCGACAACGTCGCCCCGGCCCTGTTCGGCGGGCTCACGATCGCGTGGGTCGACGAGACCGGGCCCCAGCACAAGAAGCTCCTCGTGCACCGCGGCGTCTCGCCGCTCGTCTTCGTGCCCGAGTTCACGATGTCGACCGAGGTCGCCCGCAGCCTGCAGCCGCTGCAGGTGCCCCGTGAGGACGCGGTCTTCAACGTGTCGCGCTCGGCGCTGCTCATCGCCGCGCTCACCCAGAGCCCCGAGCTGCTGCAGGCCGCCACCGAAGACAAGCTGCACCAGAACTACCGGGCGAGCGCCATGCCCGAGACCGACCGGCTCGTGCGGGCGCTGCGCGCCGACGGGTTCGCCGCCGTCGTCTCGGGTGCGGGACCGAGCGTGCTCGTGCTGGCCGACGGACCCGGCCGTCGCCTCGACGCCGCCGCCCTCGCGGCCCGCGCGGCCGACACCCCGTGGGAGGCGCTCATGCTCGCCGTCGACTTCAAGGGTGGTACAGTGAGGGAGCACGCGGAGGGTTCCACATGAGTCGTGAATCTGGCCTCCGTCGCAATCTGCGAACCCCGCACAGCCCCCCATCCTGCTGACGGCCTCTGAGCACCATCGCGGTGCACACGCCGACCGAAGGATCTGAGTTCGTCAAGGGGTCGGGCAGACGCCTGCCGAGCAGCGCGTCCGTGCGAACGTGCATTTTCCATTCGTTTGACAAGGGAGAACTCGTGGAGTCCATCTCCGAGATCCACACTGCCGACGCATCGGCCGACGAGCGCGCCGAGGCGCCCGAGGTCGAGAACGCCGGCACCACCGACACCGCCGCGGCTGAGTCCGCCGAGGTCGCCGAGTCCGGTTCGGTCGAGACCGCGGCCGAGGGCGCTGCGGCTGAGGCCGAGCCCGACGAGGCTGCTGAGGCCGAGACTGCGGCTGAGGTTGCGGCAGCCGACGAGGCGCCGGCCGCCGAGGTCGAGGTCGTTGACGCACCGGCCGCTGAGGCCGCCCCCGCCGACGAGGCCGCACCGGCCGCTGAGGCCGCGCCCGCCGAGGCGCCGGTGGCCGAGGGCGCCCCCGCTGAGGCTGAGGCCGCCGCCGTCGCCGCAGCCGCGGCATCCGTCGAGGTCGCCCCCGCCGCGCCCGCCGACGCGGCTGTCGAAGCTCCCGCGAAGGCGCCGCGCAAGCGCGAGCCCCGCCGCGCCAAGAGCACCGACCCCAAGCCCGAGGCCGCCGAGGCGCCCTCCGCCGACGCCGTGGCCGAGACGCCCGCCGCAGCTGAGACGGTTGCCGAGGCATCCGCCGCCGACACCGCCGAGGCGCCCGCCGCCGCGCCCGCCGAGGGCGAGGCTCCCGTCGAGGGCGCCCCGGCCGAGGCATCCGACGCCGACAGCGCCGAGCAGAGCGGCGAAGGCTCCGACGAGCAGCCGTCGCGCGGCCGCAGCCGCAGCCGCAGCCGCAGCCGCAACCGGGGCGGCAACGCCCAGGGCGGCCAGAACGGCGGCAACGGCCAGAACGGTCAGAACGGCGGGCAGAACGCGCCCGCACAGCCCGCGAAGGACGCCGACAGCGACGACGACCAGCCGCAGTCCGGCGGCCGCAACCGCCAGCGCAACAAGCGCCGCGGCGGCACCGCACAGGGCGGCGACGAGTTCGAGACCGAGATCGGCGAGGACGACGTCCTGATCCCGATCGCGGGCATCCTCGACGTGCTCGACAACTACGCGTTCGTGCGCACGTCGGGCTACCTGCCCGGCACGAGCGACGTGTACGTCTCGCTCGGACAGGTCAAGAAGTACAACCTGCGCAAGGGCGACGCGGTCGTCGGCGCCATCAAGCAGCCGCGCGAGGGCGAGCAGTCCAGCCGTCAGAAGTACAACGCGCTCGTCAAGGTCGACGCGATCAACGGCCTCTCGGTCGACGACGCCGCGACCCGCGTCGAATTCGGCAAGCTGACGCCGCTCTACCCGCAGGAGCGCCTGCGCCTCGAGACCGCGCCCGAGAAGCTCACCCAGCGGATCATCGACCTCGTCGCGCCGATCGGCAAGGGCCAGCGCGGCCTCATCGTCGCACCGCCGAAGGCGGGCAAGACGATCGTGCTGCAGCAGATCGCCAACGCCATCGCGATCAACAACCCCGAGGTTCACCTCATGGTCGTGCTCGTCGACGAGCGCCCCGAAGAGGTCACCGACATGCAGCGCACCGTGAAGGGCGAGGTCATCGCCTCGACCTTCGACCGCCCGGCAGAAGACCACACCACGGTCGCCGAGCTGGCGATCGAGCGCGCCAAGCGCCTGGTCGAGCTCGGCCGCGACGTGGTCGTGCTGCTCGACTCGATCACCCGCCTCGGCCGCGCCTACAACATCTCGGCACCGACCTCGGGCCGCGTGCTCACCGGTGGCGTCGACGCGTCGGCGCTGTACCCGCCGAAGCGGTTCTTCGGCGCGGCGCGCAACATCGAGAACGGCGGTTCGCTCACGATCCTCGCCACGGCTCTCGTCGAGACCGGCTCCAAGATGGACGAGGTCATCTTCGAGGAGTTCAAGGGCACCGGCAACAGCGAACTGCGCCTCAACCGCCAGCTCGCCGACAAGCGCATCTTCCCGGCCGTCGACGTCAACGCGTCGAGCACCCGCCGCGAAGAGATGCTCCTGTCGCCCGACGAGGTCAAGATCACCTGGAAGCTCCGCCGTGCCCTGGCCGGCCTCGAGCCCCAGCAGGCCCTCGAGGTCGTGCTCGGCAAGCTCAAAGAGACCCAGTCGAACGTCGAGTTCCTCATTCAGATGCAGAAGTCGATCCCGGCGCCGACCACCGGCCACGGCGGCGGACGCAGCCACGCGGACGACAACAGCATCCGCTGAACCTCGGGGAGCACCACGTGGCCGAACCCGCCATGTTCGACTCCGTCCGAGGACTGATCGAGGAGCACACCGCCGTCCAGGCCGAGCTCTCCGACCCGGCGGTGCACGCCGACGCCGCCCGGGCGAAGCGCGTCAACCGGCGCTACGCCGAGCTGTCGCGCATCGTGAAGGCGTACGAGGACTGGGCCGCGGCATCCGATGATCTCGACGCGGCGCGCGAACTCGCCAAAGAGGACGACGCGTTCGCCGAAGAGATCCCGGCGCTCGAAGCCGGGCTCGCCGACGCCCAGGAGCGCCTGCGGCGCCTCCTGATCCCGCGCGACCCCGACGACGCACGCGACGTGATCATGGAGATCAAGCAGGGCGAAGGCGGCGCCGAGTCGGCGCTGTTCGCCGCCGACCTGTTGCGGATGTACCTGCAGTACGCCGCCTCGAAGGGGTGGAAGACCGAGCTGCTCGAACGCAACGAGTCCGACCTCGGCGGCTACAAGGACGTGCAGGTCGCGATCAAGGGCTCGTCGTCCGACCCGGCGCAGGGGGTGTGGGCGCACCTCAAGTACGAGGGCGGCGTCCACCGCGTGCAGCGCGTGCCCGCCACCGAGTCGCAGGGACGCATCCACACCTCGACCACCGGTGTGCTCGTGTTCCCCGAGGTCGACGAGCCCGACGAGATCGAGATCAACCAGGCCGACCTCAAGATCGACGTCTTCCGGTCGTCCGGACCGGGCGGGCAGTCCGTGAACACCACCGACTCGGCGGTGCGCATCACCCACGTGCCGACGGGCATCGTCGTCTCGATGCAGAACGAGAAGTCGCAGCTCCAGAACCGCGAGGCCGGCATGCGGGTGCTGCGTGCCCGGCTGCTCGCGCGGCAGCAGGAAGAACTCGAAGCTGCGGCATCCGACGCCCGCAAGTCGCAGATCCGCGGCATGGACCGGTCCGAGCGCATCCGCACCTACAACTTCCCCGAGAACCGCATCGCCGACCACCGCACCGGCTACAAGGCGTACAACCTCGACCAGGTCATGGACGGCGCGCTCGAGCCCATCATCGAGTCGGCGATCCAGGCCGACGAAGAGGCGCGGCTCGCGGCGCTCGGCGGCGACGCCTGACCCCGGGGCTGCCGGCGCGGGGTTCGCGCGGGCCTTTCCCGGCACGCGCGGCCGTTCGGGCGAGGCGCGAACGCCGGTTACGGTAGCGCGGGGCGCGGTGGTCCCATCGAGAACCGGATGCCTCGGCGCTAGGCTCAGCGCGTGATCACCCTCGTCATCCGTGCCCTCATCTTCCTGGTGTCGGCGTTCCTCGGTCTCGTCGCCGCCGACCTGCTGCTGCCCGGGTTCTCGCTCCACTGGAACGACTGGTGGGGCATCCTGCTCGCCGTCGTCATCTTCGCGATCCTGCAGAGCGTGCTGACGCCGTGGATCTTCACACTCACCCGCCGTCACGCCAACGCGCTCGTCGGGGGAGTGGGCCTGCTGTCGACCTTCGTGGCGCTCCTCATCGCCGTGCTCATCCCCGCGGCGGGCATCGGCATCGACGGCCCCGTCGCCTGGATCATCGGCACGCTCATCGTGTGGCTCGTGACCGCGCTCGCGACCTGGCTGCTCCCGCCGTTGTTCATCAAGAAGAAGGTCGACCAGGGCCGCACCCCCTGACCGGGCCGCCCGGTGCTGATCGCGGGGGGATCTCGATACACCGCCTGCGGCGGCACTCGATCTGCGGGGGAGGCGCCGTGGGCGGGAGATCTCGATACGCGCGGCCTTCGGCCGGGCTACTCGATCTTGATCGGCCGCGCGTCGCGTCAAATGTGGTACTCGGGGTACTCGGGGGCCGTGAGGAGGGCGCGGGTGTCTTCGCCGTCGCGCCGGTGCCGGGGCTTGGCGGGGATCCCGACGAGCACGCTGTCGGGCGGGGCATCCTTCGTCACCACCGCGTTCGCTCCCACGACCGAGCCTGCGCCGACGGTGACCGGGCCGAGGATCTTCGCACCGGCACCGATCGCGACGCCGTCCTCGATCGTCGGATGCCTCTTGCCGCCCTCGCGCTGACGACCACCCAGCGTCACCCCGTGGTAGAGCATGACGTCGTCTCCGACCTCGGCGGTCTCGCCGATCACGACGCCCATGCCGTGGTCGATGAAGAATCGACGCCCGATCGTCGCGCCGGGGTGGATCTCGATGCCGGTCAGCCAGCGGGTGACCTGCGAACCCGCCCGGGCGACGAAACGCACCCGGCGGACCCACAGCGCGTGCCACACCCGGTGCGCCCAGATGGCGTGCAGCCCCGGATAGAGGAGCGCGATCTCAACCCCGCTGCGCGCTGCCGGGTCGCGCAGGCGCGCGGCCGTGAGGTCTTCGCGCACCCGTGCGAGCAGGCCGACGCGCTCGCTCACGACGCGGCCTTCTCGGGCTCGCGCAGGTGCTCGTACAGCGCCGTCGACAGGTAGCGCTCGCCCGAGTCGGGCACCAGCACCACGATCCGCTTGCCCGCCGCCTCGGGACGGGCGGCGATCTCCAGCGCCGCCCAGACCGCAGCTCCGGCCGACATGCCTGCGAGGATGCCCTCGGCCGTCGCGAGCTCCCGGGCGACGCGGATCGCATCGTCGAACTCGACATCGAAGATCTCGTCGATCACCGAGCGGTCGAGCACGTCGGGCACGAAGTTCGGCCCGATGCCCTGGATGCGGTGGCCGCCGGCGCGGCCCTCCGACAGCATGGGGGAGTCCTTGGGCTCGACCACCACGATCCGGACGTCGGGGTTGCGCTCCTTCAGCACCTGGCCGACACCGGTGATCGTGCCGCCGGTTCCCGACCCGGCGACGAAGTAGTCGACGCGGCCCTCGGTGTCGCGCCAGATCTCCTCGGCCGTCGTGCGCCGGTGGATCTCGGCGTTCGCCTGATGCTCGAACTGGCGGGCGAGGATCGCGCCCGGCGTCTCGTCGACGATGCGGCGCGCTTCGGCGACCGCCTCGGTCATGCCCTTGTAGGGGTCGGTGAGCACCAGCTGCGCGCCGTACGCCTTCAGCAGCGTGCGGCGTTCCTTCGACATCGACGCCGGCATCGTCAGGATCACCTTGTACCCGCGCGCCGCGCCGATCAGCGCCAGCGCGATGCCGGTGTTGCCGCTCGTCGACTCGACGATGGTGCCGCCCGGCTTCAGCTCGCCTGCCTGCTCGGCCGCCGTGACGAGCGCGTAGCCGAGACGGTCCTTCACGCTCGATCCCGGGTTGTAGAACTCGAGCTTGGCGAGCACCTCGGCGTCGAGGCCGCGCGTGAGCGCGTTGAGCCGCACGAGCGGGGTCTCACCGAACGCGGTGGTGATGTCGGAATGGATGCCGGGCACGGAACGCCTTTCTGAAAGCGGTGTGCCTCAATCCTCTCGCAGGTTCTCGAAGAGCGCGGTCGACAGGTAGCGCTCGCCGAACGAGGGGATGATCACGACGATGTTCTTGCCGGCGGCCTCGGGACGCGCGGCGATCTGCAGAGCGGCCCACACGGCGGCACCCGACGAGATGCCGACGAGGATGCCGTCCTTCGTGCCGACCGCGCGTGCCGTGTCGATCGCGTCGGTGAACTCGACGTCGAAGACCTCGTCGATGACCTCGCGGTCGAGGATCGCCGGGACGAAGTTGGGCCCGATGCCCTGGATCTTGTGCGGACCGGGGGTTCCCTTGGTCAGGAGGGGCGAATCGGCCGGCTCGACGGCGACCACCTTCGCGCTCGGCACGCGCTCCTTGAGCACCTGGCCGACGCCCGTGATCGTGCCGCCGGTGCCGATGCCGGCCACGAAGTAGTCCACCTGCCCGTCGGTGTCGCGGATGATCTCCTCGGCCGTGGTCTTGCGGTGGATGGCGGGGTTCGCCTCGTTCTCGAACTGGCGCGCGAGCACGGCGCCCGGGATCTCGGCGGCGAGCTCCTCGGCCTTCGCGATCGCGAGCTTCATGCCGCCTGACGGGTCGGTCAGCACCAGTTCGGCGCCGTAGCCCTTGAGCAGCAGGCGCCGCTCGATCGACATCGACGACGGCATGGCGAGCACGACGCGGTAGCCGCGCGCGGCCCCGACCATCGCGAGTGCGATGCCGGTGTTGCCGCTCGTGGCCTCGACGATGGTGCCGCCCGGCTTGAGCTCTCCGGAGGCCTCGGCGGCGTCGACGATGGCGATGCCGAGCCGGTCTTTGACGCTCGAGGCCGGGTTGTAGAACTCGAGCTTGGCGAGCACGTTGCCGCCCAGCCCTTCGGCGACCCGGTTCAGGCGCACCAGCGGGGTGTTTCCGAAGGCGGAGGTGATGTCGGGATGGATGCCGGTCATGACGGGCCTTTCGAAAGGAGAGGTCTGCGGGTGGCACAAGCCTAGGGGGAGGCATCCGCTCCGCGTCCAATATGACGGGGCTTAGGCTGGACGGGCTCATGCCTGGCCCCGCACGCTCTTCGTCGCTGTCCGACGCGCTCCGCGCCGCGATCGCGCGCCTCGCCGACGCCGGCGTTCCCGACCCCGAGGTCGACGCCGAGCTGCTGACCGCGTTCGTGCTGGGCCTCGGCCGCGGGGGCGTGCAGGCGGCGGCCTTCCGCGGCGACCCGATCGACGCCGCCGACGCGGCACGCCTCGACGACGCGGTCGAGCGGCGCGCGACCCGCGAGCCGCTGCAGCACATCACGGGCGTGGCGCCCTTCCGCCACCTCGAGCTGCACGTCGGCCCCGGGGTGTTCGTGCCCCGGCCCGAGACCGAGATCGTCGCACAGCTCGCGATCGACGCGCTGCGGGCCGCGGCATCCCCCAGCCCCATCGCGGTGGATCTCGGAACCGGAAGCGGCGCGATCGCCCTCGCGATGGCCACCGAGGTGCCGCACGCACGGGTCTACGCCGCCGAGAACTCCGTCGACGCCTTCATCTGGACCAAGGAGAACTTCGCCCACGTCGCCGCCGACAACGCGCGGCTCGCGTTCATCGACCTCGAGCACGCATTCCCCGAGCTCGACGGCACGGTGTCGGTCGTCGCCTCCAACCCGCCGTATGTTCCGGATGCCGCGATCCCGCGCGATCCGGAGGTGCGGTTCTTCGACCCGCCCGCCGCCCTGTACGGGGGAGAGGACGGCCTCGACGTCGTGCGGGTGCTCAGCGGCGTCGGCCTGCGGCTGGCGCACCCCGGCGGCACGATCGTGATCGAGCACGGCGAGTGGCAGGGCGAAGCGATCCGCGCGATCCTCACGGCCGACGGCTGGCGGGCCGCTGCGACCCATCCCGACCTCACGATGCGCGACCGCGCGACCACCGCGATCCGGCCGTAGCAGGAGCCTTCCGGGCGGCGTCCAGCGTGCGTCCGGGACGTCGCAATTAGACTGTGCGCGACATGTCCCCCATCTTCGACTGCCGTGATGAGGCGCAGCTGCTTTCCGGCATGCGCCATGCGCGCCAGGCCATCGGCCGTGGCGAGCTCGTCGTCATCCCCACCGACACCGTCTACGGGGTGGCCGCCGACGCCTTCAGCGCGACCGCCGTGCAGCGCCTGCTCGACGCCAAGGGCCGCACCCGCCAGATGCCCCCGCCCGTCCTGGTGGCCGGCATCGCGACGCTCCGCGCGCTCGTCGCCGAGGTGCCCGAGCCGGTCGAGAGGCTGGTCGAAGAGTTCTGGCCCGGCGGGCTCACCATCGTCCTCCCCGCCCAGCCGTCGCTGTCGTGGGACCTCGGTGAGACCCGCGGCACGGTCGCGGTGCGGATGCCCGCGCACCGCATCGCGCTCGAGCTCCTGGAAGAGACCGGCCCGCTCGCCGTGTCGAGCGCGAACCGCACCGGCATGGCCGCCGCGATCGCCCCCGAGGACGCCGAGGACATGCTCGGCGACAGCGTCGCGGTGTATCTCGGCGACGGCATGTCGACGGACGGGATCGCCTCGACCATCGTCGACGCGACGAGCCTGGTGGGCGGGAGCAAGCCGGTCGTGCGCGTCCTGCGCGAGGGAGCAGTCTCGCGCGAGCGGCTACGCGAGGTGTTGGGCGATCTACTGGAGCCCGACCCCGACGAGCCGAGCACCTCGTGAAGCAGTACGTCTTCACGATCCTCTTCACCGCCGCCGTCACCTTCGCGCTGGCATGGACGGTGTGGCGACTGAGCCTGAAGTACAAGCTGTACCCGGGCATCCGCGAGCGGGACGTGCACAAGACGCCCACGCCCCGCCTCGGCGGTGTGGCCATGTTCGTCGGCGTCGTCGCCGCGTTCCTCGTCTCTTCGCAGCATCCGTTCTTCGCCATCATCTGGAGCGAGCCCGTCCAGATCTGGGCGATCCTCGGCGCCACCTTCCTCATCGTCGTCATCGGGGTCGCCGACGACCTCTGGGACATCGACTGGATGATCAAGCTCGGCGTGCAGTTTCTCGCCGCCGGCATCATCGCGTGGTTCGGCGAGCTGCAGATCTACTCGCTCCCCATCGGCGGGATCGCGATGGGATCCAGCTGGATGAGCTTCACCCTCACCGTCTTCGCCATCGTCGTCGTCATGAACGCGGTCAACTTCATCGACGGTCTCGATGGGCTCGTCGCCGGGGTGGCCCTCATCGCCAACGGCGTGTTCTTCGCGTACTCGTACATGCTCGCGCGCGACACGGGGGCGAGCTCGTTCTTCAACCTCGCCTCGTTCATCGCCGCCGTGCTGATCGGCGTGTGCATCGGGTTCCTGCCGCTCAACTGGCGCCCCGCGCGGCTCTTCATGGGCGACTCGGGCGCGCTCATGATCGGGCTCCTCATGGCCTGCTCGGCGATCGCCGTCACGAGCAGCATCACCCCGGCGATGATCGGCGACAACGACGAGTTCGGTCGCTCGCAGCTGCTCGGCGCGTTCATCCCGATCCTCCTGCCCGTGGTGGTCGTGCTGCTGCCGCTGCTCGACTTCGGGCTCGCCGTCGTGCGGCGGATGTCGCAGGGCAAGTCGCCCTTCTCGCCCGATCGCAAGCACCTGCATCACCGCATGCTCGACATGGGTCACTCCGACCGCGACGCCGTGCTGATCTTCTACGCGTGGACGGCCATCGTGAGCCTCTCGGTGCTGCTGATGTACATCGGCACGTCCGAGGGGTGGCCCGGCGACTACCTGCTCGGCGTGGCGTTCGGCGTCGTGGGCGCCGCGGCCTGCCTCGTCGTCACCCTCATGCCCTCGCGCCGCCCCGCGCCCCGACCCGAACCCGTCCTGGAGAACGCCCGATGAGCCCCAACCCCGTTTCGAGCACCCCCATCCTCCGCACCGTCCTGGTGTGGGGAGGGATCGTCGCCGGGAGCCTCGCCGTCATCGCCGGCCTCGTCGGCTACCTCGTGGCCGGTCCGAACGGGCTCTGGAGCGGGCTCGCCGGCGTGCTCGTCGGCGCTGCGTTCCTCGCGATCACCGTCATCAGCATCCTCATCGCCAACCGCTGGTACGGCGACGCGCTCTACGTGCCGATCTTCTTCGGCATCGTGCTCGGCGGATGGATCCTGAAATTCGTCGTCTTCCTCGTCCTGCTCTTCGTGCTGCGCGGTCAGCCGTGGATCGATCCGACCGTGTTCTTCCTCGCGCTCGTGGCGAGCGTGCTCGCGTCCCTCGCCGTCGACGTCGTGGTCCTGACCCGGATGCGGGTGCCCCACGTCAGCGACGTCCAGCTGCCTACCGACCCCGACGCGGGGGACCGCCGCGACGCTCATGCCCAGTCCCCGCAGGATCGCCCCGCCGCGGATTCCGGCACGCCAGGAGTTTGATAGGCTGATCTCGCGCCCGCCACGCTCGCTCCGCGAGATTTTCGCGGAGTGACGCTCACCGACCATCGTCGCAACGGTTCTCGACCGATGCCCCGAAGCTGGAGCCAGCGCTGACTACTCAAGCTGCGACCCTGATCGCCCCCTTTGCTGCGGATGCTCCGCCGGAGTTCCACGGTCCTACGATCGATGAGTTCTTCCCTGAGGTTCTCACGACCCTGGCCGGTGTGCCGATCACTCGGATCCACCTGATCCAGTTCCTCGCGACGATCGCGGTCGTCCTGATCTTCTGGCTCGGCACCCGGCGCATGAAGGTCGTCCCGGGGCGCTTCCAGAGCCTCGTCGAGATGGGCCTCGACTTCGTCCGGGTGAACATCGGCGAAGACCTCCTCGGCAAGAAGGACGCTCAGCGCTTCCTGCCCATCCTCACGACGATGTTCTTCATGATCCTGTTCATGAACATCACGGGCATCATCCCGTTCCTGAACATCGCCGGCACGAGCATCATCGCGGTGCCGCTCACGCTCGCGATCGTCAGCTACGTGACGTTCATCTACGCCGGCATCAAGAAGAGCCCGAAGAACTTCTTCAAGAACTCGCTCTTCCCCTCGGGCGTGCCGTGGCCGATCTACTTCATCGTCACGCCGATCGAGCTCATCTCGACCTTCATCATCCGGCCCATCACGCTGACGCTCCGACTCCTCATGAACATGATGGTCGGCCACCTGCTGCTCGTGCTGTTCTTCGCCGCCACGCAGTTCTTCATCGTCGACCTCGGCGGCTGGTGGTCGATCCTCGGCGCCGGCAGCCTCGCGTTCGGCTTCGTCTTCACCCTGTTCGAGATCCTGGTGGCCGTCCTCCAGGCCTACGTCTTCGCCCTTCTCACCGCGGTCTACATCCAGCTCGCGGTCGCTGAAGAGCACTGATACGGGACGGCCGGAAGGCCGCCCACAACCGAAAGGAAACACCCCCGTGGACGCAACTACGGTTCTCGCCGAGGTCACCGGCTCCATCGCCACCGTCGGCTACGGCCTGGCCGCGATCGGTCCGGCCATCGGCGTGGGCATCGTCGTCGGCAAGACGATCGAGGGCGTGGCGCGCCAGCCCGAGCTCGCCGGCCGCCTGCAGGTGCTCATGTGGATCGGTATCGCCTTCACCGAGGCGCTCGCCTTCATCGGCATCGCTACCGGCTTCATCTTCGGCTACGCCTGAACCGAACCGACCTCTTACTAAGGAGACAGGATGCTGAACGCTCTTGTCGCGTACGCCGCGGAAGAGGGTGCTGCGGAAGCGCACAACCCTCTCATCCCCGCCTGGTACGACATCATCTGGTCGTCGGTGTGCTTCATCGTCATTCTCGTCATCTTCTGGAGGGTCGCCCTTCCCCGGATGAAGAAGCTGCTCGACGAGCGCTCCGCTGCCATCGAGGGCAACATCGCCAAGGCCGACGAGGCTCAGCGCAAGGCCGAGGCGGCGCTCGAGGAGTACACCGCTCAGCTCGCCGACGCCCGCCGCGAGGCCGGTGAGATCCGCGACGCCGCCCGTGAGGACGGCCGCAAGATCGTCGCCGAGGCGAAGGAGACGGCATCCGCCGAGGCCGCGCGCCTCACGTCGACCGCTCACGCGCAGATCGAAGCCGAGCGCCAGACGGCCCTCGTGTCGCTGCGCAGCGAGGTGGGCACGCTCGCCCTCGACCTCGCCGGCGGTGTGATCGGCGAGACGCTGTCCGACGACAAGAAGGCCCAGGCCGTCGTCGACCGCTTCCTCGCCGAGCTCGAGGCATCCGAGGCCGAGGCTGCCGGGCAGCCTCAGGGACCGAGGGCGTAATGGGCAGCGCGACCACTCAGGCCATCGCGGCGACGACGCAGGCGCTCGACGCCACGTCGGGCATCGACCTCGACGTGGCGGGCGAGCTCTTCGCCGCCGCGCGGGCCGTGGGCGACTCGTCGCAGCTGAGCGGCGCGCTGGCCGACTCGGCCGCCCCCGTCGACGCGCGCCGGCAGGTCGTGGCCGCCGTCTTCGGCCGGGCGGTGAAGCCCGCGACCGCGTCACTGCTGACCACCGTGGTCTCGCAGCGCTGGTCGTCGGCTGCCGAACTCGTCGACGGCATCGAAGAGCTCGCCGTCCGCGCCGCAGCGCTCGCCGAGCCGACGGCCGACGTCGAAGAGGAGCTGTTCCGCTTCTCGCGCACGGTGGCCGAGAACCCCGAGCTCGAGCTCGCTCTCGGCAGCCGGCTCGGCAACGCCGACGCCAAGGGAGCCCTGGTCGAGAAGCTTCTCGGTGGGCGCGCCAGCCGCGCGACCACGCTGATCGCGGCATCCCTCGTCCAGCAGCCGCGGGAGCGGCGCGTACGGCAGCTGCTGTCGCGTGCGACGAAGGTCGTCGCCGACCAGCGCGGGCGGAAGGTGGCGACCGTCTTCGCCGCGACGCCGCTCAATGCCGCGCAGACCGAGCGTCTCGCCGCGGCACTGTCGAAGCGCTACGGCACCGCCGTGTCGCTGAACACCGTCGTGGACGAGACCGTGGTCGGAGGCCTGCGCGTGCAGATCGCCGACGACGTCATCGACGCGAGCGTCTCGTCGCGCCTGGCCGACCTGCGTCAGCGGCTGGCCGGCTAACAGACTTCCCGCCGCGAGGCGGAGACTTCGGGGCCGAGGCCCCATGAACGAAGGAAAACAATGGCAGATCTCTCAATCAGCCCCGACGTCATCCGTGACGCGCTGAAGGACTTCGTCGCCGCCTACGAGCCCACCGGCGCGGCGGCGACCGAAGTCGGCACCGTCATCGACGCCGCCGACGGCATCGCGCACGTCGAGGGTCTTCCCGGCGTCATGGCGAACGAGCTCGTGACGTTCGAGGACGGCACGCTCGGCCTCGCCCAGAACCTGGACGAGCACGAGATCGGTGTCGTCGTCCTCGGCGAGTTCTCGGGCATCGAAGCCGGCCAGCCCGTCACCCGCACCGGCGAGGTCCTCTCGGTCCCCGTCGGCGAGGGCTACCTCGGCCGCGTCATCGACCCGCTCGGCAACCCCATCGACGGTCTCGGCGAGATCACCGGCATCGAGGGCCGCCGCGCACTCGAGCTCCAGGCGCCCGGCGTCATGCAGCGCAAGTCGGTGCACGAGCCCCTGCAGACCGGCATCAAGGCGATCGACGCCATGATCCCCGTCGGCCGCGGCCAGCGTCAGCTCATCATCGGCGACCGCCAGACCGGCAAGACCGCGATCGCTCTCGACACGATCATCAACCAGCGGGCCAACTGGGAGTCGGGCGACCCGACCAAGCAGGTGCGCTGCATCTACGTCGCCATCGGTCAGAAGGGCTCGACGATCGCCTCCGTGAAGGGCGCGCTCGAAGAGGCCGGCGCCATGGAGTACACCACCATCGTCGCCGCTCCCGCCTCCGACCCGGCCGGCTTCAAGTACCTGGCTCCGTACACCGGCTCGGCCATCGGCCAGCACTGGATGTACGACGGCAAGCACGTCCTCATCATCTTCGACGACCTGTCGAAGCAGGCCGAGGCCTACCGCGCCGTGTCGCTGCTGCTCCGCCGCCCGCCGGGCCGCGAGGCGTACCCCGGTGACGTCTTCTACCTGCACTCGCGTCTGCTCGAGCGCTGCGCGAAGCTCTCGGACGAGCTGGGTGCGGGGTCGATGACCGGTCTGCCGATCATCGAGACAAAGGCGAACGACGTGTCGGCCTACATCCCGACGAACGTCATCTCGATCACCGACGGCCAGATCTTCCTGCAGTCCGACCTGTTCAACGCCAACCAGCGTCCCGCTGTCGACGTCGGCATCTCGGTGTCGCGAGTCGGCGGTGACGCACAGGTCAAGTCGATCAAGAAGGTCTCCGGCACGCTCAAGCTCGAGCTGTCGCAGTACCGCTCGCTCGAGGCGTTCGCGATGTTCGCGTCCGACCTCGACGCCGCGTCGCGTCGCCAGCTCGCTCGCGGTGCCCGCCTCACCGAGCTCCTCAAGCAGCCGCAGTACTCCCCGTACCCGGTCGAGGAGCAGGTCGTCTCGATCTGGGCCGGCACCAACGGCAAGCTCGACTCGATCGAGGTCGAAGACGTGCTGTCGTTCGAGCGCGAGCTGCTCGACTACCTCCGTCGCAACACGACGATCCTCGACACCCTGCGCGACACCAACGTCCTCGACGACGACACCGCGGCGCAGCTGGGCGCGAAGATCGACGAGTTCGTCCTCGAGTTCCAGGCCGGCAAGGGCCAGGCCATCGGCAAGCCCGGGCACGAAGAGGTCGCGGCGGCCGAGGCCGACGACGTGAACCAGGAGAAGATCGTCAAGGGTCGCCGCTAAGGCGGAGCCGGACAGGAACCATGGGCGCACAACTGCGGGTCTACAAGCAGAAGATCAGTTCTGCTCAGACGACCAAGAAGATCACGAAGGCGATGGAGCTCATCGCGGCTTCGCGCATCCAGAAGGCGATGGCGCGTGTGCGCGCGTCGTCGCCCTTCGCGCGGGCCGTGACGCGGGCCGTCTCCGCCGTGGCGACGCACTCGAACGTCGATCACCCGCTGACCGTCGAACGAGAGACGATCCGCCGCTCCGCCGTCGTGATCTTCTCCTCCGACCGCGGTCTCGCGGGCGCGTTCAACTCGCAGATCCTCCGCGAAGGCCTCGAGCTCGCGCAGCTGCTGCGCGAGCAGGGCAAGGAGCCGGTGTACTACCTCATCGGCCGCAAGGCGGTCGGGTACTTCCAGTTCCGCCGGATGGAGGCCGCGGCCGAGTGGACGGGTGACACCGACACCCCGCACTTCCACACGGCCGAGGAGATCGCGGCGACACTGCTCGACGCGTACGACCGGGGCGGCGAAGACGGCGGGGTCGACGAGATCCACCTCGTCTACAACCGCTTCGTCAGCATGATGACGCAGTCGCCCGAGCAGGTGCGCCTGCTTCCCCTCGAGGTCGTCGAGGCCGAGGCCGACGAGTCCGCTCAGGTGTACCCGCTGTACGAGTTCGAGCCGGACGCCGAGACGGTGCTCGACGCGCTCCTGCCGGTGTACATCCAGAGCCGCGTCTTCAACGCCCTTCTGCAGTCGTCGGCCGCCAAGCACGCCGCCACCCAGAAGGCGATGAAGTCGGCCAGCGACAATGCCGACAAGCTCATCACCGACTACACGCGCCTGCGCAACAACGCCCGCCAGGCCGAGATCACTCAGCAGATCGCCGAGATCGTCGGCGGCGCCGACGCCCTGGCGTCGGGCAAATAGACCACACGAAAGAGAAGAAGCCATGAGCCTCACCGCAGAGAAGACCGAGACCGCGGTCGTCGGCCGCGTCGCGCGCGTGACCGGTCCGGTCGTCGACGTCGAGTTCCCGCACGACTCGCTGCCCGACATCTACAACGCGCTCAAGACCACCATCACCATCGAAGGCGAGTCGACCGAGATCACCCTCGAGGTCGCCCAGCACCTCGGTGACGACCTGGTCCGCGCCATCTCCCTCAAGCCGACCGACGGCATGGTCCGCGGCCAGGAGGTGCGCGACACCGGCGGCCCCATCACGGTCCCCGTCGGCGACGTCACCAAGGGCAAGGTCTTCAACGTGACCGGCGAGGTGCTCAACGCCGAGCCGGGCGAGACCATCGAGGTCACCGAGCGCTGGGGCATCCACCGCAAGGCCCCGAACTTCGACCAGCTCGAGTCGAAGACCCAGATGTTCGAGACCGGCATCAAGGTCATCGACCTGCTCACCCCGTACGTGCAGGGTGGCAAGATCGGCCTCTTCGGCGGTGCGGGCGTCGGCAAGACCGTCCTCATCCAGGAGATGATCCAGCGCGTCGCGCAGGACCACGGCGGTGTGTCGGTGTTCGCCGGTGTCGGCGAGCGCACCCGTGAGGGCAACGACCTGATCCACGAGATGGAAGAGGCGGGCGTCTTCGACAAGACCGCCCTCGTCTTCGGCCAGATGGACGAGCCGCCGGGCACGCGTCTGCGCGTCGCCCTGTCGGCCCTCACGATGGCGGAGTACTTCCGCGACGTGCAGAAGCAGGACGTGCTGCTCTTCATCGACAACATCTTCCGCTTCACGCAGGCGGGCTCCGAAGTGTCGACGCTGCTCGGCCGCATGCCGTCCGCGGTGGGCTACCAGCCCAACCTGGCCGACGAGATGGGCATCCTGCAGGAGCGCATCACTTCGACCCGCGGCCACTCGATCACCTCGCTGCAGGCGATCTACGTGCCCGCCGACGACTACACCGACCCGGCGCCGGCGACCACGTTCGCCCACCTCGACGCCACCACCGAGCTCTCGCGTGAGATCGCGTCGAAGGGTCTGTACCCCGCCGTCGACCCGCTCGCCTCGACGAGCCGCATCCTCGACCCGCGCTACATCGGCGAGGACCACTACCGCGTGGCCACCGCCGTGAAGCAGATCCTGCAGAAGAACAAGGAGCTGCAGGAGATCATCGCGATCCTCGGTGTCGACGAGCTCTCCGAGGAAGACAAGGTCGTCGTCGCCCGCGCGCGCCGCATCCAGCAGTTCCTCTCGCAGAACACCTACATGGCGAAGAAGTTCACCGGTGTCGAGGGCTCCACGGTCCCGATCAAGGAGACCATCGAGTCGTTCGACGCGATCGTCCGCGGCGACTTCGACCACGTCGCCGAGCAGGCGTTCTTCAACGTCGGCGGCATCTCCGACGTCGAAGAGGCGTGGGCTCGCATCCAGAAGGAGAACGGCTGATCATGCCGCTCAACGTGAGTCTCGTCTCCGCCGACGCGGAGGTCTGGTCGGGAGAGGCGTCGCTCGTCGTCGCGAAGACCGTCGAGGGCGAGATCGGCTTCATGACCGGACACGAGCCGGTGCTCGCGATCCTCGCCGAAGGCCAGGTGCGCATCACCGAAACCTCCGGCACGAAGATCATCGCGAACGCGCAGGACGGCTTCCTCTCCATGGAAGGCGACGACCTCACCATCGTCGCCGGCAACGCGGCGCTGATCTCCTGACCTCGTAGACCGAAACGCCCCCGATCCGTCCGCGGATCCGGGGCGTTTCGTCTCTCCATCGAAACCCGCAGCGCAGCGCACCCGCCCCAACGGCCCCCCCGGAAGACACCATGCTCATCCTCCTGCCGCCCTCCGAGACCAAACGCCCCGGCGGGCGCGGCCGGCCTCTGGACCCGGCATCCCTCGCCCTCCCCTCGCTGTCCCCGCAGCGGGAAGCCGTCATCGACGCGCTGGTGTCGCTCGCAGCGGACGAAGACGAGAGCGCGCGGGTTCTGAAGCTCAGCACCGGCCAGCGCGGCGAGATCGCCGTCAACGCGGCCCTGCGCGAGGCGCCCACGATGCCGGCGGTCGACCGCTACACCGGCGTCCTGTTCGACGCGCTGGACGCCGCATCCCTCCCCGCCGCCGCCCGCCGCTGGCTGGGAGCCCACGTCCTCGTGCACTCGGCCCCGTTCGGACCCGTCGGAGCGCTCGACCCCATCCCCGCCTACCGACTGGGCGCCGCCGCGTCGCTTCCCGGTCTTCCTTCGCTCAAGCGATGGTGGGCGGATGCCGTGACCACCGCCCTCGCGGCGGAACAGCCGAGATTCGTGCTCGACCTGCGCTCCGAGGCCTACGTGGCCCTGGGACCCGTGCCGGCCACGACACCGTCGGCGTACGTCCGGGTGGTCGCCGAGGGAGCGGGCGGTGCCGTTCGCGCCCTCAACCACTTCAACAAGCACGCCAAGGGCGCCCTCGTGCGCCGGCTCGCCGAGGAACGCCCGCGAGTGGCGTCGCGGGACGGCTTCGTACGGTGGGCGGATGCCGCGGGCCTTCGCGTGCAGCCGGGCGACGCCGGCGAACTCCAACTCTTCGCCTGAGCCGGCCCGCGGGAAGGGTCAGCGGCGCGTGTGCTGCGCCGTGCGCTCGGTGTTCTCCGCGATCGCGATGAGGGCGACCACCGCCTCGATGATGAACCGCAGCGCGATGATCGCGATGAATGCCACCAACGGGACGATGATGACCGTCGCGATGATCGCGGTGATCCCCGCGCCGGTGTTGTACCAGAGCAGCGAGACTCCGCCCACGATCCCGTTCACCAGGTACACGATGAAGCCGATGGCGATGGCGATCAGACCCACCAGGTAGAACACGCTCGCCAGGCGACGCGTGATGAACGTGCGGAAGCTCAGGTCGAACAGTGCAGCGAAGAAACCGCGGCCGATCGCGGTGGCATCGTCGCCCAGCGAGGTCGGCACCCCCGTGTTGTCGGGATCGGTCGCCGGGTCATAGGCCGGCGTCGTGGCCGCCGGCTCGGTCACCCGTGCCGCCTCCGCGGCGGACCGGTCGGGCAGCGGCGGGACGGGGGGAGTGGAGTCGCTCATGGGACTCAGGCTATCCACCGGCTCTGCGGGGGTCAGCCCCCGAAACGCCCTTTTCCTGCTGACACGCGCGCGGACGCGTCGCTAGCATGTGTGGCGCGGGGCGTGGCGCCCCGCTCGATGCGTGCATCGACGATCGTTCCGGAGAGGACGTTCATGTACGACGACGACTACGGAGTCGGGGGGCTGATCGCCTTCTGGCTCGTCCTGGCGCCCCTGCTCTTCATCCTCGCCATCGCGGGCTACGTGCTCACGTCGTGGTTCCTGATGAAGATCTTCGAGAAGGCCGGCGTGCAGGGCAAGTGGCGCGCGTGGGTCCCTGTCTACAACACGCTGATCTTCGTGAAGCTCGGCGATCTCAATCCGTGGTGGCTGCTGATCCTGTGGGGTGCGAGCATCGTGCTCAGCTGGGTTCCCGTCATCGGCGGTCTGTTCCCGCTCGCCGCGTTCATCTACACCCTGCTCGCGGCCTGGCGCGTCGGACTGAAGCTGCAGAAGGAAGCCGTGTGGCTCATCCTCTACTTCTTCCTCCCCATCGTCTGGCTCGGCATCAACGCGTTCGACCGTTCGCGCTGGAACACCGCCATCCCCGCGGCCCCGTGGGCCGGGAACTTCCTCGCCGACAACACGACGTGGTCGGGTGTCCCGAACCAGGTGCCGGCCGGCGGCTACCCGTCGAACCCGGCGACCGCGCCGGCCGGTTACGCACCCGCGGCCGGCTATCAGCCGCCCGCCGGCTACACGCCGCCGCCCGCGCCTCCCGCCGCACCGCCCGCACCTCCCGTGTCGTCCACGCCGCCGGCGGCGGCCGAGCCTCCGGTGACGCCTCCCGCGACCCCGCCGGCCGCCACCCCGCCCGCGGCCGAGCCGCCGACGACGGAGCCCCCCGCGACGGAGCCCCCCGCGACGGAGCCGCCCGCCGGACCCGACGCGCCCCGGGCCTGACCCATTCACACGAAGACCCCTCGCCCCGGCGAGGGGTCTTCGTCGTCCGGCTAACGTGGAGGGATGACCACCGAACCTCCCGTTCCGCTTCGCCGCGTCGGCGCGTCCGGCCTGCTCGTCTCGGCCGTCGGGCTCGGCTGCAACAACTTCGGCCGCCCGGGCACCCGCACCGAGACGCTCGCGGGCACGCGAGACGTCCTCGACGCCGCGATCGAGTCCGGCGTGACGTTCCTCGACACCGCCGACATGTACGGCAAGGAGCCGGGTCTGTCCGAGACCCTCATGGGAGAGGCGCTGAAGGGGCGCCGCGACCAGGTGGTGCTCGCCACGAAGTTCGGTCACTTCGGCCGAGACATGGGGTATCCCGCCGCCGGGTCGAAGGCGTCACGGTCGTACGTGCGTCGCGCGGTCGAGGCATCCCTCACCCGACTCCAGACCGACTGGATCGACCTGTACCAGCTGCACACGCCCGACCCGCACACCCCCATCGAAGAGACGCTCGACGTGCTCGGCGACCTCGTGCGCGAGGGCAAGGTGCGCTACATCGGTCACTCCAACCTCGCCGGCTGGCAGATCGCCGAAGCGCACTACGTCGCCGCGGAGCGCTCCGGCGTGCCGTTCGTCTCGGCGCAGAACCACTACAGCCTGCTCGCCCGCGCCGCCGAGCGCGAGGTGCTTCCGGCGGTCGAGCGGTTCGGGCTCGGCTTCTTCCCCTACTTCCCGCTGCACAACGGGCTGCTCACCGGCAAGTTCAGCCGCGATCACGCCCCCGCCGACACGCGGATCATGCGGCAGCGCCAGCACGTGTGGCAGGAGGCGCCGTGGGATGCCCTCGAGGCGTACGCGGCCTTCTGCGCCGAGCGCGGGATCACCATGCTCGAGACCACCTTCGGGTGGCTGCTGGCCTGGCCCCCGCTGGCGAGCGTGATCGCGGGTGCCACCAGTCCCGAGCAGGTGCGGGCGAACGCCGCCGCCGCGACCGCGTGGGAGCCGACCCCCGACGACATCGCCGCGATCGACGCGCTGTTCCCGCTGCCCGACGACCCCGGAGCGCGCGTCTGACCGGCATCCGCAGCGGCTCGCGCACCGGTTCGCCCAGGGCGTACGCGCGAGGTTTGTCACCGCTGGCCCGCCCGGCGTAGCGTCGCAGTCTGTGCGACACCGCTGACGCGGACCGCGGCGGGCGGGCGCACGGGAAGGATCACCGTGCTGGGAAAGCTGCTGGCGCGCTACCTGCGGCCCGCGTGGGCGCTCATCATCGCCGTGGTCGTGTTCCAGCTGGCGCAGTCGATCGCGTCCTTGCTGCTGCCGACCCTCAACGCGAACATCATCGACAACGGCGTCGTCACGGGCGACATCCCGTACATCTGGGAGACCGGCGGGGTGATGCTCGCCGTCAGCCTCGTGCAGATCGTGTGCGCCATCATCGCCGTGTACTTCGGCTCCCGCCTGGCGATGGGTCTCGGCCGCGACCTGCGCGCCGACCTCTTCCACCGCGTCGTCGCGTTCTCGCAGCGCGAGGTGGGTCAGTTCGGGGCTCCGTCGCTCATCACACGCAACAGCAACGACGTGCAGCAGGTGCAGATGCTCGTCCAGATGTCGGCGACGCTCATGATCTCGGCCCCGATGCTCGCGATCGGCGGCGTGATCATGGCGGTCCGCCAGGATGCCGGGCTGTCGTGGCTGATGGCGGTGTCGATTCCCGTGCTGCTGGTGATCGTGGGCCTCATCGTGTGGCGGATGGTGCCGGCGTTCACCCGAATGCAGAAGCGGATCGACCGCGTCAACCAGATCATGCGCGAGCAGCTCACCGGCATCCGGGTGGTCCGCGCATTCGTGCGGGAGCGCGAGGAGCGGGCCCGCTTCGCGAGCGCGAGCGACGACGTCCAGGAGACGGCGTTGCGCGCGGGGAATCTCATGGCGCTGATGTTCCCCGCCGTCATGCTCGTGATGAACGTCTCCAGCGTCGCGGTGATCTGGTTCGGCGCGTGGCAGGTGCAGGAGAACGGGGTCGAGATCGGCACGCTGTTCGCGTTCCTGCAGTACCTCATGCAGATCCTGATGGGCGTCATGATGGCGACCTTCATGTTCGTGATGATCCCGCGCGCCGCCGTGTGCGCGAACCGCATCGGCGAGGTCCTCGAGACCCAGCCGTCGGTGTCGGCCCCGGCGGCCGCTGCGCCGGCGCCCGTCCCGGCCGGACGCGTCGAGTTCGACCACGTCGACTTCGCCTACCCGGGTGCCGACGAGGCGGTGCTCCACGACATCTCGTTCACCGTCGAGCCGGGCACGACGACCGCGATCATCGGCTCGACCGGCGCGGGCAAGACGACGCTCATCGGCCTGGTCGCCCGGCTGTTCGACGTGACCGCGGGTGCCGTCAGGGTGGACGGACTCGATGTGCGCGACTACGACCCCGACGAGCTGTGGCAGCGCATCGGGCTCGTGCAGCAGCGGGCGTTCCTCTTCTCCGGCACGATCGCGTCGAACCTCCGATACGGCGATGCCGAGGCATCCGATGACGACCTCTGGCGGGCACTCGACCTCGCGCAGGCGCGCGACTTCGTCGAGGCGCTCCCCGAGGGCCTGGAGGCGCCGATCGCCCAGGGCGGCACGAACGTCTCGGGCGGTCAGCGGCAGCGGCTGGCGATCGCGCGCGCCCTGGTGAAGCGGCCCGAGATCTACATCTTCGACGACTCGTTCTCTGCCCTGGATCTGAGGACGGATGCCTCGCTCCGGCGCGCTCTGGACACCCGGCTGCCCGACGCCACGAGGATCGTCGTCGCCCAGCGCGTCTCGACGATCCGCCACGCCGACCAGATCATCGTGCTCGACCACGGACGGATGGTCGGCGTGGGCACCCACGACGAGCTCGTGGAGACGAACGAGACGTACGCCGAGATCGTCGAATCCCAGCTCGCTGCGGAGGCGGCGGCATGAGCGGCACGCAGCGGGAGACCCCGCCCCGCATGCCGATGCAGCGCATGCCGATGCAGCGGGGCCCCATGGGGCAGGTCACCGGCGGCGAGAAAGCGCAGCACTTCGGGCCGAGCGCCAAGCGGCTGCTCGCGACGCTCCGCTCCGACATGCCGCTGCTGATCGTGGTGCTGGTGTTCTCGGTGCTCTCGGTCGCGCTCTCGGTCATCGGGCCGAAGCTGCTCGGCAATGCCACCAACGTGGTCTTCGCGGGCTTCGTGTCGCTGCAGGTTCCGGCGGGCGTGACCCAGCAGCAGGTCGTGGATCAACTCGTCGCCGAGGGCAATCAGGATCAGGCGAACATGATCGCCTCGATGGACTTCACCCCCGGCGCCGGCGTGGACTTCGAGCAGCTGGCCTGGATCCTCGGGGCCGTCCTCGCGGTGTACGTGCTGGCCAGCGTGTTCGGGTGGCTGCAGGCGCGCATCCTGAACGGCGTCGTCCAGCGGGCGATGCACCGCCTGCGGCTGCAGGTGGAGGACAAGGTCCATCGGCTGCCGCTGGCGT
This sequence comes from Microbacterium sp. NPDC057407, assembly GCF_042803895.1. Taxonomy (NCBI): domain Bacteria; kingdom Bacillati; phylum Actinomycetota; class Actinomycetes; order Micrococcales; family Microbacteriaceae; genus Microbacterium; species Microbacterium sp. NPDC057407. The sequence continues at coordinate 145,810 of NZ_JBHVCA010000006.1, read as the reverse complement.
ACTTCGACAAGGTGCAGCGCGGCGAACTCCTCAGCCGCGTCACGAACGACGTCGACAACATCGGCCAGACGATGCAGCAGACGCTCTCGCAGGTCGTCATCTCGCTGCTGACCGTGATCGGCGTGATGGTCATGATGTTCGTGATCTCCCCCCTCCTGGCCGTGATCGCCCTCGTGACGATCCCGCTGACGCTGCTGATCACGGTGGTCGTCGCACGGCGGTCGCAGAAGCTGTTCGTGGCGCAGTGGCGCTCGACCGGGGTGTTGAACGCGCGCGTCGAGGAGACGTTCTCGGGTCACTCCATCGTGAAGGTCTACGGGCACCAGAAAGAGGTCGAGGCCGACTTCGCCGCCGAGAACGAGGCGCTGTACCGTGCGAGCTTCGGCGCCCAGTTCGTCTCGGGCATCATCATGCCGGCGATGATGTTCGTCGGGAACCTGGTCTACGTCGCGATCGCGGTGGTCGGTGGCCTGCAGGTCGCCGCGGGCCTGCTCTCCATCGGCGACGTGCAGGCGTTCATCCAGTACTCGCGCCAGTTCACGCAGCCGCTGAGCCAGCTCGGATCGATGGCGAACCTGCTGCAGTCGGGTGTCGCCAGCGCCGAGCGCGTCTTCGAGCTGCTCGACGAGCCGGAGGAGCAGCCCGACGACGCCGAGCCGCAGACGGCCCCCGACCAGGCGAGCCGGCTGGCCTTCGAGGACGTGTCGTTCCGCTACACAGCCGACACGCCGCTCATCGAGGATCTCTCGATGGCGGCCGCACCGGGCAGCACGGTCGCCATCGTCGGGCCGACCGGCGCGGGCAAGACCACGCTCGTGAACCTCATCATGCGGTTCTACGACGTCGACTCCGGCCGCATCTCGCTCGACGGCGTCGATACGCGGCGGATGACGCGTGACGACCTGCGGTCGCGCACCGGGATGGTGCTGCAGGACACGTGGCTGTTCTCCGGGACGATCCGCGAGAACATCGCCTACGGGCGCCCGGATGCCTCGGAGGAGGAGATCGTCGCCGCGGCCACCGCCGCCTACGTCGACCGCTTCGTCCACGCGCTCCCGGACGGCTACGACACGGTCCTCGACGACGAGGCGACGAATCTGAGCGTGGGGGAGCGCCAGCTCGTCACGATCGCCCGTGCGTTCCTCGCCGACCCCAGGATCCTCATCCTCGACGAGGCCACCAGCTCGGTCGACACGCGGACCGAGCTGCTCATCCAGCGCGCCATGTCGCGGCTGCGCGAGGACCGCACGGCGTTCGTCATCGCGCACCGGCTGTCGACGATCCGCGACGCCGACCTCATTCTCGTGATGGAGAACGGGGCGATCGTGGAGCAGGGCACTCACGATGAGCTCCTCGCCGCGCACGGCGCATACTGGCGCCTCTACAACGCGCAGTTCGAAGCGCCGATGGGCGCCGACGTGCCCGCCGACCCGCAGGGTGCCGAGGACGCGGTCGCGCCGTCGCTGTCGGGCACGCCCGCGGCGCCCGGCGGCGGGGACGCCGAACCGGAACCTACTAGGATGTGAGGACGCGGCGAGCCGACTGGTCCCGCGAGAGTCGATCGGGAGGACGTGGGCGTGCCCGAGGTATCCACCCAGTCGCGCACGGTAGACGTGCCGGGCGGATCGCTGAAACTCTCCTGGGCGGCCGTGACCGACACCGGCCGTCGACGGGAAGTGAACCAGGACGCCGTCTTCGCGGCGTTCCCGCTGTTCGTCGTCGCCGACGGGATGGGCGGGCACGTCGGCGGTGAGATCGCGAGCGCGAGCACCATCGACCGGCTGAAGCCGCTGGCCGAGTCCGGCGCTGTCACGCCAAAGGCGATCGAGAAGGCCCTCGCGAAAGCCGTGAAGGACATCGCCGCGCACCCCGAGGCCACCGACGACGGCACCGGCACCACCCTCACCGGGGTCTACCTCGACACCAGCGGAGACGCCGCCCACTGGGTGACGCTCAACATCGGCGACTCGCGCGTCTACCTCGTGCGCGACGGCTCCATCATCCAGATCACGACCGATCACTCCGTCGTGCAGGAGCTCATCGCTTCCGGCCGGCTCAGCCCCGAAGAGGCAGAGAACCACCCGTACGGCAACGTGATCACCCGGGCGGTCGGACCGAGCGAAGGCGTCACACCCGATTACGTCAGGCTCGACGTGGCCCGCGGCGACCGGTTCGTGATCTGCTCCGACGGCCTCACGAAAGAGCTCACCGACTACGGCATCCGTCACTTCCTCGACGAGAACCCCGACCCGGCCGATGCGGTGCAGGCCATGCTCGATGCCGCGCTCGAGAACGGCGGGCGCGACAACATCACCATCATCGTCCTCGATGTGGGCGACGGTGACGTGCACGACGACGACATCAACGACGACACCGCCCCCCGCAGCGGCGACGCATCCGGCTCCTCCACAGCCGTCCGCTGAGCGCCTCTCTCCGCGACCCGATACGAACGCTCCGCACCGCGGGCCGAACTGCGATCGACTGAGGTGTGCGCTTCGCTCCCACCCCTGCCGTGACGGCCCCGCCAGCGGGGTTCCCTGCCATCGGCGACCTCGCTGAACCCCTGACGCTGCCCGCCCCCTGGTCGCCGCCGGGTCGACCGGCCCTCCCCGTCGTGGCGGCGATCGTCCCGCTGCTCGGCGCGGTCGGCCTCTGGCTCGTCACGGGATCGGCGATGTCGCTCTGGCTCGCTCTGCTGGGGCCTCTGATCGCCACCGCGACGTTCGCCGACGCCGCGCGCAGCGCTCGCCGAGAGCGTCGCCGGCACGAGTCCGAGGCACAGCGTGAGCGAAGCAGCATCTCCCGTGCGATCGAGCAGCGACACGAGCTCGAAAGACAGCGCGCGTGGGCGCGGCATCCCGATGTCGCATCGCTGATCGCGCGCGACGACGACGTGTGGCGCGCGGCCCCCGAACGCCTCGACGCCCTCGTCGTCGGCGACGGAGAGGTGCCGAGCGTGGTGCGGGTGACGGGAGGGCTCGGCGACGATGCGGATGCGGCGCTGCGGGCGCAGGCGGGCCGGCTGTCCCACGCGCCGGTGGTGGTTCCGGCATCGGCCGGCATCGTGGTGGTGGGACCGCCCGTGATCGCCGCGGCGGTTCAGCGGGCGCTGACGCTGCAGCTCTGTCTCGCGATGCCTCCGGGCGGGCTCGCGGTGGCGACCGCCTCCGGCGACGAGCTCGCCTGGGCGGCTCGGCTGCCGCATGCGGCGACGGCGGGCACCCGGGTTCTCGCGGTGGTCGGGCCGGGAGAACCGGTGCCCGCCGAGGCCGATCTCGCGGTGGCCCGCGCTCTCCCCGGTGAGCCGCTGCCGCCGCGCTGCGGCGTCGTGCTGACGGTGTCCTCTCCCGAGGTCGCCCGGCTGGAGTACGCGGGTCATGCGACGCCGGTGCGCGTCGAAGCGCTCGCGCGCGACCAGGCCGAGTCGATCGCCGACGGCCTGAGAGTGCGGGCCGAGCGCACGCTGGGCCTGGCGCTCGGCAGCGCCGGCGCGATCTCGCTGTCGGAGGTGGTCGACGACGCCGGTCCGCGAGAGGACGGGTCGCTGCCGGCCGTGCTCGGGAGGCACGGTGCGCGCCCGGCGATCGTCGACCTCGTCGCCGACGGCCCGCACGCGATCGTGGCCGGCGTGACCGGGTCCGGGAAGAGCGAGCTCCTGATCACGTGGATCCTCTCGCTGTGCCGCACGCACTCGCCGCGCGATGTCGTCTTCCTGCTCGCCGACTTCAAGGGCGGTACGGCCTTCGATGCGCTCACCGGCGTCCCGCACGTGACCGGGGTGATCACCGACCTCGACGGCACCGGAGCGCGTCGGGCGATCGAGAGCCTGCGCGCCGAGATCCGCACCCGCGAGGGGGCGATCGCCGGCGCCGGCGCGCGCGACATCCGCGATGCGAGGGTGTCGCTTCCCCGTCTCGTCGTGGTCGTCGACGAGTTCGCGGCGCTGCTGGGCGACCATCCCGAGCTGCACGCGGTGTTCACGGACGTGGCGGCGCGGGGGCGAGCGCTGGGCATCCACCTCGTCATCGGGACCCAGCGGGCGGCGGGCGTCATCCGCGAGAGCCTGCTCGCCAACTGCCCGCTGCGCATCAGCCTCCGCGTCACCGACGCCGCCGACAGCCGCGCCGTGCTCGGGGCGGACGACGCGGCGCACCTCCCCGGGGGGTCCGCGGGTCGCGGGCACGCGTACGTCCGCCGCGCCGGAGACACCGCGCCGCAGCGCGTGCGCATCGCCCTCTCGGACGACACCGACGTGGTCGCGGCATCCGGTCACGCCGAGGTGCACGCGATCCGCCGCCCGTGGCTGCCCGCACTTCCGTCGCTCCTTCCGCTCGACGACCTGCGCTCGCGGCATGCGGCTCCCGGCGGCCTGCTCCTGGGGCTCGGAGACGAGCCCGATCTGCAACGGCAGACCCCGGTCGTCATCGAGGCGGCCGACCGTGGGGTGCTGATCGTCGGCGGGCCGCGCTCGGGCGTCACGAATGCGGTCGAGCTGATCGCCGCTCAGGCGGGGTCCGACGCGCTTCGATTCCCGGCCGAGCCCGAGGGGGTATGGGATGCCGCAGCCGCACTCGTCGCGCAGCCCCCGGCGCCCGGCACCGTGGTCTGCATCGACGACCTGGACGCGCTCACCGCCCGCCTGCCACCCGACCACGCGCACGTCGTGGCCGAGCGACTGGACACCGTGATCCGCGGAACGGGCCCCGGCGGATACCTGGTCGTCGCGGGGGCGCACCGGCTCTCCGGACCCCTCGTCCGGCTGATGGAGCTGCTTCCTCGACGCGTGCGCCTGCCGTTCCCGACGCGATCCGAGCACCTGGCCGCCGGGGGCGACATCCAGCAGTTCGCCGCGGGCGCCCCGCCCGGGCGCGGAGACGCGGACGGCATCGTGCTGCAGACGGCGCTCGCACCGCCCACCACGCCGGGGGCTCCGCCGACCGCCGCCGACGACTGGGCGCCGACGTCCCCGCTGACCGGATTCGTGACCCGACGGTCACCCGCGGCGCGGGCAGCTCTCGAGGCGTGGGAGCAGCGCGGCATCCGGTGCGTGTCCATCGACGCCTACGCCACCGACCCGCCCGTCGCCGGCGATCCGCTCGTCGTCGTCGGGGAACCGGACGACTGGCAGCGGCACTGGCGGCTGCTGGCCGATGTCCGGGGCGACCACGACCTGGTCGTCGACGCGACCTGCGGGCCCGAGCTGCGTCTGCTGACCGGTGCCCGCGAGGTGCCACCCTACTGCGAGCCCGGGCGGGGCCGGGCGTGGCTGATCGCCGCGGGAGCCGAGCCCGCGCGCATCGTCCTTCCGGCCCGGCAGATCCGGCCGGTTCGTCCCGCAGGCAACCTTGACCGCCCCCGGCCGCGCCCCTAGCGTCGCCTTCTATGACGACATCCCCGATCGATCTCGCACGACCGGAGGGCAAAGGACTCGCAGCAGGGACGCTGGGACTCTGGGGCTCCACCGTCATCGGCCTCGCCTCCACCGCCCCCGTCTACTCGCTGGTCGCCACGCTCGGCTTCGTCGTGCTCGCGGTCGGCGCACAGGCGCCCATCGCGTTCGTCATCGCCTTCATCCCGATGCTCTTCATCGCGTTCGCGTATCGAGAGCTCAACAATGCGGTGCCCGACTGCGGCACCACCTTCACCTGGGGCACCAAGGCGTTCGGCCCCTGGGTGGGCTGGCTGGGCGGGTGGGGTGTCGCGGTGGCCGGCATGGTCGTCCTCGCCAACCTGGCGCAGATCGCCGGGATCTACTTCTGGGCGCTCATCGACGGGATCGTGCGCAACCCCGAGGGCGCGCTCCTGGCCGACAACGTGCCCCTCGTCACCGCGACCGGGGTCGTCTTCATCGCCGCGATGACCTGGGTCAGCTGGCGCGGCGTCGAGATCGGCGAGCGGATCCAGAACATCCTCCTCGCGATCCAGTACATCGCCCTGGCGATCTTCGTCGTCGCCGCGCTGTGGCATTTCTTCGCCGGATCGGCCCCCGACCCGACCCCTTTCGACTGGTCGTGGTTCAACCCGTTCGCCTTCACCGAATGGTCCGGCTTCGTCGAGGCCATCCTCCTCGCGCTGTTCATCTACTGGGGCTGGGACACCTGCCTCGCCCTCAACGAGGAGACCAAGGACCCCACGCGCATCCCCGGTCGGGCGGCGCTGCTCACCACCGTGATCCTGCTGGTCACCTACGTCGGCGTGACCGTGGCGGCGATGATGTACGCCGGTCTCGGCGACACCGGCACCGGGCTAGGGAACGATGCCAACGCCGACGACTTCTTCCTCGCCATCAAGGACGGGCTCCTCGGCCCGCTCGGCTGGGTGCTCGTCGTGGCCGTGATGATCTCCGCGATCTCGTCGACCCAGACGACGATCCTGCCCACCGCCCGCGGCACGCTCGCCATGGCCGCGTACAAGGCGCTGCCGCGGCGCTTCGCGACCGTCCACCCGCGCTACAAGACGCCCTCGTTCTCGACGCTGGTCATGGGGATCGTGGCCATCGTGTACTACGTCGGACTCACGCTGATCAGCGAAAACATCCTCCAGGACTCCATCCTGTCCCTCGGTCTCGCGATCGCGTTCTACTACGCCATCACCGGCTACGCCTGCGTCTGGTACTTCCGCCGTGAGCTGTTCGACTCGCCGCGGAACTTCCTCTACCGCTTCCTGTTCCCGCTCCTCGGGGCCGGCATGCTCACCTACGCGTTCATCCAGTCGGCGATCGACATGTACGACGTGGACTACGGGTACACCGTGCTCCTCGGCATCGGCGGCACGTTCGTCATGGGCATCGGCGCGCTCGCCATCGGGGTCGTGCTGATGTTCCTGTGGTTCCTCTTCCCGCGGTCGAAGCCGTTCTTCCGCGGCCAGAGCCTGAACCGCGACACCGAGGTGCTCGTCCCCGAAGACCCCGCCGACTACAGCCGGTCCATCGACGGCGGGCTCGCCTGAACGGGCGGGTCTGACCGGTCGGGTCAGACCGGCCGCGGCATCCGCCCGCTACGCCAGCGCCGACTCGAGCGACGCGAGCGGCACGTCGTGCGCGGTCGCGACACCCGCGTTGACGACGGTCCCCGCCACCACGTTCAAGCCGGCCGCGAGAGCGGGGTCGCTGCGCAGCGCCTCCCGCCACCCGCGGCGTGCGATCTGCCGCACGTAGGGGAGGGTCGCGTTGGTGAGCGCCGACGTCGACGTGTTCGGCACCGCGCCGGGCATGTTCGCGACGCAGTAGAAGACGCTGTCGTGCACCCGGAACGTGGGATCGGCGTGGGTCGTCGGACGGGTGTCCTCGAAGCATCCGCCCTGGTCGACCGCGATATCGACCAGCACGCTTCCCGGCCGCATGCGCGACACCATCTCGTTCGTCACGAGCTTCGGCGCCTTCGCCCCCGGGATGAGCACCGACCCGATCACGAGGTCGGAGTCGACGACCGCCCGGTCGAGATCGAACGGATTCGACGCCGCCGTCTTGATCCGGCCCTGGAAGTGATCGTCGAGGTAGCGCAGCCGCTGCACGTTCGTGTCGAAGACGGTGACATCGGCGCCGAGTCCCACAGCGATCACCGCGGCGTTCGCCCCCGCGACCCCGCCGCCGATCACCGTGACGCGCGCCGGCCGCGTGCCCGGCACCCCCGACATCAGCAGACCCAGACCGCCCGCCGACCGCATCAGCGTCGCCGCGCCGACCGCCGGCGCCAGGCGCCCGGCGACCTCGCTCATGGGGGCGAGCAGCGGAAGACCGCCGCCCGCGACCTGCACCGTCTCGTAGGCGATGGCGGTCACGCCGTCCGCCACGAGCCGCTCCGTCAGCGGACGGTCGGCGGCGAGGTGGAGGTAGGTGAACAGCACCAGGTCGTCGCGGAAGAACCCGTACTCGCTCTCGATCGGCTCCTTGACCTTCAGCAGCAGCTCGGCCTTCGCCCACACCTCTGCGGCGTCGTCGAGCAGCGTGGCGCCTGCGGCGTCGTACTCGGCGTCGGGCATCGACGACCCGGCTCCGGCACCGCGCTGCACGAACACCTCGTGGCCGGCCGCCACGAGATCGTGCACGCCGGCGGGAGTGAGAGCGACACGGTACTCGTTGTTCTTGACCTCGGTGGGGACGCTGATCCTCATGGTGCGTTCCTTTCCGCTCCGCCGTTGGAGCGCTCGGCCCCTCGTGGGAGCGCCTCTAGAAAGCGGGGCGGATCGCCCCGACAACCTGCCCGCCGCCGGAGATCGTCAGCGGAAGCTGCTGCATCGTGGCCGCGACATCCGCCGAAGCCAGCGCGCCCGCGCGCTCGAGGAGGCGCAGCGCCACCGCCGTCGTGGCCCGGCTGCTGCCGTCGAGCATCTTCAGGGCCACCGTGGTGCCGTTCGGCGCGACCATCACCATGACGCCCTCGGCGCCGCCCTTGGCGAAGACGCCCAGCCGCTCGATCGCCACGGTGTCGGGCCGGCCGGGGCCGTCGATCGTCCACGGGTGGGCGCGGACCGCCTGGACGAGCGTGCCGGCGCTGCGGTGAAGGGCGAACGGAGAGGTCGACGACGCCGTCCCGATCCGGTGGATCGCCCGCGCGAGCCCGAACAGGGTGGTCGCGTACACCGGTGCCCCGCAGCCGTCGATCGCGGTGGCCGAGACCTTTTCGCCGAGCAGACGCTCGACGACCTCGCGGATGTGGACCTGGAGCGGATGCTGCGGCTCGAGGTAGTCGGCGGTGCTCCAGCCGTTCGCGGCGCATGCCAGCAGCATCGCGGCGTGCTTGCCGGAGCAGTTCATGCGGACGCGGGCCGGCTCGGACCGCTCGCGCACCATCTCGTCGCGCGTGCCCGCATCGCCGGGCCACGCGGGAGGGCAGCCGAGATCCTCCTCGCCGGCGCCGGCCGCCGCGAGGATGTCGCGGACGACCGCCACGTGCCGGTCGGTGCCGGAGTGGCTCGCGGTGGCCAGGCCCAGGCGCTCGCCGTCGAGCGACGCGCCGGCCGAGAGGCACGCCAGAGCCTGAAGCGGCTTCAGGCTCGATCGGGGGAGGACGAGCGCCGAGGGGTCGCCCAGCCTCTCGACGATGGTGCCGTCTGCGCCGAGGACCACCGCGATACCCGAGTGGCGGGACTCCACGAACCCGCTGCGCTCGACGACGGCAAGCTCCACGGCGTCGGCTGCGGCGATGGTCTGCGGCACCCGGCCAGCCTACCGAAGGGACGACCCCGCCCTGCATGACAGACTGTGCCTATGTGGGGTGAGCATCGATACTCCGTCCGAACCACGTGGACCGGCGATCGCGGCACGGGGACGTCGGGCTACCGCGACTACGACCGCTCCTCGACGATCGAGATCGACGGCAAGCCCGCCCTGCTGGCCTCGTCCGACAAGCCCTTCCGCGGCGACCCGGCGCGCTGGAACCCCGAGGACCTCCTGCTCGCCGCGCTCAGCGAGTGCCACCTCCTGTCGTACCTGCACGCATGCGTGACGGTCGGCGTGGTCGTCGTCGGCTACGAGGACGACGCCTCCGGGGTGCTCGTCGAAGACGGCCGCGGCGGCGGATCCTTCCGCGAGGTGGTCCTGCGCCCGCGGGTGACCGTCGCCGATGCGTCGATGACGGATGCCGCGACCGCCGCCCACGCGCAGGCCCACGACTGGTGCTTCATCGCGAACTCGGTCAACTTCCCCGTGCGTCACGAGCCGACGGTGGTCGTCGCCGGCTGAGCCAGATGTCGAAAACTGAGGAGAATCGCCGGCCGGCGCCACTGGAATCCCCGGCCGCGCGGCGTGTCTCCGGTGTTCTCGACGCCCGAGCCCGTCAGCGGCGCTCGTGGGGGAGCACCTGCTTGATGCGCTCGATCGGCGTGTGAGCCGGCACCTCGTTGTAGGCGCCCGCGAGCTCCTGGCCCGACAGCGCGTGGATCGCCGCCATGATGTCGTCGGTGGCCAGGCGGCGCGCTCGTCCTGAGGTCGCCGGGCCGTGGTGCCCGAGGTGCAGGGGTGCGCCGAATCGGATGGTCGCGCGCGGGCGCAGAGCGGGCCGCTTCGCGCCGACCGGCATGACCTTGTCGGTGCCGATGAGGCCCACGGGCACGACGGGGGCGCCGGTCTGGAGCGCGAGGAACGCCACGCCGGTGCGCCCCTTGTAGAGGCGGCCGTCGAGTGACCGTGTGCCCTCCGGGTAGAGCGCCACCGCGCTGCCCTGCTCGAGGAGCATCCGCTGCTGGTCGAGCGCGTCGAGCGCGGCCTGCCCGGCGCCGCGCTGGACCGGGATGGCGCCGATCGCCGTGAAGAACTCGCGCGACGCCCAGCCCTTCATGCCGGGCCCGTCGAAGTAGCTGGCCTTCGCGAGGAAGTGCACGGGCCGAGGAGCCGCCACGGGGATGGCGATCGAGTCGATGAACGACAGGTGGTTGCTCGCGAAGATCACCGGCCCGGTCTTCGGGACGAGCTCACGGCCCTCGAGGTGCGGACGGTACAGCCCTCGCGCGAGGGGGGTCAGCACGAAGCGGCCCAGGAAGTAGGTCGCCCCCATCCGGGTCCGCTGCGGGGCGGGCGCTTTGGCGGCCGCGGCTTCCGGCTCGGGAACCAGGTCGGGGGTCACCCGTCGAGGGTACCCCCGCGTGCATGCCGGCGCGGGCATGACGGGTTCTCAGCCCAGACAGAGGAAAGATGCGAAAGGATGGAGCGTCCCCGCAATCGACTCGAGGTCCCACTGTGCGCATTCGCCCGCTCGTCGCTCTGTCCGTCGCCGCCCTGTCGGCCGTGATCCTCGCGGGCTGCGCCGGCGGCTCCGCCGAGCCGTCGGCCACTCCGACCTCGACGTCTGCGGCTGACTGCGGGCTCGACCCCCAGTCCGGCGCCGACTCCGACGCCGTGACGGTGTCGGGCGACGCGCCCGAGCTGACGGCCGAGGTGCCGGACGACCTCGAGTTCGCCGAGCTGCAGCGCACCGTGACGTCCGAGGGCGATGGCGACGACCTCGCCGTCGGTCAGCTCGTGTCGGGCCAGTACCTCGTGGTCGACCCGTCCAGCGGCGACGTGGTCCTCGACACCGCCACGCTGTCGGCCGACGACAGCGGCCTGGTGCCGTTCATCGTCAACGCCGGCGGCCTCGCCGGCAGCGCCGTCCTGTGCACGCCGCTGGGGTCGTCGACCGCGTTCACGATCCCCGGCGAGCTCCTCGGCGAGGGCGGGTCGAACCTCGTCATCGTCGCCGAGTCGGTCGAGCAGCTGCCGACGACCGCCGACGGCGAGGAGCAGGAGCCCGTCGCCGGCATGCCCGAGGTCACCCTGGCCGACAACGGCCAGCCGAGTGTCACCATCCCCGACGAGGAGCCGCCCACCGAGGTCGAGATCGCCGAGCTCAAGGTGGGCGACGGCGCCACCGTCGAGTCGGGCGACACGGTGTTCGTGCAGTACAGCGGCGTCAAGTGGTCCGACGGGTCCGAGTTCGACTCCAGCTGGAGCCGCGGCGAACCGAGCCAGTTCGAGACGACCGGCGTGGTCCAGGGCTTCCAGCAGGCGCTGGAGGGTCAGGCGGTCGGCTCGCAGGTGCTCGTGGTGATCCCGCCGGAGTTCGGCTACGGCGAAGGCGAGATCAACGAGAGCGACCTCACCGGCGAGACGCTGGTGTTCGTCATCGACATCCTGGGCGTGCAGCGCGCGTCGACCGGTCAGTAACCCGGTGCCGGCGACCCGCCGGTAGGCTAGCGCGATGCGTCGCGTCCTCGTCCTCGGCTCCACCGGATCCATCGGGACGCAAGCGCTCGACGTCATCCGGGCCAACCCGCGTCGCTTCGAGGTCGTCGGGCTGTCGGCAGGTTCGAAGCGCGCGGCGGTCGAGGCTCAGGCGGCGGAGTTCGGGGTCGAGCACGTCGCCCTCGGCGCCGACGAGGCCGAGCAGCTGGTGCGGGATGTCGAGGCCGACGTCGTGCTCAACGGCATCACCGGATCGGTGGGCCTCGGGCCGACCCTCGCCGCGCTGGAGGCGGGGCGCACGCTGGCGCTCGCCAACAAGGAGTCGCTGATCGTCGGCGGCGACCTCGTCACCGCGCTCGCGCGGCCCGGCCAGATCGTGCCCGTCGACTCCGAGCACTCCGCGATCGCCCAGGCACTGCGCTCGGGAGACCGCGCCGAGGTGCGGCGGCTCGTGCTCACCGCCTCCGGGGGTCCCTTCCGCGGTCGCAGCCGCGCGTCGCTCGAGGACGTGACGCCCGCGGAGGCACTCGCGCACCCCACGTGGGACATGGGCCGCGTCGTCACGACGAACTCCGCGACGCTGGTCAACAAGGGGCTCGAGGTCATCGAGGCGCACCTGCTGTTCGATGTGCCGTACGGCGACATCGACGTCGTCGTCCACCCGCAGTCGATCGTGCACTCGATGGTCGAGTTCACCGACGGGTCGACGATCGCCCAGGCGTCGCCGCCCGACATGCGGCTTCCGATCTCGCTCGGGCTCGACTGGCCGCACCGGGTGGCGGGTGTGGGTCGTCCGCTCGATTGGACGGCCGCGGCATCCTGGACCTTCGAACCACTCGACGAGGACGCGTTCCCCGCCGTCCGCCTGGCCAAGCAGGTCGGCCGGGCGGGTCGCACCTTCCCGGCAGTCTTCAACGCGGCCAACGAGCAGGCCGTCGACGCGTTCCACGAGGGGCGGCTGAGCTTCCTCGGCATCCTCGACGTCATCGACCGCGTGGTGGACGAGCACGAGGCGCCGACGACGCTGGACCGATCCTCGCTCGCCGACGCCGAGCGCTGGGCGCGGCAGGAGGCGGACGCGGCGATCGCCGCGCGGGGCTGAAGCGGGCGCGCCGCGGGCTCACCGCCCGACGCGCCGGGCTCACCGCCCGACCCGCCGACGCGCCGGAATCGCTACGCGTCGGGGAAGGCGGGGCGGAGCGGATCCGAGGCGGGCGTCTCGTCGTCCGGGTACGGCACCGGCCAGTGCGGCTCGGGCACCGGCCACCCGGCCGCTCGCAGGGCGCGGCGGGCCAGCTCGCGCGCGGAGTACGGTGTGCGCACACCGCGGATGTCGCGGTAGTCCTGGTGCCCCGGGCCGGCCCAGAGGATCGCGTCGCCCTCGCCGACGAGCGCGACCGCCTCGATGATCGCGCGCTCGGGAGGCGAGAACTCGAGGATCTCGGCATCGGGCCGGGCACGCCGCGCGCCCTCGAGCAGCGTCGCCCGGATGGAATCCGGGTCTTCGTGCCGCGGGTGGTGGTCGGTGATGACGAGGATGTCGCTGCCGTCCACCGCGGTGCGTCCCATGTCGTGGCGCTTCGTGGCGTCGCGGTCGCCGTCCGCCCCGAACAGCATGAGCACCTTCCCAGGGGTCACGCGCCGAACCGCGGCGAGCGTCTTCTCGAAGGCGTCGGGGGAGTGCCCGAAGTCGACGTACACCGCCGGACCCGTCTCACCGGACACGAGCTCAGTGCGGCCGGGAAGGTACGCCTCGATCCGTCCGCCGTCGAGCGCGGCCACGAGCCGGTCCCACGCGTACCCGCCCTCGAGGATCATCACGATCGCGAGTCCGGCGTTGGCGGCCATGTGGCGGCCGATCACCGGGACGAGGGTCGTCAGGGTGCGGCCGTCGCGCGCGGTGAGCCGGAACAGGGTGCCCACGGGACGCTCGTCGAGGATCTCGACGACCCAGTCGGCGGCGGCCGAGGCATCCGGATCCGACGCGAGGGCGGGCGTGCCCACGGTGACGGTCGGCACCTGGCTGCGCGCCACGACCTCGGCGCCCTGCTCCGAATCGACGCAGACCACGGCCCGGCGAGAGCGGTCGGGGAGGAAGAGGGGAAGCTTCGCCTCGAAGTACTCGCGCATGTCGGCGTAGTCGTCGAGGTGGTCGTGGGTGAGGTTCGTGAACCCCGCGACGTCGAAGACGATGCCGTCCACGCGGCGGCGGCTGAGGGCCTGGGCGCTGACCTCGACGGCGACCGCCTCGACGCCGCGTTCCCGCATGAGCGCGAGCAGCGCGTGCATCTCGTACGCCTCGGGGGTGGTCAGCCGCGACACCACGATCTGGCCGGCGATGTGACGCTCGGCCGTCGACGACAGGCCCGTCGTCGCGCCGAGCTGGCCCAGGATGCCCTCGAGCAGGTGCGAGACGCTCGTCTTGCCGTTGGTGCCGGTCGTGCCGAACAGGAGCGGGAGGTCGTCGTCGCGACCGGTGCGATACACCCAGGCGGAGAGTTCGCCCAGGATGCCGCGGGGGTCGTCGACGAGGATGACCGGGAGTCCGCTCGCCTCGGCCAGATCGGCGCCGGCCTCGTCGGTGACGACCGCGACCGCGCCCTTCTCGGCCGCCGCGCCGGCGAACTCGGCGCCGTGCCGGTTCACGCCGCGGACGGCGACGAAGACGTCACCCGGCCGGAGGTCGGCGGTGGCGAGGGTGAGGCCCGAGAGGGAGGCCTGCGACACATCGCCGCGTACCCCGATGCCGAACGTGTCGGCGAGGTCGACGAGACGGTGGACGGGCGGGGCGTCCGGTCGCAGGACGGGCGGGAGGTTCGAAGGCGCTTCGGTCGGCATGGCGGATCCATCCTCTCATCCGGTGCCCTCCGAACCCCCACGCCCGTTCGACGCGGGCTCAGCTCTTGCGGGCGCGCCCCCTCACGAGCACGACCGCGAGGGCCGCGATGCCGGCCGCCAGCCCGCCGGCCGCCAGCCACCGGGCGACCGGGTCGCCCCCCGCACCCGCGCCGGCGTCGGCGGCTCCGGCCGCCTCGCCGCCGCTGTCGGCGGCGTCGTCGTCGGAGTGGGCGGGTGCCGCTTCTGTGGCGTGCCCGTGACCCCCGGACTCGTCGCCGACCGCCCCGACCGCGACGACCGGCGCGGGGGACTCCAGGTCGTCGGCGGACTGGCCGGCCTCGGCGACCTGCGTCCAGCCGATCTCGCCGTCGACACACGTCTGGACCACCGGGAAGGCGATCGAGCTCCCGGCCGCGGACTCGTCGAACAGCACGTCCATCGCGACGGTCGCCTTCAGGTGGTCCTCGACCGGCGTCTCGGCGGTGTAGGTCACCCGCGTCGGGATGCCGTCGTCGCCGGTCTCGCGGCTGACGGTCCAGCCGCCCTGCACGAGCGGGGTGACGTTCCCGATCCCCTCGGGGATGTCGATGACGAGCGCGGTCGTGGGCGAGCCGTCGCAGCCGTGGGAGAACGCGAAGGTCAGGGTCGAGGTGGTGCCGGCCGCGACCGCGCCGGGATCCACGTGGACATGAGCGGACGCCGCGAGCGGGGCGGCGAGAGCCAGGGTGACGCCGGCAGCACCGCCGATCAGGGCGGTGCGGCGGGCGCGAGCGGAACGGAGGGAGGTGGTCATGGTTTCTCTTTCGTCGAAGGGTGCACGAAGCAGCGGCACACGCCCGAAGCGCGTGCCGGCGGATGCCGCGGTCAGGCGACCGCGTCGACGCGCGCCGGCGGGCCCCGGCGCGAGAGGACCGAGAGGAAGGCGCGCAGCGCCGGCGCGTCGGCGACGGCGGGCGCCGAGACCTGACGAGCCGTCAGCGGCCGCGAGACGCTGACGACGGTGCGCCGAAGAAGGGTCCGGATGCCGCGGCCCAGGGCACGCAGCATCCGCTCCCCGCCGAACAGCCCGACCACCGTCGCGGCCGCGGCGACGACGTGGGCGACGACCATCGGGGCGTCCAGCGAGAGGTGCGCGGAACCGGTGAGGACCGCCGGCGCTCCGTGATGCGCGTGACCGGCGGACGCGGCCGGGTCGACCCCCGCGGTGAGCGCGAAGGCGACGTGGAAGAGGAGCTGCGCGGTCACCGCCGCCGCCCCGACCCGCCACGCCGAGAGCCGGCGGCCGACCAGGGCGATGCCGACCGGCGACGCCAGCACGCCGATCACGCCGACCAGCGCGGGCGCGGGTGCTCCTCCGCCGGCGAGCGTGTGCGACGTCGCCGCCACCACGGTCGCGACCCACGCCGCCGCGGCCCCGCGAAGCGTGCGGAGCTGGCGAGGGGTCACCCGGTCGAGCCTAGGCGACGTGCCCGGCGGTCACGGCCAACTCAGAGCACGACGCGGGTACGGTGAGCATGTGGAAGCACTCGCGTTCGTGATCGGCGTCGTCCTGCTGGTGGTGGGGCTCGCCGTCTCGATCGCCCTCCACGAGCTCGGTCATCTGTGGCCGGCCAAGAGGTTCGGCGTGCGGGTCGGCCAGTACATGATCGGCTTCGGCCCCACGCTGTGGTCGCGCCGGATCGGCGAGACCGAATACGGCGTGAAGGCCATCCCCCTCGGCGGCTACATCTCCATGGCGGGCATGTACCCGCCCTCGCCCAAGGAGCTCGCGGCCGCCTCTGCGCGCGGGCAAGCGGGCAGGGCCGGTGGGGGCTTCTTCGCGACCATGGTCCAGGACGCCCGCGCGGCCAACGACGAGACCCTGCACGGCGCGGACGACGACCGCGTCTTCTACCGGCTCCCCGTGTGGAAGCGCGTCGTGATCATGCTCGGCGGGCCGGTCATGAACCTGCTGTTCGCGGTCGTCCTGTTCGCGGTGCTCCTGTCGGGGATCGGCGTGCAGACGGCGAGCACGACGGTCGCCGCGGTGAGCGAGTGCATCATTCCCACGAGCGAGGACCGCACCGCGTGCGAGGCATCCGACCCCGCCGCGCCGGCCGCTGCGGCCGGCATCGAGCCGGGTGACGTCATCGTGGCCGTCGACGGGCAGACCATCGACACCTTCGCCGACGCGGCCGCCCTGATCCAGGCCTCGCCCGGCGAGTCGATCGACCTCACCGTCGAGCGCGACGGCGAGCCCCGCACCGTGAGCCTGACGCCGGTCGCCGTGGAGCAGGCGGTGACCGACGAACGCGGGCGTGCCGTCGTCGGCGCCGATGGCGAACCCCAGACCCGCGAGGTCGGCATCGCCGGCATCCGCCAGGAGGTCGAGTACGTCCGCCAGCCGATCTGGGCGGGCCCGCAGACGGCCGTCGAGAACGTCGGTGCCGTGGCCGGGATCATCTGGCAGCTGCCGGTGAAGGTGTGGGAGGCGGGCGCGACGCTCTTCACCGGTGAGGAGCGCGACCCCGACGGACCGCTGAGCATCGTCGGCGCCGGTCTCATCGCCGGCGAGGTGGCCGCGGCGGACACGCCGGTCGTCAACCGGATCTCTGGACTCCTGTCGCTGCTGGCGTCGCTCAATATCGCGCTGTTCGTGTTCAACCTCATCCCGCTGCTGCCGCTCGACGGCGGTCACATCGCCGTCGCCCTGTGGGAGGGCATCAAGCGGGCGTGGGCGAAGCTGTTCCGCCGGCCGCCGCCGAAGCCGGTCGACGCGACCAAGCTCGTGCCGGTCACCTTCGTCGTGGTCGTCGCCCTCATCGCCATGGGCGCGACGCTGATCCTCACCGACATCGTCAACCCGCTCTCGATCTTCGGTCCCTGATTTTCGCGGACGTGTCGAAAACGGCCTTGTCCGGTCGCTGTGGAGATGAAACGGTTCCACTGACGAAAGGACACGACCGTGAAGTACGTGATCATGTTCACCTCGACCCCCGAACTCGACGCCGCGGTTCCGCCCGAGCGGGCGCAAGAGGTCTACGGCCGGGTCTACGAGTGGTTCGAGGAGCACTCCGCCGACATCAGCGACGGCGGCGCCGAACTCCAGCCCGTCACGACGGCCACGACCGTCCGCCACGGCGCCGAGGGCCCGGTCGTCGTCGACGGCCCCTTCACCGAGGCGCGCGAAGCGGTCGGGGGCTTCTCGGTGATCGACGTGCCCGACCTCGATGCGGCGCTCGCGCTCGCGCGGACCTGGCCCATGCTCGAGCTGCCGGGCACCTCCGTCGAGGTGCGGCCGATGGTGACCGACTACAGCCAGTTCGAATGAGCGGGACGGATGCCGGGGCCCCGCGCGACCCGGCAGGCGGGGCCGCGGCATCCGACGTCCTCCTCTCCCGGACGGTGCGCGACGAGTCCGGCAAGCTCGTCGCGACGCTGACCCGCTCGTTCGGGAGTCTCGACCTCGCCGAGGAGGCCGTCGCCCAGGCGGTCGAGGAGGCGCTGCGGTCGTGGCGGGTGCGGGGCGTGCCGCCGAAGCCCGGCGCGTGGCTGCTCCAGGCGGCTCGGCACAACGCGCTCGATCTGCTGCGACGCGACCGCGGGATGCGGGAGCGGCTCCCGCTCCTCGTGGGCGACGGCCCCGGGCCGGCGGAGGTCGACGGCGTGGCCCCCGACGCGGATGAACGGCTGCCGCTGCTCTTCGGATGCTGCCACCCGGCGCTCTCGCCCGACGCCCAGCTCGCGCTCACCCTGCGCGCGGTCTGCGGACTCACGACCGCCCAGATCGCGCGGGCGACCTTCAGTGCCGAGTCGGCGGTCGGGCAGCGGATCGTGCGGGCCAAGCGCAAGATCGGCCGGGCGGGCATCCCCCTGCGCATCCCCGAAGGCGCCGAGCGCGCCGAGCGCCTCGACATCGTGCTGACGATCGTCTCGGTGATGTACAGCGAGGCGCACCTCGTCGCCGGCGGCGATGCATCGGCCGACCGCGACCTCGCCGACGACGCGCTGTGGCTGGCGCGAGTCATCGCCGACGCGCTCCCGCGCGAGCCGGAGGCGCTGGGACTGCTCGCGCTGCTGGCGTTCCACCGTGCGCGTGAGGCCGCCCGGGCGGTCGACGGCGCGCTCGTGCTGCTCGGCGACCAGGACCGCACCCGATGGGATCCGGCCCTGCTGGCGGAGGCGCGAACGGTGCTCGAGCGGGCGGCGCGCCTGCGCCGGCCGGGCCGGTGGCAGCTTCACGCGGCGATCGCCGCCTGCCACGCCGATGCGCCCAACGCCTCCGCCACCGACTGGCTACAGGTGCTCACGCTCTACGACATGCTGCTCGCCTACGATCGCTCGGCGGTCGTGCGGCTCAACCGTGCGGTCGCGCTCGCGCGCGTGGCGGGACCGGCCGCCGCGCTCGAGGAGGTCGATGCGCTCGCCGGCACCCTCGACAGGTCGCACCTCTGGCACGCGGTGCGCGCGGCCCTGCTGCGCGAGCTCGGCCGCGACGACGAGGCGCTCGCCGCCGACCTCACGGCGCTCGAGCTCACCGCCAACGAGGCCGAGCGGCGTCTGCTCGCCGAGCGCCTGGAGCGGTGAGCAGCCCTCGAGCGCGTCAGGCGTGCGCGCCTTCCGGATACGGCTGCAGCGCGTGCGCGACCAGTCGTTCGAGCGTCGTCATGCCGTCGCGGGACAGGATCGACTCGAGGTGCCCCTGCACCGATGCGAAGCCCGGGCCGCGCAGTGCGTAGACGTCGCCGGTGGATGCCTCGACCGCGGCCTCGGCGACCCCCGCGTACAGGGTCCCGACCGGCACACGCGCGGTGAAGGTGTTGTAGAACCCGATCGACGCCGGGACGCCGAACACGTCCACCGTCTTCTGCAGGCCCTGGTGCGGGCTCGCGAGCGGAGCGAGATCGATCCCCAGCGAGTCGGCGAGGATCTGGTGGCTCAGGCAGACCGCGAGGAGCGGGCGTCCCGAGGCGCGACGGCGTGCGACGATCTCGCGCATGCGGCGCATGCGGGCGCTCGCCGGGTCGCGGGGGTCGCCCGGTCCTGGCCCGCACACCACGAGCTCGGCCGCGTCGATCTCGTCGTCGCGGACCTCGTGCCACGGAACGATCCGTGCCGCCAGCCCGAGGTGGCGCAGCTGGTGGGCGAGCATCGTCGTGAAGCGGTCTTCGGCGTCGACCACCAGCGCCCCGCGACCTTCGAAGGGGCCACCGCCGTCGCCTTGCGGCTCCAGCCAGAACGACGCCAGCCGGGCGTTGCGCGAGGCCAGGAGCGCGGCGATCTGCGGATCCTCGGCCAGGGGGCGCGGCGCCGGGGCCGGCGCGTCCTCGTCGATCGCGTCGGGCTGCGCGGTCGCGATCTCGCGGGCGATCGCACCGATCGCTCCCAGCACACCCGCCGCCTTGCCGTGCGTCTCGCCGACCTCGCCGTAGGGGTCGGAGTGGCGCACGAGCGTCGCGCCCACCGGCACGCGCAGGCGGCCGTCCTCGAGGTAGGCCGTCCGGATCAGGATCGGGGCGTCCAGGTCGTGGGACGGCCCCCCGTCGGCGAGGACGCCGGCTCCGCGCGGCGTGAAGAGCGCCGCGACGCCGGAGTAGTACCCGCGAGGCGTCCGCTCGTGGCGGGTGATCACCGTGCAGGCGTTCTGCATCGGAGAACCGGTGACCGTCGGGGCGAACATCGTCTCGCGAAGGATGTCGCGGGGGTCGAGGCGGCTGCGGCCCCGCAGCACGTACTCGGTGTGGGTGAGCCGCGACATCTCCTTCAGGTGCGGGCCGGTGATCCGACCGCCGTCCGAGCAGACGGCGCTCATCATCTTCAGCTCCTCGTCCACCACCATGAAGAGCTCCTCGGTCTCCTTCGTCGACTCGAGGAAGTCGGTGAGCGTCTCGGCGGTGGCGCCGCCGGCGGGGTGGCGGAAAGTCCCCGAGATCGGGTTCATGGTCACGAACCCGTCCCGTGCGCTCACGTGCGCCTCGGGGCTCGCACCCACGGCGACATGACCGGGTGTGACGATCGCGAACGTCCAGTACGCGCCTCGCTCGTGCTCGAGGAGAGCGCGGAACCACGTGAGGGCCGCGGTCGCGGCATCCGTCGCCACCGCCGCGGTGAAGTCTCGGCGGATCACGAAGTTCGCGCCCTCGCCCCGGCCGATCTCGTCGGCGATCACCGTGCGGACGATGTCGGCGTACTCCTCGTCGCCGATGTCGAAGCCCGCATCGGTGAGCGGCACCGCGTCGGTCGGGAGGCCGGCCAGCAGGCCGTCGCGCGGGACGGTGGCGTGCTCGCGTACGACGAGGCACCGCAGCGGGGCGCCGTCGTCGTGGCATTCGAAGCCGCGCTCGCGCACCTGTCGGAACGGGACGAGCGCGAGGACCTCGCGGGGCGTCCCATCGGGATCGCGCAGCGGGATGTCGGCGAGAAGCTCCACGTCGACGACGTCGCCGGTGAGGATCTCGACGGTCGACGGCTCGCGGGCGATGACGGCGAACGGGACGCCGCGCGCAGCCAGGTCGAGGAGGGAGGGATGGGCGGGCCCGGTCATGATCGGTCTTTCGTCGTGGGGGCGGTCAGCCCTACGAAGAAGAAGACCGCCCCGAAGGCGGTCTGAGGTCGCGCGAACCCACCGCCTATGCGGTGAGCCACCAGGTGAGACGCGCGGACATGCGCCGAACCTACCACAGGGTGGGCCGAGGCATCCCGTCGAGGGCGCTCACTCGGCAGCGGTCGCGCGGGCGAGCATCTCCTGACCGTGCCGCCACCCGACCGTCTCGTACCCGACGACCACGACGACGGGGGACAGGGCGATGAGCAGGATGCCGAGCCCGAGCGACGCACCCAGGGCGACCGCGCCCACCGCCACGGCGAGGACGGCGATCACGCCGAGATACAGCCACACATGGAAGACATCGACCTGCAGGAGCAGCAGCGAGTACAGCACGAACAGGAGCGTCTCGAACGCGAGCACGGGAATGGCGATCGTGAGCGCGGCGAACACCGCGTCGACGTGGGCCTCGTGCGAGATCACGTAGGCCGCCACGTGCAGCCCCGCTCCGACGGCGACCACCGATCCGAACATGAGGATCTGCAGGTAGCCCCATCCCCACGCGCGATCCCGGTGCGCCTTGAGCACCATGCCCCATGGGATCGCGAAGTACATCCACCACATCCCGAACGCCAGAGCGACCCCGCCGAACGCGACGACCGCGGTCTCGAACGTCCATCCCTGGTCCTCGACCACCGCCGAGATCGCGAGAATCGTGCCGAGGATGACCTCGCCGAGCGTGATGATCAGCAGCAGCCCGTAGCGTTCGGCGATGTGATGCGGATGCCACGGCGTGCGTCCGAACCGCAGTTCGGCGAAGACCGGCCCGGCGAGCTCGAAGAGCACCAGGATCAACGAGATGGTGAAGGTCGTGCTGATGGGGAGGCTGAGGAAGATCAGCGCGATCCACCCCACCTGCGCGATCGCGATGTTGCCCGCGTACGCGAGGGCGGTGCGTCGCCGGTGCGGATCGTCGCGCGCGACCCGCAGCCACAGGGCGATCGTGGCGATCCGCATGATGACGTACCCCGCCACCACGACGGTGTTGTCGAGGATGAGGCCCTCGTCGATCGAGTGGAAGGTGTCCGGCACCCCCAGCGCCACGATCAGTACCCCGATCATGATCACCATCGTCGCGATGCGGAAGTACACGTCGTCGGTGTCGTACGCCGAGGCGAGCCACGCGTAGTTGATCCACGCCCAGGCCGTCGCGAACGTCGCGAACCACCACCCCATCAGGGCCGTGTCGGTGTGGCCGAGCTCGAGGTAGTGCGCCATCTGGGTGCCCACCTGGCTGAAGGCGACCACGAAGACGAGGTCGAACAGCAGCTCCAGCGGCGTCGCCGACCGGTGAGCCTCCTGCGGGTCGCGCCCGGTCATGCGGGTGAAGAGATGATTCACCGTCATGGCGGCGAAGATACACCGACGCGCCGCCGGACGCCGCAGCGCAGCATCCGTTCAGCCCACGGCCAGCCCCACGGCATCCGGCGCGTCTAGGCTGGTGGCGTGCCAGCCGTGAACATCGGGATGCCCAAGGTCCCCGTAACGCTCGCCCCTCGCCGCAAGAGCCGCCAGATCAAGGTCGGCAAGGTGCTGGTGGGCGGTGACGCCCCCGTCAGCGTGCAGTCGATGACCACGACGCCGACGACGAACATCAACGCGACGCTCCAGCAGATCGCCGAGCTCACCGCGTCCGGCTGCGAGATCGTGCGCGTCGCCGTCCCGTCGCAGGACGACGCCGACGTGCTCCACATCATCGCCAAGAAGAGCCAGATCCCCGTCATCGCCGACATCCACTTCCAGCCGAAGTACGTCTTCCAGGCGATCGACGCCGGCTGCGCCGCGGTGCGCGTCAACCCCGGCAACATCCGTCAGTTCGACGACAAGGTCGGCGAGATCGCCGCCGCGGCGAAGGCGGCCGGGGTGTCGCTGCGCATCGGAGTGAACGCGGGGTCGCTCGACAAGCGGCTGCTCGAGAAGTACGGCAAGGCGACGCCGGAGGCGCTCTGCGAGAGCGCGGTCTGGGAGGCTTCGCTGTTCGAGGAGCACGACTTCCACGACTTCAAGATCTCGGTCAAGCACAACGACCCGGTCGTGATGGTGCAGGCCTACCGGCTGCTCGCCGCGCGCGGCGACTGGCCGCTGCACCTCGGCGTCACCGAGGCGGGGCCGGCGTTCCAGGGGACGATCAAGAGCGCGACGGCCTTCGGCATCCTGCTCGGCGAGGGCATCGGCGACACCATCCGGGTCTCGCTGTCGGCGCCGCCCGCCGAAGAGGTCAAGGTCGGCCACCAGATCCTGCAGTCCCTCAACCTCCGCGAGCGCAAGCTCGAGATCGTCTCGTGCCCGTCCTGCGGGCGCGCGCAGGTCGACGTCTACACGCTCGCCGACAACGTCACCGAGGGACTGAAGGACATGACGGTGCCGCTCCGCGTCGCCGTGATGGGATGCGTCGTGAACGGCCCGGGCGAGGCCCGCGAAGCCGACCTTGGCGTGGCCTCGGGCAACGGGAAGGGTCAGATCTTCGTGAAGGGCCAGGTCATCAAGACGGTGCCCGAGTCCGAGATCGTCGCCACCCTCATCGAGGAGGCGAACCGCATCGCCGACGAGATGGGGCCGAACGCCCCGCTCGGCACCGCGCAGGTCGTCACGAGCTGACGCGGCCCGCGTCTCACGGGTCTAGGAAAAGCGTTACCGGATCGACGTCTCCGCGGTGGGGGCGGTGAGCCGCACGGAAGTAGATTCGACGGGTGCGTCGCCTCGTCCTCCGCTCTGCAGCTGTGATCCTCGCCGCTTCGCTCCTCGCGGGTTGCACTTCCGCCGCTCCCGACGCCGGGTCCGTCACGTCGTCTCCCACGCCCTCGCGAAACGTTGCGACACCCACGCCGAGTCCGACGCCGACGCTCGATCCTGAGGGGGTCGCGGCCTTCGAGGGCGACTGCACCGCGGTCTTCACCGACGCCGAGGTGAGCGAGCTGCTGGGCGTCGCCATGGCTCCGCTACGCGCGAGGTGGTCTCCGGACGCTGACGGTCGGCTGGGGGGAGTGGAGTGCTGGTGGGGATCCACGGAGTCCTACATGGGTGGGGAGCTCATGGTCTCGGTCTATCCGACCGACTCCGCTGCGCCCGTCGCGGGAGGCGCCGGGACGTCGGGCTGCACGGTCGCCTACCTGGTGCAGTGCGCGACGGAGCGGACAGATGACGGGCTGTGGGTCTGGGTGAGAGCCGGCACGATCTCGACGACGGGAGCGGAGCAGCTCGGCGAGGTCACGGCGATCGCCGACGCAGCGGCGGCGACCGTCGCCGAGCGCGCTGCGCAGTTCCCGCCTCCCTACGCTGCCACCCGAACGGCGGACTGGTGGTCGTTCGCCGATTGCGCCGACGTGGTGCAGTACTTGGTGTCGGCGGGTGTCCTCACGCCGACGTCGCGGCTCGATGGGCGCTTCGGGCAAGGCAGCGCTCCGGCGCGCGTCACCAGCCATCACGGACTCTTCCTGTGGTGCACGGCCGTCGACGACGGATCCGACGGTCACCTGAGTTCGACGTCGTTCGCGCTCTGGCCGGGCGGGGCGCCCGACTTCCCGCAGGCCGCCGCCGTGGCCCTCAGCGAGCCGTTCGATGTGCCGGGTGCGGACGCCGCCGTCCACGCTCCCGGCCTCGATGCGCTGGAGGGGGGGAACTCCCTCCTCGTCGCCGCCGTCGGGCCCAACCTGGTCGGCGTTCCCGTCGGCATCAGCGAGGAGGAGCATAAGGGCTTCCTCGGGTCCCTTGTCGGTGCCCTGCGAGGACGCTGACCCGCGGTAGCGCATCGCCCGTGTGTCTCGCGAGGCGCGGGTCAGCTCCAGAGCGCGTGGTACGCGTTGATCGCGGGCTGGCCTCCGAGGTGGGCGAAGAGCACCGTGGAGTCGCGCGGGATCTCTCCCGAGCTCACGAGGTCGATGAGCCCCGCCAGCGATTTGCCCTCGTACACGGGGTCGGTGATCATGGCCTCCAACTGAGCGCCCAACGCCATCGCCTGCATCGTCGAGTCGACCGGGATTCCGTACAGCTCACCCGCCCACCCGTCGAGCACCTGCATCTCGTCGTCGCGCAGGTCGCGGCCGAGCTCGATGAGCTCGGCGGTGTGACGGGCGATCCTCGCCACCTGATCGCGGGTCTTCGCGAGCGTCGCCGACGCGTCGATTCCGAGCACCTGGCGCCGGACCCCGGTGAGCTCTTCGAGCGCCGCGAACCCCGCGACCATTCCGGCGTGGGTCGAGCCGGTGACCGTGCAGACGATGATCGTGTCGAAGAACACGCCGAGCTGCTTCTCCTGCTCGGCCACCTCGAAGGCCCAGTTGGCGAATCCGAGACCGCCCAGCGGGTGCTCGGACGCGCCGGCGGGGATGGGGTAGGGCGTGCCGCCGGATGCCTCGACCTCGGCGAGCGCGCTCTTCCATGAATCGCGGATGCCGATGTCGAAACCGGAGTCGTCGAGCCGCGAGTCGGCGCCCATCATGCGTGAGAGGAGGATGTTGCCGACCTTGTCGTTGACGGGGTCGTCCCAGGGCACCCACTTCTCCTGCACCAGCCGCGCCTTCAGCCCCAGGTGGGCGGCCACGGCGGCGACCTGACGGGTGTGGTTGGACTGGTATCCGCCGATGGAGACGAGGGTATCCGCGCCGGAGGCGATGACGTCGGGGACGATGTACTCCAGCTTGCGGATCTTGTTCCCGCCGTACGCGAGGCCGCTGGAGACGTCCTCGCGCTTCGCCCAGACCCGGGCGCCGCCGAGATGCTGGCTCAGGCGCTTCAGGTGCTGGAGCGGGCTCGGCCCGAAGGTCAGCGGGTAGCGGGGGAACTGGTCGAGCTTCATCGGGTCTCCTTGCCTACAATCGATATGCAATATATCGCAAGCGGGCCTCCGTTCGGACCGGCCGATCGGGTCGCGGCATCCGCCCGGCCTAGACTTGACCCTCGTGGTCACCCGTCTGTCGCACTTCTTCCTCCGCACCCTCCGCGAAGACCCGGCCGATGCCGAGGTCACGAGCCACCGGCTGCTCGTGCGCGCCGGCTACATCCGCCGCGCCGCGCCCGGCATCTTCACATGGCTGCCACTGGGCCTGAAGGTCAAGGCGAAGATCGAGGGCATCATCCGCGAGGAGATGGCGAACGCCGGCGCGTACGAGGTGCACTTCCCGGCGCTGCTGCCCCGCGAGCCGTACGAGCAGTCGGGCCGGTGGACGTCGTACGGCGACGGCATCTTCCGCCTGCACGACCGCAAGGGCGCCGACTACCTGCTCGCGCCCACGCACGAAGAGATGTTCACGCTCCTCGTCAAAGACCTCTATTCGTCGTACAAGGATCTGCCGCTGTCGATCTACCAGATCCAGGACAAGTACCGCGACGAGGCGCGTCCGCGCGCCGGGCTCCTGCGCGGCCGCGAGTTCACCATGAAGGACGCATACTCGTTCGACTACACCGACGAGGGCCAGGATGCCTCGTACCAGGCGCAGCGCGACGCGTACGAGCGCATCTTCCAGCGTCTGGGCCTCGAGTACGTCATCGTCGCGGCCGACAACGGCCTGATGGGCGGCGCGCGCTCCGAGGAGTTCCTGCACCCGATCGCCGTCGGAGAAGACACGTTCGTCCGCTCGGCC
This sequence comes from Microbacterium sp. NPDC057407, assembly GCF_042803895.1. Taxonomy (NCBI): domain Bacteria; kingdom Bacillati; phylum Actinomycetota; class Actinomycetes; order Micrococcales; family Microbacteriaceae; genus Microbacterium; species Microbacterium sp. NPDC057407. Next base: position 119,151 of record NZ_JBHVCA010000006.1, on the reverse strand, counting down.
GGCGGCTACGCGGCCAACGTCGAGGCGTACACCACGACCGTCCCCGACGCGCTTCCGTTCGACGGCCTCGGTGAGCCGGTGATCTTCGACTCGCCGGACACGCCCACCATCCAGACCCTCGTCGACCACGCCAACGCGCACCTCGAGGCCCCGGCGCCCGGCATCGCCGGTCCCGCCACCCACGACGTCACCGCGTGGACGGCGGCTCACACGCTGAAGAACGTCGTGCTCGCGCTCACCCACCTCGACGGCACGCGCGAGCTGGTCATCGTCGGCATCCCCGGCGACCGCGAGGTCGACGACAAGCGCGTCGAGGTCGCCTTCGCGCCCGCCGCGGTCGAGCCGGCGACCGAGCAGGACTTCGAGAACAACCCGCTGCTCGTGAAGGGCTACATCGGCCCGTGGTCCGAGACCGGACCGGTGCTCGGAGAGGAGTCGGCGACCGGCATCCGCTACCTGCTCGATCCCCGCGTCGTGGACGGCACCTCCTGGGTGACAGGCGCGAACATCGACCAGAAGCACGTCCACACCCTCGTCGCCGGCCGCGACTTCACCGGCGACGGGTTCGTGGAGGTGGCCGACGTGCGCGCCGGCGACCCGGCGCCCGACGGCTCCGGCCCGGTTGAACTCGCCCGCGGCATGGAGATCGGGCACGTGTTCCAACTCGGCCGCTTCTTCGCCGAGACGCTGGGGCTGAAGGTGCTCGACGAGAACGGCAAGCTCGTCACGGTCACCATGGGCTCGTACGGTATCGGCGTGACGCGCATCCTCGCGATCCTCGCCGAGCTCAACAACGACGACCGCGGCCTGGTGTGGCCCGCCTCCGTCGCGCCGTTCGACGTCCACGTCGTGGCGACGGGGAAGGACGCCGTGGCGTTCGACCTCGCCGAGAAGGTGTCGGCCGAGCTCGAGGCATCCGGTCTCGACGTGCTCTACGACGACCGCGCGAAGGTCTCGCCGGGTGTCAAGTTCGGCGACGCCGAGCTCGTCGGGGTGCCGCGGATCCTGATCGTCGGCCGCGGCGCCGCCGACGGGCAGGTCGAGCTGTGGGACCGCCGCACCGGCGACCGGACCGTGGTTCCGGTGGCCGAGGCGGTCGCTGCCCTCACGTCCCGCTGATAACGGGGGCGGCCCGGGTCAGCAGCTGACTCGGCCGTGGCGCATGGTGTCGTCGGGCGTGTCCTTCGTCACCAGCGCCTTCAGCATGCCGGCGGCGGTCACGAGCTTGCCGTGCGCGGGCTCCCAGAACTCGCACTCGACCGGCGTCACCCGAAGCAGAGCGATGTCGGGGGTGTCGAGGCCGTTCTCGAACCAGATGTCGAGGTCGGGGGAGTAGAGCTCCGCCATCTTCGCCCGGTCGTGGACGACGGCGGCGCGGCCGGCGACCGATACGTACCGGTGGTCCTTCGCGTCCAGGTACGACAGCCCCACGTCGTGCTCGGGATCGGTCTCGGCCTCTTCGACCTTCTTCGTGTGCTCGAGCGTGAAGAACCAGATGTTGCCCGCGTCGTCCATCTGCCGCGTGCTCATCGGCCGGCTCACGAGGTTGCCCGCGGCGTCGCGCGTCGTCAGCATCGTGAAGTCGATGTCCTCGACGAGTTCGCGCACGCGCTGGATCGCCTCGGTTCCGGTCACCTCGTTCGGTGTCGTCTCTGCCATGCCCCGACGCTCCTCCGGCACCGGCGCCGCGACAAGCCATTGACAGGACGGATGCCGCGGCCTACCACCGCTCGCGAATGAGGCCGTTCTCATCGGGTGGCCCGCTGTCGTTCACCTTCGCTTCTCGCCGATGTCTCCCGCGCGCACGAGGCTGGCGACGTCGCCGAGTCAGGAGGAAACGCCGTGAGCATCACCCAGGATCACCGCCGATCGCTGCCGTTCGCAGACCACGCCCGAGGCAAGCGGCTGTCGGTGACGTGCCAGCTCAAGTGCGCGAACGCCTGCACGAACCCGGAGTGCAACACCTCGCACAACGAGACGTTCCAGGAAGTGGCCCGCACCGCGCTCTCGCGCCGCGCCCTGCTCGGTCTCGGCGCCGCGGCCGCCGTCTCCGTCGCCGTCACGGCCGGCGGGGGAGCGTCTCCCGTGTCGAGCCCGTCCGCGGCGGGAATCGGCGGCGCCGGTGCCGCCTTCGGCCGCCCGGCCCGCAGCAGCCTGCCTTTCACGCCGATCGCACCGGTCGCGGCATCCGTCGACCAGTTCACCGTGCCCGACGGGTACGTGTGGGAGCCGATCATCCGCTGGGGCGACCCGCTGTTCCGCGGCGCGCCCGCCTTCGACTTCGCGGCCCAATCGCCGCAGGCGCAGGCGCTCCAGTTCGGCTACAACAGCGACTACCTCGACATCGTCGCCGACCCGAGCGGCAAGACCGGCGTGCTCGTGAACAACCACGAGTACGTCAACCCGAACCTCATGTTCGCCCCCACGACCGATCCCGCCGAACTGCGCCGCCGCGGCGACATCTACAAGGCGGCGCAGGGCATGTCCGTCGTCGAGATCCGGCGCCGGCGCACCGGCGAGCCCTGGTCGTACGTGGTCGGGGGCAAGCGCAACCGCCGCATCACCGTCGAGACGGTCTTCGAGCTGACCGGCCCCGCTGCCGGGAGCGACCTCGTGAAGACCGCCGGCGACCCGGAAGGTCGCTGGGTGCGCGGCACGCTCGGCAACTGCGCCGGCGGGACCACCCCGTGGGGGACGATCCTCTCGGGCGAGGAGAACTTCAACGGCTACTTCGCCTGGGCGGCCGACACCCCCGCCCAGAAGCGCTACCAGTCGACCGCGTCGACCTCGACCTCGACGGGTTGGGAAGCCTACGACCCCCGGTTCAACGCGCACGACCCCGGGTACGTCAACGAGCCGAACCGCTTCGGGTACATCGTCGAGATCGACCCGCAGGACCCGACGTCGACGCCCCGCAAGCACACCGCCATGGGCCGTTTCAAGCACGAGGGCGCCAACGTCATCGTGGCCAAGGACGGCCGGGTCGTGGCGTACATGGGCGACGACGAGCGCAACGACTACCTGTACAAGTTCGTCTCGAAGCACCGCATGTCGGGTTCGCGCAAGAAGAACCTCACGCTCCTGAGCGAGGGCGACCTCTACGTCGCGAAGTTCTCGGGCGACTCGCCGGCCGGCGAGATCACCGGCACCGCGGCGCTCCCCTCCGACGGCCGGTTCGACGGCTCGGGCAGCTGGATCCCGCTGACCCTCAACGGCAAGAGCGCCGTCCCCGGTTTCACCGTCGAGGAGGTGCTCGTCCACACGCGGCTCGCCGCGGACGCCGTGGGTGCGACAAAGATGGACCGCCCCGAGGACGTCGAGCCGAACCCCAAGACGGGCAAGGTCTACCTCGCGCTGACGAACAACTCCTCGCGCTCGGCCGCCACCGTCGACGAGGCCAACCCCGTCACGGGCAACCGCTACGGGCACGTCATCGAGCTGACCGAGACCGCCGGGCAGGGCGGCACCACCTTCGGATGGAGCATCCTCCTCCTCTGCGGTGACCCCGCGGTGTTCGCGAACTCGTACTTCGCCGGCTTCCCGAAGGAGCTCGTGTCACCGATCTCGTGCCCCGACAACGTCGCGTTCGACTCGAAGGGCAACCTCTGGATCTCGACCGACGGCGCCCCGAGCACCATCGGCTACAACGACGGCCTCTTCCTCGTGCCTCTCGAGGGGCCCGAGCGCGGGCACGTCCAGCAGTTCCTGTCGGTGCCGCGAGAGGCTGAGACCTGCGGGCCGGTGATCCACGACCGCGAGGGTCTGGTGTTCGTCGCCGTGCAGCACCCCGGCGAAGGCGGGACGGTCGCCGCACCGACCTCGCTGTTCCCCGACTACGGGTCGGCCGGGCCGGGCGACGTGCCGAACGCGCCGCGTCCCTCGGTGGTGCAGGTCTACCGCCGGTAGGGCGGCGCCTCACATCCGGGCGTAGCGCGCCCTGGCGACCGTGAAGACGCCGTAGGCCACCAGCCCGGCGCCCACCATTGCGACGAGGAGCGGCCCGAGCGCGAGATTCAGCAGCGCGTCCACGGCGCCGTCGAGGCCGCCGGCGGTCTCGGCATCGTCACGCACCGCGGCGATCACGAGCAGGACGCCGACGATGACGAGCGCGAGCCCCTTCGCGACGAAGCCGACGATCCCCGCCACGGCGACGCTGCGTCCCAGTGCACCCTCGGGAATCCGCACGCGCTTGCGGAAGCTGCGCCGCACTCCCATCACGACGAACGCGACGCCGCCCGCGCCGATCCCGACGCCGATGAGGAACAGCGCGATCGGTCCGCCGGGAAGGTACAGCAGGCCGCGGCTCGCGGCCTCGGCGGTCTGCTCGGCGTCGGGGCGCGCTCCGACGGCCACCGCCGCGGCGATCAGCCCGAGGGCCAGGAACACCAGACCCTGCCCCCATTCCGCCGCGCGCCGGCCCCACTTCCGCGCCGCCCCCTTCACGTCGCCCGACCGGTCGCGGGCGAGGACGCCCTCCGCGATGTGCCACACGCCGAGCGCGCCGAGCGCGATGGCGATGACCCACACCAGCACGAATCCGAGCGGGGCGCCTGCGACGGCCTTGAGCGCCCCGGCCTGGTCGCCTTCGGCGCGGCCGCCGAACGCGATCACCAGCACGATCACGCCGATCACCAGGTGCACCAGCCCGTTCGCGACGTACCCCGCGCGGGCCGTGGCCTCGAAGGCGGAGTTCGACTCGGCCTCGCGGGCGACGGTCTTCGCTGCGGGTGCCGGCATGGGGTCAGCCTACGTCGCACGACGCAGGTCGCGGACGCTCGGCCGTCCGGCGGCTTAACAGCGTCGAGCGGCGCGGCATCCGGTAACGTTAGAGGGTTCCGGCGGCAGGATGCGCCGGTGAGAGCTGAATACGGAGGCCAGGATGGACATCGATCTCGGATTGCTGCGGACCGTCGAGCGCGAGAAGGAGATCCCCTTCGACGAACTCGTGAGGATCATCGAGCAGGCGATCCTCACGGCCTACGCCAAGCACACGTCCCCCACCGGAGAGCTGCCCGAGGGCGCTCGCGCTGAGCTCGACCGCAAGACCGGCCACGTCGCCGTCTTCGTGCCGGTCCTCGATGACGAGGGAGCCGTCGTCGGCGAAGAGGAGAGCACCCCCGAGGACTTCGGCCGCATCGCCGCCTTCGCCGCCAAGCAGGTCATCAGCCAGCGTCTGCGCGACATCGCCGATGACGCCGTCCTCGGCGAGTTCCGCGGCAAGGAGGGCGACATCGTCGCCGGCGTCGTCCAGCAGGGGCCCAATCCCCGCATGGTGCACGTCGACCTCGGCTCCGTGGAGGCGATCCTTCCCCCCGAGGAGCAGGTGGCGGGCGAGGAGTACCCGCACGGCTCGCGGCTGCGCGTCTACGTGACGTCGGTGTCCAAGGGCGCCAAGGGACCGCAGATCACCGTCTCGCGGACGCACCCCGGGCTCGTCCGCAAGCTGTTCGCCCTCGAGGTGCCAGAGATCGCGGCCGGACTCGTCGAGATCGTCTCGCTCGCCCGCGAGGCCGGCCACCGCAGCAAGATCGCCGTCATGGCGAACGATCCGACGATCAACGCCAAGGGCGCGTGCATCGGCGAGCTGGGTCGTCGGGTGCGCGCCGTCACCGAAGAGCTGGGCGGCGAGAAGATCGACATCGTCGACTACGACCCCGAGCTCGCCAGGTTCGTCGCGAACGCCCTGTCGCCCGCGAAGGTGACGTCGAGCTTCATCCTGGATGCCTCCAACAAGGCCGTCCGGGCGCTCGTGCCCGACTACCTGCTGTCGCTCGCGATCGGCAAGGAAGGGCAGAACGCCCGGCTCGCCGCGAAGCTCACCGGCGCCAAGATCGACATCCAGCCCGACAGCATCCTGGAGTCGTGACCGCCCGGGGCCCGGAGTCGTCACCCGGTCAGGGGTGTAACATGGAACCTGTACGCACGTGCGTCGGATGCCGCACGCGTGCTCCCCGGTCCGCCCTCCTCAGGGTGGTCTCCATCGATTCCGTCCTCGTCCCCGACGAGCGTGCGGTGATGCCGGGAAGAGGCGCGTGGGTGCACGAGACCAGCGAATGCGTGGATGCCGCGCTGCGGCGCCGCGCTTTCGTGCGGGCATTGCGTGTGTCAGGCCCGCTTGACACGCAGACCATCGAACAGCACATCCAGCGAAAAGGCTGAACGGCTATGGAAACAAAGTGAACGGCTCGAAATGAGACCCGTCCGCCAATAGTGGTCTGCCCTGCCTGGGTAGACCCCAGACAGGAGAATTGTGGCAAACGCCAAACCACGCGTGCACGAGATCGCCTCTGAGCTCGGCGTCGACAGCAAGGTCGCCCTTGCAAAGCTGAAGGAGCTCGGCGAGTTCGTCAAGAGCCCCTCGTCGACCATCGAGCCGCCTGTGGCGCGCAAGCTGCGCGCCGCGCTCGAGGCCGAGGGTGCCGCCAAGCCCGCCGACGCGAAGCCGGCCGCTCCGGCGCGCCCGGCGGCCCGTCCGGGCCCTGCCCGTCCCGCGGCTCCGGCCGCCCCGGCCCCGAAGGCACCCGCGCCGGCCGCTCCCGCCGCCCCCGCGGCCGCAGCCGACACCGCCGCTCCGGCTGCTTCGGCGCCGGCTGCTCCCGCTCCGGCGGCTCCCGCAGCGCCCGCGGCATCCGGCCCCAAGCCGGGCGCCCCCACCCCGGGCGCCCCGCGTCCGGGCGGCGGCGCCGCTCCGCGCCCCGGCAACAACCCCTTCGCCTCCTCGCAGGGCATGGGCCAGCGTCCCGCCGGCCCGCGTCCCGGCAACAACCCCTTCGCGTCGGCGCAGGGCATGGGCCAGCGTCCGACGCCGGGCAACATCCCGCGTCCCCAGGCGCCGCGTCCCGGCGCCCCGCGTCCGGGCGCCCCGCGTCCCGGCGGCGCCGGTCGTCCCGGTGGCGGCGGTCGTCCCGGCGCGCCGTTCCAGCAGCGTCCCGGCGGTGCCGGTCGCCCCGGCGGCGGCGGGTTCCAGCGTCCCGGCGCACCCGGTGCCGGTGCCCCCGGCGGCGGCTTCGCCGGTCGTCCCGGCGGCGGTGGCGGTCGAGGCCGCGGCCCCGGCGGTGGCACCGCGGGTGCGTTCGGCAAGGGCGGCGGCAAGTCGAAGCAGCGCAAGTCGCGTCGCGCGAAGCGGCAGGAATTCGAGATGCGGTCGGCGCCGGTCGTCGGCGGCGTCAACGTCCAGAAGGGCAACGGCGAGACGATCCGTCTCCGCCGCGGCGCGTCGATCGCCGACTTCGCCGACAAGCTCGAGGCGCTGAACGGCTACACCGTCCAGCCCGGAACGCTCGTGACGATCCTGTTCAACCTCGGTGAGATGGCCACGGCCACCGAGTCGCTCGACGAGGCGACGTTCGAGGTGCTGGGCGCCGAGCTCGGCTACAAGATCCAGATGGTCTCGCCCGAGGACGAAGACAAGGAGCTCCTGGAGGGCTTCGGTCTCGACCTCGAGGCCGAGCTGGAGGCCGAGAACGAGGAAGACCTCGAGATACGGCCCCCGGTCGTCACCGTCATGGGTCACGTCGACCACGGTAAGACGCGACTGCTCGACGCCATCCGCCAGACCAACGTGGTCGCGGGCGAGGCCGGCGGCATCACGCAGCACATCGGTGCCTACCAGGTGTGGACCGAGCACGACGGCATCGAGCGGGCGATCACGTTCATCGACACGCCCGGTCACGAGGCCTTCACGGCCATGCGTGCCCGTGGTGCGCAGGTCACCGACATCGCGATCCTCGTCGTCGCGGCCGACGACGGCATCATGCCGCAGACGGTCGAGGCGCTGAACCACGCCCAGGCGGCGAACGTGCCGATCGTGGTCGCGGTGAACAAGGTCGACAAGCCCGAGGCCAACCCGGCCAAGGTGCGCCAGCAGCTCACCGAGTACGGCCTGGTCGCCGAGGAGTACGGCGGCGACGTCATGTTCGTCGACGTCTCGGCGCGCCAGGGCACCGGCATCCAGGAGCTTCTCGACGCCGTCCTGCTGACGGCCGACGCGGGTCTCGACCTCACGGCCAACCCGAACAAGGACGCCCGCGGCGTCGCGATCGAGGCCAAGCTCGACAAGGGCCGCGGCTCGGTCGCCACGGTGCTGATCCAGTCGGGAACGCTGCGCGTCGGCGACGCCATCGTGGCCGGCACGGCGTACGGCCGCGTCCGCGCGATGATCGACGAGAACGGCGAGCCGGTCGAAGAGGCCTACCCGTCGCGTCCGGTCCAGGTGCAGGGCCTCAACTCGGTGCCGCGCGCCGGCGACACGTTCATCGTGACCGAGGAAGACCGCACCGCGCGCCAGATCGCCGAGAAGCGAGAGGCCGCCGAGCGCAACGCCCAGCTGGCCAAGGCACGCAAGCGCATCTCGCTCGAGGACTTCACCCGCGCTCTCGAAGAGGGCAAGGTCGAGTCGCTCAACCTCATCATCAAGGGCGACGTGTCGGGTGCCGTCGAGGCGCTCGAGGAGTCGCTCCTCAAGATCGAGGTCGACGAGTCGGTGCAGCTGCGCATCATCCACCGCGGTGTGGGTGCGATCACCGAGTCCGACATCAACCTGGCGACGATCGACAACGCGATCGTCATCGGGTTCAACGTCCGCCCCGACACCAAGGCGCGCGAGCGCGCCGCGCGCGAAGGAGTGGACGTCCGGTTCTACTCGGTCATCTACAACGCCATCGACGATGTCGAGCAGTCGCTCAAGGGTCTGCTCAAGCCCGAGTACGAAGAGGTCCAGTCCGGTGTGGCCGAGATCCGCGAGGTGTTCCGCTCCTCGAAGTTCGGCAACATCGCGGGTGTCATCGTCCGCTCCGGCACGATCACGCGCAACGCCAAGGCGCGCGTCATCCGCGACGGCGTCGTGATCGCCGATGGCCTGGCCATCGAGTCGCTGCGCCGCTTCAAGGACGACGTCACCGAGGTGCGCACCGACTTCGAAGCCGGTATCGGCCTCGGCAAGTACAACGACATCCAGGTCGGCGACGAGATCGAGACGACCGAAATGGTGGAGAAGCCGCGCGGCTGATCCTCGGTTGGTCTCGGCTACGGCTCCGGCGACGGAGTCGCTCAGACAACGGGAACCCCCAAGACCCCGACTGTCTGAGCGACTCCGTCGCCTCCACCTCCGCCGGGACCGACTCAGCGTCCGCCACGAAGGGCAGAGAGGTTAGGGACATGGCAGGGGAACGGCAAGCACGACTGGGTGACCGCATCCGCGTGATCCTCGCGGAGCGACTCGAGAAGGGGCTCCGCGACCCGCGCCTCGGGTTCGTCACCATCACCGACGTCCGCGTCACGGGCGACCTGCAGCACGCATCGGTGTTCTACACGGTGCTCGGCTCCGAAGAGGAGCGGGCGGCGTCGGCGGCGGCGCTCCGTTCGGCGACCGGGATGCTGCGCTCCGAGGTCGGCAAGCACCTCAACGTGCGTCTCACGCCGTCGCTGGAGTTCATCCCCGACGCCATCCCCGAGAACGCCGACCACATCGCCGATCTCCTGCGCGAGGCGCGGGAGCGCGACGAGGCGGTGGCGGGCCTGGCGTCGTCCGCGAACTACGCCGGCGACGCCGATCCCTACCTCAAGCCGCGCGAGGACGACGACGAAGAGGCCTGAGCTCACGCCGGCAGGCGGAGGAGTCCGTCGGATGCCTCGGCCAGCCCGTCCGCGATGAGGGAGTCGATCGCCCGATCGCGCTGCGCCGCATCCGGCCAGTCCGCCGCGACGTCGTCGAGAGGGACGGCGTGGGCCGCCGCATCCCTCAGCGCCTTCATCACCGCACCACGCGCCTGCCGGTCGCTCCCTTCGTAGCGCGCCTGCCGGCGCCGCTCGTCGCCGGTGTCGGGGTACCCCGCTGCGCGCCACGCGCAGCGGTCCGAGAGCGGGCACCGCTCACAGCGCGGGTTGCGGGCGGTGCAGACGATCGCGCCCAGCTCCATGGCCGCGGCGTTCACGACCGCGGCCTCCGCCTCGCTCGCCGGCAGGATCGCCTCCATTGCGGCGAGATCCCGCCGCGCGGGCGGCCCGGGCTGCGACCTCCCGTCGACGGCGCGGGCGAGAACGCGCCGGGTGTTCGTGTCGACCACCGGGTGCCGGTCGCCGTAAGCGAAGACCGCCACCGCGCGGGCCGTGTAGTCGCCGATCCCCGTCAACGCGAGGAGGGCGTCGACATCGCGCGGCACCACCCCGCCGTGGCGGTCGCGGATCTCGACCGCTGCACGATGCAGCCACAGCGCCCGCCTCGGATAGCCGAGGTTCGCCCATTGGCGCACCGCCTCGGCGGGAGGCTCCGCCGCCAGCGACGCCGGGTCGGGCCACCGCTCCAGCCAGGCCGCCAGGTGCGGCACGACACGGTTCACGGGGGTCTGCTGGAGCATGAACTCGCTCACCAGCGTGCCCCACGCTCCGAAACCGGGTCGCCGCCACGGCAGGTCGCGCGCATTGCCGGCGTACCACGCGATCAGCGGGGTCGCGAGGTCGGGCATGCGCTCCAGCCTAGGCTCGTCGCCGCCCGGGCCGGTCCCGGAGCCGCCGTAGGCTGGACGCATGCGGCTTCCCGTCACCCCGGCCACCACACTGTGGCGCGAGCTCCGCGACGAGGTCCGGCACCTCTTCGGAGGCGGCCGGGTCGTGATCGCCGTCGACGGCATCGACGGGGCGGGCAAGGCGACGTTCGCCGACGGCCTGGCCGAGGTGTTCGCCGAAGCGGGATCGTCGGTCTACCGCGCCAGCATGGCGGGCTTTCACCGGCCGCGAGCCGAGCGTTTCGCGCGCGGGCGGGGCAGCGCTGAGGGCTACTATCGCGACGCGTTCGACCTCGCCACCTTCCGGCGCGTGCTCCTCGACCCGTTCCGCGACGGCGCGCAGACGGCGGGGGCGACGGGCTTCCAGCTCACGGCCTTCGACGTGGTGCGCGACGCGCCCGCGGAGGCCCAGTGGGTCACGGCGCCGCGCGACGCCGTGCTGATCGTCGACGGGGTGTTCCTCCACCGTCTCGAGCTTCGCGACCTGTGGGACTGGTCCCTCTGGCTCGACGTGCCCGAGAAGGTGGCCGACGCGCGGCTGGCGATCCGCGACGGCAGTGATCCCGACCCGGCCGCTCCGGCCAATGTCCTGCACCGGGAGGCGCAGGAGCTCTACCGGCGCGAAGCGCAGCCCGAGCTCGCGGCATCCGCCATCGTCGACAACGGCGATCTCTCCCACCCGCGCCGCGTCTTCCGGGACTTCTGCTGATGCCGTCGCCTGGACTGCTGCTCGTCGACAAGCCCGGCGGCATGACCTCGCACGACGTGGTCGCGCGGGCCCGTCGGGCGCTCGGGACGCGCAAGGTCGGTCACGCCGGAACGCTCGACCCGCTGGCGACCGGCCTGCTGATCCTCGGCGTCGAAGGGGCGACGCGGCTGCTGACGTTCATCGTCGGTCTCGACAAGACGTACGAGGCCACCATCCGCCTCGGCGTCGCGACCGACACCGACGACGCCGACGGCCGGACGGTGTCGACAGCGGATGCCTCGTCCCTGTCGGCGGAGTCGATCCGCGAGGCGATCGGCGCGCTCACCGGTCGCATCTCCCAGGTGCCCAGCACCTATTCGGCGATCAAGGTCGACGGCCGCCGAGCCTACGACCTGGCCCGCGCAGGCGAAGCGGTCGAGCTCAGAGCCAGGGATGTGACCGTCTCGCGGTTCGACGTGCGCGACGAGCGGCGCTCCGACGGCCGGATCGACCTCGACGTGAGCGTCGACTGCTCCAGCGGCACGTACATCCGCTCGCTCGCCCGCGACCTCGGCAGCGCGCTCGGCGTCGGCGGGCACCTCACCGTGCTGCGGCGCACCCGCATCGGCGCCTTCCGCGTCGCCGACGCCGCCGGCATCGACGCGATCGCGGAGCATGCCCTGCTCTCACCGGCGGTGGCCGCCGCGGCCGTGCTGGGGCGGTTCGACGTCACCGCCGACGAGGCCCGCGACCTTCGGCACGGCAAGAGACTCACCGGCGCGGCCGGGCGACTTCGCGCCGAACCGTCGGCGGCGATCGACCCCGGCGGCGCGCTGGTGGGGATCGTCGGCGCGCGCGGTGACGACGTCAAGAGCATCATGAACATGCCCGAGGAGGCTTCTCGATGATCCTGTGGTTCACGATCGTGCAGGTCGTCGTCGCGGTCGGTGCCGGACTTCTCTGCATCGTCGCCGGTCTGGCCGGCCGGCGCCCGAGCGACCTCACGGTCGGTTCCCTCGCGCTGCTCGAGCTGCTCCTCGTGGCGCAGATCATCGTGGCGATCGTCGCGCCGTTCGTCGGCAATCCGCCCACGGGGAGCGCCTTGGAGTTCTGGGTCTACCTCGTCTCCGCGGCGCTGCTCCCCATCGCCGGCGTCGGCTGGGCGCTCATCGAGCGCAGCCGGTGGAGCACCGTCATCATGGGGGTCGTCGCGCTCGCGGTCGCGGTCATGGTGTGGCGCATGCAGGTGATCTGGACGATTCAGATCGCCTGACTCCGCGTCACCGCTTGACGAGGTACGCGGAGTGCACCCAGCCCGTCTTGCCCGCATAGGTGACCTTGCGCCAGTCGCCGCTCGACGCGGCGATCGGCCCCACGTTGGCACCCTTGGGGATCACGAGCTGGATCCTCGCCGACATCGACGCCGTGGCGCGCAGGTTCAGCGCGGCCGTGGTCGCGTAGGTCGCCGGCTTGGGTGCCGGTGCGGGCGGCGGGACCGCCGCGGGGGCGGGCGTGAGCTTGGTCGGGGTCACGAGACCCGCCGACACCCAGCCCTGCTGCGAGCCGACGCGCACCGGGATGAATCCGGTGGTGATCGTGCCGGGGACGTGCACCACCGCGGTCGCGCGCGGCAGCATCCGGATGATCGAGTACGACGTGGACGGACCGGTGCGGAAGTTCACTCCGCCGACGGTGTAGTACGTGCAGGTGGCGGGGGTGGGCTTCGCGTTGACTGCGGCGGCGGCGGCGTACAGGTCGACGCCGCGCGGCTTGAGGAACGTGGCCGCGTTCTGCGCCGCCGATCCGGTCGACGTCGCCTTCCACAGCTCGAGGTGCAGGTGGTTGCCCGACGAGACGCCGCTGCTGCCGACCTGGCTGATCCGCTGGCCGGCGCTCACGGTCTGGCCCACCTTCACGTGGGTGGTCGCCGACCAGATGTGCATGTAGATCGACGTGTACTGAGCCCCGGAGATGGTGTGGCGCACCGCGATGTAGCCCGCGCGCGAAGAGGTGCCGGTGACCGTGGCGGTGACGACGCCGGCCGCGATCGCGTAGATCGGCTGACCGGCCCGGGCGGCCATGTCGACGCCGTAGTGATAGGTGGAGCCGCCCTGAACGGGGATGCAGCGGGGGCCGAAGTGCGATGAGACGGTGTACGACTTCGCGGCGAGAGGCTGGCGGAAGACGGGCGCCGGAGGCGTCGTCGGCTTCGGCGTCGGTGTCGCGGTGGGCTTCGGGGTGGGGCTGGGCGTCGCCGTGGCGGCCGGCTGGGGAGCCGAGGGCGTCGCGGGCGCCGGCGTCGTGGCCGTGGGCTTGGGCGTGACGGCCGGGGTGGGCGTCGGCGTCGGCGTGGTCTGCGGCGCAGCAGTCGACGCGCTCGGGGTGGGCGTCGGGGTGGGCGTGACGGCCGCCGGAAGCGACGCCGCGGTGGCCGGAGCGATGCCGCCGATCGTCAGGGCCGCCGCGGTGGCCCCGGCAAGCAGGAGGGCGCGGAAAGATCGCATGAGCAACTCGCAGGATCTGGGGAAGTGGACTGGGGAAGCGGCTGGGGGTCCGTGCTGTGAATATTGTCACTTCCCGGTGTGTCTGTCCACTGATGGGACAGATGTGGTTTACGCCGTCCGATTCACGAACCGCGTCCGACGCTCGCACGTAGGATTGAAGCGCCATGTCATCGTCTGTTCGCCCGCGCCGCCGCATGACCGGAATCGGACGCGTCCTCGTCATCGTCTACGGGATCATGGCGCTCGCCGCCACCGGCCGCTCCTTCGTGCAGATCGTCGAACGATACGACGAGGCGCCGCTGGCCTACACGCTCTCCGCGCTGTCGGCCGTGGTCTACATCGTGGCCACTCTGGCTCTCATCTTCGCCGGGTCGCGGGCCTGGTACGTCGTGGCGTGGATCGCGATCGTCTTCGAGCTCGTCGGCGTCCTGGTGGTCGGCACCCTCAGCCTCGTGCTGCCCGAGCTGTTCGCGCACCCGAGCGTGTGGTCGTGGTTCGGCCTGGGCTACCTCTTCGTGCCCCTCGTCCTCCCCTTCTTCGGTCTGTGGTGGCTGCTGACGCACCGCCCGGCCGCGAGGACGGTCGACGCAGAGCCGGCCGTGGCGTCGTCGTGATCGTCTTCCGCGACCCCAGCGAGGTCCCGGCCGACTTCGGGCCGTCGGTCGTCGCGATCGGAAAGTTCGACGGCGTGCACTCCGGGCACCGGGCCGTCCTCGACCGGGCGAGGGTGGACGCCGCGACCGGCGGCGCGCGCGTCGTCGCCGTGACGTTCGACCGCAACCCGCTCGCGCTGCTGCGTCCCGAGCTGTGCCCCCCGAATCTCATCGGCGTGCACCAGAAGATCCAGCTGCTCGCCGAGACGGGGATCGACGCGACCCTGGTCCTCCGCTTCGACGAGGCGCTGGCGGGGCTCACGCCGCGCGAGTTCGTCGAGCACGTGCTCGTCGAGGCGCTCGGCGTGCGCACGGTGCTCGTCGGCAGCGACTTCCGGTTCGGCCGCGGCGGCCAGGGCGACCCGACGATGCTGGCTGAACTCGGTCGCGAGTTCGGATTCGACGTGGATGTCGTCGCGGACGTCCGGGCCCACGCCGCGGGCCGCCGCGTCTCGTCGACCTGGATCCGCGAACTCCTCGCCGAGGGCGACGTCGAGACGGCCGCCAAGCTGCTCGGTCGGGCGCCGTCCGTGTGGGGCGAGGTCGTGCACGGTCTCAAGCGCGGCCGCGAGCTGGGGTATCCCACGGCGAACCTGTCGTCGGAGTGCGAGGGGTTCATCCCCGCCGACGGGGTGTACGCCGGGTGGCTGATCGACGAGGGCTCGACGGACGGACTGAGGCCCGGCATCCGGTTTCCGGCAGCTATCAGCGTCGGCACCAACCCCACGTTCGACGATGTCGCCAGCCGGCAGGTCGAGGCGTACGTCCTGGACGAGACCGACCTCGACCTCTACGGGCACCGCGTGGAGGTGCAGTTCACCGCCCGCATCCGGAGCACCGTCGCCTTCGAGGGGGTCGACGCGCTCGTCGCGCAGATCGACGCGGATGTCGCCGAGGTGCGCCGCATCCTCGGCTGAGCGTCCATCGTCCGCCGTAGACCCGTCGCTCCGCCGGCTCTAGCATCGGAGCCGTGGACGCGATCGACGGGTGGCGCGGGAGCGTCGCCGGCCCCGTGGACGGCTCGCCCGCCGGGGTAGGCTTGTCCTTTGCGTCCAGGCCGGAGACTGCGGAGCCCACGCGCACGTCCGCACGCTCGAGCGCCTGAGGGCCCGGCCCTCGAACGCACATCGACACAGAGGGAGAGCCATGAGCCGCACCGAACTGCAGACGCTGCCCGAGCGGGCCGTCGCGCTGCTCGGCGGAGAACCCGACGACACCACTCTGCGCCGCTACCTGCACGGACTCCCCGGTGTCGACGCGGTGGGCCTCGAGCAGCGCGCCGCGGGTCTGGGCACCCGCTCGATCAAGACCTCGTCGAAGGCCTGGGCGCTCGACAAGATCATCGAGCTCATCGACCTCACGACCCTCGAGGGCGCCGATACCCCGGGCAAGGTGCGCTCCCTCGTCGCGAAGGCGCTCCATCCGGATGCGTCCGACCCGACCTGCCCGCGCGTGGCCGCGGTGTGCGTGTACGGCGACATGGTCCCCTACGCCGTCGAGGCGCTCGGCTCCGCGCACGGCGACCCTGACGAGGGCGGCGTCAGCGTGGCGGCGGTGGCGACGGCGTTCCCCAGCGGTCGCGCGTCCCTCGAGATCAAGCTCGCCGACACCGCCGACGCGGTCGCCCACGGCGCCGACGAGATCGACATGGTCATCGACCGCGGCGCGTTCCTCGCGGGCCGCTACGGCGTGGTGTTCGATCAGATCGCGCGCGTGAAAGAGGCCTGCCGCCGCGCCGACGGATCCTACGCCTCGCTCAAGGTGATCCTCGAGACCGGCGAGCTCAGCACGTACGACAACATCAAGCGCGCGTCGTGGCTCTCGATCCTCGCCGGGGGAGACTTCATCAAGACGTCCACGGGCAAGGTGCAGCCCGCCGCCACGCTGCCGGTGACGCTGCTGATGCTCGAGGTGGTGCGGGACTGGCACCGCGCCACCGGAGAGAAGGTCGGCGTGAAGCCGGCCGGCGGCATCCGCACCTCCAAGGACGCCATCAAGTACCTCGTCACGGTCGCCGAGACGGTCGGCGAGGAGTGGCTCCAGCCGCACCTCTTCCGCTACGGCGCTTCGAGCCTGCTCAACGACGTGCTCCTGCAGCGTCAGAAGCTCAAGAGCGGTCACTACTCCGGCGCCGACTACGTGACCATCGACTGAGACACCGGGAAGAAGAGAATGAGTTTCCTCGAGTACGCCCCCGCCCCCGAGTCCCGCGCGATCCTGAATCTGCGCGACGAGTACGGGCTGTTCATCGACGGCGAGTTCCGGCCGGGCAGCGGAGAGACGTTCGCCACCATCTCTCCCGCCGACGAGACGCACATCGCCACCATCGCCACGGCGAGCGAGGCGGATGTCGATGCCGCCGTCGCGGCTGCGCGACGCGCCTACGACAAGACGTGGTCCACGATGAGCGGGCGCGACCGGGGCAAGTACCTGTTCCGCATCGCGCGGCTCGTCCAGGAGCGTGCGCGCGAGCTCGCGGTCGCCGAGAGCCTCGACAACGGCAAGCCGATCAAGGAGAGCAGGGACGTCGACGTCCCTCTCGTCGCCGCCTGGTTCTTCTACTACGCCGGGTGGGCCGACAAGCTCGACTACGCCGGGCTCGGCCCGAACCCCCGCGCCCTGGGTGTCGCGGGGCAGGTGATCCCCTGGAACTTCCCGCTGCTCATGCTCGCGTGGAAGATCGCCCCGGCGCTCGCGGCGGGCAACACCGTGGTGATCAAGCCCGCTGAGACGACGCCGCTGTCGGCCCTCATCTTCGCCGAGATCCTGCAGCAGGCCGACCTCCCCGCCGGCGTCGTGAACATCGTGACCGGCGCGGGATCCACCGGTGCGGCGCTGGTGCGGCATCCCGACGTGAACAAGGTGGCTTTCACCGGCTCCACGCCGGTCGGCCGCGAGATCGCCAAGGCCGTCGCGGGCACCGACAAGAAGCTGACGCTCGAGCTGGGCGGCAAGGCGGCGAACATCGTGTTCGAGGACGCCCCGATCGACCAGGCCATCGAGGGGATCGTCAACGGCATCTTCTTCAACCAGGGGCACGTCTGCTGCGCCGGCAGCCGCCTGCTCGTGCAGGAGTCCATCCACGACGAGGTCGTCGACCGGCTGAAGACGCGTCTGTCGACCCTGCGGTTGGGTGACCCGCTCGACAAGAACACCGACATCGGGGCCATCAACTCGCGCGAGCAGCTCGACCGCATCCGCGAGCTCAGCCGCATCGGCGAAGAAGAGGGCGCCGAGCGCTGGAGCGCGGACTGCGTGATCCCCGAGAACGGATTCTGGTTCGCCCCGACGATCTTCACGAACGTGCAGGCGAGCCATCGGATCGCCCGCGACGAGATCTTCGGGCCGGTCCTGTCGGTGCTGACCTTCCGGACGCCGGCCGAGGCGATCGAGAAGGCGAACAACACCCCGTACGGGCTGTCGGCCGGTATCTGGAGCGACAAGGGTTCTCGCATCCTGGCGGTCGCCGACCGTCTGCGGGCCGGCGTCGTCTGGGCCAACACGTTCAATCGATTCGATCCGTCGTCTCCGTTCGGCGGCTACAAGGAGTCCGGCTACGGGCGGGAGGGCGGCCGCCACGGTCTGCTCGCCTACCTGAAGGGACCGGGGCCGGTCGCCACGCTGCCGGACACCGCCTCGAGCCGTGATCGGGCGATCGGAACCGGGAAGGAAGCACTGTGAGCAAGCGACTGTCCGTGCCCAAGACGTACAAGCTGTTCGTCGGCGGCGCCTTCCCCCGAAGCGAGTCCGGGCGCACCTACGAGGTGGCCACGCCGAAGGGCGAGTTCCTCGCGAACGCGGCCCTCGCATCGCGCAAAGACGCCCGTGACGCCGTCGTCGCCGCGCGCGGCGCCGTGAAGGGCTGGTCGGGCGCCACCGCCTACAACCGCGGCCAGGTGCTGTACCGCGTGGCCGAACTGCTCGAGGGCCGTCGGGCCCAGTTCGTCGACGAGATCGTCCAGCAGACCGGGGCCCCGGCGAACGCCGCCGCCGCCGAGGTCGACGAGGCCATCGACCGGTGGGTCTGGTACGCGGGGTGGTGCGACAAGTTCGGTCAGGTCGCGGGCAACGGCAACCCCGTCGCAGGCCCGTACTTCAACATCTCCGTGCCCGAGCCCACCGGCGTGGTGGCGGTCATCGCCCCGCAGGACACCGCACTCCTGGGCATCGTGTCGGCGATCGCGCCGGCGCTCGTGTCGGGCAACACGGTCGTGGTCGTCGCGTCGCAGCGGTTCCCGCTGTCGGCGATCTCGCTCGCCGAGGTGCTCGCCACCTCCGACGTTCCGGGCGGTGTGGTCAACGTGCTCACCGGTTCGCCGGCCGAGATCGCCCCGTGGCTGGCGGCGCATCCCGACGTGCACGGCCTCGACCTGGTCGGCGCGGGCGACCTCGACTGGGTCGATCTGCAGATCGCCGCGGCCGAGACGCTGACGCGCGTGCTGCCGCCCGAGCAGGGGCCGAATGCCGCGTCCCCGAGCCTCGACCGGATCGCGGCGTTCACCGAGACGAAGACGGTCTGGCACACGAAGAGCCTGGTGTAGCGGGGTCGCGGCCGGGGGTGTCAGGCCAGGTCGAGGCCGCCCCAGTGGCCGGGTCGGTCGAGTTCGCCGTAGTGCACGTCCACGCCGTCCGGCGACACCGACGCCACGCACGCCAGCAGCGACAGCGTCGGATACCCGTGCGGCCGGTTGTCGCGGATGATCGCGCGGTCGTCGGTGGGCTCCAGCTCCGCGGACCGACGGAGGACCTCGACCCACGGCATCCACCACCGTGCCTCGGCCGCGGGGGAGGCGGCACGGAACTCCTCCAGCCACGCCGCGATGCGCGGTGTCCCGTCGTCGTCGACGTTGTCGTGGGCGACCATGTGCGTGCCCGGCGACAGTCGCCGAGTCGTCAGAGAATCGCCGTCCCAGGTCGTGACGCGGGCGCCCCCGGCGTCGACCTCGACGAGGTTGAAGCCGTGCGTGCGCGGCTGGCCCGACGGCGGCTGTCCGGCGACCGAGTCGAGAACGATCGTCCCCCGAGAGGTGAGCTCGGACTCAGGGCGCGTCGACACGTCGGCCCGGTTGAGCAGAACCGCGAGTCGGCCGGCAGCGGGGTCGGCCGCGAGCCAGGCGCCTCCCGCCCGGACGTCGCGCACCCCGACGACGCCGTCCCGCGCCTCCGGCCACCACGGACCCAGCGGGTTCCACGGCCGCGCCGGGTCTTCGTCGCGGATCGCGAGGACGCGGGTCGGCTCGCCCGCCGACTCGGGGACGCGGATGACGACGGTGCACATCTGGCGGCTCCTGTCTGAGGCGATCCCGGTCGTGCCAAGATCGGATGGTGTTCGTCGTGGTCGGAGTCACCGGCGGGATCGCCGCCTACAAGACGGTGCACCTCGTGCGCCTGCTCGTGAAGGAAGGCCATGAGGTCCACGTCGTGCCGACCGACGACGCGTTGCGGTTCGTCGGTCTTCCGACCTGGGAGGCGATCAGCCGCCACCCCGTCACGACCTCCGTCCACGATGACGTCGCCCGCGTCCGCCACGTCGCCCTGGGCCAAGCGGCCGACCTGGTGATCGTGGCGCCCGCGACCGCGAACACACTGGCGAAGATGGCGACCGGACTGGCAGACGATCTCCTCGGAACGACCCTACTCGCCACCACGGCGCCGGTCGTCGTGGCGCCGGCGATGCACACCGAGATGTGGAACCACCCCGCCACGGCGCACAACATCGCGACGCTGCGCGCCCGCGGCGTCCTCACGGTCGGCCCCGAGGACGGCGCGCTCACCGGCGGCGACAGCGGGCCGGGACGGATGTCGGAGCCCGAGCAGATCCTCGAGGCGGCGCTCGCCCAGGCTGGGCACGCGCGCGGCGACCTCGACGGCGCGCGGGTCGTCGTCAGCGCGGGCGGGACGCGCGAGCCGATCGACCCGGTGCGCTTCATCGGCAACCGCTCCAGCGGCAGGCAGGGAATCGCGATCGCCGTCGCCGCAGCGCAGCGCGGTGCCGAGGTCGTGCTGATCGCCGCCCACGTGGACGAGGGCGTGCTGGCCGAGGCATCCGGTCTCCCGCGGGTTCGGATCACGCGGGCAGGGACCGCCGCGGAGCTCGCCGACGCCGTGGCGGCGGAGGCGGCCGACGCCCAGGTGGTGGTCATGGCGGCGGCGGTGGCCGACTACCGCGTGGCCGAGGTCTCCGACGCGAAACTGTCGAAGGATGCGGCGGGCGGACCCGGGATCACGTTGCACCTGATCGAGAACGACGACATCCTCGCCGGTCTCGTCCGCGACCGTCGTGCCGGGCAGATCGTCGTCGGGTTCGCGGCCGAGACGCCCCAGGCGGGCCAGACGGTGCTCGATCGCGGACGTCGCAAGGCGGTGCGCAAGGGAGCCGACATCCTCGCGGTCAACGAGGTGGGCTGGGCCCAGGGCTTCGAGGCGGAGCGCAACGACGTGACGCTGCTCGACGCCCACGGCGAGGTCGTCGGCGAGGCGGGCGGGACCAAGCGGCAGGTCGCCGACGCACTGTGGGACGCGGTGCGCAGAATCCGCGCGAATCCTGAGTAACGGATCGGTAACGGCGCCGGTAGAGTGATCGCACCACGTCGACGAAGACGTGGGACGCCACCCGGAGGACATGCCCGATGCCCTACTCCGAGGCATCCGATCGCGCCCGCGACCGGAGCCCGTCGCTGTTCGTCGTCTGCGTGCTCGCCGTCGCGAGCCTCGTGATCGCCTTCCTCGGCGTGAGCCCCGCGCGCGTGAGCGCCACGGACCTCTGGGGCGGCACGCGAACCCCCGGAGACGCGGCGTTCATCGCCAGTCATCGCGGCGGCGCGGCGACGGTCCCCGAGAACACGCTGCCCGCGATCTCCGCCGCGCTCACCGGCCACTACCCGTACGTCGAGGTCGACGTCGCGCTCACCGCCGACGGACACCCGGTGCTCATGCACGACGAGACGGTCGACCGCACGACCGACGGCACCGGACGGCTGGCGTCCCTGACGCTGGCCGAGGTGCGTCGGCTCGACGCGGGCTCGTGGTTCGACCCCGCCTTCGCGGGCACGCGCGTGCCGACGTTCGCGGAGTTCCTCGACGTGGTGGCCCGGTCGGGAGGTCGCGCGATCATCGAGCTGAAGGGGGTGTGGGATGCCGCGGCGGTGGCCCGCGCGCTGGCCGACGTCTCGTCGCGCGACCTCGAAGGCAGCGTCGCCCTCGCGAGCTTCGACGCCCGCACGCTCGCCCTCTGCGCCGCCGAGTCGGAGGTGGTGTCTCGGCTGCTGATCCTCAAGCACCTGCCGCAGGACGTCGTCGCCGCCGCCGCGCAGGCCGACGTGAGCGGCGTCGTCGTCCACCGCAAGGCCGTGCTCGCGCGGCCGGAGGTCGTGGACGAGCTTCATGCGGCCGGAGCACGGGTGGTGGTGTACACGCTCAACGACGACGCGCAGTGGGACGCCATGACGGCGCTCGGGGTGGACGGGATCGTGACCGACGATCCCGCCACGCTGTCGGAGTGGCAGCGCGCGGCCGCCAGTCCCTAGCCGCGCCGGGTGCGGCATCCGACCGGCGCGTCAGCCGGCAGGCGCGGGGCGCCGTCGTAGGGTCGAGAGGTCCCCAACGTCGACCCTCCGAGGAGCGCCATGCCGCACGATCGACGCCCGACACTGCTCCGGACGCTGACCGGCGGGCTGGCGCTCGCCGCCGCTGCGCTCCTCGTCGCCGGGTGTCAGGCGGCCGCCCCCGAGCCCCAGCAGACGGCCGACGCGACGCCGTCGGTGAGTCCGCGGCCGCCGGGAGCCACGCCGACGCCGATCGAGACCCAGACCCCCGGCGCGACGCTCGAGGTGCCGGAGAGCTGCGACGACATCTACTCCGGCGAGATGCGCGCCGCTCTCGAGAGCGAGAACCCGCCGCTCAACGACCCCGGCGTCACGATGCTCTCCACGCAGAACGTCGACCTCATCCAGATCATCGACGGCGGAGCCGCCACCCTGCGGTGCACGTGGGGCGTTCCGAGCGAGTTCGGCCTCGCCACCAACGTGACGGCCCTCGACGCCGACCAGTCCGAGACGGTGGCGCGCGAGCTCGGGGAGTCCGGCTTCGACTGCCAGCCTCTCGGTGACGGGACCGTCTGCCGCATGGAGCAGAAGGGCGTCACGCTCGACGACAAGGAGTACACCAGCGGCGAGACGCACTACGTCGGTGAGGGCGGGTGGGTGTCCACGGCGTGGATCAACTTCTCGCCGGAGGGCTACACGGAAGACATCGTCGCCACCATCTGGGGTTAGCCGGCCTCCGTCCGCTAGACTGGTGGCAGGGAGTCCGCTGCCGACGCCGCAGCTCGCAGAAGCGAGTGCCCGCGGCCGGCGACGAGATCCGCCCGTCCCGCGTTCGCGACGGCATGCATGCCGCCCGCGGGAGCACCAGCAGTCTCGGCCCCGCAGCCGATCATCGCCGGCCTGCCGGCACACACGCTCAGGAGGAGCATGCCGACCACGGCACCCGCCCAGACGTCCGCGCGACGTCGGAAGACCTCGTCGGCCCGCCGCGACGACGAGGCGCCCATCATCCCGATCCTCGCCCGCAAGGTGCGCGAGGTCGAAGCCAAGGCTCAGCGCGGAAAGCTCGGGCCCACCAACCGCGTCAAGTTCCAGGTGATCGCCTTCCTCGTGCGCGAGGAACGCGCTCGCGTCAAGGCCGACACCGCCGTCACCGACGCCGCACGCGCCGAGCTGCTCAAGCGGCTCGACGGCGTGGCCACCATCCTCGCGAAGACCGCCGCGCGCGACACGTCCCTCATCCAGCTGCTCGAGGTCGACCAGGCGACGTCGCCGGTCGCGCGGCGCATGCGCCGCGACTGGCTCCTCGAATCCGGCGCCGAGCTCGCGCCCGACGAGCTCATCATCACCGACGTCGCGCCCGCCGCGGCCCCCGTCGTCCCCGCCGCGCTCGCGGAGCGGCAGGTCGTGCCGCCTCAGGTCGTCGCCCGTCGCGAGGCCAACCCGTTCCTCGCGCCAGACCTGGCGATGCGCGCACCGAAGGAGACCCCTCGTCGCCGCCTCGACGGCTGGGAGCTGATGGGTCCCCTGTACAAGGCCTTCGAGACCGGCGCCGGTGGTGCCGCCGCGTCGATGGAGCTTCCGCCGGTTCCCGAGTTCGACCGGGTGTCGCCGAAGAGCCTCGAGGTCATGCCGCACCAGTCGCGGTTCCTCGAGGCGGTCCGCCGCGGCCACCGCACGTTCCTCCTCGCCGATGAGCCGGGCCTCGGAAAGACGGCGGAGTCCGTGCTCGCGGCATCCGTCGCCGGCGCGTACCCGCTGCTGGCCGTCGTCCCGAACGTCGTGAAGATGAACTGGGCGCGCGAGGTCGAGCGGTGGACGCCGCAGCGACGCGCCACCGTCATCCACGGCGACGGCGAGGGCATCGACGCGTTCGCCGACGTGTTCATCGTCAACTACGAGGTGCTCGACCGGCACCTGTCGTGGCTGGGAGACCTGGGTCTCAAGGGCATGGTCGTCGACGAGGCCCACTTCATCAAGAACCTGTCGTCGCAGCGGTCGCAGAACGTGCTGGCCCTCGCCGGGCGCATCCGCGAGCAGGTGCGCAACCCGCTGCTGCTCGCCCTCACGGGCACTCCGCTCATCAACGACGTCGAGGACTTCGACGCGATCTGGCGGTTCCTCGGGTGGACCACGGGCGAGAAGCCGGGTCCCGAGCTCATGGAGAAGCTCGACGACACCGGCCTCACACCCGCCGACAAGGCGTTCTACCCCGAGGCCCGCGATGCCGTGATCTCGATGGGGATCGTCCGCCGCAAGAAGAAGGATGTCGCGGCCGATCTGCCCGACAAGCTCATCGCCGACCTCCCCGTCGAGCTGGACGACGAGTTCGGCCGCTCCATCCGCCAGGCCGAGCGCGAGCTGGGGGAGCGTCTCGCCGCCCGCTACCGCCGGATCATCGAGGCTCGCGGCGACCGTGGCCTCGCCCCGGGCGAAGTCGACGACGACATCGTGCGCCTCGTCGCGCAGAACGAGCTCGACGAGTCGAAGGCGGCCGGCACCGGCTCCGAGAACGTGTTCACCATGGTGCGCAAGATCGGCCAGGCCAAGGCCCTCCTCGCCGCGGACTATGCGGTGCAGCTGCAGCGCTCCGTCGGCAAGGTCGTCTTCTTCGCGAAGCACATCGACGTCATGGACGCCGCAGAGGCGCACTTCGCCGCAGCCGGGCTGCGGTCGGTGTCGATCCGCGGCGACCAGACGACTCCCGTGCGTCAGCAGGCGATCGACGACTTCAACAACGATCCGGGCGTCGGCGTCGCGGTCTGCTCGCTCACGGCCGCCGGCGTCGGCCTGAACATGCAGGCGGCGTCCAACGTCGTGCTGGCCGAGCTGTCGTGGACGGCGGCCGAGCAGACGCAGGCGATCGACCGCGTCCACCGCATCGGCCAGGACGAGCCGGTCACCGCGTGGCGCATCATCGCCGCGCACACGATCGATACGAAGATCGCCGAGCTCATCGACGCGAAGCAGGGGCTCGCGCAGCGCGCCCTCGACGGTCAGGTCGTCGACCCGCAGTCCAGCGACTCGGTGCAGCTGTCGGCCCTCATGCACCTGACACGGCAGGCGCTCGGCGCCGAGTGAGCGGGCGCGGCGGCGCCGTGTGGCAGGCCGCGGCATCCGGGCACTAATCTCGGGTGAGGCAGCGTCGCCGACACTCTTCACCCGACAGCGAGGACCACAGCTATGAAGATCGGCATCCTGACCAGCGGCGGCGACTGCCCCGGACTCAACGCGGTCATCCGCGGCGTCGTGCTCAAGGGCACGACGGCCTACGACCTCGAGTTCGTCGGCATCCGCGACGGCTGGCGCGGTGTGGTCGACGGTGACTTCTTCCCCCTCACGCGGCACGAGGTGAAGGGTCTGTCGAAGGTGGGCGGCACCATCCTCGGCACCAGCCGCACCAACCCCTACGAGGGTCCCCGGGGCGGCGCCGAGAACATCGCGAAGACGATGTACGGCCACCGCATCGACGGGATCATCGCGATCGGCGGCGAAGGCACCCTCGCGGCCGCGAACCGCCTGTCGAACGACGGCATCAACGTCCTCGGCGTGCCGAAGACGATCGACAACGACCTGCGCGCCACCGACTACTCGTTCGGCTTCGACACGGCGGTGAACATCGCCACCGACGCGATGGACCGCCTGCGCACGACCGGCGACTCGCACCAGCGGTGCATGGTCGCCGAGGTCATGGGCCGTCACGTGGGCTGGATCGCGCTCCACGCCGGCATCGCGGCCGGTGCGCACGCGATCTGCATCCCCGAGGTGCCCATGTCGATCGACGAGATCGCGGGGCTCGTGTCGCGCGCGCACGACCGGGGTCGCGCACCGCTCATCGTCGTCTCCGAGGGGTTCAAGCTGAAGGGGCAGGACGAGGCCTACAGCGACAAGGGGCTCGACGCGTTCAACCGGCCGCGCCTGGGCGGCATCAGCGAGGTGCTGGCACCCGAGATCGAACGGATCACCGGCATCGAGACCCGCGCGACGGTGCTCGGCCACATCCAGCGCGGCGGTTCGCCGTCGGGCTTCGACCGCGTGCTCGCGACGCGCCTGGGACTGCACGCCGCCGACGCGGTCGTCGACGGATCGTGGGGGCAGATGGTGGCGATGCGCGGCACCGACATCGTGCGCGTCCCCTTCGCCGACGCGCTGGGCGAGCTGAACACCGTCCCGCTCTACCGCTACGAAGAGGCCGCGGCCCTCTTCGGCTGACCGCCGCGCGGAGCGTCTGATCCGATCGCCCGGCGTTGCCGGGTGCGCCGAGTCTCGCCGACACAGCAGACCGCGGCCTCCCCCGTGGTCGGGTTTCTGTGTCCCACTTTTTCGGCGCCGTGTCCCGAGATCTTGAGCCACCCCCGGTGCTACGCGACAGAAGGTGGGACATCGCTCTTCAGGGATTCCTTCACACCTCCGCGTCTGGCGCGCCAGCCCACAGACAGGAGCGGCGCCCGCCTTCCCGATCCTGCCGTACGCCACGGTGGACGGATGCCACGCCCCGCGCCACTCCCACCGCAGCTCCCGTCCGTCTTCACAGTCGCAGAAGCGGTGGCGCTGGGCGTCTCGCGCGACCGCCTCACGAGATCCGATCTCCGTCGGCCGTTTCACGGCGTCCGAGCGGTCGGCGGGCGGCCCGCCGACACCGTTGAGCGATCTTGCCAGGAGCTCGCGCCGCGTCTTCGCCCGTGGCAATTCTTCAGTCACGAGACCGCACTGCTGCTGTTCGGGGCGCCGACGCCCGAGTGGCCGTATCGACCGGCGGTTCACGTATCCGCCCATCGGCCATCGCGTGAGCCGAGGATCGACGGGGTCATCGGGCACCGGCTGCAGACTCGTGAGTCGGCCGTGATCGATCACCCGACCTTCACAGCCATCGAGAACCCTGTGCGCGCATGGCGCCAGGCCGCCGTCAACTGGCGGCTCGATGACTTGATCGCGGCAGCGGACTTTCTTGTGAGCGGCGAGCGACCGATGGCGTCGGTCGCGGATCTGTCGGCCGAGATCGAGACGATGGGCGACAGGAGCGGCGTGCTCCGGCGTGCTCTTGGCTGGGTGCGGGTCGGAGTGCGGTCACCTCGCGAGACGCGACTTCGCCTGCTGCTCGTCCGTGCGGGGCTGCCCGAGCCCGAGGTCGCATGGCTGCTCCGCGACTCCTCGGGGATGCTGATCGCCGAGCTCGATCTCGCGTACCCCGACTGGAATGTGACGCCCGAGTACGACGGACGAGTGCATGCCGACGACCCCGTCCAGTTCGCTCGTGACGCCGATCGATGGGACCGGATCCGGGATGCGGGCTGGGATCACGTGCGCCTTCTCAACCACCACGTGCGGGGCTCGGGTGTGCTGGCAGTCCGGAAGGTCCGCGAGGCACTGATTCGTTCGGGCTGGCGTCCGGGTCTGTGACGGGACCGATCGATCTGCCGCGCTGAATCGGCGCCGAACGAGGTCGCGTGTCCCACTTCTCCGCCGTTGGTCGCCGTCAGGCCCGCCGAAGTGGGACATGGTTTCGCAATAGTGGGACACGCAGACCCGTCGGACGCGAAGAGAGGGCGGATGCCGCGGTCAGGCGTCGGCGACGCCCAGGACGTCGAGCAGCCAGGCCAGCTCGAAGGCGCGCTCGCGCCAGGCGTTGTAGCGCCCCGAGACACCGCCGTGGCCGGCGACCATCTCGCACTTGAGGAGTGCGTCGGCGCCGACCTCGCGCAGCCTCGCGACCCACTTCGCCGGCTCGACGTAGAGCACGCGCGTGTCGTTGAGCGACGTCACGGCCAGGATGCGCGGGTACGCGGCATCCGTCCGCACGTTCTCGTACGGCGAGTACGACTTCATGTACGCGTACACCTCGGGGTCGTGGAGCGGGTCGCCCCATTCGTCCCACTCGATGACGGTGAGGGGGAGCGACGGATCGAGGATGGTCGTGAGGGCGTCGACGAACGGCACATCGGCGAGGATGCCCGCGAACAGCTCGGGGGCGAGGTTGGCGACCGCACCCATGAGCAGCCCGCCGGCCGAGCCGCCCTCGGCCACCATGCGGTCCGGTGCGGTGTAGCCGCTCTCGACCAGGTGCCGGGCGCAGTCGACGAAGTCGGTGAACGTGTTGCGCTTGTGCAGCAGCTTGCCGTCCTCGTACCACTGGCGACCCATCTCGCCGCCGCCGCGCACGTGCGCGACCGCGAACACGACGCCGCGGTCGAGCTCCGACAGCCGCGGCACCGAGAATCCGGGCTCGATCGAGTGCTCGTACGAGCCGTAGCCGTAGAGATGCAGCGGCCGAGGCTCGGCCCCCGCCTCGCCGAACGAGCGCTTCCAGACGAGCGAGATGGGGATCTGCGTGCCGTCCTGCGCCGTGGCCCACACGCGGGCCTGCGCGTACTCCTCGGGGTCGTACCCGCCGAGCACGGGCTGGCGCTTGCGCAGCAGCAGCTCGCCGGTCGCCACGTCGTAGTCGAAGACGGTGCCCGGCGTGACGAACGACCCGTAGCCGACACGCAGCAGCGGCGGAGCCCATTCCGGGTTGCCGCCGGACCCGACGGCGTAGAGGGGTTCGTCGAAGGCGAGCTCGCGCACGTCGCCGGTGGCGTAATCGAGCATCCCGAGGCGGGCCAGTCCGCCGCGGCGGTAGCCCACGACACCCCAGTCGCGGAACGTGGACACCCCGAGCAGTCGTTGCCCGGGCTCGTGGGGGATGACCACCGCGCGTGCGCCGGCGGGGTCGGATGCCGCGACCCGCACGAGCTCGAAGTCCAGGGCGTCCTCGTTGTGCAGCACGAACAGCACGTCTTCGCCGTCGACCACCGCGTGCGCCGACTCGTACTCCACGCCTTCGCGGCGCGGCCACACGACCCGCGGCTCGGCGCGGAGGTCGTCGGCATCGACCAGCCACTCCTCCGACGTGATCGACGAGCCCACCTCGATCATCAGATAGCGGTCGCTGCGGGTGAACCCGGCGCCCACCCAGTACCGCTCGTCCGGCTCGTGGAAGAGCTTCGCGTCGCTGTCCACGGGGGTTCCGAGTTCGTGCAGCCACACCGTGTCGGGCCGCCACGCGTCGTCGACGGTCGTGTACACGATGAACCTGCCGTCGGGCGAGAACGTGGCGCCGGCGAACGTGCCGGGGATCTCGTCGGGCAGCTGCTCACCCGTGACGACGTTGCGCACGCGGACGGTGTAGCGCTCGTCGCCGGCGACGTCGACCCCGTAGAGCATCAGCGTGCCGTCGTTGGAGATCTCGAAGCTTCCGAGCGAGAAGAACTCGTGCCCGTCGGCCTCGACGTTCGCGTCGAGCAGCACCTGCTCACCGGGGACGTCGACGTCGGGGGAGAGCTCGGGGGGCGTCCAGTCGTCGGGCGATGACAGGGGAGCCCGGCACTGGATGCCGTACTGCTTGCCCTCGACGGTGCGGCCGTAGTACCACCACTGCCCGCGGCGGGTGGGCACCGAGAGGTCGGTCTCGAGCGTGCGGCCCTTGATCTCGTCGAAGATGCGGTCGCGCAGCCCGGCGAGGTGGGCCGTGCGCGCCTGCGTGTAGGCGTTCTCGGCTTCGAGATGCGCGACCACGGCGGCGTCTTCTTTCGCCCGCAGCCACTCGTAGCGGTCCTCGACGTCGTCGCCGTGATGGCTGCGGACGATCGGACGAGGGTCGGCGACGGGGGCGGATGCTGCGGCAGGCGTGTCGTGGACGGTCACGTGTCCACGCTAGCCGCGTCGGAGCCCGTGCGGATGCCGTTGGGGGCCGTGCAGGCCGCCATCGGTCGAGTTGACCCGGCGGCGGGGCGGTGTAAGGATTCTTTCTGGCCGGTTGCCGGTTCCTGAACTCGAGGTGAACTGTTCGTTCGTCACGCCGATCCCGTCGGCACCTTCTCCACACCCCCTCTCGGAAAGCGAACGGTGGAAACCGCAACCCTCATCATCGTGCTGGTCATCGCACTGGCGCTGTTCTTCGACTTCACGAACGGCTTCCACGACACCGCGAACGCGATGGCCACGCCGATCGCGACCGGCGCCCTCAAGCCGAAGACCGCGGTGCTGCTCGCGGCGCTGCTGAACCTCGTGGGCGCGTTCCTCTCGACCGAGGTCGCACAGACGATCTCGGGCGGGATCATCAAGGAATCCGAGATCTCGTCCACGCTCTTCCCGGAGATCATCTTCGCGGGGCTCATCGGCGCGATCACGTGGAACATGCTGACGTGGCTGCTCGGGCTGCCGTCCTCGTCGTCCCACGCCCTGTTCGGCGGCCTGATCGGCGCCACCATCGTCGGCGTCGGGGTCTCGGCGATCGACTTCGGGGTCGTGATGTCGAAGGTGATCCTTCCGGCGGTCATCGCGCCCCTGACGGCGGGCATCATCGCCTTCGCCGCCACCAAGCTCGCCTACGCGATCACGCGTCGCTACGACGGCAAGCCCGACGGCCGCGACGGCTTCCGGGTCGGCCAGATCTTCACGTCCTCGCTCGTCGCGCTCGCGCACGGCACCAACGACGCGCAGAAGACGATGGGCATCATCACGCTCCTGCTCATCACGTCGGGTCTGCAGTCGGCGAGCGATCCCGAGCCGCAGACGTGGGTCATCGTCGCGTGCGCCGTGACCATCGCGCTGGGGACCTACATGGGCGGCTGGCGCATCATCCGCACGCTCGGCAAGGGCCTCACCGACGTCAAGCCCGCCCAGGGCTTCGCGGCCGAGTCGTCGACGGCTTCGACGATCCTCGCGTCGAGCGCGCTGGGCTTCGCCCTGTCGACCACGCAGGTCGCGTCCGGTTCGGTCATCGGCTCGGGCCTCGGCCGCCGCGGCTCCCAGGTGCGGTGGCGGACCGCCGGGCGCATCATGGTCGGCTGGATCCTCACGCTTCCGGCCGCGGGAGCGGTCGGCGCGCTCGCCGCGCTGCTGGTCGTGTGGCTGCCGGTGTGGGGCGTGGTCATCGACGCGATCCTCGCGGTCGCGATCATCCTCGGCCTCTTCCTCCGCTCGCGGCGCGACGAGGTGACCGCCTCGAACGCGATGAGCGAGGTCGCCGACTCCGGCAAGGCGGTCAAGGTGAAGCGCAACCCTCCGCCGACGCGACGTCAGCGCGCGCTCGCCCGCGAGGAGGCCCGGCGGGTGGCCGCCCACGCGGCGGCCGAGAAGAAGGCCGCCAAGGCGGCGGAGAGGTCTGCTCGCACACCGAGGGACGGGGGCGTGAAGTGATCACCATCAACTGGATCGCCTTCGTGGAGGTGTTCGTCGCCGCGTTCCTGGCCGCGACGATCGTGGTCACCGCGTACGCGACGGGTCTTCGGCTGCTCGTGAGAGCGGGTCGCCCGCCCGTCGTCGCCCCTGCGGAGTTCACCGACGCGATCACGGTCATCTCCGAGAAGGAGGCGCGCCGGGCCGAGAAGGCTGCCGCCAAGGCGGCGAAGAAGAATCCGCTCACCGTCGCGCAGAAGCGCGTCGCACTGGTCGGCGCCTACGCCTCGTTCGCCGTCGCGGGGCTCGCGGTCCTCGGCGGCCTGCTGCTGATCGTCTTCAACCACTGACCCCGCTGGGGGCCGCGTCGGCGCCCCGTCGTAGGCTGAAGCCATGGTGTCACCGCAACCTCCCGACGCCGCCGAGGCGGACGAAGCGTCGGCGGACCCCGGGCCCGTCCGGTTCGGTCAGTACCCGCCCGCGCGCCGCACGCTGCTGCACCTCAGCGACACCCACCTCCTCGCCGACAACCGCGCACTCGCGGGCCGGTTCGACACGGCGGCGAACCTGGCTCGCACGCTCGAGGCCGCCGAGGCCACCGGCATCCGTCCCGATGCCATCGTCTTCACCGGCGACCTGACCGACTTGGGCGAGCCGGCCGCGTACGCCGCCCTGCGCGAGGCGGTCGCTCCCGTGGCCGCGCGGATGGGTGCGCCGGTGGTGTGGGTGGCCGGCAACCACGACGAGCGCACCGCGATGCGCCGCGACCTGCTCG
The DNA here is from genome assembly GCF_042803895.1 of Microbacterium sp. NPDC057407. Taxonomy (NCBI): domain Bacteria; kingdom Bacillati; phylum Actinomycetota; class Actinomycetes; order Micrococcales; family Microbacteriaceae; genus Microbacterium; species Microbacterium sp. NPDC057407. The sequence goes on along the minus strand of NZ_JBHVCA010000006.1, from coordinate 87,326 downwards.
GGCTGGACGCCACAGAGGAGCCCATCACGGGCGTGTGGGATCTGGGGGGACTGCGCCTCATCGCGCTGGACTCGACGGTGCCGGGCTGGCATCACGGCGACCTCGACGCCGCGCAGCTCGAATGGCTGCGCGAGCAGCTCGCCACGCCGGCTCCGCTGGGCACGGTCCTGGCCCTGCATCACCCGCCCCTGCCCTCGCACGTGCCGCTCTTCGACATCCTCGAGCTGCGCGATCAGGCCCGGCTCGCACGCGTGATCGAGGGAAGCGATGTGAGGGCGATCCTGGCGGGTCATCTGCACTACTCCACGAGCGGCACGTTCGCGGGGGTTCCGGTGAGCGTCGCGGCAGCCACCTGCTACACCATGAACCTCGCTCGTCCGGGGGTCGAGGTCAACGGCATGGATGCCGGGCAGTCCTTCCACCTGGTCCACGTCTACGACCACACGATCACGCACGCGGTGGTGCCCGTCGTCGACGCGCCCACGGGCGACTACTTCTCGGCGGAGTGGGTCGAGCGGATGTCGCAGCTCACGCCGCAGGAGCGGCTCGAGGCCTTCTCGCGCAAACGCGCCTGAGACCGCGCCATAGACGCGGCGTACAGGGGCGGCAGACCGATGTACCCGCTGTACACGGATCGTGCCGGCCACCCCGCGTAGGGTGAGAGAGGCTCCACACCGCCGTGAACACACCCACAAGGACTTGCAACCATGGCTTCCGACGCAACGATGCGCACACGTACTGAGACCGATTCCCTCGGATCCCTCGAGATCCCGGCCGACGCGTACTGGGGCATCCACACCGCCCGCGCGCTCGAGAACTTCCCCATCTCGAAGCGGCCGATCTCGGTCTACAAAGACCTCGTCCGCGCCCTCGCTATGGTCAAGCAGGCGTCGGCGCGCGCCAATCGCGACATCGGGGTGCTGAGCCCCGAAAAGGCCGACCTGATCGACCGGGCCGCGCAGCTCGTGATCGACGGGCAGTACCACGACCAGTTCGTCGTCGGCGTGATCCAGGGCGGCGCCGGCACGTCGACCAACATGAACGCGAACGAGGTGATCACCAACATCGCGCTCGAGCTGGCGGGACGCGAGAAGGGCGACTACGCCTTCCTGTCGCCGATCGACGACACGAACCGCAGCCAGTCCACGAACGACGTGTACCCGACGGCGATCAAGGTCGGCCTCGGCCTCGACCTGCAGACGCTGCTCGAAGAGCTCGACCTGCTGCGGCGCGCCTTCCTCGCCAAGGCGGTCGAGTTCCGCGACGTCCTCAAGGTGGGCCGCACGCAGCTGCAGGACGCCGTTCCGATGACGCTCGGGCAGGAGTTCCACGGCTTCGCCACCACGCTCGGCGAGGACTACAGCCGGCTCAACGAGAACGCCTACCTGCTCTACGAGATCAACATGGGCGCGACGGCCATCGGCACCGGCATCACGACGCACCCGGATTACAGCAAGGCGGTGCTCGAGCACCTCCGTCGCATCAGCGGCCTCGACCTCGATCTGGCCACCGACCTCGTCGAGTCGACCAGCGACACGGGCGCCTTCATGTCGTTCTCGTCGTCGCTCAAGCGCAACGCCATCAAGCTCTCGAAGATCTGCAACGACCTGCGCCTGCTCTCGTCGGGTCCGCAGGCCGGCCTGGGCGAGATCAACCTCCCCGCGCGGCAGGCGGGGTCGAGCATCATGCCGGGCAAGGTGAACCCCGTCATCCCCGAGGTCGTGAACCAGGTCGCGTTCGCGGTCGCCGGCGCCGACCTCACGGTGACGATGGCGGTCGAGGGCGGGCAGCTGCAGCTCAACGCCTTCGAACCGGTGATCGCGCATTCCATCTTCCAGTCGATCACCTGGATGCGCCGAGCCATGCACACGCTGCGCATCAACTGCGTCGACGGCATCACGGCGAACCGCGAGCGGCTGGGAGCGATGGTCGGCGCATCCGTCGGCGTCATCACCGCCCTCACCCCGTTCATCGGCTACGCGGCCGCGGCGGCCCTCGCCAAGACCGCGCTCCTCACCGGCCGCAACGTCGCCGACCTCGTCGTCGAGGCGGGACTGATGTCGCGCGAGGAGGTCACCAAGCAGCTGTCACCGGCGCGTCTGTCGGGACTGGAGGTGATCACGGCATCCATTCCGGTCGTGGCCTCGGAGGTGCCGGTGATGGTGGACGATCCGCAGATCTGAGTCTGTGACGCGCCGTGTCGGCCGGGTGTTTGCCCGGAGGGCCCGGCACCGCTACGGTCGTGCCAAAGTCCACCTGAGAGGAAATACTCCATGACCGACCCGCAGAACACGAGCGTTCCGCCGCAGTACGCCTCCGCCCCGCCGACGTACAGCGCCGCGCCGACGGAAGACCCGGGCAAGGTGCTCGGCATCGTCGCGCTCGTCGCGGTGTTCTTCATCTCGCTGCTCGGCCTGATCCTCGGCTACGTCGCCCGCTCGCAGAGCCGCAAGGCCGGCTTCGAGAACACCCCGGCCAAGATCGCGATCATCCTGGGCTGGATCTTCCTGATCCTCGGCATCCTGGGCGGCATCCTGTTCGCGGTGTTCTTCGCCACCGCGGCGAGCATCAGCAGCTGACGTCCGACCCGAGCCCCCTCGCCGCAGACCGCAGCGAGGGGGCTTCGTCGTGTGTCATTGCCCCGCGTGCCGTGCGCCGATACCGTCGTTTGCGAGATCCTCACGGAAGGAACGACATGAGCGACCCGCAGAACCCCGCCGATCCGCCTGCCTCGAACGTGCCGCCCGCCCCGCCCGCGTACGGTCAGCCGCAGACTCCGCCGCCCGCGTACGGCCAGCCGCAGAGCCCGCCGCCGGGGTACGGCCAGCCGCAGTACCCGGCCGCCCCGCCGCCCGCCTACGGGCCGCCGGCCGATACCGCCGTGCCCGGCCGCACCCTGGGCATCGTCGCCTTCATCCTGTCGTTCTTCGTGCAGCTGATCGCGCTCATCCTCGGCATCGTGGCGCTCGTGCAGAGCCGCAAGGCGGGACAGAAGAACGGCTGGGCCCTCGCCGCCATCATCATCAGCTCGGTGCTGATCGTGATCGGCATCATCGTGCTGATCATCGTGTTCGCCGTGATCGTTCCGGCGGCCACCGCGGAGTTCCTGCGGCTGTGCTCGGAGTACGGCAACGGGGTCCACGAGATCGGCGGCACCACGATCACGCTGTCGGGCTGCCCGTAACACGCTGCCGCGGTGCCGCTCGACGCGGGCGGCGCCGCGGGAGTCAGCCGGTGATGCGACAGTGCGTGGTCAGCTCGCCGATGCCGTCGATCCCTACGGTCACGGTGGAGCGGTCGCGCAGGAAGACCTGCGGGTCGCGGGAGTAGCCGGCGCCACCGGGCGAGCCCGTCGAGATGAGAGTCGCGGGCATCAGGGTGACCGACTGCGACAGGTGCGAGATCAGCGTGGCCACCGGTCGCACCATCTGGGCGGTCGAGGCGTCCTGCATCGTCCTTCCGTCGAGAACGGTCCAGATGTGGAGATCCTGCGGGTCGGGAACCTCGTCGGCGGTGACGACGAACGGCCCCGTGGGAGTGAAGCCGTCGAATGACTTGCATCGCGACCACTGCGCCTCGGAGTACTGGATGTCGCGGGCCGTGATGTCGTTGACCACCGTGTAGCCCCACACGTGATCGAGTGCCTCCTCGGGGCGGACGTCCTTCGCCGCCCGGCCGATGATCACACCCAGCTCGGCCTCGTAGTCGACCGACTCGCTCAGTGAGCGCGGCCACACGGTGGTCGCGTCGTGGCCGCTGAGCGAGTTCGGCCAGAGCGCGAACACCGTCGGCGTGGAGTCGGTCTTGAGTCCCAGTTCGCTCGAGTGAGCGGCGTAGTTCAGTCCGATGGCGAGGATGAGGGGCGGAGTGAGCAGGGCAGACGCGAATCGGGTTTCGCCGAGCGGATGCCGCGTCCCGCGGTCGGCTGCGTCGGCGACCTTCTCGAGGAGCACGTCGCCACCGGAGATGAGGTCTTCGAGGAAGCGCGGCGCCCCCTCGAAGAGGTCCTCGACGAAGATCGCGTCCCCGTCGTCCACGAGCACCAGTCGAGGGTCGTCCGACCCAGGCCGGATCACATGGGCGAAACGCATTCCTCCAACCTACCCGTCACCGTTGCCGGCGGCGGTCGCGCTCCGCACGCTTAGGCTGTGCGCATGACGTCGAACCTGGGGGATGACCGCTCCCGCCCGTCGCTGACTCCGCCGCCCTTCCCCTCGGCGCTCGCGCAGCCGCGGATCGCGTCTCCGGCGATCATCCCCGCCGCGTCCACGTCGCCGCCGGCGATGCCGGTGCCGCCGCGTCGCGGTCGCACGGCGCCGATCTGGATCGCCGGCATCCTCGTGCTGGTGCTCGTGGCGCTGATCGGCTACTTCCTCCAGGCCCTCGGGCCCGCGGCATCCCTCATCGGCATGGTGCTGGCGCTCGTGCCGCTCACCGCCGTGCTCATCTCGGTGCGCATCATCGACCGGTGGGAGCCCGAGCCGCGCAACCTCGTCGTCTTCGCGGTGGCGTGGGGAGCCATCGCGGCCGTCGGCATCGCCCTCGGCGTGGATCTGCTTTTGACGATGGTCCTCGGGACGGCGTCGTCCCCCGCGGGCGACGCGGTGTCGGCGATCATCCAGGCGCCGATCGTCGAGGAGTTCGGCAAGGGGCTGGGTGTCTTCATCATCTTCGCGACGGCGCGCCGCGCGTTCGACGGGCCGGTCGACGGCATCGTCTACGGCGCGCTCATCGGCGCGGGTTTCGCGTTCACCGAGAACATCCAGTACTTCGCGATCAGCTTCATCGAGGGCGGCGCGGCCGACACCACGACCACGTTCTTCATGCGCGGCATCCTCTCGCCCTTCGCACACGTCATGTTCACCAGCGTCACCGGCTTCGCGCTCGGGCTGGCCGCGCGACGCGGGGCGCGGGCGGGTGCCGCCGTCGGCCCGTGGATCGTCGGGATGATGGGGGCCACCATCCTGCACGCGATCTGGAACGCCTCCGCGGTGCTGGGTGATTTCTGGCAGCTGTACCTCACCCTCCAGGTGCCGCTCTTCGTGGGGTTCATCCTCGGGATCCTCGCCCTCCGCCGGGAGGAGTCGCGACTGACCCGACGCCGGCTCGGCGACTACGCCGACGCGGGATGGTTCACGGCGCAGGAGGTCGACATGCTCGCGACCCCCGCCGGCCGCAAGGCGGGCCTCGCCTGGGCGAGCACGCTGCGGGGCGACCGGACGGCCCTGATGAAGGGATTCATCACGGATGCCACGGCCCTCGCCGCGGCGCGCCAGCGAGCGATCACCGGCCGCGACCCGCACGCCGCCGAAGACGAGGGCGTGCTCCTGCAGCGCACCGTCGCCGCTCGCGCCGCGCTGTTCGCGCCGTAGACCGTGTCTGGGGCGCGGGTTATGCGCGCCGCGCCCGCGCATGCGGGGTGTCGCGCCGGTTCCGCGCCCCATCCCGCGCGTATCGCCCGGGGGAGGGAGGCGGAGGGGCGAGATCTCGATACACGCCGCTGCGCGGCGCACTCGATCTTGCTACGCGACGGACTCAACGCGCTCCGCGCATTGAGTTCGTCCGTAGCAAGACTCAGCGCCCGGTGCCGCGGCGATGCCTGCGTGACTACCGAGCGCTGAGTTGGTCCGTTCCCCAGGATGCCGGGGGCCTCGCGAGCATGTCAAGACCCCCGCGTTGACCCGGCGGGAGCCCTCGGGTTGGATGGAACCATGACAGACGACCGCACCAAGCCCGAGTTCGACGCGCCCGAAGGGCCCGCGCCCACTGAGCTCGTCATCCGCGACATCATCGTGGGCGACGGAGCCGAGGCCAAGCCCGGCGACACCGTGACCGTCCACTACGCCGGTGTCGAGTACGAGTCCGGCGAGGAGTTCGACTCGTCGTGGAACCGGGGCGAGAGCATTCAGTTCCCCCTTCGCGGGCTCATCCAGGGGTGGCAGGACGGCATCCCCGGCATGAAGGTCGGCGGCCGCCGCGAGCTGGTCATCCCGCCGCACCTGGCGTACGGACCGGCTGGCGGTCACTTCCTCGGCGGGAAGACGCTCGTCTTCATCATCGACCTCATCGCGGTCGGCTGAGCCGCACCGGATTTCCTGACAGGGGCGGATGCTGCGGCATCCGCCCCTCGTCATTCCGGCGCGAAGAATTTTCCATTCACGGGAATAGAGTTGACCCGACCCCCTGTTGGGGTCGGTATGCCCGCCGCCCTCGGCGGCTACCCCGACACGAAGGAAGACCATGACCGACTCCACGACGATCGACGTTCCCGGCTACAAGACGGGCACCTGGGTGCTCGACCCCTCGCACAGCGAGGTGACCTTCAGCGTGCGCCACATGATGATCTCGAAGGTGCGCGGCACCTTCGGCATGAAGAGCGCCACCCTCGTCGCGCCGGAGAACCCGCTCGACGCGAAGGTCGAGGCCAGCGTCGACGTCGCCTCGGTCGACACCAACGACGAGGGCCGCGACAACCACCTGCGCTCGGCGGACTTCTTCGACGTCGAGAACCACCCGACCATGGAGTTCCGCTCGACCCGGACCCGCATCGAGGACGGCGACTTCCTCGTCGACGGCGACCTCACGATCCGCGGCGTCACCAAGCCGGTGACCTTCGACTTCGAGTTCGGCGGCTTCGGCACCGACCCGTGGGGCAACTACAAGGCCGGCGCGACCGCCAAGACGGTCGTCAACCGCGAGGACTTCGGGCTCACGTGGAACGCCGCGCTCGAGACCGGCGGGGTGCTCGTCGGCAAGGACATCACGATCACGCTCGAGCTGCAGGGCGCGCTGCAGCAGGACTGAGATCGGCGAACCTCAGCGCTGACGGGGGACGGATGCTGCGGCATCCGTCCCTTCGTCGTTCCGGCGCCCGATGCGCACACGGTCCTGCGCGAGCAGGATGCCGAGGAACACGACCAGTGCGCCCACCGGCTCGTTCCACGACACCGTCTCGCCGAGGATCAGGATGCCGAGCACGACGCCGACGACGGGCGTGATGTACGTGACGGTCGACGCGCGGGTCGGACCCCACGCGCGCACGGAGTTCTGGCTCCACACGTACGCGAACCCCGTGCCGAGGCATCCCAGCAGGAGGAGACTGACGACGATCCCCGCGTCGAGCCGCACCGGCGTGAGCACGAGGAAGGGCGTCAGCAGGGCCATCACGACCCCCGCCATGGCGATGTAGCCGAAGGTGAACGCCAGCGCCGACATCCCCGTGTTCGACACGAATCTTCGCATGTAGGCCAGGCTGAACCCGTAGCTCGCCGTCGCGCCGAGGATCGCGAGTTCGGCGACGAGGCTGCCGTCGAACGCCAGGCCCTGCCACGGCGCCATGATGACGACCACGCCGAGCACTCCCACGCCGATGCCGAGGATCTGCAGCAGCCGGAGCTTCTCGACCCGGAACACCAGCCACGCCATGATCGCGGTCATGATCGGAGTGGTGGCGTTGAAGATGCTGGCGACGCCCGACGTGACGTGCTGCTGCGCCCAGGAGAACAGCAGGAACGGGATCACGCAGAAAGTGAGGCCCAGCACCGTCAGGTGGGCCCACACGACGAGGCTCCGCGACATCTTCTCGCGGCGGAGCAGCACGAGCGCGCCGAGCGTCAGGGCGCCGAGGATGATCCGCGTCCACGCCACCTGGGCGGGGGAGATGCCCTCGAGCGCGACCTTCATGAAGAGGAAGCTCGCGCCCCACACGACGCCTGCCAGGACGAACTGGGTGGTGACCCACGCCGAGCCGGACGCGCGCTCGGCGGGTGCCGCCTCGGCGTTCGAGGCGACTGCGGTCGCGGTGGTGCGGGTGCGAGCGGTGGACACCCGGCGACTCTACGCCCGACCGCCGACCCCGACGACCGGCACCGGATGCGACGTCCGAAATCCGCCGATGCGCGGCCGTCCTGCTACGGTTCGGGGTGCTCGGCGTCGTACGCCCGGAACCTCGGGCTCGCGCGCACGAGCAGGCCGACCAGCGCGAGGATCACGAATCCGCCGAGCAGCGGCGGGAACCACAGCGACGTGATCGTCGCGAGGGTTCCCGCGTAGAGCGCGCCCAGGCGGGGGCCGCCGGCCACCACGACGATGAAGATGCCCTGGAGCCTTCCGCGGATCGCGTCGGGCACGGCGGCCTGCACCATCGTGCTGCGGAAGATCGAGCTGACGTTGTCGGCGGCGCCCGCGATCGCCAGGGTCAGGCACGCCAGCGAGATCAGCACGAGGTTGGGCGACGTCTCGCCGACCATCCCCGGGGAGAACCACCCGAGGGCCGCCGCACCGAGCACGGCGCCGAGCGCCGCGATGGCGCCGCCGTAGACGAGGATCGCCCGCTCGATGCCCAGGCCGTGGTGCCGCACCCGGCCCACGGGACCGGAGAAGAGGCTGGACAGGAAGGCACCGGCGGCGACCGACGCCGTCAGGATGCCGGTCGTGATCGGTCCGCCGCCGAGCAGCACGGCGCCGATGGCCGGGAAGAGCGCCAGGGGCTGGCCGAAAGTCATCGCGATGATGTCGAGCACGAACTGCAGCCGGATGTTCGGCGCGCGCCGCAGGAACCGGGCGCCGTCCTTGAGCGACTCCAGCCCGGGACGAACCAGCTCTCCCTCGGGCAGCAGCCGGGGGAGGGTCCACAGGCCGAGGAACAGCGAGGTCATCAGCACCACGTCGAGCGTGTACGTCCAGGCGTATCCCACGAGCGCGACCAGCACGCCCGCCAGTGCGGGACCCGCCATGACCATGATCCCGACGGTGATGCCGCCGAGAGCGGATGCCGCGGGCAGCAGCTCGCGCGGGAGCAGCCGGGGCACGATCGCCTGCCGCGCCGCCATCACGATCGAGTTCGCCGACGAGTTGACGATGCTGAGCGCGTAGAGCCACCACACGGTCTCGAGCTCGCTCCAGGCGAGCACGGCGAGCACCACGGTCGACGCGAAGGTCACCGCGGCGGCGATCAGCGCGACGGTGCGCCGGTCGAAGGCGTCGGCGAGCATGCCGCCGTAGAGACCGGCCACGATCATCGGAACCAGCCCCGCGACGGCGATCATCGCCACGGCGAAGGTGGAGCCGGTGAGCTCGTACATGTGCAGCATGATGGCGACGATGGTCAGCTGACCGCCGAGCCCGGCCAGGGTCGACCCGATCCACATGCGGGCGAAGGCGGGACTGGTGGTGAAGGGCCGCAGGTCGATGAAGTGGTCGCGACGCAAGCGGGGCATCCCACGAGGCTAACCCGGGGCGCGGGTGCCGAGGTTCGGGCCGTTCCGCGCGGGCCGATCCGGCTGGTAGACTCTTGAGGTTGCCGTTAGATCGGCCGCGGAGAAAGAGAGCTCACGCATCCGGCGTCGGGCACCGCGCAACGACGAGAAAGGGGATCACTTTATGGCACTGGAAGCAGACGTCAAGAAGGCGATCATCGAAGAGTACGCGACGCACCCCGGTGACACCGGATCCCCCGAGGTGCAGGTCGCGATGCTGACGCAGCGCATCAAGGACCTCACGGAGCACCTGAAGGAGCACAAGCACGACCACCACTCGCGTCGTGGTCTGTTCCTGCTCGTCGGTCAGCGCCGCCGTCTCCTGGGCTACCTCCAGGACATCGACATCAACCGTTACCGCTCGCTCATCGAGCGACTTGGTCTTCGCCGCTAGGCGACGACCAAGCCTGGTCATCGAGTAGCGCCCGAGGGCGCGTATCGAGATGCGGTCTGCGCCGCTGAGCGGCGCAGGGTCGATCGGGCATCGCACCCAGCGTTCAATCGCGCAAAACATTCTTGGAAGGCCTCCCCACGGTGTGGGGAGGCCTTCGTCATTTCCGGGCGGCGGTCGATGCGTGCCCGTCGCCGTGCACCGGGACAGGCCATTCCGCCGACGCAGGACGTTCTGCGGAGGATCGTCCTGCGTCGGCCGGATCGCCTGATGCCGTCGGGGCGCGGCTACTGCGCGCTCGCGGCCCGCGCCTCCACAAGGTCGGCGTGGTGGATCGCCGCCACGTCCGGGTGCGCGCGAAGGCGCGACTTGAGCGCGTTCTCGCCGTAGAGGGCGTGGATCGGGTTGGCGGGATCCTGCGTGACCCCGCGTGCCTGGGCGGCGAGCTCGGGCGGCAGTTCGATGAGCGGCAGCCGCTTGTCGAGCGCCGGGTTGAAGAAGAACGGCACCGAGATGCGGTCGTCGGGGTAGCGAGGCGAGATCACCCGGTGGTTCGTCGCGATGAGGTAACCCTGCGTGGCGTACTCGAGCAGCTCGCCGATGTTGACGACGAAGGCGCCCGGCACCGGGGGAGCGTCGACCCAGTGCGACTCGCCGGTGACCGGGTCGATGCGCTCGACCTGGAGGCCGCCCTTGCCCGGCTCCACCCACAGCAGCGTGAGCACGCCGGAGTCCTTGTGGGCGCCGACGCCCTGCTGCGGGGTCGGGTCCTCCTTGCCGGGGTAGCGCACGATCTTGATGAGCGTGGAGGGCTCGCCGAAGTGCTCGTCGAAGTAGTTCTCGGGCGCTCCGAGCGACAGCGCCCATGCCCGCAGCAGCTTGCGCGCCACGCCCGACAGGTGGTCGTGCCACTCCGACACGACGTCCTGCAGCTCGGGCTGCGCCTGCGGCCACAGGTTCGGTCCCACCAGCCGGAAGAAGTCGGCGGCAGCGGGATCGGTCACGGCCTCGCGCTCCGGGCCGATGTCGATCTGCTCGCGCCAGTCGACCTTGCCCTGCGTGCGCTCGCCGCCGATGCGGGTGTACCCGCGGAAGTGCGGGCTGTTGACGTTCTCGATCGCCAGCTTGTCGGCCTCCGGCAGCGCGAAGAAGTCGCGGGCCGCCCGGTGCAGCCGGGACTCCAGCTCGGGGGTGACGCCGGTGCCCGTGAGGTAGAAGAACCCCACATCGTGGGTCGCCGTCCGCAGCTCTTCCCGGAACCGGGCGGCGGCTTCGGGACCCTCGTCGAGCTGGGAGAGATCGAGGATCGGCAGGTTCAGGTCGGTCATGGAGCGAGAGTAAGCGGATGCCGCGGCATCCGCTCGTCTGTTACCGAGGGTTACCCTCGACCTCAGCCGTTCTGCCGCGGGTCGGCGTGCGCGCGACGTGGCGCCGCCGGTTCACGCGGGCGCCGGGAGCCGGTGGGGTCGTTGCGGCGTCCTTCGCTCGCGGCGAGCGACCGGTCGGCGAACAGCCACCCCGGGCGGGGCTCGATGAGCGGCCGGAACACGCGCCGCACCGGCTTCGTCGCGAGTCCCAGGGCGATGAGCACCGACGCGACGACCACGAGGGGCAGCCACAGCCAGGTCGGGTCGAGGTCGCGCAGCACGCCGGACTCCCGGAACGGGTAGAGCACGAACGAGTGCAGCAGGTAGACGTACATCGTGTACTGCCCGAACTGCGTCCAGAAGTGGGTGCGCCGTGGGAGGAGTGCGAAGAACGCCGTGCTCAGGACGACGGCGACCAGCATCAGCGCCAGGCGGACGCCGCCCGCCCACCACTGGGTGCCGCCGATGGCGGCGTAGTTGTCGTCGTAGAACAGCCATTCCCGCAGATTCATCGCCCGCCAGTCGTCGACGAAGAACCAGGCGGCCCACGCGGCGGCGGCGAAGATGCCGATGCCCCCGGCGAGCGCCCACCACGGGCGCTGCCGGAGCAGGCCCCACCGCTCGACGACGTCGTGCTCGCGCAGCCACCAGCCGAGCGTGAAGAAGGGCAGCAGGCCGAGCGTGCGCGACAGGGAGAACGTCGAGTCGATGTTGGGGAGGTACCCGGCGCCGATCGAGATCAGTACGGTCCACAGCAGCGGCCACCGCAGCAGCGCGAGGTACGGCAGCACCAGCCGGAAGATGCCCAGTGCGAGGAGGAACCAGAGCGTCCACGAGGGCTCGGTCAGGTTCGGATTGGCGCGGCCTTCGACCACCCACTTCAAGAGGGTCCACAGCCCCTCGAAGATGACGTAGGGAACGAGGATGTCGGTGATGATGCGCGCCATCTGCCGTCGTGTCGGCGCGTCGGACTTCGAGAAGTAGCCCGAGATCACCGCGAACGCGGGCATGTGGAACGCGTAGATGAGCAAGTACAGCCCGAGCGCGATGTCGGAGTCGTAGGTGAGCCGCTGCACCGCATGGCCGAGCACGACCAGGACGATGCAGGCGAATCGGGCGTTGTCCCAGAAGGGCACCCGTCGTCGGGGGCGAGCGACCTGGCCGGTCGCCGCCGGGGGCGGATTCCCGCTGTCGGTCATCGATCCTCCTCGCCGGCCGTCACCAGAGTAGTGCCGTGAGGCGCCGGCGCCGGCGAAAGCGGCCGTCGTCGCCGGCTCGGGAATAACCTGGGACTGCACGCGTTGCACGAGATACATTCATTTGCATAGATTCGTCTCGAGCGGAGAACCCGCCCTGACGCAGAAGCGGGAGAGCGATCGTGAGCGACAGCACCACGTGGTCCGGAATGCAGTTCGGCATCTTCACGGTGAGCGACATCACCGAGGATCCGACGAACGGCACCACGCCCAGTGAGGCGGAGAAGATCCGCAACACCATCACCGTGGCCAAGCACGCCGAGGAGGTGGGACTCGACGTCTTCGCCCTCGGCGAGCACCACAACCCGCCGTTCTGGTCGTCGTCGCCCACGACCACCCTGGCGTACATCGCCGCCCAGACCGAGCGACTCGTGCTGTCGACCGCGACCACGCTGATCACCACCAACGACCCGGTGAAGATCGCCGAGGACTACGCGATGCTCCAGCACGTGTCCGGCGGTCGCGCCGACCTGATCCTCGGCCGCGGCAACACCGGCCCGGTGTATCCGTGGTTCGGCAAGGACATCCGCCAGGGCCTCGCGCTGGCCATCGAGAACTACAACCTCCTTCACCGCCTCTGGCGTGAGGACGTCGTCGACTGGGAGGGCCAGTTCCGCACACCGCTGCAGGGATTCACCTCCACGCCGCGTCCCCTCGACGGTGTGCCGCCGTTCGTGTGGCACGGATCGATCCGCACGCCCGAGATCGCCGAGCAGGCCGCCTACTACGGAGACGGATTCTTCGCCAACAACATCTTCTGGCCGAAGGAGCACTACCAGCGGCTCATCACGCTGTACCGGCAGCGCTTCGCCCACTACGGGCACGGCACTCCCGAACAGGCGATCGTGGGTCTGGGCGGCCAGGTCTTCATGGCCAAGAACTCGCAGGACGCGGTCCGGGAGTTCCGGCCGTACTTCGACAACGCGCCGGTCTACGGTCACGGACCCTCGCTCGAGGACTTCAGCGAGATGACGCCCCTGACGGTCGGCTCGCCCCAGCAGATCATCGACCGCTACGCGTCCATGCGCGAGACCTACGGCGACTACCAGCGCCAGCTGTTCCTCATCGACCACGCGGGTCTGCCGCTGAAGACGGTGCTCCAGCAGCTCGACATCCTGGGTGGCGAGGTCGTTCCGGTGCTGCGGCGCGAGCTGCAGAAGGACCGCCCCGCCGAGGTTCCGGATGCCCCGACCCACGCGAACCTCGTCGCCGCGACCTACGGCGACCAGGCCCCCCGCCAGGCCGTCCCCGGCGCGAACCGCGGCGACAACCTGACGGCGGGCTCGCCGTACCAGGACGCGCCCGCCCCGGCCGGCTCCGCCTTCGGCGCCGCCGCGACCCGAATGGGAGCCTGACATGGCCACGCGACGCATCGCGGTGCTCTCGGCGGGCCTGTCGAACCCCTCCTCCACGCGGATGCTGGCCGATCGCCTCTCCGGGGCGACCGCACGGCACCTGGCGGAGCGGGGCATCGAGGTCGAGGTGGACGTCTTCGAACTGCGCGACTACGCGCATGACGTGACGAACAACCTCCTCACCGGGTTCGCCCCGCCCGCCCTGGAGTCGATGATCAACGCGGTCGTCTCCGCGGACGCCGTCATCGCCGTGACGCCGATCTTCTCGACGAGCTACTCGGGTCTGTTCAAGTCGTTCATCGACGTGCTCGACCCCGATGCGCTCACCGGCAAGCCCGTTCTGATCGGTGCGAACGCGGGCACGGCGCGTCATTCGCTGGCCATCGACTACGCCATCCGGCCGCTGTTCACCTACCTCCACTCCGAGCCGGTCTCGACCGGCGTGTTCGCCGCATCGAGCGACTGGGGAGCCTCGGGCGACCAGGTCGCCCCTCTCGGCGAGCGGATCGAGCGCGGCGCGCGCGAACTGGCCGAGGCGATTGCGCGGCGCGAGCCGGCCAAGAGCGAGGACCCGTTCGACCCCGCCAACTACCTCGGCGAGGGTCGCTCGTTCGGCCACCTGCTGGGCGGTCTCGCCGGCGAGTGAGCCGGCACCCGGACGCCGCCGCTCAGCCGAGGAAGATGTCGCCCGGGTGCGCGAGGGGATGCCACGCGTCCGCCTCGCGCACCCCGGTGCGTCGCAGGACATCCGCGTCGACGAGCGGCCCGAGGTCGACGCCCGCGAGCGTCTCGATGTCGGAGACCGGTGCCTGGAAGGTGCGGAAGGCCCCGAGCGGCGGCACCGCGAGCGTGGGTCCTGCGTCGGCGATCAGCTCGGACTGGTCGAGCACGAAGCCCGCGGACTGCAGCAGGCGACCACCGGCACCGTCGTCGGTCGCCCACGCGGCGACCTTGAAGAATCGCCGGGGGAGCCGGGTGCCGCGGTACAGCGGGTCGTCGGGCGCGAGCACCGGCGCGGTGAACACGCTGATCCGCTGGTCGGTGGAGTCGGCGTACGCGAGGACGTGGTCCTCGAGCCCGAGCCACAGCTCCTTCGACTGGTTGAACGCTCCCGCCTGCGGCGCGGCGTTGGTGTAGAAGAACGTCGCCTCGGTCGCGGCCGTGGCCTCGGCGACCGTGCCCCATCCCGGGTCGCGACGCCGCACCAGATGCCCCCGGTCGAGGTCGTTGCCGGCGTACACCGCCGGTCCGGTCTGCTCGGCGGCCGACACCCGCGGGTCGAGGCGCCACTCGCCGGTGCGCGGCAGGTCTCGAAGCGACGCGCCGTCGATGTTGACCGCCGTCGACACGGCCAGCCCGCGATCCGGGTCGAGCACCACCGTGAACCGCGGGTAGGGGAGCACCTTCACCTCGGCGTCCCCCAACGGGACGGGAAGGGGGACGGGGATCCCCAGGAAACGGTCGTCGTACCCGGTCTCAGCTGCCATCGCACCATCTTCGCGCCCGCCTGCGACGCCGGTCATCCATCCGTGGTCCTCCCGCGCAGACGGCGGGCCAGGATCGCGTCGATCGCGACCCCGATCCCCACCGCGAGCGCCACCGAGACCACCACGGCGACCACCGGACCGCCCGGCAGCAGGGCGGCGACGGTCGCGCCGATGAAGGCCTGGTAGGCCGCCCACGCCAGCGCGGCGCACGACGCGATCGCGAGGTACCGCGGCGCCGGGACCCGGCTGGCGCCCGCGGTGAGGTTGACGGCCAGCCGGGCGAACGGGATGAACCGCGCGGTGAAGAGCACGAGAGCCGCGCGGCGCTCCAGGCGGGTCCGCGACCACGCGAACGCGGCGCGCACCCGCGGCCGCCGCATCCAGCCCCACCTCTCGAGGCCGATCGTCCGGCCGACGACGTAGCAGGCCGCGTCGCCGCACGCCGCGGCGACGGCCGCGACGGCGACCACCGCCCACAGCGCCGGTTCCCCCTGCGAAACCGCCAGCGCCCCGAACGCGGTGACCGCGGCCTCACCCGGCACGACCACCAGGAACGCGTCGGCGATCACGAGGGCGAACAGCAGGGAAAGCGCCCACGGGCTCATCGCCACCGTGGAGAGCAGGTCCTCGAGCACGTCACCTTGCTACCCGTCCGCGGTGAACGGAGTACCAACGGCACCCGTCCGGTGACGCGCCGCGGTGCATCGGGTGAACTCTCGCGGAAGCCCGCCGGGTCGAGGCATCCGGTGCCGCGCGCGGCCCCCACCCTGGAACCGTGAGAGTCGCACTCCTCGCGGAATCGTTCCTCCCGCACATGAACGGGGTCACCGGATCGGTGCTCCACGTCCTTCGTCACCTCGCCGCCCACGGACACGAGACGCTCGTGATCGCGCCGCGTGCGGGCGATGTCGCCGACGATCTGCACGGCGCCCGCACCGAGCTGCTGCGCTCGGTTCCGCTCCCGAGCTACCCCCAGGTGCGCGTCGTCTTCGCCCGCGCCGCCCGGCTGACGGGCATCCTGCGCGACTTCCGGCCCGACGTCGTGCACCTGGCGTCGCCGTTCGTCCTGGGGTGGCAGGGGCTCGCCGCGGCCGACGCGCTGCGCGTGCCGTCGGTGGCCGTCTACCAGACGGACGTGGTGGCCTACGCCGAGAAGTACGGCATGCCCCGCGCCACAGCCCTCGTCGAACGCCACGTCGCACGACTGCACCGCCGCGCGACCCTGACGCTCGCGCCGTCAGGGGCGTCCGTCCGCCAGCTCGAGCAGCTGGGCGTCGACCGGCTGCGACGGTGGGGGCGAGGCGTCGACACCGCGCAGTTCTCGCCCGACCGCCGCGACGAGCAGTGGCGGGCCCGCGTCGCGCCCGGCGAGACGATCGTCGGATACATGGGGCGCCTGGCGCCGGAGAAGCAGGTCGAGGATCTCCGCGCCCTCGCCGGCCTTCCCGGCACACGCCTCGTGATCGTCGGCGACGGCCCCTCGCGGGCGGCGCTCGAACGCGCCCTGCCCACCGCCGTCTTCACCGGCCACCTGGCGGGCGACGACCTGGCTGCGGCGCTGGCGAGCTTCGACGTCTTCGTCCACCCCGGCGAGAGCGAGACCTTCGGCCAGACGATCCAGGAGGCCCTCGCGAGCGGTGTGCCGGTGGTCGCCACGGGCACGGGCGGCCCCGTCGATCTCGTGCGATCCAGCGTGGACGGGTGGCTCTACCGCCCCGGCGACCTGCGCGAGCTGCGCGCCCGCGTGGCCGATCTGGCCGGCGACGAGGGCAAGCGCCGGGCCTTCTCGACCGCCGCCTCCCACTCCGTGCGCGACCGCACGTGGGACGCCGTCTGCCGACAGCTCGTCGGCCATTACGAAGACGCCCGGATGCTGCGGCCCATCGACGACGCGCTGCTGCAGCGCGCCGGCATCCGGCCGTCGGCGCCGCGTCCGGCGCGGTCCGGCCGCCCCGGATGGACGCGGTTCGTCGCGCTCGGCGACTCGCTCACGGAGGGGCTGTGCGACACGTCGCGCATGCCCGACGGCGTCCACCGGGGGTGGGCCGACCGGCTCGCCCAGCTGCTCGCGCACGAGGGCAACGGCGCGACGCCGTTCCGCTACGCGAACCTCGCGGTGCGCAGCCGTCGCATGCGCGACCTCACGGCCGACCAGCTGCCGACGGCGGTCGCCCTGCGGCCGGACCTCGTCTCGATCCTCATGGGGGCCAACGACCTCGTCGCTCTCCGGGTCGACGTCGCCGCGCTCGCCGCCGAGCTCGAGTCGGCCGTGCGGGTGCTGCGTGCCGCGGGCGCCGATGTCCTGCTGGTGACGCCGTTCCTGCCGCGGCGGCGGGCCGCGCTCCTCTTCGCGCGGCGCTTCGCGCGCTTCGCGTCGGAGCTGCGACGGATCGCCGCCTCGACGGGTGCGATGCTGCTCGACCTCGAGGCTGTGCCGGCGATCGGCGACCTCGATCTGTGGGCCGACGACAAGGTGCATCTCCGCTCGCGCGGTCACCGCTTCCTCGCCTACCGGGCGGCCGATCTCCTCGGCGTGCGCGACGCGGAGGCCCTCGGCGGCCTCGACGCCGCCCTCCACGCCGACGACGATCCCGTATTCCCCGGCACCTGGCTGCGGCGGGACGCCCTCCCGTGGCTGTGGCGGCGCATGCGCGGCCGCACCGCCGGCGATGGTGTCGACGCCAAGCACTCGGCGTATGTGGTCGTGCCGGGACGCGGAGATGTGCCGGCGACGGTGGCGTCCGAGCTGTCGTGACCGCGGTCAGCCGCCCGGGCGGCTCCGATACTCCGACTCCGGCCGCCCCGGCGCGCCGTACCGGGGGGCGCGCTGCACCGCCCCCACCGCAACGAGGTGCTCGAGGTAGCGCCTCGCCGAGACCCGGGAGATCCCCAGCCGGGCCGCGGACTCCGCCGCCGACACGGGTTCGTGCGAACGCACGTCCTCGGTGATGCGCGCGAGGGTGTCGGCGGAGAGCCCCTTGGGCAGGTCCACCGACGCCGCGGGACGCAGGGCGCCCAGCAGCGCGTCGATCTCGGACTGGGTCGTCGTCGTTCCGGCCGCGGCCCGTGCGCGACGACGGTAGTCGACGTACTGTTCCAGGCGCTCCCGGAACATCCCGAAGCTGAACGGCTTCACCAGGTACTGGGCTACGCCGAGTCCGACCATCTGGCGCACGACGTCCGCATCGCGCACCCCGGTGACGGCGATCACGTCGACGTCCGCTCCGCGCGCACGCAGGTGCCGGAGCACGTCGAGACCCGTCCCGTCGGGCATGGTGATGTCGAGCAGAACGAGGTCGATCCCCGCGCCGTGCTCGAGCACGGCCGAGATCGCGGCCCTCGCACCCGTGCACTCGGCCACCACCTCGAAGCCCTCGAGGCGTTCGAGGTAGGTCCGATGGAGCTCGAGCGTCAGGGCGTCGTCGTCGACGAGCAGCACGCCGATCATCCGCGCACCGCTGGCAGCAGCACCGTGAACACGGTCGGGTCGGGCGAGAGCGAGACCGAGCCTCCCGCGCTCTCGACGATGGATCGGACCAGCGGAAGA
This sequence comes from Microbacterium sp. NPDC057407, assembly GCF_042803895.1. Lineage (NCBI taxonomy): Bacteria > Bacillati > Actinomycetota > Actinomycetes > Micrococcales > Microbacteriaceae > Microbacterium > Microbacterium sp. NPDC057407. The sequence goes on along the minus strand of NZ_JBHVCA010000006.1, from coordinate 68,666 downwards.
CCGACGCCCCGTCCCGCCGCGTCGGCCGGCTTCGTCGAGAAGCCCCGCTCGAAGACGCGGTCCGCGAGCTCGGGAGGGACACCCGTGCCGCTGTCGGAGACGTCGATGCGCAGCATCCCGTCGTCCGTCGTCGTGAACGCGACGCGCACCCACCGCGGCGAGGGGCCGGATGCCGCGGCATCGAGAGCGTTGTCGATGAGGTTCCCGACCACCGACACGGCGTCCACCGGCGTCAGCGTGCTGCGGGGAGCGTGCTCGTCGATGTCGGCGATCCACTCGACGCCCCGCTCGCGTGCCTGGGACGCCTTGCCGAGGAGCAGAGCGCCCACCGTCGGGTCGCCGCCTCGCCGGGCGGCGACCTGATCGACCAGCGCCTGGCTCTGGCGCGACGTCTCGGTGAGGATCTCGATCGCCTCGCGCGTGCGGCCGAGTTCGAGCAGCGACACCGCGGTGTGCATGCGGTTGCCGTGCTCGTGCGTCTGCGCACGCAGAGCCTCGCCGAGCGTTCGGACGGACTCGTACGACGAGAGGGCGTCGCGGATCGTCCCCGCCGGGAGGTCGCCGGCCACGCGCCGCGTGGTGCGCTGGGCGAGATAGGCCCCGACCACTCCCGCGGCCAGCAGACCCGCCGCGATGGCGAAGACGCCCGGCAGACGGGGGAGGATGTCGCCGGTGATGCTGCCGACGGTCACACCGACCGACACCCAGCCGACCAGATCGCCCGACGCGCTGGTGACCGGGGCGATCGTGCGGACGCTGGGGCCCAGCGTCCCGGTGAACTCCTCGGTCATCACCCTCGCGGACCCGGGGATCGTCCCGAGGTAGGGGCGCCCGATCTGGTCGCGGTCGCGGTGGGTCACCCGGGTGCCGTCCGGCGTCATGATCGTCACGAAGTCGACGCCGGCGCCGTCCATGACCGATTCGGCGAAGGGCTGGAGGTCGTCGCGGCCCGAGAGACCGGCGGCGACGGCGGGCGTCACGGCGAGGGAGGACGCGACGGCGCGAGTGACCTCTTCCGCCTCGGTGCGCGCGGACCGCTGCGCGTCGAGCACGAGCAGCACGGCCAGCAGCGCGGCCGCGGCCGCCACCGCGCACGCGACCACGAGGAACACCCGCGACGCCGCACTGCGGTTCGCTGTGCGCTGCGGCATCGCATCACCCCCCTCTCGCGCTGTCTCCATCCTCGCCCCTCACGTGCCGTGGCTCCTCCCGCGGGATGGTCCGCCGCGACAGCAGCGCGGCGACGAAGAAGCACACCGCCCCGATCGCGGTCCCGCCGTTCGCCCACTCCTCGTTGACGAGGTCGCCCGTGGACGGCGAGACGTAGGCGCCGACCGCCGAGATGCCGAAGGCGACCGACCCCAGGAAGTTCAGCACCGTCCCGTGCCACGTGCGGGCGTCGCAGTCCCACAGGAGCCCGCGGTCCTTGGTCGCCACGACGGCGAGTGCGCTCGAGACGAGGAAGGCGACCGAACCCCAGGCGTCGGGAACCCACCCGACCCCGACCGCGTCGGGCTGCGCGATCGCCGCAGCCAGCGCGACTCCCGTGGACACGTTGAACAGAAGGGTGCCGGCGAACTGGATCGCCGCGGCCCACCAGTCGGCCCGATCGGGCGCCGACATCTCGCCGCGGGGGAGGCGTCTGCCGCTCAGGCTCAACTGGATGAAGGCGGCGAGGGTGAAGAAGATCGAGCCGACGAAGAAGGTCGTGTTCGTGCCGACCGCTCCGGCCCAGGCCGCGTAGAAGGGCAGCGATCCGGCGAGGAAGCACAGGGAGCCGACCGCGAAGCCCCAGGCTTCGCGCCGGAGCCGTCGAGTGGGCGAGGGCGTCGTCATGCGACCAATACGACCACAACTCGTCCCTGCGCGCGCGTCCTCGCACGCTGGAGGACACGCCGGCGGAACTCCCGGCACGAAGAGGACAGCGACTGTCCATCCCTTGGAGGCGATGATGGCTCTTTCGACACGGACGACTTCGTTCACACTTCCCGGCTTCAACTGGCGCCGCGGCAAGCAGGCGTGGGACAAGCACACGTGGCTCTACATCGCGGTGATCGCCGCCGTGGTGCTCGGCGCCGTCGTGGGCCTCGTCTGGCCCGAGGTCGGCGTCGCGCTGAAGCCCCTCGGCGAGGGCTTCGTGGCACTGATCAAGATGATGATCGCGCCCATCATCTTCTGCACGATCGTCGTCGGGGTCGGCTCGATCGCGAAAGCCGCGACCGTCGGCAAGATCGGCGGCCTCGCGCTGCTGTACTTCATGGTGATGTCGACGTTCGCGCTCGCGATCGGTCTCGTCGTCGGCAACATCATCCACCCCGGCCAGGGTCTCGACATGGCGAACTCGAGCTACGAGGCGACCGGCGAGGCGAAGACCACGCAGGAGTTCGTCCTGGGGATCATCCCGACGACGTTCTTCTCCGCGTTCACCGGCGAGAGCGTCCTCCAGGTGCTCTTCATCGCCCTCCTGGTCGGCTTCGCGCTGCAGCAGATGGGCGACAAGGGCCAGCCGATCATGAACGCCGTCAAGCACCTGCAGGCGCTCGTCTTCCGCATCCTCGGCATGATCCTGTGGCTGGCGCCGATCGGCGCCTTCGGAGCGATCGCGGCCGTGGTGGGCAACACCGGCGTGGCGGCCATCTGGGCGCTGGGAACCCTCATGATCGCCTTCTACATCACGTGCGTCGTCTTCATCGTCGGCGTTCTCGGCACGCAGCTGTACGCGGTGACGCGCATCAACATCTTCAGCCTCGTGAAGTACCTCGCCCGCGAGTACCTGCTCATCGTCGGCACGTCGTCGTCCGAGTCGGCCCTGCCGCGCCTCATCGCCAAGATGGAGCACCTCGGCGTGTCGAAGCCGGTGGTGGGCATCACGGTGCCCACCGGGTACTCCTTCAACCTCGACGGCACCGCGATCTACCTCACGATGGCATCGCTGTTCATCGCCAGCGGGATGGGGGCGCCGATGTCGATCGGCGAGCAGATCGGACTGCTGGTGTTCATGATCATCGCCTCGAAGGGCGCGGCCGGCGTCACCGGAGCCGGCCTGGCCACTCTCGCCGGGGGTCTGCAGGCGTACCGCCCCGACCTGGTCAACGGCGTCGGCGTGATCGTGGGGATCGACCGCTTCATGTCGGAGGGTCGCGCGCTCACGAACTTCACGGGCAACGCCGTGGCGACGGTGCTCATCGGCGCCTGGACGAAGGAGTTCGACGCCGACCGTGCCCGCAGCGTGCTCGCGGGCGGACTGCCGTTCGATGAGACGACGCTCTCGGGCGACGGCCACGACGGGATGTCGCAGTCGGGCGACGCGGTCGGCGTGCAGGGCCTCGAAGAGGCCGCCGTCGCCGAGGCCGAGGCGAAGGAGCAGCGGGCCAGGGAGCGCGTGGCGGCGACCCGTTCCTGACCAAGGCCGCCGGGCCCGTCCGCCGGTGCGGGCGGGCCCGCTCACGCGTCAGGGGCTGGGGTCGATCTCGCCCGCCTCGATCGCGGCCTCCCGCTCCTCCAGGTCGAGGTCGTCCATCTGCTCCTCGACCGACTCCATGGGGTCGAGCGTGGCCGGCGGCAGCTCGAACTCCGTCTCGTCGTCGATCGGCACCTCGCGCTCGTCGTCGGGGATGCGCTCGCGGAAGTCGCTCATGTCACACCCGCGTCATCCGCTCTTGCGCCGGAACTCGCGCTTGGTGACGGCGCCATGGGTGCCGTGGATCGCCGAATCGCCGTCCATGTGCGCCTCGCCTTCGCGGTGCTGCGCGTTCTTCCTGTCGAGCGCTTCCTTGAACTTGCGCTTCATCTCTTCGGATGCCGCGCCCGCCGGCTTCTCGTCGGTGCTCATGACCCCAACCCTAGGCACGGTCGCCCGGACGCGCCAGGCTCTGCCGGGCCCGGCACGTGCGGATCGTCGGGCTCAGCCGCGCAGCGAGCTCCACGGCACGAACTGCGCCGCGACGAAGAGAAGCGGCGCCACGGTCAGGACGAGCCCCACCACCGCCGGCCACCGGGGACGGCTGAGGACCACGGCGAAGATCCCGACGGTCAGCGAGACGACCCCGACGATCGTGATCGCGAAGAGGGTCATCACGGCGATCCCGAGGCCCTCCATCCCGGCGGCGTTCGCGGCGAGGGCCCAGCCGATCGCGAGCGTGGCGACCGTGCTCACGCCCAGGATCGCGGCGGCCACGGCGAGGCCGCGGTGGGACGTCGGGGTCGCGGGTGCGCCCGGGGCCGGAGCCGTCTGGTCGGTCATGGGGGGACGATAGCAGGGCGTCGCGGGCGGATCAGGGGCGCCTCGCGGCGCGGGGAGCCGCCCGCTGATAGGATCGCTGAGGCTGCCTTCGAGGCATCCGCTCAATTCAACATGAGCTCACGGAGCAGGCCGGCAGCTAGCTGGTCCCCTGTGGTGGTCTCCTCTCCTTCGATCGACGGAGGGTGGATTTCTACTGGTGGCCAGTGCTGGCGCGAACATCGCGGCGACAGCCGCGCGCCGAGATCTGCCTGTTCCTGCTCCTTCGAGATGCTCGCGCGTCACACGGACCCGCGAGCCTAAACAAAGAAGGAGGGACCTCTTGGAAGGTCCGGAAATCACCGCCGCTGAAGCCGTCCTCGACAATGGACGCTTCGGCACCCGCACAGTCCGGTTCGAGACCGGGCGCCTCGCGCAGCAGGCGCAGGGCTCCGTCGCCGCCTACCTCGACGAGGAGACGATGCTGCTGTCGGCGACCAGCGCCAGCAAGCAGCCGCGCGAAGGATTCGACTTCTTCCCGCTCACCGTCGACGTCGAAGAGCGCTCGTACGCCGCGGGCAAGATCCCCGGCTCGTTCTTCCGGCGCGAGGGCCGCCCCTCGACCGAGGCGATCCTGGTCTGCCGTCTCATCGACCGCCCGCTGCGCCCGTCGTTCGTCGACGGCCTGCGCAACGAGGTGCAGATCGTCGTGACAGTGCTCTCGATCGCGCCGGGCGAGTTCTACGACGCCCTCGCCATCAACGCCGCGTCCCTGTCGACGCAGATCTCGGGTCTGCCGTTCTCGGGTCCGATCGCCGGTGTGCGCCTGGCGCTCATCCCGGGCCACGGCGAGCACGCCGACCAGTGGATCGCATTCCCGACCGTCACTCAGCTCGAAGAGGCCGTGTTCGACCTCGTCGTGGCCGGCCGGGTGCTGCCCGACGGCGACGTGGCGATCATGATGGTCGAGGCCGAGGCCACCGAGCACAGCTGGAACCTCATCAAGGCCGGCGCCACGAAGCCGAGCGAAGAGATCGTGGCCCAGGGCCTCGAGGCGGCGAAGCCGTTCATCAAGGAGCTCGTCGCCGCGCAGAACGTCGTGGCGAACGCCGCGGCGAAGGAGATCCAGCCCTACCCGGTCTTCCTGCCGTACAGCCAGGAGGTCTACGACTTCGTGGCGGGCCGTGCATACGACCGCCTCGTGCCGGTGTACCAGATCGCCGACAAGCAGGAGCGCCAGAACGCCGACGACGAGATCAAGGACTCCGTCAAGGCGGATCTCCTCGCGGCCGTCGAGGCCGGCGAGCTTCCCGCGGTGGCCACGCTCGAGTTCAGCGCCGCCTACAAGTCGGTGACGAAGAAGATCGTCCGCGGCCGCATCCTGTCGGAGGGCGTCCGCATCGACGGCCGTGGCCTCGCCGACATCCGTCCGCTCGACGCCGAGGTGCAGGTCATCCCTCGCGTCCACGGTTCGGCGATCTTCCAGCGCGGCGAGACCCAGATCCTGGGTGTCACCACGCTGAACATGCTCAAGATGGAGCAGCAGATCGACTCGCTGTCGCCCGTCACGAGCAAGCGCTACATGCACCACTACAACTTCCCGCCGTACTCGACCGGTGAGACCGGCCGTGTGGGCAGCCCCAAGCGACGCGAGATCGGGCACGGCTTCCTCGCCGAGCGCGCGCTCGTGCCGGTGCTGCCCAGCCGCGAGGAATTCCCCTACGCGATCCGTCAGGTGTCCGAGGCGCTCGGCTCCAACGGCTCGACCTCGATGGGTTCGGTGTGCGCGTCGACCCTGTCGCTCCTCAACGCCGGCGTGCCGCTGCGCGCTCCCGTCGCGGGCATCGCGATGGGTCTCGTGTCGGACGAGGTCGACGGGCAGACGCGCTACGCCGCGCTGACCGACATCCTCGGCGCCGAGGACGCCCTGGGCGACATGGACTTCAAGGTCGCGGGCACGAGCGAGTTCGTCACGGCGATCCAGCTCGACACGAAGCTCGACGGCATCCCGTCGTCGGTGCTCGCCGCCGCGCTGACCCAGGCGAAGGACGCCCGGCTGACGATCCTCGGTGTGCTCAACGCCGCGATCGACGGTCCCGACGAGATGGCCCCGACCGCCCCGCGCGTGATCAGCGTGCAGATCCCCGTCGACAAGATCGGCGAGCTCATCGGGCCCAAGGGCAAGACGATCAACGCCATCCAGGACGAGACCGGCGCGCAGATCTCCATCGAGGAGGACGGCACGGTGTACATCGGAGCGACCGACGGCCCGTCGGCCGAGGCGGCGCGCGCTCAGGTGAACGCGATCGCGAACCCGACGAACCCCGAGGTGGGCGAGCAGTTCCTGGGCACGGTCGTGAAGATCGCGACCTTCGGCGCCTTCATCTCGCTCCTTCCCGGCAAGGACGGTCTGCTGCACGTCAGCGAGGTCCGCAAGCTGGCGGGCGGCAAGCGCGTCGAGAACGTCGAAGACGTGCTGGGCGTGGGCCAGAAGCTGCTGGTGCGCATCACCAAGATCGACGACCGCGGCAAGCTGTCGCTCGAGCCGGTTCTCGAAGAGGCCGCCGAGCAGGACGCGGCGCCGGCCGCGGCCGAGACCGCGGAGGCTCCCGTCGAGAGCTGATCCTCGTCGCAGGATCCGGATGCCCGTCTCCCCTCCGGGGGAGGCGGGCATCCGTCGTCGGTGCCGCGCGGCCGGTCACGCCCGGCGACCGCGCCGCGCACCGACAGCGGGTGGCCCCTGCCCGTGACCAAAGCGTTATGGAATGTTTACCGCGAGTCTTCGCCATCGACCGGGGATGTCGCAGGACTGGCCTACCCTCATAGATAACGCGCCGGGGGGTGCGGAATCGGTGATCACGAGGGTTCCGGTCGGAAGCCGTCGTGGGGGTGGGACATGGCTTTCTTCGGCGTTGACGCGGCGCTCTCCTCGGAGAGCCCCCGCCCGAGCGCCGTCGCGCCGCAGGCCGCGCACCCGTCCGCCCCGATCCCGGTCCAGGGTCCTTCGGTCGGTTCGAACGTCCGTGTCGCGCTCGGCGAGAGCGGCGTGTCGGTGTTCCCTCTCATCCTGGGCGGCGCCGAGTTCGGCTGGAACGTCGACCTGGAGTCCAGTCACAGCATCCTCGACACGTATGTCGAGCTCGGGGGCAACGCCGTCCACACGTCCGACAGCTTCTCAGCCGGTCGCAGCGAGCACATCATCGGGCAGTGGCTCCACTCGCGAGGACTGCGCGACGACATCGCGGTGGCCGTGCGGGTCGGCGGGCACGCCGACAACCCGGGGCTCGGCCCCGTCAACCTCGTCCGGGCGGTGGAGGCATCCCTGACGCGGCTGCGGACCGACCGCATCGACGTGCTCTACCTCGACGCGACGACCGACTCGACGGCCGTCCTCGAAGACACCCTCGCGACCGCGGAATGGCTGGTCGAGAGCGGCAAGGTCCGCGCCGTCGGCGCCATCGGCTACACGGCCGCGCAGCTGGTCGAGGCCCGCATCTTCTCGTCGGCCGGGTATCCCCGCATCACCGTGCTCGACGTGCCGTTCAACATCCTGCGCCGGCACGAGTTCGACGCCGACCTGCGTCTGGTCGCCGGTGCGCAGAGCATGGCCGTGACCCCGTCGCACGCGCTCGAGCACGGGTTCCTCGCAGGTCGTCAGCGCACCCGCCAGCGCGGCACCCTGTCGGTGCGCGGTGCGCAGCTGGCGGCGAACCTGAACCGGCGCGGCAGCCGCACCCTCAAGGCGCTCGACCTCGTGGGCTCCGAGCTCGGCGTCCCCGACGCCGCGGTCGCGGTCGCCTGGCTGCTGGCCCAGAAGCTCGTCACGGCGCCGATCGTGAACGCGTACGCGCCCCAGCAGGTGGAAGAGCTCGTCCAGGGCGTGGGCGTCCGACTGAGCCGGTCGCAGCTGTCCGACATCGCACGCGCCGCCGAGTAGGCGACTCCCGCCCGGGGCGCCCCGGCCGTGACCGTCCCGTGACGTAGGGTGGAAGAGGTGTCCCGTCGGGGCACGTGACCCCCGACGGAGTGAGCTGCGTGACGCACTACATCTACCTCGTGCGACATGGTGAGCACCAGGATGCCGAGCACGGCCTCGTCGACGGCCCGCTCTCGCCGCGGGGTCGGCGCCAGGCATCCCTCCTCGCCGACCGGCTGTCGGGCGTGCCGTTCGATGCCGTGTGGCACTCCCCGCTGCAGCGCGCGAGCCAGACCGCCGCGGCGGTCAAGGAGCGCATGCCGTCGCTCGAGCCGCAGCCCTCCGCGCTTCTCTTCGATTGCGTCCCCACCGGGATGACCGACGACACGCCGGCGGCGTACGAGCCGTTCTTCGGCTCGGTGACCGAGGCCGAGATCGAAGCGGGCAGGGCGCAGATGGCCGACGCCGTCGCGGAGTATCTCGCCCGCAAGCGGGGCGAGGTGCACGAGCTGCTCATCACGCACAACTTCGTCATCGGCTGGTTCGTGCGCGAGGTGCTGCAGGCGCAGGAGTGGCGGTGGATGACGCTCAACCAGGCGCACTGCGGCCTGACTGTCATCGCGCAGAAGCAGGGGCGGCCGTGGACGCTCCTCTCTCACAACGACATGGCGCACCTCCCGGTGGAGCTGCGCACGGGCCTCCCCGAGGTCTACCCCGTCTGACCCGGCATCCGCTCGGACGCGGGGGTCAGCACCTTGCCGTACCAGCGCGAGGCGTTGGGGTTGTCGTTGTAACGGTCGATGGCGACGAAGCCCGTGCGGGCGTACAGCGCCGCGGCGGCTTCGAGCGAGTGGTGCGTGTCGAGCACGAGCTCTCGCGCGCCGAGCTCCCGGGCACGGGACTCGAGGGTGTCGATGAGCAGTCGTCCCCACCCTCGGCCGCGGGTCTGCGGCCGCAGATACAGGTGCTTGACCTCGTAGCGGGTGCCCGATGGGCCGTCCGCGATGTGCCGGATGCCTCCGCACCCCGCTGGCCGGCCTTCGTCGTCGTCCAGCACGAGGAAGACGCCCGCCGGCGGCACGAAAGCCGCCGGAGCGGGGAACGTGGTGGTGTACTCCACGTCGAGTTCGGCGAAGCCCTCCGTGCGGGAGCGGAAGTACTCGGCGAGGAGCTCGTGCGCGTCGTGCGCGTCGACGGGGGAGTCGCGGACGGAGGCCATTCGTCCAGCCTAGGTGGAGCGCCGAGACCGGCGGAGGCGCCCGCCTAGGATGGTCCACATGACGACGCGCGTGGCCATCGTGGGCGGCACCGGCAAGCTCGGCGGGATCATCCGCGACGTGGTGGAGAGCGAGGACGGCTTCGACGTCTCGGCCGTGCTGTCCTCCCGCTCGCAGCTGGCAGACCTCGACGGCGCAGACCTCGTGGTGGATGCCTCGACGCCGGCGGTGTCGATCGACATCGTCCGCGCCGCCATCGAGCGCGGCGTGAACGTGCTCGTGGGCACGTCGGGGTGGTCCGCGGAGCGGATCGCCCTCGTGAGGCCGCTCGTGGAGGCGGCCGGCACCGGTGCGGTCTTCATCCCGAACTTCTCGCTCGGCTCGGTGATCGGCTCGGCCATCGCGGCGGTGGCCGCGCCCTTCTTCCCGTCGGTCGAGATCGTCGAGGCGCACCGCGAGACCAAGATCGACTCGCCGAGCGGGACAGCCGTGCGGACCGCCGAGCTCATCGCGGCCGCGCGCACCGAGGTCGGACCGGTCGAGTCGCCCCACGTCGACCAGCGAGCCCGAGGTCAGCAGGTCGCGAGCATCCCGGTCCACTCGCTGCGACGGCCGGGGGTGGTCGCGCGGCAGGAGACGATCCTGTCCGGGCCGGGGGAGAGCCTCACGGTGGTGCACGACACCATCGAGCCGGCGCTCGCCTATGGCCCCGGCATCCGTCTCGCGCTCGCCGCCGCCCTGGATGCGAAGGGCGTGATCGTGGGTCTCGACAGCTTCCTCGATCTGGGCCTGCGCCGGCCCGGACCGGCAGCGCCGGCATCGCGACCGGTCGACGAGGGCGACGTGCCCGGTCAGGTCGCCCGGGTCACGAGCGCATGAGCGCGCGCATCGGCGTCGCGGTGATGGCGGTGCTCCTCGCGGTGTACATCGTGCTGGTCGGTCAGCGCGCCTGGCTCCTCCTGACCAGCGGAGACACCGTCGGCGTGCTCATGGGCGCGGCGCTCCTCGTGCTGCCGCTGCTGGCGCTGTGGGCACTCGGACGCGAGCTGTGGTTCGGCGTGCGCGCCGAACGGCTCGGGCGCCGACTCGAAGCCGAGGGCGGTCTGCCCACGGAACAGGTCGCGGTGCGTCCCAGCGGGCGCGTCGAGCGCTCCGAGGCGGATGCCCTGTTCCCGGCGTACCGCGCCGACGCGGAGGCCCACCCCGACGACTGGCGCAGCTGGTACCGGCTCGGCCTGGTCTACGACGCCGCCGGCGATCGACGCCGGGCGCGCGAGGCGGTACGCCGCGCGATCCGCCTCGAGGGCGACGACCGCCGCGCCTGATCAGTGAGCGGGCACCGCGGCGGCGACGGCCTCCTCGACCGTGCGGTGACGGAAGGTGAAACCGGATGCCTCGAGCACGGCGGGGGCGACGTCGGCGTCGGAGGTCAGGATGGCCTCGGTGGCGTCGGCGCCGAGCGCGGTCCGTATCGCCCACACGGGTGCCCGGAGGGCGAACGGCCGGTTCATCCGCCGGGCGAGCGCGAAGCCCAGATCGTTCGCGGTGGCGCGCGTGGGCCCGGTGAGGTTCACCGGCCCGGTGAGGCCGGCGTCGATGACGTGCCGGATCGCGCGCACCTCGTCGTCGAGCGAGATCCACGGCCACACCTGCGTCCCGCGGCCGATCGGCCCGCTCACCCCGAGTCGGGTCAGCAGCAGGAGCGGCTTGAGCACGCCCTCCTTGTGAACGACGGGGGCGGTGCGCAGCAGGGCCACGCGCGCGTCGTCGCCCGCTCCCAGTGCCGCCGCCTCCCACTCCCCGCAGATATCCGCCAGGAACGTGTCGCCGCGCGGAGACTGCTCGTCGAGGCGCTCGCCGGGCACCGAGCCGTAGTAGCCCACGGCCGACGCCGACACGAAGGCCGGGGCATCCGCTCCCAGTTCGCGGACGGCTCGCGCGAGCGCCGCGGTCGGCGTGACCCGCGACCACAGGAGGGTCTTCTTGTACCCCGACGTCCAGGGGAACCGGCCGATGCTCGCCCCGTTCAGACCGACGACGGCCTCCGCGCCCGCCAGCGCGCCGGGGTCGAGCGGCCGGTCGTCCGTCAGCCACTCGACCTCATCCGGTGCCGTGGCGGGGTGCCTCACGAGGCGGGTGACCGTGACACCGTCGGCGCGAAGGCTTTCGGTGAGCGCGGAGCCGATCAGCCCGGAGGCGCCGGCGATGACGACACGACGCGTCGCAGCCTCGGCGCCCTCGGCATCAGGCAAGCGTCGCCTCGATCGTGATCTCGACGCCGGCGAGCGCCTGCGACACGGGGCAGTTGGCCTTCGCGGCCTGCGCGAGCCGCTCGAAGGTCTCGGCATCGAGGCCCGGCACGACCGCGTTGACGTTGAGATGGCTTCCGGTGATGCCCGTGCCCGGCTTGAAGGTGACGGATGCCGTCGTGTCGATCGACTCCGGAGGAGTGCCGTTCTCGGCGAGCGCCAGCGAGAACGCCATGCTGAAGCACGAGGAGTGGGCTGCGGCGATGAGCTCTTCGGGCGTCGTCGTCGACGTCGACCCTTCGCTGCGCGCCTTCCAGTTGACCTCGAAGGTGCCGAGGCCGGACGAGACGAACGTCACCTCGCCGCCGCCGGTGAAGAGGTCGCCCTTCCAGGCGGTGGTGGCTTCGCTGGTGACCGTCATGGGGTGCCTCCGTCTCGCGCGCCCCGACCGGGCGCCTCGCGGTCAGCCTAACCGGCGGCGAGGGCCTGGCGCGATGGGTGGACGACGCCTCGTGAGCGTGTTCGCTGCCGCCGCGGAGGGCCGTCAGGCGGCGGCCGGCCGGGCGCGTCCGACGAGGCCCGCGCGCTGCAGCACGAGGTAGAGCTGGCAGCCCAGGCACAGACCGAACGCGGCGTTGAGGAACGCCGCGACGAACGCCATGGCGGCCGCGATGGGGAGCGCCAGCGGAACGCCGAACAGCTGCAGCACGAGGCCGATGCCGGTCACGAACAGCCCGACGCCCTGCGCGAAGCGCGGCGGGCGCGGGTCTTCCAGCTCGGTCGGCGGCTTCAGCCGGGGCGCGACGGCGGTGCGGTACAGCGCACCCCACGGCGCGGTGCGCGGCGACACGACCGACCACAGGAAGAGCAGCGCGATGACGAGCAGCAGCAGGAACGCGGGGTCCAGCGCCCGCTCGGCGAGCGTGGCCGAGGGGAGCGCCCAGCCTCCGGTGCTCGTCTGCGCCGTCGACAGTCCGGTCAGGCCGAGCAGGACGTCGACGAGGAGGAGGACCGCGGTGATGCCGGCGACGAAGCGCGGCCCGCGCGGATCGATGCCGCGGGGGGTCGACGGGTCAGACATGGGCGCCCTCCGAGGCGAGACGGTTGAGCTCGAGTTCGAGCACCTCGCGGCTCGGCGTGCCGCCGAACCGGGTCTGGATCACGCCGTCCCGGTCGAGGACGAGGGTGGTCGGGGTCTGGAGCACGTGGAAGTGCTTGGCGATGTCGGGGCGGTGCGTGAGGTCGACGTCGAGGTGCCGCACCCCTTCGCGACCGTCGGCGATGGCCTTGAGCGTGCGGTGGACCCCGGGGCAGCGCGCGCACATCTCGGTGCTGAACTGCAGGAGCGTCGCGACCTCGCCCAACCCGTCGGCGCCCAGGCGCGCGGGTTCGACCACCTCGTGGGGGATGTGGCGCTGCGGGCGCGCCTGACGCCACCGCAGGTAGGCGCCCGCAGCGACCGTCACCGCCAGGAGGGCGGTGATGACGACGAGCGCGGACACCAGGTTCACAACTCATCAGCGTATCTGTGTTCACCTGAATGGATCCCGGATCCGTGAATATGACGCTCCGGCCGTAACAAACCCCCGTGGGGGAGGGCGCGGGTATCGTGGCAGCCGTGACCCGCGCGATCCCGACTCCCTACGAGGACCTCCTGCGTGACGTGCTGGAGAACGGCACTCACAAAGACGACCGGACCGGCACCGGCACGACCAGCGCCTTCGGGCGGCAGATCCGCTTCGATCTGTCTCAGGGCTTCCCGCTCATCACGACCAAGCGCGTGCACTTCAAGTCGATCGCCTACGAGCTCCTGTGGTTCCTGCGGGGCGAGTCCAATGTGCGGTGGCTGCAAGACAACGGCGTGACGATCTGGGACGAGTGGGCCGACGACGCCGGCGAGCTGGGCCCCGTCTACGGCGTCCAGTGGCGCTCGTGGCCGGCGCCCGACGGCGCCCACATCGACCAGATCTCGCAGGTGATCGAGCAGATCCGGGCCAACCCGGATTCCCGTCGGCTGCTCGTGTCGGCATGGAACCCCGCCGACATCCCCGACATGGCGCTCGCGCCCTGCCACGCGCTGTTCCAGTTCTACGTCGCCGACGGCCGCCTCTCGTGCCAGCTCTACCAGCGCAGCGCCGACCTGTTCCTCGGCGTGCCGTTCAACATCGCCTCGTACGCGCTGCTGACGCTGATGGTCGCCCAGCAGACGGGTCTCGAGCCGGGCGACTTCGTCTGGACCGGCGGCGACTGCCACATCTACGACAACCACCGCGAGCAGGTCCGCGAGCAGCTGACTCGGGATCCCTACCCGTACCCCACGCTGCGCTTCGCGCGGAAGCCCGAGTCGATCTTCGACTACGCCTACGAGGACTTCGTCGTCGAGAACTATCAGCACCATCCCGCCATCCGCGCCGCGGTGGCGGTATGACCCCGGAGCCCCCTCGAGCCCGCATCGGTCTCGTCTGGGCCGAGGCCCACGGCGGGGTGATCGGCGCCGACGGCGGCATGCCCTGGCATGTCCCGGAGGATCTCGCCCACTTCAAAGCCGTAACCCTCGGGTCGCCCGTGATCATGGGCCGTCGCACCTGGGAGTCCTTCCCCGACCGCTTCCGGCCGCTCCCCGGGCGGCGCAACATCGTGGTGACCCGCAACGCCGGCTGGGTCGCCGACGGCGCGGAGCGGGCGGGGTCGCTCGGCGACGCGCTCGCGATGGCGGCGGATGCCTCGCCCGAGTGGATCTGGGTGATCGGCGGGGGCGCGCTCTTCCGCGAGGCCATCGGCGGCGCCGACCGCCTCGAGGTCACCGAGCTGGATCTGGCCGTCGACGGCGACACCCACGCGCCGGAGCGCCCCGGCTGGCAGCCGGTGTCGATCGATCCTGTTGACGGCTGGCATACCTCGAGCGGCGGCATCCGATATCGCTTCGTGCGGCTGGAGCGACCCGCCTAGGGTTGTCGGATGACCAGGACCGCCCTCATCACGGGTGCCAGCTCGGGGCTGGGAGCCGAATACGCCCGCCAGCTCGCGGGGCGAGGAGCCGACCTCGTGCTCGTCGCCCGAGACGCCGCCGCGCTCGACGAACTGGCGGCCTCGCTGCGCCGACGGCACGGGGTCGAGGTCGAGGTGATGGCGGCCGACCTCCTCGATCCCGAGCAGCGCGCGCACGTGGAGCAACGTCTGGACGATCCCGGCAGACCCGTCGAGATCCTCGTGAACAACGCCGGGTTCGGGCTCCCGCTCGCCTTCGAGAAAAACGACATCGAGGACGAGGCCCGGCACCTCGAACTCCACGTTGAGGTGCCCATGCGCCTCACCCATGCGGCTCTCGGCCCCATGCTGCAGCGCGGCCACGGCCGCATCCTGAACGTCGCCTCGGTCGCGGGCTTCACCCCTCGCTCGACCTACGGCGCATGCAAGGGCTGGCTCATCAGCTTCAGCCGCTGGGCCGACAGCGCGTATCGCGGCCGCGGCGTCTCCGTGACGGCCGTGTGCCCCGGGTTCACGCACACGAACTTCCACGAGCGGGCCGGCATGCCGCCGGGCGAGGAGGGGGTTCCCGGGTGGATGTGGCTGGATGCCTCGGCCGTGGTGTCCGAGTCGCTGCGCGACGCGGCACGCGGGCGCGCGGTGTCGATCCCGTCGGCGAAGTACAAGGCCCTCGCCGCGTTGGCGCGGGTGGTCCCGTCGTCCCTGGTGGCGCGGGCTGCCGCGCGGGGGCGCTGAGCTCCGCAGCGGCGCCCGCAGGCACGCCCGATGGGGCGCGGCGGGGTGCGGCATCCCGATAACCTGAATTCATGACGCATACGGGCAACCCTTTCGGACAGGTGCTCGTCGCGCTCGTCACTCCGATGACGGCCGACGGCGAGGTCGACTGGCCCGCCGTCGAGAAGCACATCGACGACGTCATCTCCGCCGGCGCCGACGGGATCGTCGTCACCGGCACGACCGGAGAGACCTCGACCCTCACCGACGCCGAGAAGCTGCGCCTCGTCGAGGTCGGCAAGGACATCGCGGCCGGACGCGCGAAGATCATCACCGGCGGCGGGTCGAACGAGACCGCTCACGCCATCGAGCTGTACAAGGCGAGCGAGAAGGCCGGCGCCGACGGCATCATGATCGTCACGCCGTACTACAACAAGCCCACACAGGCCGGCATCCTGACGCACTTCCGCCTGGTCGCCGACGCCACCGACCTTCCGGTGATCCTGTACGACATCCCCGGCCGCACCGGCGTCCCGATCCGCTACGAGACGATCCTCCGGCTCGCGAAGCACCCGAACATCCTCGCGATCAAAGACGCGAAGGGCGACTTCAGCGAGGTCAGCCGGGTGCTGAACCAGACCGACCTCCTGTACTTCTCCGGCGACGACGCCAACGTGCTGCCGCACCTGGCGATCGGCGCCACCGGGCTCATCGGCGTGACGGCGAACATCGCGCCGGCGCCCTACCGCGCGATCGTCGACGCCGTCAACGCAGGCGACCTGAAGACCGCGACCGCCGCGCACCGCAGGCTCGAGCCCCTCGTGCGCGCCGTCATGACCCATGTCCCCGGAACCGTCTCGGCGAAGTACATCCTGCACGGCCTGGGCCGCATCGGCAGCCCTCGCGTGCGCCTGCCCCTCGTCGGCCCCGAAGAGTGGGAGGCCGCCAAGATCGAGGATGAGCTCGCTCTCGTCACCGACGTGCCCGGCGCCGACTTCTCCAACTTCCGACCCGACCGCAACGCCGCGGCCGGCGGAGCCCTGCCCAAGGTCTCGGGCACCACCCGATGACGATCCGCGGCGACGTGCTGTCGAGCCGGCGCCGGAGCGAACCGCAGACGGATGCCGTGGCATCCGGTATCCCCGGCGGCCCCTTCCGGGCCGCGATGACGTCAGGAGGCTGAAATGCCCACCACCCCGTTCGATCCTCCCGCCCTCGAGCAGGGGACGCTGCGGATCGTCCCGCTCGGCGGCCTCGGCGAGGTCGGTCGCAACATGACCGTGTTCGAGTACGGCGGGAAGCTCCTCGTCGTCGACTGCGGCGTACTCTTCCCCGAGGAGCATCAGCCCGGGGTCGACCTCATCCTCCCCGACTTCGAGCCGATCAAGGGACGGCTCGACGACATCGTGGGCGTCGTGCTCACCCACGGCCACGAGGACCATATCGGCGCCGTGCCCTACCTGCTGAAGCTCAAGCCCGACATCCCCATCGTCGGATCCGGCCTGACGCTGGCCCTCACCGAGGCGAAGCTGAAGGAGCATCGGATCCGGCCCTACAGCCTCACGGTCACCGAGGGCCAGCGCGAGAACCTCGGGCCCTTCGAGCTCGAGTTCATCGCCGTGAACCACTCCATTCCCGACGCCCTGGCCGTGGCGATCCGCACCCCGGCCGGCCTGGCGCTGGCCACCGGCGACTTCAAGATGGACCAGCTGCCGCTCGACGGACGGCTCACCGACCTGCGCGCGTTCGCGAGGCTCGGCGAGGAGGGCGTCGATCTCTTCCTGGTCGATTCGACCAACGCCGACGTGCCCGGATTCACCCCCCTCGAGCGCTCGATCGGACCGGTGCTCGACCAGGTGATCGCCGGCTCGCCTCGCCGGGTGATCGTGGCGAGCTTCTCCAGTCACGTGCACCGGGTGCAGCAGGTGCTGGATGCCGCCGCCGCCCACGGACGCCGGGTCGCGCTGCTCGGCCGCAGCATGCTGCGCAACATGACCATCGCCGAGGAGCTCGGCTACCTCCACGTGCCCGACGGCGTGCTCATCGACTACAAGAAGGCGCGCGACCTTCCCGACGACCAGATCGTCTACATGTCCACGGGATCCCAGGGCGAGCCGATGGCCGTGCTGAGCCGCATGGCGAACCTCGACCACGCGATCGAGCCCGGGCCCGGCGATACGGTGATCCTCGCGTCGAGCCTGATCCCGGGCAACGAGAACGCCGTTTACCGCGTGATCGACGGCCTCACGAAGCTCGGCGCCCACGTCGTGCACAAGGGCAACGCGAAGGTGCACGTCTCGGGCCACGCCGCGGCCGGCGAGCTGCTCTACTGCTACAACATCCTCCAGCCCCGCAACGTGCTGCCCGTCCACGGCGAATACCGCCACCTGATGGCGAACGCTCGCCTGGCACAGGACACCGGCGTCGACCCGGACCGCACGATCCTCGCCGAGAACGGCACGGTGATCGACCTGAAGGACGGCGCCGCGCGGGTCGTCGGGCAGCTCGACCTCGGCTTCGTGTACGTCGACGGCTCCACGGTCGGCGAGATCACCGACGCGGATCTGAAGGACCGCCGGATCCTGGGGGAGGAGGGTTTCATCTCGGTGATCGTCGTCGTCGACGCCTCGACGGGCAAGGTCATCTCGGGGCCCGAGATCCACGCCCGGGGGTTCGCGGAGGACGACGCCGTGTTCGACGACGTCAAGCCGAAGATCGCCGCGGCGCTCTCCGAGGCGGCGAAGTCGGGCGTGCGCGATCAGCACGCTCTCTCGCAGGTCGTGCGGCGCACGATCGGACGGTGGGTCAACCAGTCGCTCCGCCGGCGGCCGATGATCGTGCCGCTGGTGATCGAGGCCTGAGCACACCAGCACCCGGCGGGGAGAGGCATCCGTCCCCCCGGTAAACTCCCGGCATGCCCACCGCCTTCCGGATCCGCGCCGCGGCGCAGGGCGACGGCGCGTTCCTCGCCGACATGGTGGTCGAGGCGGCGAACTGGCGGCCCGGCGGCGGACTGCCCAAGCACCAGGTGGTGTCGGGGTCCGAACACAGCCGGTACGTGGCAGGGTGGATGCGTCCGGGGGATGCCGGGTTCGTCGCCGAGGACGCGAACGGCGAGCCGATCGGGGCGGCCTGGTATCGGATGCTGCCCCGCACCGACCCCGGGTTCGGCTACGTCGGCACGGGCGTCCCCGAGCTGATCATCGGGGTCCGTCCGATCTGGCGGGCGCACGGAGTCGGCCGGGCCCTCCTGCAGCGGCTGTGCGAGCACGCCAGGGCGCAGGGTTTCGGCCGCATCAGCCTGAGCGTCGAGCGAGGCAACTTCGCCGCGACGCTGTACCGCAGCGAAGGCTTCGCGGTGGTCGAGGCCGCCCACGGCCGCGACACCATGGTCAAGCGGCTGCGCTGACGCGTCGCGCCGCGTCGCGAAGCCCCGCGTGGTTCCGCGGAAAAGTCCGTGGTCCGGCTTACCGTGGGGGAATGGCCAGGAGCTCCAGCCCGACCAAGAGCGGTCGCGCGCCGTCCCGCACGCAGGGCGCGTCGTCGCGCGCGAAGAAGCCCGAGCCCGCGCCCAAGCGGTACGTCGGCGAGTCCGAGCGCCCCCCGCTCGTGGTGCGCGCCTGGCTGGGACTGGCCCACGCGACGGGAGCGCTCTTCCGCGCGTTCGGACCCGAGACGCTCGAGAAAGACCAGCGTCGCGACGGCTTCCCGTTCTTCCTCGTGCTGCTGGCGGTCGCCGGGGCGGTCAACGAGTGGTTCTTCATCGGCAGCGAGGTCGCGAAGAACATCAGCGCCTACACGGTCGGCGCCCTCGTCGGGCGCGAGGCGTTCGTGCTCCCGGTGCTGCTGCTCGTCCTCGCGGGATGGATGTTCCGGCATCCGTCGTCGGTGCACGACAACGGCCGCATCGGCATCGGCTTCGGGCTCCTCATCCTCACCGTCGCCGGTTTCTGCCACGTCGCAGGCGGGCGCCCCCAGCCCCGCGAGGGACTTCCGGCTCTCAGCGAGGCCGGCGGGCTCTTCGGCTGGATGATCGCCGAGCCACTCGCCCTGGTGCTCACCGACATCGGCGCCTACGTCGCGCTGACCCTCCTGGCCGTCCTCAGCGTCCTCATAATCACGAAGACCCCGCCGAACCGGATCGGCCGGCGGCTGGGCGAGCTGTACGCGTGGATGTTCGGCGCCGAGCCGCGGGAGGAGCGCGACACGGCGGCGATGGGATCCGCCGATCCGGATGACGAGACCGACCCTTCGCTGCCGTGGTGGCGTCGCAACAAGACCGGGCGGGAGAAGGATCCCGACGGCGTCCTCGGCTCCGAGGATCTCACCGCGCTGCTCACCCCCGGCGCGTCCGAGGGCGGCTTCGAGCAGGTCCTCGAGCCGCCGGCGGCGCCGTCGCCCAGCGACGCGATGACCGAGGTGATCGACCCCGGCGTCCTCGCCGCGGCCAAGGGCGCCAAGGGCGGCGGCACCGCGCTGCGCGACGACGCCGACGACCCGCTCGCCGACGGCATCCTCCCCGGTCTGGACGGCATCGGCACCGACGTGCCGACCGCGTCGACGGCGCCGTACCGGCTGCCCTCGGTGCACGCGCTCGCCGCGGGCACCCCGCATGTCGCGCGCTCGCAGGCCAACGACGACACGGTGCGGGCCATCACCAGTGTGCTCGACCAGTTCTCGGTCGACGCGCGCGTGACGGGCTTCTCGCGCGGGCCGACCGTGACGCAGTATGAGATCGAGCTCGGTCCCGGCGTCAAGGTCGAGCGGATCACGGCGCTCACCAACAACATCGCCTACGCCGTCGCGTCCAACGAGGTGCGGATCCTCGCGCCGATCCCCGGCAAGAGCGCCATCGGCGTCGAGATCCCCAACACCGACCGCGAGATCGTGACCCTGGGCGACGTCCTGCGGTCGCAGAACGCTCAGCAGTCCACGCATCCCATGACCATCGGCGTCGGAAAAGACGTCGGCGGCGGCTACGTCGTGGCCAACCTGGCCAAGATGCCCCACCTGCTGGTGGCCGGCTCGACCGGCTCGGGTAAGTCCAGCTTCGTCAACTCGATGATCACTAGTCTGCTGATGCGCGCGAAGCCGTCCGACGTGCGGATGGTGCTCATCGACCCCAAGCGCGTCGAGCTCACCTCCTACGCCGGAGTTCCGCACCTCATCACGCCGATCATCACGAACCCGAAGAAGGCGGCGGAAGCCCTGCAGTGGGTCGTGAAAGAGATGGACATGCGATACGACGACCTCGCGTCGTTCGGGTTCCGCCACATCGACGACTTCAACAAGGCCGTCGTCGCCGGAGAGATCACCCTTCCCGCCGGGAGCGAGCGGGTGCTCAAGCCGTACCCGTATCTGCTCGTGGTGGTCGACGAGCTGGCCGACCTCATGATGGTCGCGCCGCGAGACGTCGAGGACTCGATCGTCCGCATCACGCAGCTCGCTCGAGCCAGCGGCATCCACCTGGTCCTGGCCACGCAGCGGCCCTCGGTCGACGTCGTGACGGGCCTGATCAAGGCCAACGTGCCGTCGCGCCTGGCCTTCGCCGTGACCAGCGTGACGGACTCTCGGGTCATCCTCGACCAGCCGGGCGCCGACCGCCTCATCGGTCAGGGTGACGGCCTCTTCCTGCCCATGGGCGCGTCCAAGGCGCTCCGCGTCCAGGGCGCGTGGGTGAGCGAGCAGGAGATCGAGAAGGTCGTCAAGCACGTCACGGCGCAGGCGCGGCCCGAGTATCGCGCCGACGTCCAGGCCGCGGCGGAGAAGAAGGAGATCGACGCCGACATCGGCGACGACCTCGAGCTCCTCCTGGCCGCGGCCGAGCAGATCATCTCGACCCAGTTCGGATCGACGTCGATGCTGCAGCGCAAGCTCCGCGTCGGGTTCGCGAAAGCCGGCCGGCTCATGGATCTGCTCGAGTCCCGGGAGATCGTCGGTCCGTCCGAGGGATCGAAGGCGCGCGACGTGCTGGTGACGCCGGATCAGCTGCCGGCGGTGCTCGCCCGACTGCGCGGCGAGGACGTTCCGGATGCCGCGCCCGCCCCGGCAGCCGACCCCTACGGCGCCGACGCCGTCGATGCGCAGTTCGACGGCTACCCCGTCGTCGAGGGCGACGGCGACGAAGACGCGTGGGGACTGACCGGCCGGGATTGACGGTACGGACCGCCGGGCGACACCGCAGCTTCCGACCCGTCGCCGATAGGCTCGGCCCATGGCGATCCCGCGGCAGCTTCCCAACTCGATCACGATCGTGCGCATCCTGTGCGCCCCCGTCTTCCTGTGGCTGCTCCTGGCGGACGGCGGCGCCGACGGGCCGCTGCGGTGGTGGGCCGCCGCGCTGTTCATCGTCGCGATCGCGACCGACGGCGTCGACGGCTACCTCGCCAGACGTCACCACATCGTCACCGACCTCGGCAAGCTGCTCGACCCCATCGCCGACAAGGTGCTCACCGGCTTCGCCTTCGTCGGACTCTCGATCCTCGGCGAGCTGCCGTGGTGGATCACGATCGTCGTGCTGGTCCGCGAGATCGGCATCACCGTGCACCGGCTCGTCGTCGCGAGCGACCACGTGGTCGCCGCGGCGTGGATGGGCAAGCTCAAGACGGTCGCCCAGGGTGTGGCGCTCTCCCTCGCGCTGCTGCCGCTGTGGACGGTGGTCGGCGACGGCATCTTCTGGGTCAACGGCGTCGCGATGACGATCGCGGTGATACTGACGATCGCCAGCGGCATCGACTACGTCGTGACCGAGTTCCGCGGGGCGCGCCGGGCGAAGGGCGTCGCGTGACCGCTGCGGCCGACGTGCTCGCCCGGCTGGCGGCCCGGGGCTGGACCATGGCGGCGGCGGAGTCGCTCACGGGCGGGATGGTCGCGTCGAGCCTGGTCGACGTCCCCGGAGCCTCCGCGGTCTTCCGTGGCGGGGTGGTCGCCTACGCGACCGACGTCAAGCGATCCGTGCTCGGTGTCGATGCGGATCTCCTGGCGTCGGCGGGCGCCGTCGATCCCGAGGTCGCGCGGCAGATGGCGGCGGCGGCCCGAAGGGTCCTCGGGGCGGACGTCGGGATCGCCACCACGGGGGTGGCCGGGCCGGAGCCCCAGGACGGCAAGGCTGTCGGCACGGTCTGCCTCGCCGTCGTCACCCCCGAGGGGGAGTGGACCACCACCCGGCTCTTCGAGGGGGACCGGAGCCGGATCCGTGAGTCGGCGACGACGGAGGTCCTCACCGAGTGTCTCGCGCGGCTCTGAGCCCCGGCATCCGGATGTCCTCCGCCTCGCGGGAACATCGCGTGTTTCTTCTCGGTTACATTCGGTGATTCCCACCCACTCCCCAGTTCGGGGGATTAGATTGGCATCAACGGGTGCTGTACTGTTGTCCACCCCGGACAAGCGGAATCAGAAGTGAGGAGGGGGCCCACAATGATCCTGGTACGTCAAGAAATCGGCGAAGTGCTTCGTGATTTCCGCCAGCAGAAGGGTCGCACCCTCCGCCAGGTCGCGAGCCGCGCCAGCGTGGCACTCGGCTACCTCAGCGAGGTCGAGCGGGGTCAGAAAGAGGCGTCGAGCGAGATCCTCGCGTCGGTCGCCGAGGCCCTCGACGTCCCCATCTCCACGATCATGCGCGAGGTGGGCGACCGCATCTCGGTCCTCGAGGGCCTGCAGACCTTCCCCGACGTCGTTCCCGACGACCTCGTGGCGTCCGTCGACGCCGAGCTGTCGCTGCGCTGAGCATTCGTCCCGACCTTCCCGGAGCCGCACCTCTTCATGCGTCGCAGTGAGTTCGACCGTGCCGTCTCCGACGAGTTCGGTCCCCGCGGCGGGGCGCTGATCGCCGATCTGGTGCTGTCCGCGCTCGGAGACCGCACTGCCGTGGAGGCGCTGGCCGCAGGCGTGCCCCCGCGAGAGGTGTGGCTCGCGCTCTGCGCCGAGACGGACGTGCCGCCGGAGCGGCGCTACGGAGCCGGCCGGCTCGAGCCGAAGCGCCGCTGACGCGGTCCACGGCGTGTCGCAGTCGAACAGGTGTTCGACTCGGCGTAGGCTCCTGCACAGCAGGTGTCGAGAGCCCGTCTTCCCACGAAGGCGGGGGAGCGAAGACGGATGTCGGAGCCCCTCCCTAGCGTGGAAGACGTCGAACGACACCTCACGCCTTGTCGCAGCATCCGTCCCACCGGGTCGGAGCGCGACAGCCTACAGGCGACGGAACGCGAGCATAAGGAGCACGCCATGCCCTCAGCAGTTGACCGCGAGAAGGCCCTCGAATCGGCCCTCGCCCAGATCGACCGGCAGTTCGGAAAGGGCTCGGTCATGCGGCTGGGCAGCGACGAGCGCGCTCCTGTCGAGGTCGTTCCCACGGGATCGATCGCCCTCGACGTCGCGCTCGGCATCGGCGGGCTTCCCCGCGGCCGCATCATCGAGATCTACGGTCCCGAGTCGTCGGGTAAGACGACCCTCACGCTTCACGCCATCGCCAATGTGCAGCGCGCCGGCGGGATCGCCGCGTTCATCGACGCCGAGCACGCGCTCGACCCCGACTACGCCCAGAAGCTCGGCGTCGACATCGATTCCCTGCTCGTCTCGCAGCCCGACACCGGGGAGCAGGCGCTCGAGATCGCCGACATGCTGGTGCGTTCGGGTGCGATCGACCTCGTCGTCATCGACTCCGTCGCCGCTCTCGTCCCGAAGGCCGAGATCGAGGGCGAGATGGGCGACTCGCACGTGGGTCTTCAGGCCCGCCTGATGTCGCAGGCACTGCGCAAGCTCACGGGTGGGCTCAACCAGACGAACACCACGATGATCTTCATCAACCAGCTGCGCGAGAAGATCGGCGTCTTCTTCGGTTCGCCCGAGACCACGGCGGGCGGTAAGGCGCTGAAGTTCTACGCATCCGTCCGCCTCGACATCCGTCGCATCGAGACGCTGAAGGACGGCACCGAGGCGGTCGGAAACCGCACCCGCGTGAAGATCGTGAAGAACAAGATGGCGCCGCCCTTCAAGCAGGCGGAGTTCGACATCCTGTACGGCGTCGGCATCTCGCGAGAGGGAAGCCTCATCGACTTCGGCGTCGAGCACGGCATCGTCAAGAAGTCCGGTGCCTGGTACACGTATGACGGCGAGCAGCTCGGCCAGGGCAAGGAGAACGCCCGCAACTTCCTCATCAAGAACGACGATGTCGCGTCCGAGATCGAGTCGAAGATCAAGGCGAAGCTCGGCATCGGCCAGCCGAAGTCGGTCGAGGCACCCGCGCAGGACGAGCTGGCTGCCCGCCGACCCGCCTGACATGAGCGGCGACCACGGGGGCGAGCGCGACTCGCTCGCCCCCGTCATCCCTCTGTTCGGTGGTCGCGCCGTGGCGGACGATCCCACGGGATCCGAAACGTGGCACCCGACATGGGTGTCCGATCGTCGGGTCGCTGACGGCGAAGACCCCGCCACGCCGGGCGTCGAGCTCGCGGAGAAGGCGCTGCTGAAGAAGCTGCGCACCCGCTCGCTGTCCGTGTCGGAAGCCCGTGCCGTGCTGCGCGAACACGAACTCGACGACGCGCAGACCGACGACATCGTCGCAGCCATGGAGGAGTACGGGTACCTCGACGACGCTGCGCTGGCCGAGCAGCTCGTGCATGCCGGCGCCGAGCGCAAAGGTCAGGGCCGGCAGGCCATCGCGCAGACCCTGACCAAGCGGGGCATACCGCGCGACGTCGCCGATATCGCCCTGGCCGCGCTCCCCGATGACGACCTGGAGCGCGCGCTCGAATATGCGCGCGGCAAAGCCCGGAGCCTGCGCGACCTGGAGCGCGACACGGCCCTCCGCCGCCTCGCCGGTCAGCTGGCGCGACGCGGCTACGGCGGGTCCCTCGCCCTCACCGCTGCGCGCATCGCCCTCGACGAGCGTCCACCTGCATCGGGCGGCGTCCGCTTCGTCTAGCGGACTCGACCCGGTCCGTCGCGCCGGAGGGTGCGGGAGCCGGTGCTCACACCCGCGGATCGTAGAATGGCAGCCATCATGACCACCCCCCTCAGCTCTCCGACGCTCATCGAGCCGTCAGGCGCCGCGCTCGACGCCGATGGCCGCGCCCGCACCTACGAGGTGCGCACGTTCGGCTGCCAGATGAACGTGCACGACTCCGAGCGACTGTCGGGTTCGCTCGAGAGTGCCGGTTACGTCCGCGCCGCCGTCGGCGAAGAGGCCGACGTCGTCGTCATCAACACCTGCGCGGTCCGCGACAACGCGTCCGGCAAGCTGTACGGCACGCTCGGCCACCTCAAATCCCGCAAAGACAAGCGCGACGGCATGCAGATCGCGGTGGGCGGGTGCCTGGCCCAGATGGACAAAGACGCCGTTCAGCAGAAGGCGCCGTGGGTGGACGTGGTCTTCGGCACCCACAACATGGGCTCGCTCCCCAGCCTCCTCGAGCGCGCGCGCCACAACGGCGAAGCCGAGCTCGAGATCCTCGAATCGCTCGAGGTGTTCCCGTCCACGCTGCCCACGAAGCGCGACAGCGTCTACAGCGGGTGGGTGTCGATCTCCGTCGGCTGCAACAACACCTGCACGTTCTGCATCGTGCCCAGCCTGCGCGGCAAAGAGAAGGACCGCCGCCCCGGCGACATCCTCAACGAGATCCGGCTCCTGGTCGACGACGGCGCCATGGAGGTCACGCTCCTCGGGCAGAACGTGAACTCGTACGGCGTCGAGTTCGGCGACCGGCAGGCGTTCGGCAAGCTGCTGCGCGCGGCGGGCGCGATCCCCGGCCTCGAGCGCATCCGGTTCACGAG
Source organism: Microbacterium sp. NPDC057407 (assembly GCF_042803895.1). Classification (NCBI taxonomy): domain Bacteria; kingdom Bacillati; phylum Actinomycetota; class Actinomycetes; order Micrococcales; family Microbacteriaceae; genus Microbacterium; species Microbacterium sp. NPDC057407. The sequence goes on along the minus strand of NZ_JBHVCA010000006.1, from coordinate 42,596 downwards.
CCCCCACCCTGCCGCCTTCACCGACGACGTCATCGACGCGATGGCCGAGACCCCGGCTGTCATGCCGCAGCTGCACATGCCGCTCCAGTCGGGGAGCGACCGCATCCTGAAGGCGATGCGCCGGTCGTACCGCAGCGAGCGGTTCCTCGGAATCCTCGATCGCGTGCGTGCGAAGATCCCGAACGCGGCGATCTCGACCGACATCATCGTCGGGTTCCCCGGTGAGACCGACGAAGACTTCGAAGACACCCTTCGAGTCGTCGAGCAGGCGCGGTTCGCCAGCGCGTTCACGTTCCAGTACTCCATCCGCGAGGGCACCCCGGCGGCAACCATGTCCGACCAGGTCCCCAAGCACGTCGTCCAAGAGCGCTACGAGCGGCTGGTCGCGTTGCAGGAGCGCATCTCGCTCGAAGAGAACCAGAAGCAGGTCGGGCGCGAACTCCAGGTGCTCGTCTCGACGGGCGAGGGCAAGAAAGATGCGGCGACCCACCGTCTGACGGGCCGCGCCGAAGACAACCGCCTGGTGCACTTCGAGGTGCCGGAGGGGTCCGCCCTTCCGCGTCCCGGCGACGTCGTCAGCGTGACCGTGACGCACGCCGCGCCCTTCCACCTCCTCGCCGACGCCCCCGACGGCGCGCCTCTGCGCATCCGCCGCACCCGGTCCGGCGACGCGTGGGACCGCTCGCAGGCCGAGTCCTGCGGCGTCCCGGCCCCGGCAGGCTCGGCCGCGAACCCGAAGGCCGTGTCGCTCGGGCTGCCCACCCTCCGCATCGGCGTGTGACCACCGACACCGGAGCGTCGGCACCGCCCCGCCTGTGGGTCGTCGTCGGCGCGACAGGAACCGGCAAGACGGCGCTGTCGCTCGATCTGGCCCAAGCCCTCGGCGACCGGGGAAGACCGGCAGAGATCGTCAACGCCGACGCCATGCAGCTGTATCGAGGCATGGACATCGGCACCGCCAAGCTGCCGCAGACGCAGCGACGAGGCATCCCGCATCACCTCTTCGACGCTCTCGACCCGCGGCAGGACGCCGCCGTCGCCTGGTACCAGAGCGCTGCGCGCGCCGAGATCACCGCGATCCACGCGCGCGGAGCGGACGCGATCCTCGTGGGCGGGTCGGGACTCTACGTCTCCGCGGTCGTCTTCGACTTCCGCTTCCCACCTCACGACCCGCAACTTCGGGCGACCCTCGAGGCAGACCTCTCCGCCCACGGCCCGGGGATGCTCTACGGCCGCTTGCGGGATGCCGACCCGGTCACCGCGGCCCGCGTCGATCCGAAGAACGGGCGGCGCATCGTGCGCGCCCTCGAAGTGCTCGCCGCCGGTGCCGCCACGCACGGCGCCGCGCTCCCCGACGACCCCGTGCTCTGGCATCCCGACACCCGCATCATCGGCGTCACGGTGCCCCGCGACGAGCTCGTCGCCCGGCTCGACGAGAGAGTCGGTCGGATGTGGCGCGACGGCCTGCTCGACGAAGTCGCCCGCCTGCGGGCCCACGGCCTCGAGGACGGCGTCACCGCCCGGCGGGCCATCGGCTACGCCCAGGCGCTGGGGCAGCTCGACGGGCAGCTGAGCGAGACCGAGGCGATCTCGCAGACCCAGCAGCTCACCCGCCGTTACGCCCGGCGCCAGGTCTCGTGGTTTCGCAGGTACCGCGGAGTCCGTTGGGTCGAGCCCGGGCACGATGCCGCCGATCTCGTGAAGGAGCTCTCATGACGATCCACATCCGCCCCTTCGAGGAGCACCAGACATCCGAGGTGGTCGCCCTCTGGCGGGCGGCCGGGCTGACCCGTCCCTGGAACGACCCGCACCTCGACATCGCCCGCAAGCTCCGCGTGCAGCCGGAGCTGTTCCTGGTCGCGGTCGACGACGGGGCGGTCATCGGCACGGTGATGGCCGGCTACGACGGACACCGCGGCTGGCTGTACTACCTCGCCGCGGCGCCGAACCGTCGCGGGGAGGGCATCGGCAGACGCCTCGTCGAGGCGGCCGAGGAGCGACTCCTCGCGCTGGGATGCCCGAAGGTGCAGCTCATGGTCCGCCCCGAGAACGAAGCCGCGCGCGGGTTCTACGATTCCCTCGGATACGAGCCGTTCGACATCTGGGCCACCGGCAAGCGACTCATCGTCGACGGCCCCGCCGACGGCGTCTGACCCGGCGGCCCGAACCTGGGGCCACGGTTGAGGCGGACCGGGTCTCCGACGTCCCTAGAATCAGAGGATGCCTCTCGTCGCGTTCACCAAGGGTCACGGGACCGGGAACGACTTCGTCATCGTCTCCGACCCCGACGGCGAACTCGACCTTTCCGACGATCAGGTCGCCGTCCTCTGCGACCGGCGCTTCGGAATCGGGGGCGACGGCATCCTGCGCGTCGTGCGAGCGGACGCGATCGACGAGGGAGCGGATGCCGCGGCATCCGGCGCCGTCTGGTTCATGGACTACCGCAACGCCGACGGGTCCCGGGCCGAGATGTGCGGCAACGGCATCCGCGTCTTCGCCCGGTACCTCGCGGAGGTCGGCTGGGCCACTCTCGACGATGGCCCCCTCGCGATCGGCACGCGCGCCGGCGTGAAGACGGTCACCCGCAGCGACCTGGGATTCGAGGTCGACCTCGGTCCGTGGCGCGTCGAGCCGCAGGAGGTCCTCGTGCGCGCGCGCGGGATCGGCGCCCCCCGGCCCGGCCTCGGCATCGACGTCGGCAACCCTCACGTCGTCGTCGCGCTGCCCGACGAGCGCGAACTCGACGGCCTCGACCTGACCGCCGTCCCGCAGCTGCACCCCGAGCCTCCCCACGGCGCCAACGTCGAGTTCGTCGTGCCGAGCGACCCGCTGGTGCGCGACGGCGTCGGCACGATCCGCATGCGGGTGTTCGAACGCGGCGTGGGCGAGACGCTCAGCTGCGGCACCGGCGTCGCCGCCGCCGCCCTCGCCGTGCGGGACTGGGCGGGTGCGGCCGCACCCGACCACTGGACCGTGGAGGTGCCCGGTGGCACTCTCGGAGTGCGGATGCCGCTCGTGGGCGATGAGCGCCACGTGCTGCTGTCGGGCCCCGCGACGCTCGTGTACTCCGGCGAAGTCGCGCTGGCCTGACCCCGATCGGTTCAGGGCAGGTCGATCGGCTCACTCACCGGCGATCCGTGGCGCCTCACGCGGATCACGCGGAACCCACGGCCGGTCGCTGCGCGATGGACGCTCCACCCCCGGTCGAAGGTCGCCGCGAGCCAGCGCTGCAGCGAATCGGAGCCGAGGTTGCGCTGCACGACGAGCCAGGCGTCCGCGCGCTCGTCCAGGCGGGGGATCCACCGCTCGAGCAGGCCGTGGAGCTCGTTCTTGCCCACCCGGATCGGGGGGTTGGAACGGATCGTGCGGAAGACCACGTCGTCGGGAACATCGTCCGGCAGCACGGCGTTGACGTTCTCGAGGCCCAACGCCGCAGCGTTCCGACGCACCAGGTCGAGGGCGCGCTCGTTCACGTCGACCGCCCACACGGTCGCGTGAGGCGATTCGAGGGCGAGACTCAGCGCGATCGGACCCCACCCCGCGCCGAGATCGAGCAGGTTCCCGCCGCGCGGCGGCGGGGGAGTGTTGGCGAGCAGCACCGCCGTGCCGGAGTCGACGTGGTCGGGGCTGAACACACCGCCGGCCGTGGTCACCTCCACGTCACGGTGTGCGAGGGTGACGCGGATGCGACGGAGATTCTCGGGACTGGCGGGCGCAGCACTGAAGTAGTGGTCGCTGCCCATGGTCGATGAGCCTAGCGGAGGACGTCGCCGTCGCGGGAGTGCCTGCAGACGGCCCGAGCGGCCCGGCACGATGCGGGGGAGAATAGAATTCACGGATGCCTCGAACCGGCCGATCACGGCAGGGGAGAGGCATCCCCGGAAGGAACTGATGACGGATACGACAACACCCCAGGGCGCCGAAGAGACACCGGTCGACCCGGTCGATCGCGTGCTGGCCCGATCCGAGTCACGCTCGGGGGTGCGCGTGTTCGGCGCCGCGCAGGCGCTGCAGGACCAGGCGACCATCGGCGTCGCCGACACCGACGGCGACCAGTGGGATCGCGAAGAGCGCGCCGCACTGCGCCGCGTCCCGGGACTGTCGACCGAGCTCGAGGACGTCACCGAGGTCGAGTACCGGCAGCTGCGCCTCGAGAACGTCGTGCTCGTGGGCGTCCACCCGCAGGGCGAGCAGGAAGACGCCGAGAACTCGCTGCGCGAGCTGGCTGCCCTCGCCGAGACCGCGGGGGCCGTCGTGCTCGACGGCGTCCTGCAGCGGCGACCGCACCCCGACCCGGCCACGTACGTCGGTCGCGGCAAGGCCGAGGAGCTTCGCGATATCGTCGCGGCCGTCGGTGCTGACACCGTGATCGCCGACACCGAGCTGGCGCCCAGTCAGCGACGCGCACTGGAAGACGTGGTGAAGGTGAAGGTCATCGACCGCACCACCGTCATCCTCGACATCTTCAGCCAGCATGCCAAGAGCCGGGAGGGCAAGGCGCAGGTCGAGCTCGCCCAGCTGGAGTACCTGCTTCCCCGCCTCCGCGGCTGGGGTGAGTCGATGAGTCGTCAGGCCGGTGGCCAGGTCGGCGCCGGCGGCGCGGGCATGGGCTCGCGCGGTCCGGGTGAGACGAAGATCGAACTCGATCGACGTCGCATCCGCACCCGCATGGCGCAGCTGCGGCGTACGATCCGCGACTTCGCCCCGGCGCGGGACGCCAAGCGCGCGGAGCGCAAGCGGCACACGATCCCCTCGGTCGCCATCGCGGGGTACACCAACGCCGGCAAGTCGAGCCTCCTCAATCGACTGACGAGCGCGGGGGTGCTGGTCGAGAACGCCCTGTTCGCCACGCTGGATGCGACGGTGCGACGCTCGGAGACCGCCGACGGGCGCGTCTACACGCTCACCGACACGGTGGGCTTCGTGCGCAACCTGCCGCACCAGCTGGTCGAGGCGTTCCGGTCCACGCTCGAAGAGGTCGGGGCATCCGACGTCATCCTGCACGTGGTCGACGGCTCGCACCCCGACCCGGCCGCCCAGCTCGCGACGGTGCGCGACGTGATCGGCGATGTCGGAGGACGCGACATCCCCGAGCTCGTCGTCTTCAACAAGGCCGACCTCGTCGACGACGACACCCGTCTCGTGCTGCGCGGCCTCGAGCCGAAGGCCCTGTTCGCGTCGTCGCGCACCGGCGAGGGCATCGACGAGCTGCGCGCCGCGATCGAGGCGGCGCTGCCCCTTCCGGCGGTCGAGCTCGACGTGCTCGTACCGTACGACCGGGGCGATCTCGTCTCGGCGATCCACGAGCAGGGCATGATCCTCTCGCAGGCGCACGAGGAAGGCGGCACCGCCGTGCACGCGCGCGTCGGCGAGCACCTCGCCGCTCGACTGGCCCCCTTCGCCCGCTGAGCGGGAGGCGCGGGCGAGCGGCCCCCGCGACGAGGGGCGCGCGCTGACGATCCCGTGCTGAGCGCGCCCGCGCGGTCAGCTGAGTGTCAGGGCGGGCACGTCGACCGGCTCGAAGCCCAGCACCTGACCGAGGAACGCCAGTTCCGCTTCGAGCTGGCGCACGAGCGTCTCGGCGCGCCGGAACCCGTGCCCCTCGCCCTCGAACGCGAGGTAGGCATGGGGGACGCCGTTCGCCGCCAGCGCGTCGCGGACGGCTTCGGACTGAGACGGTGGCACGACGCGGTCGTCCAGCCCCTGCTCGATGAGGAGGGGCGTGCGCAGCCGATCGAGTCGCGACAGCGGCGACCGCTCGATGTAGACGGGCTCGGCCTCCGGCAGGGGGCCGACCATGCTGTCGAGGTAACGCGCTTCGAAATCGTGGGTGTCTTCGGCGAGGCGACGGAGATCCGCCACCCCGTAGCGGCTGATCCCCGCGGCGAAGGCGTCGGTCGCGGCCACAGCGCACAGCACCGTCCAGCCGCCGGCCGACCCGCCGGCGATCGCGAGCCGGTCGGGGTCCGCATCGCCCGCGGCCGCGTGACCGCGCGCCGCGGCGACGACGTCGTCCACGTCGACGATGCCCCACTGCCCGAGCAGGCGCTCCCGGTACTCCCGTCCGTAGCCGGTGGACCCGCCGTAGTTGACGTCCAGCACCCCGATGCCGCGGCTGGTGAAGTACGCGATCTTGCCCGAGGCCGCGCCGCCGACGTGGGAGGTCGGTCCGCCGTGGACGAGCACCAGGTAGGGCGGCGCCGAACCGTCCGGTCCCGTGGCCACGGGGTTGGTGGGCGGGTAGTCGTAGGCATGCACCGGCCCGTGCGACCCGTCGAAGGTGACGGGCCGGGCACGCGGCATCCATTCGGCTCCCCATGGCGAGCCGCCCCCCACCACGCGCTCCGCGGCGTCGGCGCGATCGACGTCGACATCCCAGAGCGCGGGGCCGTCGGGGCCGGCGCCGCTCAGCAGCACCCGCGTGCCCCGAACGTCCTCGACGCACATGCCAGCGACGGCCTCGGTGTGCACGCGGCGCGTGGCACCGTCGTGGTCGATCACCACCAGCTCGTCGCCGCCGTTCGTCCGCACGGCGACGATGCGCCCGTCGTCCAGCACGCCGTACCACCGCTGTCCGAGCGTCCAGAGGGCGCCGCCGGTGTCGGCGTCGGCGGGCGAGACCGACTCCCGGTGGAGGTCGGCGGTCAGCCGCAGGCGCCAGAGATTCCAGCGCCCGTCCGGGTCGTCGAGGTAGAGCAGGTCGTCGGCTCCGACCCACTGGGGCTGCAGCGCCGCGGTCCGGCCGCCCGCGACGGCCGTCCATTCGGCGACCACGCCGTCCTCGATGCGGCCCACGCGCAGCTCGGTGCGATCCCACGGCATCGCGGGGTGATGCCACGCCACCCATGCGAGGTGCGAGCCGTCCGGCGAGAGCGCCGGCTGGGCGAGGAAGTCGCTGTCCTCGGCGACCGAGACGAGAGCGCCGTCGTCGTGCGCTCCGCGTCCGTCGAGCGGGATCTCGACGATGTCGCGCCGGGGCGTCCCCGCACCCTCGTGGATCTCGCGCACCGCGAGCAGCCGTCCGGCCTGCCACACCAGCCCTCCGAAGCGCATGTCGCCGGCGGCGGGTGTGAGCGGCCGCGGCGAGCCGTGCTCGACACGCCACACGCGCTGATCGGCCTTGTCGACGAAGACGAGTGCGCCGTCGGCCGCCGTCCACGCGCCCCCGCCGTACTCGTGAACTCGTGATCGCGCGCTCCACGGCGTCGCGATCACGTCCGAGACAGCGCCGGATGCCGCGCGCCTGCGCACCGCGGTGCGCCCGGCCTGCTCGGGCACGGTCTCGCCCCACCAGATCTCGTCGCCGACGTAGCGGGCGCCCTCGAGCCGTGGCGATGCGGCCGTGACCGCCCGCGCGGAGATCGGGGAGGGCCAGGTTCCGTAGGGCAGAGCGGTCGTCACGACACCCACGGTAGGGGAAACCGGTGCCCCGAAACACAAGGTCACAGGCGGCGGAAGCGGGAGAGCCCTCCGCTACCGTGGACCCATCGTCGCCCGATGCGTCACCGACGGACCGGGCAGGGAGCGACAGCCGAGCCCGGCACCCGCCCGCGATGACACCGCGCCGCCGGTCCTCGACTTCCGGCGCGCCCGTCCGCGGCCGTCCGGCCTCCGTCCCCCGAACAGAGAAGAACGACATGTCGATCGACCTCAGCGCCCCGCCGGTGCCGTTCTCGTTCGAGGTGTACCCGCCGAAGTCCGAGGCGGGGATCGCCGCCCTCCACGAGACCGTCCGCCGTCTCGCCGAGGTCGGTCCCCGGTTCATCTCCGTCACCTACGGCGCCGGCGGGTCGACCGGAGGTCGCTCGCTCGACCTCCTCCGCCACATCCTGCGCGAGACGACCGTCGCGCCCCTCGCCCACCTCACGTGCGTCGGCAACACCTACGCCGGCGCCGCCTCCCTCATCCGCGAGTTCCTCGACGCCGGGGTGACCAGCTTCCTCGCACTCCGCGGCGATCCGCCCGCGGGCGCTCGCGAGGGCGACGCGTTCCTGGGCGACCTCGAGAGCTCGGCCCAGCTCGTCCAGCTCATCGACCGGGTGCAGGCGGAGCGGGCGCCGTACACCGAGCAGCCGATCCCCGGGGTCCCGGGTGCCGCCCGGGTGCAGCCGCGTCCGAAGGTCGACATCGCGGTCGCCGCGTTTCCCAACGGACACCCTCGGTCGCGGCATCCGCGGGAGCACATCGACGCGCTCCTGGCCAAGCAGGCCGCGGGCGCGACGCTGGCGATCACGCAGCTGTTCTTCCACGCCGACGACTACCTCGCCTTCGTCCAGCGATCGCGCGACGCGGGCGTCACGATCCCGATCCTCCCCGGGATCATGCCGATCACGTCGCCCGCCCGGCTGCGGCGCGTCCTCGAGCTGACCGGCGAAGAGCTGCCGGCCGAGCTCGCCATCGCGCTCGAGATCGAGCCGACGCCCGAAGGCCAGCGTGCCGTCGGCCTCGGCTATGCGGCCGGCCTCGCCCGTGACGTCGTCGCCGGCGGCGCGCCAGGCGTCCACCTCTATGCGTTCAACAGCCACGAGACGGTGATCGCGGTCCTCCGCGACGCCGGCATCCTCACCCCTCCCCTCGAAAAGGAAGCCGCACGATGACCGACACCACACCCGCCTTCCCCCGCGGAACGATCCTGGGCTACCCCCGCATCGGACGCCGTCGCGAGCTCAAGCGCGCCGTCGAGGCCCACTGGGCAGGGACCGCCGACGAGCAGCAGCTCGAGACGACCGCGGCAGAGCTCCGCCGCCAGACGCGAGAGCGTCTCGCAGCGCTCGGGCTCGGGCGCGACGACTCCTCGATTCCCGAGTCGTTCTCGTACTACGACCAGGTCCTCGATGCGGCGGTGGCCGTCGGAGCCCTTCCGGAGCGGTTCGCCGACCTGCGCGGCGACGACGGCGAGATCGGCCTCGGCGCGTACTTCACGGCCGCGCGGGGCGCCGGCGAGAAGGCTCCCCTCGAGATGACCAAGTGGTTCGACACCAACTACCACTATCTCGTTCCCGAGATCGGCCCCGAGACGCGCTTCGCCCTGTCGAGCGACCGGTTCGCCCGCCAGGTGGCCGAGGCGAGGGCCGACGGCTTCACCGTGCGGCCTGTGATCGTGGGCCCGGTCACGCTGCTCGCGCTCGCGAAGGCGACGGATGCCGCGCCCGCGGGCTTCGATCCGCTGACCCGCCTCGACGACCTGGTGCCCGTCTACGCGGAGCTTCTCGCGAGCCTCCGCTCAGCCGGGGCCGATTGGGTCCAGCTGGACGAGCCCGCTCTCGTGAGCGAGAGTCTGCCGGTCGACGCCGCGACGCTCGCCGCCGCTGCCGCGCGAGCCTACGCGGCGCTCGGCACCGCGGCCGATCGTCCGGCGATCCTCGTGGCGGCCGGGTACGCCCAGCTGACCGACGCCGCCTGGACCGCGCTGGCCGCTGCTCCCGTCGAGGCCGTCGCCATCGACCTGACGCGCGGCGCGACGCCCGACGCTGCCGTCGATCTCGGCGGCAAGACGCTCGTGGGCGGCGTGATCGACGGGCGGAACATCTGGCGCGGCGACCTCGCCGGCGCGTGGGCGAAGCTGGAGGCGCTCGAAGCGCTGGGCGCCGACCGGGTGTCGGCCGGCACGTCGACGTCGCTGCAGCACGTTCCCCACGACGTCGACGACGAGACGCGCCTCGACCCGCGCCTGGCGTCGTGGCTCGCCTTCGCCGATCAGAAGACGCGCCAGGTCGTGACTCTCGCGCGAGGGCTCGCCGACGGCGCCGACGCCATCGCGGACGAGCTGGCCGCGGCATCCGCTGCCCTCGCCGACAGGCGCAGCGCGCCCGGCGTGCGCGACGGCGCGGTGCGCGAGCGCGCGGAGGCGCTCACGCCCGACGACTTCGACCGCGGCGATTACGATGCCCGGGTCGCGGCGCAGGAGGCGGCGCTCGGCCTTCCCGTGCTGCCGACGACCACGATCGGCTCGTTCCCGCAGACCGGAGACATCCGTCGCGCCCGTGCCCGGCACGCGAAGGGCGAGATCAGCACCGAGGAGTACGAGCAGTTCCTCCGCGACGAGATCGCGCGAGTCGTGGCACTGCAGGAGGACCTCGGGCTCGACGTCCTCGTGCACGGCGAAGCCGAGCGCAACGACATGGTGCAGTACTTCGCAGAGAACCTCGGCGGCTTCGACGTCACCGAGCACGGGTGGGTGCAGTCCTACGGCTCGCGTGCAACACGCCCGTCGATCCTGTGGGGGGACGTGTCCCGTCCGGCTCCGATCACCGTCGCCTGGTCGACCTTCGCGCAGTCGCTCACGGACAAGCCCATGAAGGGGATGCTCACCGGTCCCGTCACGATCCTCGCGTGGTCGTTCGTGCGCGACGACCAGCCGCTCGCCGAGACGGCCAACCAGGTCGCGCTCGCGCTGCGCGACGAGATCGCCGATCTCGAGGCGGCCGGCATCGGCGTGATCCAGGTGGACGAGCCGGCCCTGCGCGAGCTGCTGCCCCTGAAGAAGGCCGATCAGCCCGCGTACCTCGAGTGGTCGGTCGGCGCGTTCCGTCTCGCCACCGCCGGCGCGGCCGAAGCGACCCAGGTCCACACGCACCTCTGCTACTCCGAGTTCGACGTGGTGATCGATGCGATCGCCGCGCTCGACGCCGACGTCACCTCGATCGAGGCGGCCCGCAGCCGCGGCGAAGTGATCGGCGACATCGCCGCGTCGGGCTTCACCCATGGCGTCGGCCCCGGGGTGTACGACATCCACTCGCCGCGCGTGCCGTCGGTGGGCGAAGTGGCGGACCTGCTCGATCGCGCCGCGACCGAGCTGCCGCTGCGTCAGGTGTGGGTGAACCCCGACTGCGGCCTCAAGACCCGGGGCTACGACGAGACGGTCGAGTCGCTGCGCAACATCATCACCGCCACCCGCGACATCCGCGAGAAGGTGGGCGCGGCCGTCTAGCGTCGCGGCGGCTTCTTCTTCGTCGACGCGGATGCCGCGGGGGCCGGTGCCTCCGCGGCATCCGTCGTCTCGCCCCTGGCCGGGATGACGACGGTGACGGCGTCGGTGGCGGCGTCCTCCGCGGGCACCGCCTCGGCAGTGGGAGGGCCGGTGTGAATGTCGGCATCTGCCGGCCCGTGCCCGGCGCCCGCATCCCCCGCCGGTGCGGCGAGCAGCGGCTGCTCCTCGTCGCGGCGCTGGACGAGCTCGAGGATCCAGGCGACGCCGAAGGCCACCACCAGGACCAGGACGACGTCCCCGAACGACAGCGGCCGCAACGCGAAGAGCCAGAGAACCGCGAGTACCGCGATCACCGAGCGGACGAGCACGCGATAGCGGGCGAGCCAGGCGCCGAACCCGCGGGTATCGAGGCCGCGGCCGGCCAGCTGCCGCCGTGCCGACGAGTTCATGCTGCGCACGGCCCGGCGCGCGCCCTCCGCGCCAGCCGAGCGGCCCATCGCCCAGCCGAGGACGGCGACGAAGACGCCGAGCACGCACAGCACGATGGCGGTCTGGGTCATCGCCCCGACGAGCTGGTCGTAGATGACGTCGAGGGCCGACGCAGACAGGTCGAGGTCGCCGGCGACGATGCCCATCGTCGTGTCGCCGATCGCGAGTGCGACGGCGAGACCTCCGGCCCCGATCGCCAGACCGAGCCCGGTGCCGAGCACCGCGACGCTGCGGCGCCGGGCGATCGCGATCCCCGCGCCGAACAGGGCGAGGGTGATGACCGGCAGCCACCATCCCAGAGTCGTCGCCAGGGCGTATCCGGTGCGGATCGCCGCGAGGTTGTCGCCCTTTCCGATGATCACCACCCGGTCGACGGCCGGTATCAGCTGCGCGGCGCTCACCCCGCGGTCGAGAAGCCGCTGCTTCACGACGTCGACGATCGCGCCGAGTTGGATGCCGACCCCGTCGTCGGTCTTCACGACCAGGCCGCCGCCGTCCGACGTGGCCGCGGTGGTGAGCGCCCGGTGCGCCGCCCGGGTCGCGGTCGCCCACACGTCGGAGAAGGCATCCGATTCCACCACCCGGGTCACGGCCCCGTCGACGAGGTTCTCCAGTCCGTCGGCGGCGGGCGCCTGGAGCATGTCGAGCAGCTGAGCCACGCGCGGCGGGACGCCGAGGTCGGCGATGCCGGTGAACACGTCGGAGGTGAGCTGGTCGAAATCGACCTGCGCCGTGATGGCGTCCATGGTCTCGTCGACAACGAGCGCCTGCACCGCCGGATCGTCGGCGAGCGGAGCGAGCGTCGCGACGAAGGCCTCCTCCTCGACGAGCTGCACCCGCGCCCACGCGGTCACGATCGAGACGGGGACGAGGATGGCCGCGACGACGATGCAGATCGCCGACACGACGGCCCGCCATCGGCCGCTCGACCGCGGCGCGGGACTCGTCGTCACCGCCGAGGCGAGCCGGGCGTTCTCGGATTCGAGTTCGCGGATGCGCGCGGCGAGAGCCGGGGCGTCGGCCGCATCGATGTCGATGTCGCTCATGGCGTCATTCTGGCCGAACGCGAGCCCGTTGCGAGAAGGATCACCCGGCGCGGGTGACCCGGCGGGTCAGACCGCGCGCAGCACCGCGACGACCTTGCCGAGGACGACCGCCTCGTCGCCGAGGATCGGCTCGAAGGCCGAGTTGCGGGGGAGCAGCCACGTGTGGCCGTCGCGCTGCCGGAAGGTCTTCACGGTCGCCTCGCCGTCGAGCATCGCCGCGACGATCTCGCCGTTGTCGGCCGTCGCCTGCGAACGCACCACCACCCAGTCGCCGTCGCAGATGGCGGCGTCGATCATCGACTCGCCCGACACCTTGAGCATGAACAGCTCGCCCTTGCCCACCAGCTGACGGGGAAGGGGGAAGATCTCCTCCACCTGCTGCTCGGCTGTGATGGGCACGCCGGCGGCGATGCGCCCCACGAGCGGCACCAGCGCTGCGTCGCCCAATGAGGGGAGCGAGTCCGCCGGGCTCTCGGTGGCGGCGCCCGGGAGGTCGATGAGCACTTCCATGGCCCGGGTCTTGCCGGCGTCGCGGCGGAGGTAGCCGCTCAGCTCGAGCTGATTGAGCTGGTGCGTCACGCTCGACAGCGACTTCAGACCGACCGCATCGCCGATCTCGCGCATGCTCGGGGGATACCCGTGCCGCGCGATCGAGCGCTGGATCACCTCGAGGATCGCCAGCTGCTTGTCGCTCAGGCTCTTGCGGCGCCGCGTCTGCGGCCGTTCACGCCCGGTGGCATCGCTCATCTTCCGGCTCCTGTCTCGTCCCGGGAGGCGTCCTCGGGGTGCAGCGGTCTTCGAATGTCGGAGGCCCGTGGTGGGCTACTCGTATCGAAACCGTATCCGGCTTCGGCCCTCGAACACAGCAACACGACCGCGTGTCGCGTTCGAGGGTGCGCCGCCGAAACGGACTGTTGACATCGTAGAACATCGAAGATAACTTCGGTACAGAGATTCGCACCCTCCGCTCCCGGCCGCGCGAAGGGTGCGAATCTCTCCCCCACAGGAGGAGAAGACCATGACCGCCATCGGCATCACGTCCCCCGGGCTCGGCACGACGTCTTTCGGCCTGCCGGCACGGTCGACCCGCCTGCGCCTCACCCTCCGCGGGCGTCGTGTGCTGGCCGCCCTCGCCGCGCTGCCGGCTGTCGTGGCGATCTCGGTCGCCATGGTCTCGGGTGGGGCGGCGCTGGCTTCGCGCGACGCCGGCACCGACCCCGGCTCCTTCGCCACCGTGACGGTCTCGTCAGGAGACTCCCTGTGGTCGATCGCGCAGGACGTGGCTCCCGACGCCGATCCGCGCGACGTGGTCGACGCCATCGTCCGCCTGAACGCGCTCGACGGCGTGACGCTCCAGGCCGGTCAGAGCCTCGCCATCCCCGCGGAGTACGCACCGGGCCGTTGAGTGCGCGCCGTAGGATCGGAGGGGTGAGTCCCCGCCTCGAAGATCTCCCTCTGCGCGACGACCTCCGCGGAATGACGCCCTACGGCGCACCGCAGGCCCCGCTTCCGGTCGCGCTCAACGTCAACGAGAACACCCACCCCGTTCCCCAAGACGTCGCCGACGACATCATGGATTCGGTCGCCCAGGCTCTGCGCGACGTCAACCGCTACCCCGACCGCGAGTTCACGGCCCTGCGCGAAGGGTTCGCCGACTATCTGGGCCATGGACTCCACCGCGATCAGATCTGGGCGGCGAACGGTTCGAACGAGGTGCTCCAGCACGTCCTGCAGGCCTTCGCCGGGCCCGGTCGCACGGCCTTCAGCTTCGCACCCACCTACTCGATGTACCCGCTGCTGACGCGAGCGACGGGGGCGGAATGGGTGACCGCGCCCCGTTCGGCCGACTACACGGTCGACGCCGGCGACGCCGCCGCGCAGGTCGCCGACGCCGCGCCCGACGTCGTCTTCCTCTGCTCGCCCAACAATCCGACCGGCACGCCGCTCGGCCTCGACGTGATCGAGGCGGTGTACGACGCCGCGCCGGGAGTGGTCGTCGTGGATGAGGCCTACTTCGAGTTCGCGCCGCGCGACGAGCGCTCCGCACTCACGCTGCTCCCCGGCAGGGAGCGGCTCGTGGTGTCCAGAACGATGAGCAAGGCCTTCGCGTTCGCCGGGGCCCGCGTCGGATACCTCGCCGCCGACCCGGCCTTCGTCGATGCGCTGCGCCTCGTGCGACTGCCCTACCACCTGAGCGCCCTGACGCAGGCCGCAGCATCCGCCGCTCTTCGTCACGCCCCGACGATGCTCGGCATGGTGGACGAGATCGTCGCGCAGCGCGACCGCATCACCGCGACCGTGGAGGCGCTGGGCTACGTGCCCCACGCGTCGTGGACGAACTTCGTGCTCTTCGGGGGCGTCTCCGATCCGGCTGCCACCTGGCAGCGCCTGTACGACCGCGGCGTGCTGATCCGGGATGTCGGAATCCCGCACCACCTGCGGGTCACCGCCGGCACCGAGGACGAGACGACGGCGTTCCTCGACGCACTCGCCTCGGTAGACTCGGACGCATGAGCGCCGCCCCGCGTACCGCCTCCGTTCGACGCTCCACCAGCGAGTCCACGGTCGAGCTCGAACTCGATCTGGACGGCACCGGTCGCAGCCGGATCGACACGACGGTTCCCTTCTTCGATCACCTGCTCACCGCGTTCGCCAAGCATTCCCTCACCGACCTCACCGTGCGTGCCTCCGGTGACACCGACATCGACGCCCACCACACGGTCGAAGACATCTCGATCGTGCTCGGGCAGGCGATCCGCGAGGCGCTCGGCGACAAATCCGGCATCTCGCGATACGGCGATGCGCTCGTCCCGCTCGACGAGGCGCTCGCGCAGGCCGTCGTCGACATCAGCGGCCGCCCCTACCTCGTCCACACCGGCGAGCCGGCCGGCTTCGAGCACCACCTGATCGGCGGTCACTTCACCGGTTCGCTCGTGCGGCACACGTTCGAGGCCATCTCCTTCAACGCCGCGCTGACCGTTCACGTCACGGTCCTGTCGGGGCGCGATCCGCACCACATCGCCGAAGCGGAATACAAGGCGTTCGCCCGGGCGTTCCGTCAGGCGAAGGCCCTCGACCCGCTCGTCGAGGGGATCCCGAGCACGAAAGGCGCTCTGTGAGCTCCCAGCCCGTCGTCGCGGTCCTCGACTACGGATCCGGCAACGTCCACTCCGCCGTGAAGGCGCTTGCGGCGGCCGGCGCCGACGCGCGCCTCACGTCGGACCGCGCCCTCGTCCGCGATGCGGACGGTCTGGTCGTGCCGGGCGTCGGCGCCTTCCGCGCGGTGATGGACGCGCTTCGCGCCAGTCGCGGCGACGAGCTGATCGATCGGCGCCTGGCGGGCGGCCGACCCGTGCTCGGCATCTGCGTCGGCATGCAGGTGCTCTTCGAGCGAGGGGTGGAACGCGGCGTCGACACGGAGGGCATGGGCGAGTGGCCCGGCGTGGTGACCGAGCTCGACGCGCCCGTCCTGCCGCACATGGGCTGGAACACGGTCGAGGCGGGGCAGGGGTCGCGGCTCTTCCGCGGACTCGAGGACGAGCGCTTCTACTTCGTCCACTCCTTCGGTGTGCAGAAGTGGACACTCGACGTCCAGCCGCCGTTCCCGCCGCCCGCGCTGACGTGGTGCACGTACGGCCAGCCGTTCCTCGCGGCCGTCGAGAACGGGCCGCTTTCGGCGACGCAGTTCCACCCGGAGAAGTCCGGCGATGCCGGCATCCAGCTCCTCGCGAATTGGATCGACGGCCTCGGCGGGGCTACCCTCTGAGATCGTGCCGTTCGCGGGAGCGCCTGCTTCCCGCGACTTCCCCGCACGAGGAGCCATGAACGATTTCGCCTCAACGCCCGAGTTGATCCTGCTGCCCGCCGTCGACGTCGCCGACGGCAAGGCGGTGCGCCTCACCCAGGGGGAGGCGGGCACCGAGACGAACTACGGCGACCCGGTCGACGCCGCGATGGACTTCGCGCGCCAGGGTGCGCAGTGGATCCACCTGGTCGACCTCGACGCCGCTTTCGGCCGGGGCTCCAACGCGGGCGTCTTGCGCAAGGTGATCAAGCAGGTGCGGGGCGTTCAGGTCGAGCTCTCCGGCGGCATCCGCGACGACCGCACGCTCGAAGCGGCCCTCGAGAGCGGTGCCGCCCGGATCAACCTGGGCACCGCGGCGCTCGAGAACCCGGAGTGGGCGGCGGACGTGATCGGCCGGTACGGCGACCTGATCGCCGTCGGGCTGGACGTCCGCGGCACCACCCTCGCCGCACGGGGATGGACGCGGGAGGGCGGCGACCTGTGGACCGTCCTGGACCGACTGGAATCGGCCGGCTGCAGCCGCTACGTCGTCACGGACGTGACCAAGGACGGCACCCTGCAGGGGCCGAACGTCGACCTGCTGCGCGAACTTACCGCGCGGACGCCGAAGCCGATCGTCGCGTCCGGAGGGGTGTCGAGCCTCGACGACATCGCCGCCCTGCGCGAGCTCGTGCCGCTGGGCGTCGAGGGAGCGATCGTCGGGAAGGCGCTGTACGCCGGCGCCTTCACGCTCGCCGAGGCGCTGGATGTCGCCGGACACTGACCCGCACGACCATCACGGCCGCGGCGCTGACTCCGCCGGGGTTCCGTGGGAGGGTCGCAGCTTCCAGCCGAACCCGCATTCCGACGACGACGGCTCGGCCGACCCTGCGCTCCTGGCTGCCCTGACGGCCTTCCGCGCGGGCACGGCAGGGCAGGCGGACGTCGTGGACGCCTACCGGTCGGCGCGCCTGCTCATCCCGCTCCTGGCCGACAAGGGCGACGAGGGAGTGGGAGCGCACGGCCTGACGGTCGACAAGACGCAGGAGCTGTCGATCGTCACGGTCGCCGCGCCCGACGGCCGCCGCGTTCTTCCCGTGTTCACGTCGGTTCAGGCGATGAGCCGGTGGGATGCCGCGGCCCGGCCCGTTCCTGCCGACGGTGTGCGCACCGCCGTGGCCGCCTCGGCCGACGACACCGACCTGATCGTGGTGGATCCCGGCTCGGACACGGAGTTCGTCATCCGTCGACCCGCCGTGTGGGCGATCGCGCAGGGGGTGTCCTGGGAGCCGAGCTTCGCGTCTCCCGAGGTGTTCGCCGGCTTGCAGTCGAGCATCGGCGGGGAGCTCGCCGTGATCGATCTGGCCGTGGAGGCGGGGGATCCCGATGCCCGGCTCCGCGGACCCGAGCTCGTCGTGCGGCTGCACCTCATCCACGGGCTGGAGAGCGCCGAACTCGATGCCGTGCTGGCGCGCCTCGCCGCCCGCTGGGCGGCCGACGACCGCGTCGCCGTCCTCGTGGACTCGCTCACCGTCAAGCTGCTGCGCGCCTGAGGCGCCCGGCCGGGCCCGCGGCGCCGAGGGGTTGCCGAGGAGGAGGCGCAGGGCGGAGGATCGCCTGGTCAGGAGATCGCCTGGGCGGAGGTGTTCGCATGGATCGTGACACGGTGCGGCGTGAGTATCGAGAGGCTCTGGACGCAGCGCACCGGCGCGCGGTGGAGTGGCTGGACTCGCTGGACGACCGGCCCATCCGGCCCGAGCTCGATGTCGACGGCGTGCTCTCGCGACTGGATCGCGAGCTTCCGGAGGGTGGGGCGAAGGCGGCGGCCGTCGTCGAGGAGATGGCGGATGCGTCGGGCCCGGGACTGATGGCGATGGGGTCGTCGCGCTTCTACGGGTTCGTGATCGGCGGCGCCTACCCCGCGGCCCTCGGAGCCGACTGGCTCGTCTCCGCCTGGGACCAGAACAGCGGCTCGCGGCAGCCGACGCCGGGGACCGCCGCGCTGGAAGAGGTCGCTGCCGAATGGCTTCTCGACCTGCTCGGGCTGCCCGGGGGCAGCGGCGTGGGATTCGTCACGGGCGCGACGATGGCCAACACGTCGTGCCTGATCGTCGGGCGCGACGCGATGCTGCGGCGGGCGGGGGTGGATCCCCTCGCCGGGCTCCAGGCGGCCCCGCGCATCCGGTTCCTCGCGGGCGGCGCGGTGCACACCTCGGTCGTGCTCGCGGGACGGCTGGCGGGCCTGGGCGTGCCGGTCACCGTGGGCGCGGACGCGCAGGGCCGCATCGACGTCGACGGGCTCGCGCGCGCCCTCGCCGAGGACGACGCGCCGGCGGTCGTGTCGCTCCAGGCGGGGGAGGTGCACTCGGGCGCCTTCGACGACTTCGCGGCGGCGGTGAGCGTCGCGCACGACGCCGGGGCGTGGGTGCACGTGGACGGCGCCTTCGGGCTGTGGGCCGCCGCGAGTCCGCGCCTGCGCCACCTCACCGTCGGCATGTCGGAGGCCGACTCCTGGGCCACCGATGCGCACAAGACGCTCAATGTGCCCTACGACTGCGGCGTGGCGATCGTCCGGGACGAGGCGGCCATGACGGCGTCGCTGGGTGCGCACGCCGCGTACCTTCCCGCCGTCGCCACCGTGTCGGACCCCTACGACCGGGTGCCGGAGCTGTCGCGCCGGGCCCGCGGCGTCCCCGTCTGGGCAGCGCTGCGCACCCTCGGCCGTGGGGGAGTGGCCGCACTCGTCGATGGGCTGGCGGATGCCGCGACCGCCCTCGCGGACGGATTCCGTGCCATTCCGGGGCTCGAGGTGCTCAACGACGTGGTCTTCACGCAGGTGTGCGTCGCGGCTCGGGACGACGACGACACGGCAGCCCTGGGCGAATGGCTTCGCGACGAGGGAACGGTCTGGGCCTCGTCTTCGTCATGGCGGGGGCGGACGGTCGTCCGCTTCGCGGTGAGCAATTTCGGCACCGGCGCCGAGGCGATCGCGCGCACCGTGGACGCCGTCGCCCGGGGCGCGGCATCCGTCGGCATCCGTGGCTAGGTGACCGGCCCGGTCCACTTCTCGCCCGGCCCCTTGCCGATCGGGTCGGGGATGGCGGACGCCTCACGGAACGCCAGCTGGAGCGACCGGAGTCCGTCGCGAAGTGACCGGGCGTGCATGTCGCTGATCTCGGGGGCGCCGGCGGTGATGAGACCGGCCAGCGCGTTGATGAGCTTGCGGGCCTCGTCGAGATCGGTCTGCACGCCGGGGTCGTCGGCGAGGCCGACCTTGACGGCGGCGGCGCTCATCAGATGCACCGCCGCGGTGGTGATCACCTCGACCGCCGGGACGTCGGCGATGTCGCGCGAAGCGGCGGCGGCGGCGCGCTCCTGCTCTTCCCAGCGGGCGTGTCGGTCGTCGTCGGCGGGCGGAATCGTGGTCACGCGGTTCTCTCTGATAGACTTGTGCGGATTCCGGTGCGATCTGTGCCGGACCGAAAGAGGATCACATCCCACCCGCGCTTGCCGCTCCAGGCTACCGGGTCACGCACTCCGCCCCGACCGTTCCGCGATCGAGGCAGGCGGGCGCCAGCGGAACGCTGCGCACGATGACAGGGTGCAGAGTCGGCGCCCGTGCGTCCGGCCGGGTGGAATGAGAGCCTCTTCCGCCCGCGATGCTCCCGTGTCGCGGTGATCACCAGCCGCAACCCAAGGAGCTCCGCATCAGCGATCCCCGCACCAACGACCGCATCCGCGTCCCCGAGGTCCGCCTCGTCGGACCCGCGGGTGAGCAGGTCGGCGTCGTCCGCATCGAGGTGGCGCTGCGCCTGGCCCAGGAGGCCGACCTCGATCTCGTCGAGGTGGCCCCCAACTCGAAGCCGCCCGTGGTCAAGATCATGGACTACGGCAAGTTCAAGTACGAGGCTGCGCAGAAGGCCAAGGAAGCGCGTCGCAACCAGGCGAACACCGTCCTCAAAGAGGTCCGGTTCCGTTTGAAGATCGAGGCCCACGACTACACGACCAAGCTCAAGCGCGCCGAGGGCTTCCTCAAGGCCGGCGACAAGGTCAAGGCGATGATCCTGTTCCGTGGCCGCGAGCAGTCCCGTCCCGAGCAGGGCGTGCGCCTGCTGCGCAAGTTCGCAGAGGACGTCGCGGAGTTCGGCACGGTCGAGTCCAACCCCACCATCGACGGACGCAACATGGTGATGGTGATCGCGCCGCACAAGAACAAGTCCGAGGTGAAGACCGAGCAGAACGCTCAGCGCGCCGCGAACAAGGAGGCCGCGCGATCCGCCCGCACCGGTGCGGCGCACGCCGACGAAGAAGCGACCGATAAGGCTGCGGCCGAGTAGGTCCCCCACAGACTCCCGCACGGCGGGAACCCGACTCCCGCCCATGCGGGACGTGAAACGAAGGAAGAACAGATGCCGAAGCAGAAGACCCACTCGGGCGCCAAGAAGCGCTTCAAGGTCACCGGCAGCGGGAAGCTCATGAAGCAGCAGGCGAACCTCCGCCACAACTTCGAGGGCAAGCCCACGCGCCGCACCCGCCGCCTGTCGCAGGACCAGGTCCTCGCTCCGGGCGACGCCAAGGTCGCGAAGAAGCTCCTCGGCCGCTGAGCGCGCCGACGCAAGTTAGGAAACCAACGAAATGGCTAGAGTCAAGCGGGCCGTCAACGCCCACAAGAAGCGTCGCGTCATCCTCGAGCGCGCCTCCGGTTACCGGGGCCAGCGCTCGCGTCTGTACCGCAAGGCGAAGGAGCAGGTCACCCACTCGCTCGTCTACGCGTACCGCGACCGTCGCAAGCGCAAGGGCGACTTCCGTCGTCTGTGGATCCAGCGCATCAATGCTGCGAGCCGTCAGAACGGCATCACCTACAACCGCTTCATCCAGGGCCTCGGCCTCGCGGGTGTCCAGGTCGACCGCCGCATGCTGGCCGAGCTGGCCGTGAACGAGCCGGCCGTGTTCGCGTCGCTGGTGCAGACGGCTAAGGCCGCGCTGCCCGAGAACGTCAACGCTCCCAAGAGCGCCTGACGCAGGTTCTTTCCCGAAGGGGCGTCCTCCGCGAGGAGGGCGCCCTTTCGTCGTTCGCCCGAATCGAGCGGACGGATGCTTCGGCCGCCGCGGGCGCTCCGCGCGTGTCTCGAGCCGCATCGACCCTATGCTGAGTGCGTGCTCGAGAACCCCCGCTCTCCGCGAGTTCGCGCCGTCGCGAAGCTGACGAAGAGAAGCGCCCGCCAGGAGACCGGACTGTTCCTCCTGGAGGGCCCGCAGGCGGCGCGTGAGGCCCTGGCCCACCGGCCCGACACGCTCGTCGAGATGTTCGCGACCCCTACGGCGCTGGAGCGCCACGCCGACGTGCGCGAAGCCGCCCGGGATGCGGCCGTCGAGGTCGTCTTCACCACGGAGGCCGTGCTCGACTCCATGGCCGACACGGTCACCCCCCAGGGGATCGTCGCCGTGGCGCGACAGGCGCCGACGTCGGTGCGCGACGTGTTCGCGGCATCCCCTCGTCTCGTGGCCATCTGCGAGGAGGTGCGGGATCCGGGGAATCTGGGCACCATCATCCGCGCGGCCGACGCCGCCGGCGCCGACGCGGTGGTGCTCACCGGCCGCACCGTCGACCCGTACAACCCGAAGGTCGTGCGCGCGACCACCGGGTCGCTCTTCCATGTGCCGGTCGCGGTCGGCGTCGACCTCGCCACCGCCGTCGAGCGGGCGCATGCGGCGGGAGTGAGGGTCATCGCGGCCGACGTCGCGGGCGGCGACTTCCTCGCCTCGCGCGACCTCCTCTCAGAGCCGACGGCGTGGCTGTTCGGCAACGAGGCCCGAGGGCTCGACGAGGAGGCGCTCGCGCTCGCCGACCTCTCGCTGCGCCTGCCGATCTACGGCGCGGCGGAGTCGCTCAACCTCGCGACGGCGGCGAGCGTCTGCATGTACGAGACGGCCTTCGCGCAGCGTGCCGGCTGACCGGTTCATCCGGCGATCACCCGCTGTTACAACACGGTTAAGACCCGCGCCAGGGCCTGGTCGATGCTCACCGCGTCGCCATAGGGTGGCGGTATGACGACGCCCGATGAAAGCGCGTCGAGAACGTCGAACATCAACGTCCGCCGCGGTGATCCTCTGGTCGACATCACGGGAGTGCAGAAGCACTACGGCGACTTCCAGGCTCTCAAGGACATCGACCTCACGGTCAACCGCGGCGAGGTCGTGGTGGTCATCGGCCCCTCCGGATCGGGCAAGTCCACCCTCTGCCGAACGATCAACCGCCTCGAGACGATCACCAGCGGAACGATCACGATCGACGGCAAAGAGCTGCCCAAGGAGGGCAAGGAGCTCGCGGCGCTGCGCGCGGACGTCGGCATGGTCTTCCAGTCCTTCAACCTCTTCGCGCACCTCTCGATCCTCGACAACGTCACCCTCGGCCCCCTCAAGGTCAAGGGCATGAAGAAGGGCGACGCCGAGAAGCTCGGCCGCGATCTGCTGGATCGCGTGGGCGTGGGACACCAGGCCGGCAAGCTCCCCGCTCAGCTGTCGGGCGGCCAGCAGCAGCGCGTCGCGATCGCCCGGGCGCTTGCCATGCAGCCGAAGGTCATGCTGTTCGACGAGCCGACGAGCGCGCTCGACCCGGAGATGATCAACGAGGTCCTCGACGTGATGGTGGGGCTCGCCCAGGACGGCATGACGATGATCGTCGTCACCCACGAGATGGGCTTTGCCCGCAAGGCCGCCGACCGCGTCGTGTTCATGGCCGATGGGCAGATCGTCGAGCAGGCGACGCCGGAGGAGTTCTTCACCAACCCGCGCAGCGACCGCGCCAAGGACTTCCTGTCCAAGCTCCTGACCCACTGACGACGGTCAGGCCCGCCACCGAGGAGGACGATTCCGAGCAGCACAACCCCCTTCATCGACGCCCGCACGGACCCGAAACGTCGGACATACGGAACCAGCACGCACAGCAACCAGGAGAAGACATGCGTAAATCACGGATCATCACGGGCATCGGCATCTCGGCCATCGCCATGCTCGCGCTCACCGCCTGCAACAGCGGCACGCCCGGCGCGGACCCCAGCGGCGGCGGCGACGACATGAGCAGCGAGGGGCTGTGGGAGGTCGCGTCCGACGTCTCGCTCGAGGGCAGCCCGACCTTCGATGCGATCACCGAGCGCGGCGGCGTCGTCGTCGGCGTCAAGAACGACCAGCCGGGACTGGGAATGGAAGATCCCACGACCGGTGAGCGCTCCGGGTTCGACGTCGACATCGCCCGGTGGATCGCGGCATCGCTCGGCTACGACCAGGACCAGATCGAATACGTTACGATCCCGTCGGCGAACCGCGAGCAGGCCATCGTCAACGGCGACATCGACTACTACGTCGGCACGTACTCGATCACCGACGACCGCAAGGAGCAGATCGACTTCGCCGGCCCGTACTTCATCACCGGGCAGGGCCTGCTGGTCGCCGCCGACAACGACGACATCAACGGACCCGACGACCTCGAGGGCAAGATCGTCTGCTCGGTCACGGGGTCCACGCCGCTGCAGCGCATCCGCGACGAGTACAACCCCGGCGACACCGTCGAGTACGACACCTACTCGCAGTGCGTCGAGCAGCTCAAGGCGGGGTCGGTCGACGCCATCACGACCGATGAGGCCATCCTCGCCGGCTATGTCGCGCAAGACCCCGACAACCTGAAGATCGCCGGCGAGCCCTTCAGCGAGGAGCGCTATGGCGTCGGCCTCGCCAAGGGCGACAGCGCGCTCCAGGAGCACATCAACACGCTCTTCACCGACGGTGGCGACGTGTGGACGGCGCTCTTCGAGCAGTACCTGGCCCCGGCGGGGATCACCGGCACCCAGCCGGCCGTCGACGAGTGATCCGTTCCCGGGGGTGGCGCGGGCCGCCCCCGGGACCTCTCACCCTCTCAGCGCTAAGGAGGACGCGTGGGCGTCATCACCGACAACCTCGACCTGTGGGTCGAGACCCTCGTCGGCACGTTGATCCTGTTCTTCGCGGGCGGGCTGCTCGCGCTGATCCTGGGGACGATCGTCGGTGCGATGCGGGTGTCGCCGATCCCTGTCGCCCGAGCAGTGGGTGCTCTCTACGTGAACACGATCAGGAACACGCCGCTCACCCTCGTGTTCTTCGCCTTCGCCTTCGCGCTGCCGCCGCTGCTGGGGCTTCGCCTCACGGCGCCGGTCTCGCTGACCCTCGCGATCTGCGCGCTCGGCATCTACACCGCCACCTACGTCGCCGAGACCATCCGGTCCGGCATCAACACGGTGCCCGTGGGCCAGGCCGAGGCGGCGCGGGCGCTCGGCCTCACCTTCGGGCAGGTCATGACGCTCGTCGTCATGCCGCAGGCGTTCCGGTCGGTCATCCCGCCCATGATGAGCGTCTTCATCGCCTTGCTGAAGAACACCACCGTGGCCGCAGGGTTCTCCGTGGTGAACCTCGGATCGATGCGCAACTACCTGAGCGAGCGCGGTGAGAACCAGTTCGTCGTCATCCTGTGGGTGATGGCGATCTTCGTCGCCATGGTGCTCCTCCTCTCGTGGGCCCAGCGCTCCCTCGAGAACCGATGGAAGGTGGCCCGCTGATGAGCTCGGTCCTCTACGACGTCCCGGGTCCCCGCGCCATCACGCGCAACCGCGTGCTCGGCGTCCTGACGATCCTCGTCGTCGCCGCGATCGTCGGCTTCTTCGTGTGGCGCCTCGCGGTCACCGGGCAGTTCTCGGCCGAGAAGTGGGCCGCGTTCACGTACACCAACGTCTGGATCCAGCTGGGGCTGGCGACGCTGCGCACGCTCGCCGCCTTTATCGTCGCGGCGATCGGCGCGCTGATCCTCGGGTTCGTGCTCGCGATCGGACGGATGTCTGACCACGCCTGGATCCGCATTCCGGTCGGTGCCGTGGTCGAGGTGCTACGCGCCATCCCGGTGCTGATCTTCATGTTCCTGCTCTACTACGGCCTCCCGGTGATCGGCATCCGGATGCCCTCGTACTGGGCCGTCGTGATCGCGCTCATCGCCTACAACGGGTCGGTGCTGGCCGAGGTGATCCGCGCCGGGGTGGAGTCGCTCCCGCGCGGCCAGAAGGAGGCCGGCTACGCGATCGGACTGCGCAAGGCGGGGGTCATGCGGCTCGTCCTGCTCCCGCAGGCCATCCGCGCCATGATGCCGGTCATCATCGCCCAGCTCGTGGTGACCCTGAAGGACACCGCGCTCGGGTTCATCATCACCTACCCCGAGCTGCTGTTCTATGCCCGATTCCTCGGATCGCAGGCCGTGCTCGACTCGCCGATCGTCCCGGCCACGATCGTCGTGGGTGCGATCTACATCGCGCTCTGTCTGATCCTGTCGCTCGTGGCCAACACGGTCGAGAAGCGACTGCGCCGCTCGGGGAAGACCGGCCGCGTGGCTGCTGCGGAGCAGCCGGTGCAGGAGATCACCGATACCGAGCTGATCGTCGCGCAGCGCGCGGCGGGGAGGTACGGGCAGAGCGGGGGAGCCTGACCCGACGGCCGCTGTCGACGTGGTCCGGAGCAGGCGAGGCATCCGCTCTCGGTAGACTCTCTCTTCGTGTCTGACGTACCACTGAACCCGTCCGCGGAGATCACCGCTGAGGCGGTGGAATCGGCGGTGCAGGCGGCGCTCGACGCCGTGGCCGCAGCGGGTGACACCGCGGCGCTGAAGGCCGCTCGCGCCGCGCACACCGCCGAAGGCTCGCCGCTCGCTCGGCTGAACGCGCGGCTCCGCGATGTGCCGAACGAGAAGAAGGCCGAGTTCGGCAAGCTCGTGGGCCAGGCCCGCGGCCGCGTCACGCAGGCGTTCGCGTCGCGCGAGCAGGAGCTCGCCGAGGCCGAGACCGCGGCCCGCCTGGAGGCGGAGAGGGTGGACGTCACGGCCCTCGCCCAGCGGGCCCGCGTAGGGGCGCGCCATCCGATCTCCCTCCTCCAGGACCAGATTTCCGACATCTTCGTCGGCATGGGGTGGGAGATCGCAGAGGGGCCCGAGCTCGAGCACGAGTGGTTCAACTTCGACGCTCTCAACTTCGACGAAGACCACCCGGCCCGGCAGATGCAGGACACGTTCTTCGTCGACCCCGTCGAACGGCACCTCGTGATGCGCACCCACACGAGCCCGGTCCAGGTCCGCTCGATGCTCGAGCGCGATCTGCCGCTGTACGTGCTGTGCCCCGGGCGGGTGTACCGCACCGACGAGTTCGACGCGACGCATCTGCCCGTCTTCACCCAGTTCGAGGGCATCGTCGTCGACAAGGGCATCACGATGGCGCACCTGAAGGGCACGCTCGACCACGCCGCGAAGGTGCTGTTCGGGGCCGAGGCGAAGACCCGGTTCCGGGCGAACTACTTCCCGTTCACGGAGCCCTCCGCAGAACTCGACCTGTGGCATCCCACCTTCAAGGGCGGGGCGCGGTGGATCGAGTGGGGCGGCTGCGGGATGATCAACCCCAACGTCCTGCGCGCGGCCGGGATCGACCCGGAGGAGTATTCGGGCTTCGCCTTCGGCATGGGCGTCGAGCGCACCCTCATGTTCCGCAGCGACGTCCACGACATGCGCGACATGGCCGAGGGCGATGTGCGCTTCAGCGAGCAGTTCGGAATGGTGGTCTGATGCGCGTCCCGCTCTCGTGGCTCCGCGAATTCGTCGACGTCCCGCACGACGCCACGGCCGAGGACGTCCTGGCCGCCCTGGTGTCGGTCGGCTTCGAAGAGGAGGACGTCTTCCGCTTCGACCTGGAGGGCCCCATCGTCGTCGGCGAGGTGCTCGATTTCGTCGAGGAGCCGCAGTCCAACGGCAAGACGATCCGGTGGTGCCAGGTGCGCGTCGCGCCCGAAGGTGAGAAGGCGGCCGACGGCGGGGACGCCGTGCACGGCATCGTCTGCGGCGCCCGCAACTTCTTCGTCGGCGACAAGGTCGTGGTGACGCTTCCCGGATCGGTGCTGCCCGGGCCGTTCCCGATCGCCGCGCGCAAGACCTACGGACACGTGTCCGACGGCATGATCGCCTCGGCGAAGGAGCTCGGACTCGGCGACGAGCACAGCGGCATCCTCCGGCTGGTCGAGCTCGGCCTCGACGCACCCGTCGGCACCGACGCGATCGCCCTGCTCGGGCTCGACGACGTCGCGGTCGACATCAACGTCACGCCCGACCGGGGCTACGCCCTCTCCATCCGCGGCGTCGCGCGAGAGTACTCCCACGCGACGGGCGCGGCCTTCCGCGACCCCGGCCTGCGCGCGTGGGAGGACCTGCACCAGCCCACCGGGGGCTTCCCGGTCGCCGTCGACGATCGTGCGCCCATCCGCGGCCGCGTGGGGGCGTCGGAGTTCGTCGCCCGGATCGTGCGCGACGTCGATCCCACGAAGCCGACCCCGGCGTGGATGGTGGCGCGGCTGACGCTGGCCGGCATCCGCTCGCTCGGCATCCTCATCGACATCACCAACTACGTCATGGTGGAGCTCGGCCAGCCGATCCACGGCTACGACCTCGACAAGCTCCAGGGCGGGATCACCGTCCGCCGCGCACACGCCGGCGAGAAGCTCGAGACCCTCGACGGCAAGATCCGCACCCTGAGCCCTGAAGACCTCCTCATCACCGACGAGTCGGGGCCGATCGGCCTGGCCGGCGTCATGGGCGGCGGCACGACCGAGATGACCCAGGCGACCCGCAACGTCCTCATCGAGGCCGCGACGTTCGACACGGTGTCGATTGCGCGCACGGCACGGCGCCACAAGCTTCCCAGTGAGGCCTCGCGCCGGTTCGAACGGGGCGTCGACCCGCTGATCCCCTTCGTCGCGGCGGAACGCGTCGCCGAGCTCATGGTCGAGTACGCGGGCGGCACCCTCGACGTCGAGACGGGCGGCGCGCTGTTCGCGGCCGTCGAGCAGCGCGCGATCGGGCTGCCGAAGGATTTCGTGCCGGCTCTGATCGGGGTGCCCTACACCGAGGGCGAGATCGTCGCGGCGCTCGAGATGATCGGCGCCGAGGTGAGCGAGAGCGGCGCCGCATCGGAAGAGTCGCAGTGGTGGGTCACACCGCCGTCGTGGCGCCCCGACCTCACCGACAAGTGGACGCTGGCCGAGGAGGTCGCCCGCATCGAGGGCTACGACCGCATCCCCTCGGTGCTGCCGCTGCCCCCGTCGGGACGCGGGCTCACGTCCGCGCAGCAGGGTCGCCGCCGCGTCGCGAACGCCCTCGCCGCGGCGGGCTTCGTCGAGACGCCGTCGTTCCCCTTCACCACCGAAGAGCACAACGACCTCCACGGCTCGGCCTCGGGCGAGCACCTCCCGAGCGTCAAGCTGGCCAATCCTCTCGACGGCCAGGCCCCGTTCCTGCGCCGCTCGCTCGTGCCGAACCTGCTCCAGGTGGCCCACCGCAACGTCTCGCGCGGCTTCACCGACCTCGCACTGTTCGAGGCGGGGGCGGTGTTCCTGCCGAAGGCGGGCGTGCGCTACGGCACGTCCCACGTGCCGCCGCTGGCGGTGCGACCGGATGCCTCGACCCTCGCCGAGCTCGACGCGTCGATCCCTCCGCAGCCGCGGCACGTCGCCGTGCTGCTGACGGGCAACGTCGTCGCGAAGCAGCCCGGGGTCGCGCCGCTGGCCGCCGGTCTGGCCGACGCCGTGGACGCGGTCCGAACGATCGCCGCGGCTGCGGGGGTCAGGATCGACGTCGCCCAGGGCCGCCGCGCCGCGCTCCATCCCGGCCGCACCGGGGTGCTGTCGGTCGCCGGCACCGAGGTGGGCTACGTGGGCGAGCTCCTGCCGACCGTGGCGGAGGCATCCGATCTCGCGGGGCGGGTCGTCGTGGCCGAGCTGAACCTCGACCTCGTCCTCTCGCTCGCGGGCGAGAAGGTCGTCGCAGGCTCGCTGTCGGGGTATCCGGCAGCGACCCAGGACGTCTCGCTCGTCGTCGGCGCCGACATCCCGGCCGCCGAGGTGCGGTCGGCGCTTCAGGACGGCGCGGGCGAGCTGCTGGAGTCTCTGCGGCTGGTCGATGACTACCGTGGACAGGGCGTGCCGGAGGGCTCGAAGAGCCTGACGTTCGCGCTCCGGTTCCGGGCTGCCGATCGCACGCTGACCGCGGCGGAGGCCACGGAGGCGAAGCTCGCCGGTGTGGCCGTCGCGGCGGAGCGCTTCGGAGCCACCCTGCGCGAGTAGTCCCGAGACCTCGCAGCGACGTTCTGGTTGGCTGGACGCATGACCGACGTACTGGTGCTGGGTGGAACGGGCTGGCTGAGCGGACGGATCGCCGAGCGCTGGGCGGATGCCGGGGCATCCGTCACCTGTCTCGCGCGGGGCGGACGCCCGGCGCCCTACGGGACGACCCTCGCGCCCGCGGATCGCGATGCGTCGGCGCCCTATGACCAGGTGTCGGGGCGGGACTGGGACGAAGTGGTCGACATCTCGTCGAATCCGGTGCATGTCGCGGCGGCCGTCGATGCGCTCGGCGGCCGCGCGAAGCACTGGACGTACATCTCCACCGTGTCGGTGTACGCCGCGAACGACCGTCCCGGCGAGGACGAGTCGGCTGAGCTCCTCGCGCCACTCGGCCCCGACGACGAAGCGGACTACGGCCGCGCGAAGGCGGCGGCCGAGGCATCCGTCCGCGTGGGACTCGGGCACCGCGCCGCGGTGGTCCGCCCGGGGCTCATCGTGGGCCCGGGCGACCCGACGGACCGGTTCGGCTACTGGGTCGGCCGGTTCGCGCTCGCCGCAGACGGCGATGTCCTCGTCCCGCCGGGCCACGGGCTGGGGGCGCAGGTCATCGACGTGGACGACCTGGCCGACTTCGTCGCGGCCATCGGGCGGGAACGCTGGACGGGCGTCGCCAACGCGGTAGGAGATCCGCTCCCGCTCGATGCGCTGCTGCGGGAGGCGGCGACGGCGGCCGGATTCGCCGGACGTCAGCGCTCGGCGGATGCCGGCTGGCTGGCGGAGCACGGCGTCGCCTACTGGATGGGCCCGCGGTCGCTGCCGCTGTGGCTCCCGGCCGACATGCCGGGGTTCTGGACGCGCTCGAACGCCGTCTACCGACTTCTCGGCGGCAGGCTGCGGCCCATCGGTGAGACGCTCCGACGGACCCTCGACGACGAGCGGTCGCGGGGCCTGGATCGGGACCGCCGCGCCGGCCTCTCCCGGCCCGACGAGTTGGCGCTGCTGGCGCAGCTGGCGTAGCGCGCCGCCGCCGGATTTGCGGATGCCGCGACCCTGCGGCTATCGTCGCGGCATGCCTTCGGCGCCCCAGGGAACACTGACGCTCGTCTCGAGCGCTTCTCCTGCGCGCCGACGCCGTCTGGGCGAGCGCCGACTCTAGGCGACCCCGCACGCGGTCTGTCGTGGACCCTCGGGCGTCGCCGTCTCCGGCTCCCGCACCCAGACTCTAAGGTGGAATCCATGACATATTCGGTCGCCGTCTCCGGCGCATCCGGCTATGCGGGCGGCGAGATCCTGCGGATCCTCGCCGCGCATCCCGACGTCGAGATCCGCACCGTCACCGCGCACTCCAACGCGGGGCAGCCGCTCATCCAGCACCAGCCGCATCTGCGCTCGCTCGCCCACCTGACACTGGCCGAGACCACGCCCGAGGTGCTCGCCGGTCACGACATCGTCTTCCTCGCCCTTCCGCATGGTCAGTCCGGGCAGTACACGGACGCCCTCCGGGACACGCCGCTGGTGATCGACGCCGGCGCCGACCACCGGCTCGAGTCGGTGGCCGATTGGGATCGCTTCTACGGCGGCTCTTTCCACGAACCGTGGGCCTACGGCGTCCCCGAGCTCCCCGTCGGCGGGTCGAAGCAGCGCGAGCGGCTGGTCGGCGCCGCTCGCATCGCCGCCCCGGGCTGCAACGCCTCGACCGTGTCGCTGTCGCTCGCGCCGGGCGTCGCGGCGGGCGTCATCGACCCGTCCGACATCGTCACCGTCCTCGCGGTCGGCCCGTCGGGTGCCGGGAAGAGCCTGAAGACCAACCTCCTGGCGAGCGAGATCCTCGGCAGCGCCAACCCCTACGCCGTCGGCGGCACGCACCGGCACGTCCCCGAGATCCGCCAGGCGCTCGCCGCCGCGCGGCCGTCGTCTGCGGGAGGCGCCGACGAAGGCATCCGCATCTCGTTCACGCCGGTGCTCGTCCCGATGTCGAGGGGAATCCTCGCCACGTCGACCGCGCCCCTCGCCCCCGGCGTCTCCGACGAAGAGGTGCGGGCGGCGTGGGAGACCGCCTACGGCGACGAGACCTTCGTGCAGCTGCTGCCCGAGGGCCAGTTCCCGCGCACCGCCGACGTCATCGGCGCCAACACCGCGCTGATGGGCCTGGCGATCGATCGCGCCGCCGGGCGCGTGGTCGTGGTGGCGGCGCTCGACAACCTCACCAAGGGAACAGCGGGAGCGGCCGTGCAGTCCATGAACATCGCGCTCGGCCTCGCCGAGGGGACCGCGCTCGCCGTGAACGGGGTCGCGCCGTGAGCGTCACCGTGCCGGCGGGCTTCGAGGCAGCCGGGGTGGCCGCGGGGTTGAAGTCGACGGGCAAGCCCGACGTGGCCGTCGTCGTCAACCGCGGGCCGCTGAAGGTGGGAGCCGCCGTCTTCACCAGCAACCGGGCCAAGGCCAATCCCATCATCTGGTCCGAAGAGGCGGTGCGCGACGGCGTCGTCGAGGCGGTGGTCCTCAACTCCGGTGGTGCGAACTGCTTCACCGGGTCGTTCGGGTTCCAGACGACCCACCAGACCGCCGAGAAGGCGGCCGCCCTGCTCGACGTGGGCGCCGGCGACGTGCTGGTGTGCTCGACCGGGCTGATCGGCACGGGCGACGAGGTCTTCCGGGCCAAGGTTCTCGCCGGGACCGAGCAGGCGATCGCCGAGCTGTCGGCCGATGGGGGAGAAGCCGCGTCCCTCGCGATCATGACGACCGACTCCCGACCCAAGCGGTCGAGCCTCTCGCGCGACGGATGGTCCATCGGCGCGATGGCGAAGGGCGCCGGGATGCTGGCGCCCGGCCTGGCGACCATGCTCGTGGTGATCACCACCGACGCGGTGCTCGACGCCGCGCAGGCCGACGCGGCCCTGCGATCGGCCACCGCGCGCACCTTCGACCGGCTCGACTCCGACGGCTGCATGTCGACCAACGACCAGGTGACGCTCCTCGTGAGCGGAGCCTCCGGCATCGCGCCCGACCCGGCCGAGTTCGCCGCTGCGCTCGCCGAGGTCAGCCGCGATCTCGCCGTGCAGCTGCAGTCCGACGCCGAAGGCGCCAGCCACGACATCACCATCCGGGTGGTGAACGCGGCGTCCGAGCAGGATGCCGTCGACGTGGGGCGCTCGGTCGCCCGCAACAACCTCTTCAAGGCGGCCATCTTCGGCAACGATCCCAACTGGGGCCGGGTGCTCGCCGCGATCGGCACGACCGACGCCGCCTTCGATCCCTACGACGTGGACGTCTGGATGAACGGCGTCAGGGTGTGCTCGGCCGGTGGCCCCGATGCTCCGCGCGAAGCGGTCGACCTCACGCCGCGTGCGACCGACCTCGTCATCGACCTCAAGGTCGGCGGCGAGTCCGCCACGATCCTCACGAACGACCTCACGCACGACTACGTCCACGAGAACAGCGCGTACTCCTCATGACTCAGATCCAGGACACCGATCCCGACGAGGCCAGCCTCAAGGCGGCGACGCTCATCGAGTCGCTGCCGTGGCTCCAGCGCTTCAGCGAACAGATCGTCGTCATCAAGTACGGCGGCAACGCGATGGTCTCCGACGAGCTGCAGGACGCGTTCGCCGCCGACATCGCCTACCTGCGCTACGTCGGGGTCAAGCCGGTCGTCGTGCACGGCGGGGGCCCGCAGATCTCGTCGATGCTCGACCGTCTGGCCATCCCCAGCGAGTTCAAGGGCGGGTACCGCGTGACCTCCACCGAGGCGATCTCGGTCGTCCGCATGGTGCTCACGGGTCAGATCAACCCGCAGCTGGTGGCCAAGATCAACGCCCACGGGCCCCACGCCGCCGGGCTCAGCGGCGAGGATGCGGGACTCTTCGGCGGCCGCCGCCGCGGTGTGGTGATCGAGGGGGTCGAGCACGACCTCGGCCGGGTCGGCGACGTCGTCGAGGTGGATCCGCAGCCGGTGCTCGACCAGCTCGCCGCGGGCAGGATCCCGGTCGTCTCGAGCATCGCACCCGACCTCGACCATCCCGGACACAGTCTGAACGTGAACGCGGATGCCGCGGCATCCGCCCTCGCCGTCGCCCTGGGCGCCGCGAAGCTCGTCGTCCTCACCGACGTGCCCGGGCTGTACGCCGACTGGCCCCGCCGCGACTCCCTCGTGTCGCACCTCACCTCGACCGAGCTGAAGGCGATGCTGCCCTCGCTCGAGTCCGGGATGATCCCGAAGATGCAGGCGTGCCTCGAAGCCGTCGAGGGCGGCGTCGAGACGGCCGCGATCATCGACGGACGCGTGCCGCACTCGGTGCTCGTGGAGATCTTCACCAGCAAGGGAATCGGAACAGAGGTGGTGCTCGGATGACGTGGCAGGAAGACGCCGGACGAGACCTCGTCCGCAGCTTCGGCGACCGGATGGCGATGTTCGTGCGCGGCGAAGGCTCGTACCTCTGGGACGCCGACGACAAGCGCTACCTCGACTTCCTCGCGGGCATCGCGGTCGACTCGCTCGGACACGCGCATCCGGTCTTCGTGGGGGCTCTCGCCGACCAGGCCGCGACCCTCGCGCACGTGTCGAACTACTTCGCCACGCCGCCGCAGCTCGAGCTCGCGGCCCGGCTGAAGCGGCTCGCGGGAACCGGGCCCACGGGCCGGGTGTACTTCGGCAACTCCGGGGCCGAGGCCAACGAGGCGGCGTTCAAGCTGGCACGACTGCACGGCGGCGCCGACCGTCCTCGCATCCTCGCCCTCACGGACGCGTTCCACGGCCGCACCATGGGCACCCTCGCGCTCACCGGCAAGCCGTACATGCAGGAGCCTTTCCTTCCGATGACCCCTGGTGTGGAGTTCATCGACTCCACCGTCGAGGCACTGGAAGCGGCGATCGACGATCGCGTCGCGGCGCTGTTCGTCGAGCCGGTGAAGGGAGAGGCCGGCGTCATCGAGCTGCCGGACGGGTACCTCGAGGCGGCACGGGAGATCACCGCACGCCACGGCGCGCTGCTCATCGTCGACGAGATCCAGACGGGTGCGGGACGGACGGGGGAGTGGTTCGCGTTCCAGCACAGCGGCATCACCCCCGACGCGATCACCGTGGCCAAGGGGATCGGCGGGGGATTCCCCATCGGTGCGCTCATCACATTCGGCGCGGCGAGCGATCTCTTCTACCCGGGGACGCACGGCTCGACCTTCGGCGGCAACGCGCTGGGAACGGCGGTCGCCGGTGCGGTGCTCGGCGAGATCGAGCGCGCCGACCTGGTGCGGAACGCCGCCGAGCGGGGTACGCAGCTGCGCGCAGCGATCCTGGGGATCGACTCCGCTCTCGTGGTCGGCGTGCGCGGCCGCGGGCTCCTCATCGGCGTCGCCCTCGCCCACCCCGTCGCGAAAGCGGTCGTGGCGGCCGCGCAGGAGCACGGCCTGGTCGTCAACGCTCCGAACGACGAGACCATCCGGCTGGTCCCCGCTCTCACGATCGGCGACGTCGAAGTCGACGAGTTCGTCGAGCTGTTCACCGCCGCACTGCGGACGGTCGAGGACGCCCTGCTGCTCGAGACTCCCACGGAGGTCCCCGCATGACCCGCCATCTGCTGCGTGACGACGACCTGACGCAGGCCGAACAGGACGAGATCCTCGACCTGGCGGTCGCGCTCAAGAAGGATCGCTGGAAGCTCCGTCCGCTCGAGGGACCTCAGACCGTGGCGGTGATCTTCGACAAGTCGTCGACCCGCACCCGCGTGTCCTTCGCGGTGGGCATCGCCGATCTCGGGGGGTCCCCGCTGATCATCTCGACGGCGAACAGCCAGCTCGGCGGCAAGGAGACGCCATCCGACACCGCGCGGGTGCTCGAGCGTCAGGTCGCGGCGATCGTGTGGCGCACGTATGCGCAGGCAGGGCTGGAGGAGATGGCGGAGGGCACGCGGGTTCCCGTCGTCAACGCCCTCAGCGACGACTTCCACCCGTGCCAGCTCCTGGCCGATCTGCTGACGATCCGCGAGCACAAGGGACGGCTGGCGGGTCTCACGCTGGCGTTCTTCGGCGACGGGATGTCGAACATGGCGCACTCGTACGTGCTGGCCGGTGTCACGGCCGGCATGCACGTGCGCGTCGCGTCGCCCGAGTCCTACGCTCCCCGCGACGACGTGATCGCGGACGCCGACCGGCGGGCGGCCGAGACGGGGGGATCCGTCACCCTCTACACCGACCCCAATGAGGCGGCCGCGGGGGCGGATGTCGTCGTGACCGACACCTGGGTGTCGATGGGCAAAGAGGAGGAGAAGCTCGCGCGGCTCCGCGACCTGGGCTCGTACAAGGTGACGCAGGAGCTCATGTCGCTCGCCGAGGACGACGCGATCTTCATCCACTGCCTTCCCGCCGACCGTGGCTACGAGGTCGACGCGGAAGTCATCGACGGCCCGCAGAGCGTGGTCTGGGACGAGGCCGAGAACCGCCTCCACGCTCAGAAGGCGCTCCTGGTCTGGCTGCTGCGGCAGGGCTGAAGCGGGCTCCCGTGGCCGATGCGCAGGGCAGGACGTGGCTCGCCACGCGGTGGCTGCGCCTCAACGGCCCGGATCGGGTCGCCGGCGTCGACCTCGCCCGCGGGCTCGCGGTGCTGGGCATGTTCGCGGCCCACCTGCTGTGGATCCGGGATCCGTTCCGCTGGGGCGAGCCCTCGACGTGGATCGCGGTGGTCGACGGCCGCTCGTCGATCCTGTTCGCGACGCTCGCCGGGGTGTCGATCGGACTCGCCACCGGGGGCGGCACACCCGTGCGGGGGGAGCGCCTCCGCGTCGCCCGCATTCGCCTGGGGGTGCGTGCGGCCATCCTGTGGGTTCTCGGCGTCGCGCTCATCCTCACGGGCGTTCCGGTCTACGTGATCCTCCCGGCCTATGCCCTGCTCTTCCTTCTCGCACTGCCGCTGCTGTCCCTGAGTGCTCGATCGCTCCTCATGCTGGCGGCGGTGCTCGCGCTCGTGATGCCGTTCGCGCAGGTGGCCCTCGACGAGCTGCCGCTGTGGCGGTCGCCTCTCGGCGAAGCGCTCTCGCTGGCGCTCGGATGGCACTATCCCTTCACCACGTGGATCGCGTTCCTCGTCGCGGGCCTGGGCGTCGCCCGTGCGGGCGTCTCCCGGCTCCCGGTACAGGTCGGCGCGCTGGCGATCGGCAGCGCTCTCGCTGCCGTCGCATACGGACTGGATGCCGCATCCGGCCTCACCGCCGGAGACGAGAGCTCGTCCTACGGCGGTGCGCTGTGGACCGCCCGGGCCCACTCCAGCGGACTGCTGGAAGTCATTGGGTCGGGCGGGTTCGCGCTGGCCGTCATCGGTGCGAGCCTGCTGGCATGCCGGACTGCCGTCCGATGGGTGGTGCTTCCCCTGCGGGCGGTGGGCGCGATGCCGCTGACGGCGTACATCGGTCAGCTCATCGTGTGGGCCGCGGTGGCGACGGCGGTGCTGGGAGCGCCGGGAGATCTGGCCGGCTTCCGCGACCTCGAGCCGTTCTGGCCGCTCGTGGGCGGAACCGTCGTCGCGTGCACGGCGTGGGCGCTGCTGATCGGCCGGGGGCCCTTCGAATGGCTGGTCGATCGCAGCAGCCGCCTCGTCGCCGACGCGAGCGCGGATAGGCTGGTCCGATGAGCGAGAGCAAGGGCGAGGGAACCAATGAGGGCGCGCTGTGGGGGGCGCGATTCGCGACCGGACCGTCGCCGGAGCTCGCCGAGCTGAGCCGATCGACGCACTTCGACTGGGACCTGGCGCTCTATGACATCGCGGGCTCCCACGCGCACGCGAAGGCGCTCGCCGCGGCGGGATACCTCACCGCCGACGAGGAGCGGGCGATGCACGACGGGCTCGACGATCTCTCACGCGCGGTCGTGGACGGGACGCTTCGCCCGGCGCCGGCCGACGAGGACGTGCACGGCGCGCTCGAGCAGGCCCTCATCCGGATCGTCGGGCCGGAGCTGGGCGGCAAGCTCCGCGCCGGACGCAGCCGCAACGACCAGATCGCGACGCTCGTGCGCATGTACCTGCTCGACCACAGCCGCACGATCGCCCGCGAGCTCCTTCGCCTGGTCGATGCGCTCGTCTCGCAGGCCGAAGCCAACCCCGATGCCGTCATGCCCGGCCGCACTCACCTGCAGCATGCGCAACCCGTGCTGCTCGCCCACCACCTGCAGGCCCACGCCTGGCCGCTCGTCAGAGATCTCGAGCGGCTGCGCGACTGGAGCGCGCGTGCCGAGGTCTCGCCCTACGGCGGCGGAGCGCTCGCGGGTTCGACGCTGGGACTCGATCCGCAGCTCGTCGCGAGCGAGCTCGGACTCGCACGTCCCGCCGAGAACTCGCTCGACGGCACCGCCGCCCGCGACGTCGTGGCCGAGTTCGCCTTCATCGCGGCGATGATCGGCGTGGACGTCTCGCGATTCGCCGAGGAGATCATCCTGTGGAACACACGGGAGTTCGGGTTCGTGACGCTCGACGACGGGTACTCCACGGGTTCGAGCATCATGCCGCAGAAGAAGAACCCCGACATCGCCGAGCTGGCCCGCGGGAAGGCGGGAAGGCTGATCGGCAACCTGACCGGCCTCCTGGCGACGCTCAAGGCTCTGCCCCTGGCGTACAACCGCGATCTTCAGGAAGACAAAGAGCCGGTGTTCGACTCGGTGCGCACCCTCGAGACCGTGCTGCCTGCCTTCGCCGGAATGGTGGCGACGCTCCGCTTCGACACCGAGCGGATGGCGCAGTCCGCCCCGGAGGGCTTCTCGCTCGCGACCGATGTGGCCGAATGGCTCGTGAAGCGAGGCATCCCGTTCCGTGACGCGCACGAGATCTCCGGGCGCCTCGTCCGTGTGTGCGAGTCGCAGGGGATCGAGCTGCACGAGGTGTCGGACGGTCAGCTGGCCGAGGTCTCTCCCGCTCTCACGCCCGACGTGCGCGAGGTGCTCACCGTCGAGGGATCGGTCGCCAGTCGCGCGGGCTCGGGCGGCACGGCCCCGGTGCGGGTGGCCGAGCAGCGCGCCGACCTCGTCGAGCGCGTGCAGGCCGCGGCTCACGCTCTCGGGCTCTGATTCCGGCCGCCAGCCTGGTGCTCACCAGATGGCGAGCCGCACCACCCCGCCGATGGCGCAGGCCCAGAGCAGGCTCGCGAGCGTTCCGATGATGAATCGCTCGCGTGCTTCGGCCGAGGCGAGTTCGGAGAAGCGCCCGACGCCCTTGATCGCCACGACGACGGCGATGGCCTCGGGGTAGCCGACGATGATGGCGATGGCGACCGCGAGTCGCTCGAGGTAGCCGATCGTGGTGCCGCCGCGGAGCACCTCCCGTTCGGGGGCGTCGTCGGGGACGATCCCCGGGACCGCCGCCGGTCGCAGCATGATCCCTCCGTGCGCGCCTTCGGGAACGGTACCGTGCGTCGCGACGTCGAGCACGCGGCGCGTCACCGGGCTCCCGCCGACCGCGGCCAGAGACACCCCGAGCAGGGCGATCACGACGGCAGCGGGAAGGGGCACGTTCACCGGGACGACGACGACCACCAGCAGCGAGAGGAGTACGAGTCCGCCGGCGATCAGAAGCGGAATCTCCCGCGGCCGTTTCGTCGTGACGATCACGAGCACGAGCGCGATGCAGAGCGTCGCGAGCAGGAGCAGCGCCATTCCGAGCGGGTGGAGGCTGGTCGGGACGATCATGCGGCTCAGTCTCGCACGGGGTGGTGGGCGTGCGGAGTCATGCCCCGACCTCGCCCGGCCCTTCGCCGTCGGCGCGGCCCAGCAGCCGGTGCAGCGCGGGGATCGCGGCCTCTTCGGTTCGGATGCCCGCATTCCGCACGCGCAGGCTGACGGCTCCCTCGGTGATGCTCAAGCGCGCGGCGGCTTCTCGTTGGGTGAGTCCCTCCGCGAGGAGGTCGTAGATCTCCCATCCTTCGACCGTCCGCCGGTCGCGCAGCTCGACGAGCAGACGCAGGAGCGCCTCGGCGTCGGCGCCGCCCTCGCCGCCGGTGATGGCGAGTCGGGTGGGCGTCCGCTTGGCTCGTTCCACCGCGTCGCGAGCGTTCACGAAGGCGGTGCCGCGCCCGGCCCGAACCTGCGCGGGCAGCGGTTCTTCTACCGGTCCGACTCCGACGCCCACGCTCCAGCTGCCGGCCCGCGTGAGGTCGAGCACGACATCGAGGACGGCAGCCGGGTCGGGTAGTGCGACCTGCAGCTCGTCGCCGGCGGTCCGTTCCGGAGCGAGGGTGAGCCTCGTGCCGGCAGCCTCGGCGACCGCCGCGATGCCCTCGGGGACCAAGTCGGAGCGCGTGCGGCTGCCGCGCTGGTCGGCGGTGATCACGAACACAGCGTCGCCTTTAGCCTCGGATCTAACATTCGGAAAGTTTAGCCTGCGGTCCCCCCGCACGTAAAGCTCCCAGGCTAAATCCTCGACGGTTTAGCCCCGAGACATATGCAACGTGTGCTTCCCGCGAGCCACGCCGCGGGCGACATGCCACGCGCGCTCTCACCGGACCAGCTCGCGCGCCTCGACGCAGCGGCGTGACGGGAGGGACGGCGGATGCCTCGTCCCCGGGCGTCCGGCGGCGGCCGCGGCATCCGTGCGCCCGCTGATAGCCTGAAGCGCGTGTCTGAAACCGTCGTGAGCGCGTCAGCGCCCGCCAACGACCCGACCTTCGACAACGTCTGGGACGAGATCGTGTGGCGGGGGCTCGTGCATGTGTCCACCGACCAGGACGCGCTGCGCGCCCTGCTGGCCGATGGCCCGATCACGTACTACTGCGGATTCGACCCGACCGCTCCCAGCCTGCACTTGGGCAATCTCGTGCAGCTCCTCACGATGCGTCGCCTGCAGCTGGCCGGCCACCGGCCGCTCGGCCTCGTCGGCGGCTCGACGGGCCTCATCGGCGACCCCCGGCCGTCCGCGGAGCGCACGCTCAACACGCGCGAGACCGTCGCCGAATGGGTCGATCGCCTCCGTTCGCAGGTCGAGCGCTTCCTCAGCTTCGAGGGCGACAACGCGGCGCGCATCGTCAACAACCTGGACTGGACCGCGCCGTTGAGCGCCATCGACTTCCTCCGCGAGATCGGCAAGCACTACCGCGTCGGCACCATGCTCAAGAAAGACGCGGTGGCCGCGCGCCTCAACTCCGAGGCCGGCATCAGCTACACGGAGTTCAGCTACCAGATCCTCCAGGGCATGGACTACCTCGAGCTGTACCGCCAGTACGGCTGCGTGCTGCAGACGGGCGGCAGCGACCAGTGGGGCAACCTCACCAGCGGCACCGACCTCATCCATCGCGTCGAGGGCGTCTCCGTGCACGCGATCGGCACTCCGCTCATCACGAACAGCGACGGCACGAAGTTCGGCAAGAGCGAGGGCAACGCCATCTGGCTCGACCCCGACATGTGCAGCCCGTACCGCATGTACCAGTTCTGGCTCAACACCGACGACGCCGACGTGATCTCGCGGCTGAAGGTGTTCACGTTCCTCACACGCGCCGAGATCGAGGAGTACGAGCGCCTGGTGGCCAGCGAGCCGTTCCGCCGGGCCGCTCAGCGACGGCTGGCGCTCGAAGTCACGAGCTTCGTTCACGGACCGGATGCCGCGGCCGCCGTGGTCGCGGCCTCCGAGGCGCTCTTCGGTCACGGCGATCTCACTGCGCTCGATGCCGAGACGCTCGGGCATGCGCTGGCCGAACTCCCGCATGCGACCGTGGGTCGGGGCACCCCCGTCGTGCAGGCCCTCGTCGAGACGGGACTCGTGACGAGCCTCTCGGAGGCCCGCCGTTCGATCGCGCAGGGCGGTGTCTCGCTCGACGGGGTCAAGGTCGACGACGAGGCGGCGACGGTGACGGGCAGCCTGCCGGGCGGCGTGTCGGTGCTTCGGCGCGGCAAGAAGACCCTCGCCGGACTGTACGTCGGCTCCTGAGCGCGGCGACCTCCGACAGCTCGTGACCGCCCGGACCTGAAGCGCGAGAGTCGTATGCCGTTCACTCCGAGTCACGCCGTGGTGGCGCTGCCCTTCGTGCGCACTCCGCTCGTCCCGGCGGCCATCGCCGTCGGCGCCATGGCCCCCGACCTGCCCCTTTTCGTACGGTTCCTTCCGCTCGGCTACGGGCTCACCCACGATGTGGCGTGGCTCGGTGCCACCACCGTTCTCGCGCTCGTGCTGCTGCTCGTGTGGCGGACCCTCCTGCGCCCCGCGATCCGCGAGCTGTCACCCCGCGCGCTGGCGGAGAGGCTGCCCGTCGAATGGGATGCCGGCGCTCCGGCGGCGTTTCGCGAGACCTTCGCCGTCCTCCCGGCGGCGGGTCTGGCATCGCAGCGGTGGCGGGTGTCGTGGGGAGGGCTCGTCCTTCTCGCGGTGTCCCTGGCGCTCGGCGTGGTGAGTCACATCGTCTGGGACCTCTTCACCCACGAGGGACGGTGGGGAGTCGCCGCGATTCCGGCGCTCGCCGAGGAATGGGGCGCTCTACCGGGGTACAAATGGCTCCAGCACGGGTCCTCCGTGATCGGGCTCGCCGTCCTCGGCGTCTGGATGATGGTCTGGTTGTCCCGGCGCGACGCCACGGGGCAGGTCGCGCGCGTTCTCCCCCACGGCGTGCGCTGGGCGTGGTGGGCGTCCTTGCCGGTGGTCCTCCTCGTCGCCTGGGCGGGCGGGCTGGCCGTCCTCGGGCCGATCGATTCCGACTTCACCGTCGCTCATCTCGCCTACCGCGTGCTCCCTCCCGCCTGCGCGGCATGGGGACTGGCCACCGCGGTGCTGTGCGCCGCGGTGCAGCGGCGGCGCACAGCGCGCGCGAACGTCTCAACGCGCAGCTGACACTTTTCGGTGGGGCGATCCCGCCGCGTTGGGGCGGCACACTGCGCGACACGCCCGGGATGCTGCCTCGATTGGACGGCGGGGCGCCCGACACGTAATGTTCTTGTTGTTCGCCCCAAAGGGAAGAGCGGAGAGGCCGAAGGCCCCGCCCCCTCAAGCGGAAAACACCTCACCGACACCTCTTCGGAGGACTGGCTCTCGGGCCCGGTGGGAGATCCTCCTCGGAGGCGCGGTCGATGACCGCGGCATCGGGTCGACGACCTGGATGCCGCCGATTTGACGAGCGGGCCGAGGTCGGATAAGATTGTGAAGTTGCCCTGCTGTGCTGGCCTGTGTGGTTGGTGGGTGGGTGCGTCCGATCCTTGAGAACTCAACAGCGTGCACTTGTCA
>NZ_JBHVCA010000005.1:191582-243679 GCF_042803895.1 Microbacterium sp. NPDC057407 | reverse complement strand
CGCCTGGCTCCATCACTACAATCACCACAGACCCCACACCGGCATCGGCGGCACCGTCCCCTCAGACCGCGTTCACAACCTCACGGGGAAGAACAGCTAGCCGTCATGCTCTCGGGTGGCTGGCATCCGCAGAAACGCGCGCCGAGGCGCTACTGATCGGCGACTCGCGCGCGCAGGGCGCGGTATCCGGTGAGTTTCGCGCGACGCAGGGCCCGCATCACGTCGCCGTTCACGATCAGGTGCCCGGCCACATTGGGGCGCTCGGTCACCGAGATGCCCTCGATCTTCGGCGCAGAGAGGAACCAGCGTATCGGGAGGCCGGACGGGCCCCATTGGGTCCACTCTGGATCAAGGATGTCCCGCTCGCCTGGGAAGTGCGGCACCCAGCGCCGAGCCTCGTCTCCACCTTTTGTGCGCAGTGTCATCGGTAGCCACTGCAGATCGTCCGTCGGCGTGAGATGGGCGTCGATCACCGCCCGGAACCGGTCTGAAAGGAGGGGAATCATCCACAACCCCCACACCCAATCGGGCGGCGGCACGTCCCCCTGGTAGAACCAGCGGACGTCTTGCTCGTCGTCGATCCGACCCGAGGTGCGTAGCTTGTGTGCGAGGGATCGTTGGAACCCGGGGGCATCCGGTGCCGTGTCAGCAACGCCGAAATTCTCGCGAGGCATCAAGAGGTAGTACGGGTTCATCGTCCGGCTGGTCGCTTCCGCGTGGTTATGGGCATACGGTGTCACAGGGGCCTCGCGGGACGGCCTCACGGCTAGATTAGAGGCACAAACACCGGACGCTTCGCGGATCTTACACATAAGGGGCCCGGCGAAAGCCGAGGCCCCTTATTCTCTACCCGGTATCCGACCATCTCACCGCTGGGAGGCGGCTCGAACTCCAGGTTCCGCCGGTCGTCGTCCTGAACGTGACGAGTGGCGGCGCCTCGTCCCTCTCCCATGATCCTGTGGAGGATTTAGGGAACCCGCGAGGGTGAGCCCTGCGCTACGAGCCTTCTCGCGCCGACAGGCGCGCGCGGGCTCCCTCGAGGATCTCCGCATATCTCAGATCGAACGGCTCGGACAGGACTCGTTCCAGCGCAGCCGACAGCGCCCCGAGCGCCGCAAGCTCCCCCGGCTCGAGTGG
Source organism: Microbacterium sp. NPDC057407 (assembly GCF_042803895.1). NCBI lineage: Bacteria > Bacillati > Actinomycetota > Actinomycetes > Micrococcales > Microbacteriaceae > Microbacterium > Microbacterium sp. NPDC057407. Next base: position 242,542 of record NZ_JBHVCA010000005.1, on the reverse strand, counting down.
TAGCTCCCGGTTCTCCTCGTCCCAGCGATGCAGCAACTCGAAGAGAACCAACGCCTCGTCAGTCTCGAGTGAGATCGAACGGTCCGCCACACGGACAGGGCTAGCTGTCGAACTTCATCGATCGTGTGAGCAGATACCCCGCGACCTTCGGAAAACTGAGCGGCGGTGGAAGGCGGTCGGAGCGCCTTGCGCGGATTCGCCGGAGATGAAGCCGGAAAAGCGCTGGTCGAAGCAACCGCTCGCCGGGCCCGGGCGGCCGCGGTTGCGCGCCGGAGCGAGCTCCGTGAAGAAGCGGTCAGCTCTGAAGAGGCTCGAGTGGAATGCCAATTTGTGCGCGATCGCCGGTGTTGTGATTATCGCCCTAGCGATCGTGCTGATGATCACGGATCCCATAAGCGCTGCTGGCATCATGCCTGCGATTCCCTTCTTCCTGGCGATCTTGGGCCTCGTCGCGCTCCTCTCGGGTCTGTTCGGAGTGATGCTCCTCCTCCACGCGCAAGCGCTCGTCGAGGGCGTGCCAACGGGCACGCTCAACGCCGATCGGTCAGAGCACCCGCAGTAGCTCGGCAACATCTTCCGACGCTGCAGTTTCCGGCATCCGCTGCGTCGCAAGGATTAGGCGGATGCCGCAAAGTGGCGCCCGCGCGGCATACTGCCCGCGCAGCGGGACCGCTCGCGCGTGACGGCCTCAAGAACCACCCCCTCGAACGACCGAAGAGGGCCCACAAGGGGCCCTCTTCGTTCGTAGCAGGAGCGGGGCTTGAACCCGCGACCTCACGATTATGAGTCGTGCGCTCTCACCAACTGAGCTACCCTGCCGCGAGGCATCCGCTCACGGATGAATGGATGCTGCGAGCCCCGAGTCAGGATTGAACTGACGACCCCTTCCTTACCATGGAAGTGCTCTGCCACTGAGCTATCGGGGCGTGCTGCCCGCACGCGGGCAACTAGAAGAGGATACCAGAGCGAAGGCGCCTCTCTGAATCGACGTCAGCCTCCGGCGTGCTCGCGCAGCCAGGGCATCGGGTCGATCGGGGTGGTGCCGTTCATCAGGATCTCGAAGTGCGTGTGCGCCCCGTACGAGCGGCCGGTGTTGCCGGTCTTGCCGAGGACCGTGCCCACGGTGACCTTCTGCCCGGGGACGACCTCGAGCGAGCCGTACTGCATGTGCGCGTAGTGGCTCGACACGAGCTGACCGTCGATCATGTGGTCGATGATCACGTGCACGCCGTAGGCGCCGCCGGCCTCGGACGCGACGCGCACCGTGCCCTCGGCGATCGCCTGGATCGGTGAGCCGGCGCCCGGCGTGAAGTCGATGCCCTCGTGCATGCGGCCCGAGCGCATTCCGAACCCGTACGACATGGTCACGCCCACCGCGAACGGCCACTGGATCGCCGAGTTCGGGTCGTTGTGGAACAGGTTCGAGAAGTTCTGGATGCCCGCCTGCGACGCCAGCTCGGCCGTCGTCACGGTGTCGTAGGCACCTGCGCGGTCGAGGGTGTCGGCCTCAGCCTCGGCCGGAGCGACGTACGCCTGGATCTCGTCGGCGTCGACCTCGGTGACGGTGGTCGCGCCCGGAGCCACGATCGACATCGAGACATCCGCGCCGCTCGCGGCGGCGACCGCCTCGGCGGGGGTGGTCATGCCGACCGTCATCACGCCGACGGTGCCCATCACACCGACCGAGAACGACGCGGCGGCCAAGCGCTTGAAGCTCGCCCCGCGCTCGGCGCGGGTCTTGCGGGGCGCCACGTGCGGCTCAGCCGTGGCCTGCGCGTCGCCGGCCTCGCTGTCGGAGTCCTCAGCGGACGCCTGAACCGACACCTCGCCGGTGAACGAGAAGAGCCGGGCAGCGGCCTCGAACTCATCGATTCCGGATGCCTCGTCCTCGGCCTCACCGGCATCAGCGGCCTGCTCGCCCGACGCGGTCGGCTCGTCGCGAACCTCGGCTTCAACAGCGTCGGCATCAGCCGCAGCAGGATCGGCGACACCGCCCGCAACGGGCGCGTCGGCCGGGGCATCCGTCTCGGACACCACCCGTCGCACCCGCTGCCGGCGAGTCGGACGCGCGGCGGAAGCCTCGGGAACGACCTCGAGGACCTCGACGTGCTCGGCCGAATCCCCAGCCGTGGCAGCAGCGACGGGCGCCGGCTCGTCGATCACGGGCTCGAGCAGTTCGAACGGCTCGGCGGGGGTGAGCACGGCGTCGATGAGCGGAGCGGGGGCGACGGTCGTCGGCAGCTCGGCGGCGAACTCCGGAGCGGAGCGCTCGGCCTCGGCCGGGGCGACGGGCGCGATCGGAGGAAGCTCGACGACGGGCTGCTCGACGGTGACCGCACGGCGGGCGCGGCGGCTGAGCGGAGCCGACGACACGTTCGCGACGGCAGAGGCGCCCGCGGACGGCGCAGCCGGGGAGACGGATGCCGCGACCAGCGGCGTTGCGGCGGCGACGGCGTCGATGATCGGGACGCCCGTCGCGGGAAGGTCGATCGCCGCCGGTGCGGGAGCGACACCGGCCACCGAGGACTTCTCCGCCGCGGGGCCCACCGGCGCTGACGCCGAGCCGTCGAGGACGACCGTCACCCGCTCGTCGGGCGAAGCCGCCCGGCGGCGCAGCTGCGCGCGCGATGCACCGAGGGTCTCTGACGACGCCGGAAGAGGCGTGGGCGAGAGACGGCTCGAACGGCGCGTGGGCGCAGGCTCGGCCATCGGGGCGTCAAAAGGCAAGCGGGATGTGCTCTCGGGTCGTGTCGCTCGGGGGGCAACGGTACGGTCTTCGGGCAATGACCACTTTCGCCGTTCGGGGGGACGAAAGTAACGATCGGGTAAACACTACCTCGGTCGACCTGGGAATGCCATGTGGCGCTCGCAATCTTCGGACGATCCGTCGCGATTCTTCAGAAACGCTCAGTCTTCGCCGTCGAGCGCGGCCGTGAGAAGACGATCGAAGATGACCGGGGAGGATGCCACGACCAGCGGCCGGGGCTGCGCGTCGTCGCCCGCGACGAACTCGAACGACCCGCCGGCCTCGGTGACCAGGAGCGCGCCCGCCGCGTGGTCCCACGGCGCCAGCCCCCGCTCGAAGTAGCCGTCGAGACGGCCCGCGGCGACATAGGCGAGGTCGAGCGATGCGGCACCGGCTCGGCGCAGGTCGCGCGACATCGGCATGACCCGGGCGACCCGGGCGAGGTCGCCCGCGTGCGTGGCCGGGTCGTATCCGAAGCCGGTCGCGAGCAGTGCGCCCGCCGGACCGACCTCGGCGTTGACCTCGATGCGCCGGTCACCGAGCCAGGCGCCGCCGCCGCGCGACGCGTGGAACAGCTCCCCCGTGGCAGGGGCGTACACGGCCGCAGCGACCGCCTCCCACAGCTCCGGCGCCGGCTCGCCGATCACGGCGGCCACGCTCACGGCGTACTGCGGGATCCCGTACGCGTAGTTGACGGTGCCGTCGATCGGGTCGATCACCCACGTCACGTCGCTCGACCCGCGCTCCGCACCGGTCTCCTCGCCGAGGAAGCCGTCGTCGGGCCGCGCCTCGGCCAGCCGCGCCCGGACCAGGGCCTCCACCTCGCGATCGGCGAGAGTGACGATGTCGGCGAGCGCCGACTTGGTCGCCGCGATGTCGACACCCTCCGCGCGCCGCGACCGGGCGAGGGCCCCGGCATCCTGCGCGATGTCGATGGCGAGTGCTTCGAGGTCGTGCGCGAGGCTCATGTGCTCCACGGTAGTCGCGGGGGCGCGGCATCCGTCCCCTCCCGATAGCGTGGACCGATGGTCACCGCGGTCCACCCCCACACCCACGACGTCGTCATCGTCGGCGGCGGGCACAATGCGCTCGTCGCCGCCGCCTACCTCGCGGGCGCCGGCCATTCGGTCGTCGTGCTGGAGCGGCTCGATCACGTGGGCGGCGCGGCCGTGTCGGAGCGCCCGTGGCCGGGGGTCGACGCGCGCCTGTCGCGGTACTCGTACCTGGTCAGCCTGCTGCCCCGACGGATCATCGACGACTTGGGGCTGAACATCGAGCTGAAGCGCCGCAGGTACTCCTCTTATACGCCGGATCCGAGTCTTATACGCCGGATCCGAGCGACCCGTCGCGCGGCATCCTCGTCGACACGGCGGATGCCGCGGCCACCGCCGCCTCGTTCGCCCGTACCACCGGGATCCTGGGCGAGGCGGAGCGGTTCGCGGAGTTCTACGACCGCATCGCACCGGTGGCGCGGTCGCTGTTCCCGACGATGACCGACCCGCTTTCCCGCCGCGAGACCGTGCGCGACGGGCTCGGCGATCCGCTGCTGTGGGACGACCTCTTCGAGCGACCCCTCGGCGAGGTGCTGCGCGCCTCGCTGGACTCGGACCTCGCCCGCGGCATCGCGCTGACCGACGGGCTGATCGGCACGTTCGCGTCGGCCGACGACGAGAGCCTGCGGCAGAACCGCTGCTTCCTGTACCACGTCGTCGGCGGCGGGACCGGTGACTGGGACGTGCCCGTCGGAGGGATGGGCCGCGTCAGCGGAGAACTCGAACGCGCCGCCCGTGACGCCGGGGCGGAACTGCGCACCGGCGTCGAGGTCGGCTCCGTGACGCCCGACGGCGAGGTGACCTTCACCGACGCCGCGGGGTCGGCGGGCGCCGTGCGTGGCCGGCTGGTGCTGAGCGGGGTCGGACCGCGGGTGCTCGACCGGCTGATGGGAGAGGCCGGCGCGTCCGGCGCGACCACCCGCGGCGGGGAACCCGAGGGCGCGCAGGTGAAGGTGAACATGCTGCTGCGGCGGCTCCCGCGCCTTCAAGACTCGACGGTCGCGCCCGAGGCGGCGTTCGCCGGCACGTTCCACATCAACGAGACGCTGACCCAGCTCGACGCGGCGCACCGCGCGGCATCGGGCGGCGTCATCCCCGACCCCCTCCCGGCCGAGATCTACTGCCACTCGCTGACGGACCCGTCGATCCTCGGTCCCGAGCTCCGCGCCTCGGGCGCCCAGACCTTGACGCTGTTCGGCCTGCAGGTGCCGCACCGGCTGGTCGAGGGTCGGGACCCGGATGCCTCGCGCATGGCGCTCCTCGCCGCAGCGCAGCGTTCGCTCGACTCGGTGCTGGCCGAGCCGATCGCCGACGTCGTCTTCGAGGCGCCGGACGGCAGTCCCTGCATCGAGGCGCGCACGACGGCCGATCTGGAGCAGTCGCTCGGGATGGCCGCCGGAGACATCTTCCACGGACCGCTGTCGTGGCCGTGGGCCGACGACGACGAGGAGCTCGAGACGCCGGCGCAGCGCTGGGGCGTCGCGACCCGCCACGACCGGGTGCTGCTGTGCGGGTCGGGGGCGCGCCGGGGCGGGGCGGTCAGCGGCCTCGGCGGTCAGAACGCAGCGATGGCGGCGCTGGAGCTGCTGCGCGGCTGATCCGGCCCGTCACGGACGCGGGGGCAGCGGCGGCGGAGGCGGGTAGCCCTCGTACCCCGAGGGAGCGGGCGGGTTCGGCGTCGTGGGCGCGGGATGCGTCTGCGGCGTCGGGAACACGTGCGCACCGGGCGACGGGTAGCCCGTGTAGTACGCGTTCCAGTCGGGCGAGCCGTCGGGCAGCATCGGCAGCGGCGTGATGCCGTCGACGTAGTTCGGCCAGGGCAGCAGCTCCTGGGGCGCGGCCGCCGCGGCCTGGGCGGCGGCGTGTTGCGCGGACGCGTGCTGGGCGGCCGGCTGCGGGGCCGGATGCTGCTCGACCGGCGCGGCCTGGTGGTACGGCGTCGGGGCGGCGGGAAGCTGCTGCGACGGCCACGGCGCCTGCCCGTACGGCGCCTGCGGATAGGGCGCCGGGTACACCGCGGCGGGACGCGGCTTCTTCGGTGCGAACAGGGCGTTGACGAGTGGGATCAGAGCGGTGCCGACGGCGGCGAGGATCGCGATGGCCACCACGATCCGCCAGTAGAGGTCGGCGAAGTCGAGGTACTCCCCGATCACGAGCGGCACGATCAGCAGGACCGCGAGCGCGGCGACGAGCACGATCGTGACGATCGCGACGGCCCGGGTGAACGGGGTGTCGTAGCGCTGGAAGGCCTTGACATAGAGGCGCACGTGCAGCAGCGCCAGCTGCAGGATCAGCACGATGAAAAGGAACTGGATGAACCGGGGGAAGCCGCTCCACGAGTACCGCTCCGGCATCCAGATCATCACCGCACCGATGAGCAGCGCCGCGATCCAGGTCGCCATGCTGGCGAGGGCGAACCACGCGGGACGCCGCGGAGCGAGGTGTGCGTCGAGGATCGTGACGCCGGCGAAGGCCGCCAGCAGCAGGATCGTCAGGAACGCGCGACCGACGATGCCGTTCTGTTCGCCGATCAGGACCCAGACGACGCACACGATCGCCGCGGCGATGAGCGCGCCGATCGCGACCCAGATCGCGGCCCGCAGGAGCGACGGCTTCGCTTCGGCCTGAGCCTCGGATGCGGCGGCGTAGGGATCGGGCACGGTCATGGCGGTCCTCTCTCTCGCGGACGCCAGGCCCGCATGCCCATCCTGGCACGCGGCACGCGGCGACCGGGAGCGTCGGCCCGCGCCCGTGGAGAGACTCGCTGGTCAGGCCGCCGTGGACTCCCCCACTTTCAGGGGCACGGTGACCGCCGGTCGCACTCCGAGACCGCGGTACTCCCACCCGGCGTTCGCCCACGCCGGCGCCGGCAGGCAGTTGCGTGCGTCGACGACGATCTTCCGCGCGACTAGCCGCCCGACGTGCGCCGGATCGGCCGAGGTGAACTCGGGCCACTCCGTCAGCACCAGCACCAGGTCGGCATCCCTCACCGCATCATCCATGGAACCGACGTAGGTGAGCGTCGGGAACAGCCGCTTGGCGGTCGCCCCCGCCTCGGGGTCGTAGACGGCGACATGCGCGCCCCGCAGGTGCAGGGCCGCCGACACGTTGAGCGCGGGCGAGTCGCGCACGTCGTCGGTGTCGGGCTTGAACGCCGCACCGAGCACGGCGATCCGCGCGTTGAGCACCGAGCCGCCGAGCAGAGACACGGCGAGATCGATGGTGCGCTGCCGCTGCTCCATGTTGATCTCATCGACCTGCTGCATCAGCGCGACCGCGGAGTACGCCCCCAGCTCCCCCGCGCGATGCATGAGCGCCCGGATGTCCTTGGGCAGGCATCCGCCGCCGAATCCCAACCCGGCATTGAGGAACTTGCGCCCGATCCGCGCGTCGTGACCGATCGCGTCGGCGAGGACCGTGACATCGGCTCCCGCCTTCTCGCACAGCCCCGCGATGGCGTTGATGAACGAGATCTTGGTCGCGAGGAAGGCGTTCGCGCTCACCTTGACCAGCTCGGCGGTGGGCAGATCGCACGCGATGACCGGCGCGCCGTGCGCGATGGGGGCCGCGTAGAGGCGACGCATCGCGTCCTCGGCCCACGGCGAGGCGCCCCCGATGACGATGCGGTCCGGACGCAGCGTGTCTTCGACCGCCATGCCCTCGCGCAGGAACTCGGGGTTCCAGATCAGTTCGACGTGGATCGACGTCGGGACGATCCCCCGGGTCAGGCCGCGAAGGCGTTCCGCCGTGCCCACCGGCACCGTCGACTTCCCGACGATGATCCCGTCGTGCGTCATCGCGGCCGCCACGCCCTTGGCCGCGGCATCCACGAATCGGAGATCCGCGCCGTGACTGGCCGGCTGCTGGGGCGTGCCCACGCAGATGAAGTGCACATCGGATGCCGCGACCGCCTCGGCCAGATCGGTCGTGAAGCGCAGGCGTCCCGACTCGACGTGCTTCTTGATGAGCTCGGGCAGTCCGGGTTCGAAGAACGGCACCTCGCCGCGTTCGAGAGCGGCGACCTTGTCGGGATCGGTGTCGACGCCCACGACGTCGAAGCCCATCTCGGCGACCGCGGCCGCGTGCGTGGCGCCGAGGTAGCCGGTGCCGATGACGCTGACCCGCAGCGGCATGTCGGACTCGGGGACAGGTGTCAGGTGAGTGCTCATGAGCTGGCCTTTCGCTGGAGAGGAGGCGGATGCCGGGGTCAGGTGTAGGGGATGATGGTGAAGTTCCCGCCGGGATCGAGGAGCCCGTCCTTGAAGGCGGCGAGCGAGTCGGCCCGGGATTCGATGCGCCAGTCGTTCGTCACCCGCTCGCCGCCCGAGAAGGTGGTGACGGTGAGGTTGAACCACGCGAACCCGATGATGTCGGCGTTCTCGGGTCGGGCGAAGGCGTCGAAGAAGTCGGTCACCCACTCGGGTTTCTTCCCGCCGATTTCCGTCGCCCCGACCTCGGCGAGGAACAGGGGCTTGTCGGTGATGGCGCGCAGCTGCTCGAGCGTGCGACCGAACGTGTAGTCGAAGGTGAACGTCTGGCCGGAGCGGAACGGCGACCGGAGGTAACCCGAGACGCCGACGATGTCGACGTACTCGTCACCCGGGTACAGCGACCGCGTGTACTCGATGCCCTGATGCCGCGAAGCGAGGTTGTTCACGATGTTGGGTGCCCACACCCACATCACGTACTTGTTCGCCCCGGCCTTCTCGAAGATGTCGTGCACGTAGCGCCAGGTCGCGGCGTAGTCCCCCGGCCGGTTGCCGTTGAGGGATGTGCCGTCTGCCTTCTGCTCCGACCACGGGTACCACGTGCCGTTCATCTCGTGGTTCAGCCGGATCGCCAGGGGCAGACCCGTCTTGACGATGTCCTTGGCGTACTGGGTGAGGTAGGCGTCGAACTTGCCCGACAGGATGAGCGGAAGCGAGTACTCGGGGTCTTCGGGCTGGTCGTTGCCCGCGAGCATCGGCCGCGATTCCCACGTCAGCATCGGCACCAGCCCGCGCTCCCACGAGCGGCGCACCGCGTCGCTCCGGAAGGGCTGGTCCCATCCGCTGAAGTAGCCGACCAGCGACTGCCGACTTCCCGCCTTCACGGCGGCGTCGTCGAAGGTCGCGAAGTTGTACGGCGCCTGGGTGGTGTACATCCCGAAGTAGCGCTGGGCGGGGTTCAGGATGCTCTCGACCGAAGGCGCCGTGACGGGCGCCGGGGCAGCGGGTTCGGGGGCCGGGGCCGGCGGTGGTGGCGGGGCCGGCTGACCCTCGATGGCCGGGTCGCGGTAGACGACGATCGTGTCGGGTCCGTTGTCGGCGGGCGGAGCGGGCTCGGCCGTCGGCTTCGGCTTCGGCTTCGCGGTCGGCGTGGGCTTCGGCGTCTTCGTGGGTGTCGGCGTCGGACGGGGGCTCGGGGTGCTGTTCAGCTTGCCCTCGGCGCTCCACAGCTCCTGCTGCAGGCGTTCGTTCTCCGCCTGGGCTGCGGCCAGCTGAGCCTCGAGGCTCGGCGGGGCCGCCCCTCCGCCCGGGCTCGACCACACGGCGAGGCTCGTCACCACCAGGGCGACGGTCACGACCGCTGCCCCGATGACTCCTCGCACGCCGGTGGCGCTCTTCAACCAGTTACGCGGTGCCGAAGACAATGAACGCTCCTTCCAGGGCGATGATCGCGAAGCCGATCACGTACGGCCACGCGGCCTGCGGGTTCAGGCGTTTGCGGGCGGGTTCCGGCGTCGCGCGGGGCTGAGGGTCGGGGCGCGGGGTGGCCGCGAGACGCTCGGAGACGATGCGCGCCTGCGCCCGGCGGGTCACGGTTCCCACGGCGCCGGTGCTGACGGGGACGTCGGCCGCGGCATCCGTCTCACTGATCACCGGGATGCCCCGCGGCGGCGTCTCCGGTGCCATGCGGGTCGTGTTGCGCAGCAGCTCGTCGAGGTCGTCGTGCATGCGCTCGCTCTCGGCGTCGGGTGTCACGTCGGTCTCGGTGATCGGGTCGCCCTTCTTGTACGCTCCCGCCCGCGTGCCCCAGCCGGCGACATGCGCCATGCGGAAGAAGCCGATGAGACGGATGGGCATGAGGAAGGCCGTCGACGCCAGGATGAAGATCGGGAGGCGGAAGAAGTCCGAGGGCTTCTCGGACAGGTGCCGCAGCTGCCGGATCGCCATGCTGAGCACCGACGAAACGACGACCAGTCCGATGATCCACGCGATGCCCATGTGGATGCCCATGTCACCCACGATCGGCTCGTAGAAGTTGTAGCCCTCGCCGATCACCGAGCGGTAGATCCAGCCCGCGATAACGCCCGCCAGCAGGAACGGCAGCACGATGTCCATGACCATGAACAGGGCGAGCAGCGGCGCGTGCGACAGCATCCACGGCAGCATCCGGAGCGTGTTGTACTGGCTGCCGCGTGCCCACCGCAGCTGCTGCTTGTACAGCTTGGGCAGCTTGGTCGGGGCGTCGGTATAGCAGAGCGACGTGTACTGGTAGACGGTGCGGTAGCCGTCCTTGAGGGTCAGGTTCGTGAGGGTCCGGTCGTCCGAGACCTCGAGGAAGACGCCGAGGAACTTCTCGCTCATGAACTGCGGCATGACGCGGACCAGGATGTCGCGGCGGAACGCGATCGTGCGGCCCGGCAGGCACCCGACCTGACCCACGACGCTCTGCGCCGGCATCGAGTAAAGGGCTCGCGAGTTCTCGAGCCAGTCCGCCCAGCGGGTCATCCACCGCCGCTCCGGTTCGAGGATGCGCTGCCGTGTGGTCACGCCACCGACCCGCGCGTCCTTGAACGGCTTGATCAGCTCTTCGAGGCATCCGGGGGTCCAGATCGTGTCGGAGTCGACCAGCACCGAGATCTCGTACTTCGAGCGCTCCACCCCGATCTTGACCGCGTTGCGCTTGCCGGCGATCGGCGTGTGCACCCACTGGACCGCGGGAGCGAACTCGGCGCAGACCTCTTCGAGATCGAAGTTCCGCTTGCCGTTGATGACCACGATGATCTCGTCGGGCTTCTGGTCGACGATGCGCTGCAGCACGTCGCGGAACAGGTCGAGCGGCTCGTCCACGACCGGGATGATGATGCTCGTGCCGGCCTTGTGCGGCTCGGTGTAGGGCCGGTACCGGCGGGACATCACGACCTTGACGATCCACAGGCCCCAGATGAGCACCGAGTACACCGCGAAGAGGTACAGCTCGGGGTAGCCCGCGAGCATGTTGCGCACCTGCAGAAGGAAGATGAACATCGGCTGCTCTCGCTCTCTTGTCAGGGACTCCCGCTGCGTTGAGGGCGATTCGGTCGAAGTGCTCCGAGTGTGCGCGCCGAATCCCGCGAGGGCAACAGCCGGTTCTTTGGGCGTGTCGGCTGTGACGAGAGAGTCGGATGGGACGGATGTCGCGGGTGGAGTCCTGATCAACGCGCAAATCGTGCCGGCGGTCCAGGCCGCACTTCGTGTCGTTTATGAGAGCCGTCTCATCTGATGGCGACACGGATTTAACGCGGGAGAAATGCAACGATCATCCCGGTTTTTTCCGCTGTCCGCCGCATGGGGGACACGTTCGAGAAAACTTTGTCCGCCGGTTGGGGGACACGGATTCGAGGGGTTCGAGGCCGGCTTGGGCGGGAGACCGTGGGGTGAGCACTAACTCAGGCCGTCCCGGTCTGGTCTGGGCGCGCAACCCCGTGAATCGGGTGCAGCGTCGCTCGGCTGGACCTCTCCGGCCTGAATTCGTGCTGCGTCAGGGGCGAGGTCGACGGGCGGGACGCACCATGGCAGTCGAGTCTGGAACGGTGAATCCGAACTGCTCGTACAAACCGTGCGCGTCGGACGTGAACAGTGTCCATCTCATCGCGGCCCCCGGGCCGTCGTCTATCATCAGCTGGAGCATTCTCTTGCTGAGGCCCCGGCCGCGGTGGGCGTCCGCGACGAATACGTCGGCGAGATACGCGAAGGCGACGCCGTCCGACAGCGCTCGTGCGAATGACACCTGTTCGCCGGTGTCGACGCGGTAGGCTCCGACGACGCGCCATGACCCATCGACCTGCTTCTTCACGTCGGCGCGAGTGCGCTCTCGCCCCCAGTAGGCCTCCGTCGACAGCCACCCCCATACGAAGTCGAAGTCGATCCGCTCGGGGTCGTCGTCAAGCTCGTATCGCACGTCTTCAGTATGGAGACTATGTCGTGCGATGCCCGGGGCCACCAGGGCACGCGTGGCTTGGCGGCGGAGTCGAGCGTCGGCTCAGACAGCGACACGCTCCGCCGCCGGCTCGGTGAAGAGGAGGAGACAGGCCGCTCCCCGCGAACCGCGGGCTCTAGCCCCGGCCGCGGCGACTGACCAACGTATGCGTAACCGCCGCGGCGAGGACTCCACAGATCACGGCAGTCACGCCGCGGAGCGCGATGTGCAGATCCGCCACGATCGCTAGGCCAACGCTCACCACCGCGATCACGACGAAGAGTACGACAGACGCTGCATCCTCGGCACGCCCATTCTTCTTGGATGCCATCTCTTGAACCTCGTTCTTCGCAGTTTGCGATCTCTAGGCGTCGCGACGAATGAAAGTGACACCCGCGAGTGTCGCCGCGGTCAGAGCCCACGCCGCGAGTCCGATTTGCCCGTTCAAGACCTCGAGCATTCCTTGCGACGGAACGGTCGACGCACTCGTCGCCCTGATGAGCAGGCCCGCGGGGGTGGCATCCGCGATCAGCCCAGCTAGGCGCGCCAAGCCGCTGGGAAGAAGACCGCTAACGGTGGCGGCGATCGCGGATGGCAGGAGGAAGAGGGCCATGAACAACAGGACGCTGACGCCGCTTCTCCGCGCCAGCGTTGCCAGGCTGAAGGCGAGAAGGCACAGAGACGCCGTGGCCACCACTACGAGCACGACGCTGAGAAGGGCCCACTCGATGTACGCGCCCGCGGCGAGGAAGTTAGCCGCGCCCGCCACCGCCGTTGTGACCAGAACGACAGCCGAACTTCCGACGACGGTCGGGGCGAGGGCCCGAGCGGCGAATAGTCGACGTCGCCGGGGCGTGAGAGCAATCGCCAGAGCCACATGTCCAGCGTGGTCTCTCGCGGTTGCTAGCACGACGGAAACCGCGAGGAGCACGCACATGACGAATCCTGCGAGTTCAACGGGCGTCGTCACGAGGACGTGACTCGGCGCGCTCGCCATCGACCTCAGCACGAGGATGGCAAGAATGCCCGCCACGACGCCCGCCCCGGCCGCGCATGCAACCCCCGCAACAGATCCCCCTGTCCGCGCGCCACGGCGTATCTCCGCCCAGAGAACGTGCGATGCTCGCTGCCTTGATGAGGGCTCATTTGTCTGTACGCGACCAGTCATGAGTGGTGTGCCTTCACTCATTCCTGGCCATCTCGAAGTAGACCTCCTCGAGCGTGCGGGTCGCGGCCTCCAAGTGTGTGAGGCCGACACCGGTCTCGAATGCGATCCGGCCGACGTCCAAAGGGTGCGCAGCTTTCACGACGAAGCCGTCCCCCGCGCCCTGGGTTATGTATCCAGCACTGGCGAGCGCGGATCGGACGATGTCTGGCTCGGGAGCGATTGCAAACACCTCTGGCTCGGCCCGCGCGACCACGCGGCGGAGCGAGTTCTCCTGCATGACGCGACCCTTATCGAGCATGACGACGCGGTCGGCGATCTGCGAGAGCTCAGCCATGTGGTGCGATGACAAAAGGACCGTCGCTCCGCTTTCCGCAACCTGCCGCAGGTACGTTCGCAGCCAAGAGATCCCCTCCGGGTCGAGACCGTTCACCGGTTCGTCAAGGAGCAGGACACGCGGCCGTGCGAGCGTTGCCGCGGCGATCCCGAGACGTTGACGCATACCCAACGAGAACGTTCTGACTCTCCGCGTCGCAACATGCGAGAGTCCCACAAGTTCGAGGGCGTCACGGACCGCGTCGCTCGTGATTCCCTGACTTTCCGCGACGTACTTGAGCACGGCGCGTGCGGATGCCGCGGGAGGTATCCACTCCGCGGAAAGGAAAACACCCATGGCGGACGCCGGCGCAGGCGCGTCTACGAAACGCTGACCGCCTATTCGAACGGCGCCGGAATCAGGGGACGTCAACCCGGCGATCATGCGAAGAACAGTGGACTTGCCAGCACCGTTGGGCCCGACGAAGCCCGTTATCGCGCCGTCCGGCGCGCTGAACGACACGTCATCGACAACTCGCCGTGCCCCGTACGTTTTGCAAACGCCATTGACCTCGATCACGTAATCTCCGTCCTCACGGGCGAGGCCCGGTGGATCGTTCTGGCCGCAGCAATGCTGGTCCGATGTCGTTCACGGCACTGGCCGACGTGATCGCAGTCAGGACTTGCGCGACGCCGGCGAAGTAGTGCGCACGGATAACCAGCGGTTGGCGACCGAGCTTAAACAGGGCGACTAGGTGGATCGCGTCACTGCGCACCACATCCTCGCGCTCCGTTAAGCCGCGCACGCGGAGCCGGAAGCTACCAGCCTCTGTACCCAGGCGGGCGGAGACCAGCGTCGATAGCACACGAGCCAGGACTCCGCTTGTGACCCCGAAGAGTACCGCCACACCAATGGCGAATGGCCACAGCGAAAAAACGAGCATGAAGGTGCCAACGGCCACCGCGACAGTGGCGAGGTTCATCAGGAGTGCCCGGCACAGAGAGCTACGCCCACTCGTTTCCAGGACCGCCGTACCGGACAGGGCAGGCAAAAGACCGCTGACTATGCGCGCGGCCGCCGTCCGAGGAAGTGAGGGAAGCACGAGGTTTCTCGAGACACGTTCGGCGGTGTCCCCCGAGTACAGGGAGACTCGAACGCGATCCATCGCCATTTCAGCGAGATTTCGCTCGATCCGGACGCCGACGATGGCGCTGGAGCTCAACGTGCGCTCGAAACGTCCAAACCACCCGTAGGAGATCGTCACCCGGTCAACAGTCCGAGTCACCTCAAAGCGGTGGTACCGCATCAGCGTGATGGTGATAGATGCGGCGACCGACATGCTTGCAGCGGCAATCGCCCAAACGATGGGAGCCTTACCCGCCTCGATGAGGAGGCCATCCAGCAGTCCTAAGCTGCGAAGAGAATCAGATGCGGCAGCAGAGGCGCCGGCAGCCACGAGGATGAACTGCCCGTGCGTCACGGTTCCGGTAAGCAACTCACTTCGCCGCGCGCGATAGACGACGTCCTGAGTGTTCGGGATTGCCGCAAGCATGGGCGACGCATGTTCCGCCTTGGACGAAATCAGATCGACTGCACCGTCGGCAACTCCGACCAACGTGCAACGCGCATCTTCGCTAGCACCAGCCCGCAGGGAAACCACAACCAGCCCGAATATCCGATAAGCCCAAGGTTGGTGTCTCTCCACCACCCGGACCGTGGCCCATGGAATAGTCCGGGTTGATACCAGAATCATGCCCGTTCTGAGCCAGAGGGCCTCGGCGTCGAGGTCAAACCGCACCGTTGCCCACGCGAGCAATGGATGCCCCAGCCGGACGGTCAAGAGAAGGCCAATCGGAACGACGGCCCACGAGCCCGGCCACAGTCCGCTATCCGTCGAATAAGCCCAGAGAGCACCGAGTAGCCCGACAATGCCTGGCGCATTATGCAACCAATACGCGGGAATCGAGGCGCCTGAGAGTCGGCGTGGCTTTTCAATGCTGCTCATCGAATGCACCCTCCGGCATCCGTAGCGCGTTCGCGCGCATTCTCAGCGCATCGGACAGTGGAATTGGCCCGAACGGTTCGACGTATGCGATGGTGGTGAACTTGACTTTCACCAATCCCATTCGCCTAAGAAGTGGTCCGTGCAGAATCGACACATTAAGTAACTGCTCACTATTGATCACGATTTCCCGGCGAATGAGGCGGCCACGACGTATGCATACGGCGCCGTTCGCAATGATGAATGACGTGTGACGTACCTCCAGGCGATTGAGGAGGGGAACCTCCATCAACAATCCGACCGCGCAGAGGGCAGCGGACAGCGCGAAGAGCGGCAACAACCAGGACCCAGGCGCGAAGACGACACCGCTCACGAGGGCGAGGGCGGTCAGGGTGATCACCTCGACCACCGAGCGGATGTTGAGGTAGCGGTAGGCCTGCTCTGACAAGGCTCCTCGACAGTTGAACCCCGAGTCGCCTCTTTCCTGCACCATCACTCCTTCACCACCTCCGCCCCATTCCGAGGCGCGCGGACGACCGACTCGTTGAAGCTCTCGGCCATCCGCGCGCAGACGGCTCAGTTAGGCGAGCCCCAAGGCTTGCAAGATCCATTGCACGATGGTGCCCCAGGCCACCCCGCGTTCCAGCCACTTCTGAACCTTGAACCAATTTGCCTTCGCCCATGCAGCCACCTGAGCGACAACCCAAGCGCCCCAACGCCAGACTTGACCGGCTACCCAAGCGATGAATTTGAGGACTGCAGCCACAGCATTTTCCTTCCGTTCGCGAAAACGCCGCGCCGATGGAATTGGCACAGCGTCCCGCAACGCTAGGAATTACGTTTGGAACGCCGCTTCGCCCGCTTGGCCAGAACCGGCCAACAAGTGGCCGATAAAACGGACCAGATGTAGAACGAATTCTGGCTGAAATGCAGCCATCGCCTCCCTCATGGACCACTAATCAAACCTTCAATCGAAACCTCGACCCCCAAGGCCCGAAGAGCTACCTGTAGTCGATCCCGTACTCCCCACTTGGCCATGACGCTCCCCAAGTGGACTTTGACTGTGCTCGGGGAGACGTACATGGCGGTGGCGATCTCCTGATTCGTGAGCCCTCGAACAAGCAATGCGACGGCGGTCCGCTCGCGATCAGTAAGAGCTTCGAGCAGGGCCTTGTGCGGCGACAGGGTGCCCGTCGGCGCCGGGGCCAGCCGAGTGAGAACTGCTTGGAGCGCGGACCGGGAAGCGAACGCGTGCCCGGTGGCTACCTCCCGGACAGCACGGACAAGCTCATCCGGCGCCGCATCGCGGGATACGACGCCGCTCGCCCCGGCGGCGAAGAGGTCTGCCACCTCCTCTGCTGTGCTGAGACTGACAATGGCGACAACCGAGCAATGCGGGGCCGCCCGGCGGAGTTCGGCAATGTAATGGGTTCCGGGTGGTCCGCTTTGGGCAACATCGACAACGGCGACCGCGGCTTGGTACTCCGCCCGCTCAGGCTGGCCATCGGCTTCGCGGCGCCGATCAGCCGGGACAGTGCTGACAGCGAACTGCTCGCTCAAGAGACGCCCTAGGGCGGCATTCACGAGCGGCTCCGCCCCGACCACGACGACTTTGGTGTCAGAGTCCATTCATCTGCCTCGAAGCGGCGCGGTACGCTACCTTCTCACCGTTGACGCCGACCCGTGAACGGATCGAGGTCGCTCCGCCAAGCAAGACTCCGACCGTGGTCTCACCATGCAATGTCAATCCACCTCTCGTCGTGGGCACCCGGCGCGGGCGCACGCAGGTGTCCACGACAGTAGGACGGCTCGGGGCTCCAACCGGCGCGAAGGGCGAATTGCAGTAGCGTTACGCGACGAATTCAGTAGCTACGCAAACGGACTCAGTGCCGTACCCATCGGTTCCTACACAAAACTAAGTGGCAGGGGACCCTCCTGACGTGCCCCGAGGAAAAGGGATACGTATGGAGCGCGACGTCTGGACTCCCGGGGTTCGCTTCACTTGCTCGTCCTGAATCACGGTAGATGCGTACAAGGGCCCCGCTTCGCGGAGCCCTTTGCACATCTGGTGGCGAGTGAGGGACTCCGTCGCTTCGCTGCGCTCGGTCCTCCCCGAATCCCCAACGGCTCGATAGGTGAAAGGAGCGCCACCCCGTTGGGGCGGCGCTCCTTTCACATGGTGGCGAGTGAGGGACTCCGTCGCTCCGCTACGCGGGGCTCCTCCCCGAATCCCCAGCGCTCGATAGATGCGCAAAGGGCCCCGCTTCGCGGAGCCCTTTGCGCATCTGGTGGCGAGTGAGGGATTCGAACCCCCGAAGTCTAAGACGGCTGATTTACAGTCAGATCCCTTTGGCCGCTTGGGTAACTCGCCAGGCGCACCCGTCCGACTTTTCCAGACGACCGGAGGCGCGATCACTCATCTTACGCCGTATCGGGCCATGCTCGAAATCCGCGCCACCGACCGCGGATCAAGTGCCGATGCGGTCGAGATCGAGGCCCTCGAGCGCCGACGGCGTGCGCAGCAGCGCGCCCTCGAACCGGCAGGTCGCGGCCGCGACATCCATCGCCGACTGCAGCGCCTCACCCCACTCCTCCTCGCTCGCCGGCTGCTTCTCGACGAGCGCCGCGATCGTCGCGGCGAACGCCGCATCCCCCGCGCCCATCGTGTCGACGATCCGACCGGGAAGCGCCGAGATCGGACGCGTGACCACGACCTCGCCGGCCTCGATCGTCGCGCCGCCCGCACCCTCGGTCGCCAGCACGGCTTCGACACCGAGGTCGATCAGCCGCGCACGCAGCGCGTCGAGCCGCTCCCCGTAGAGCAGGTTTGCATCGTCGTCGCCGACCTTCACCAGCGCCGCACCCG
This sequence comes from Microbacterium sp. NPDC057407, assembly GCF_042803895.1. Taxonomy (NCBI): domain Bacteria; kingdom Bacillati; phylum Actinomycetota; class Actinomycetes; order Micrococcales; family Microbacteriaceae; genus Microbacterium; species Microbacterium sp. NPDC057407. Next base: position 224,232 of record NZ_JBHVCA010000005.1, on the reverse strand, counting down.
TAGCGAGCGAAGCGAATCCGCGCGCGAACTCCGCCTTGTCGTGCATCATGCCCGCCCGGGGGTTCGGGTCGATCGCCCACCGCGTGCCGGATGACGCGATGGCATCAGACAGCTCGACGGTCTGGTCGGTGTCGTCGAACGCCACGCAGCTGACGACGACGAGCGCGGCATCCGTCATCGCCTGCCGTTCCGCATCGCCGTAACGGATGCGGCGCCGCTGGGCCGCTTCATTGAAGACGTATTCGGGCTCGCCGCCGCCGCTGCGGGTGCTGACGGCCCGGGCCGTGCCGTGCGGAGAGTCCGTGGCGATGAGGTCGACGCCGTAGTCATCGAGGTACGTGCGGATGTGCGCGCCGGGCTCGTCGTCGCCCACCATCGCGATCAGCGTCGACGGGATGCCGAGCCGCGACAGCCCGACCGCGACGTTGAGCGCCGCTCCTCCCACGAACTCCCGCACACCGGTGTCGTCGCGCAGCTCATCGATGAGGGCATCCCCCACCACCACGACCCGGGTCATCGGCGGCTCCCCGCCGTCTCGAGCACGCGGCCGACGAAGGCCTCGGTGCGGCGCCTCGTGCCGTCGATGCGCAGATCGACGCTCGCCCGCACCTCGTTCGGCGCCAGCGGCATCGCCAGCCGCACGTTCTCGTGGCAGGAGAGATCGGTGCAGATGTACGTTCCGACGCTGTCACCGTGCTCACCGGCCGACCCTGCCTTGCGGGCCGTGAACAGCGCGACCTGATCGGCGGGCTGCATGGTGTGGCACAGGTTGCACATCGCCGACCTCGCACTCGACGTGCCGTCGGCCGCCCGCAGGACCACGCCGCGCGGCTCGCCCTCCACCTCAGCGATCACGTACCCGCGGCCGCGGGTGCGCGGATCGCGCCAGGCGAAGAAGTCGAGATGATCCCAGTCGGCGAGCAGGAAATCGGTCGGCAGGGCGACGATCCGCAGCTCTTCAGGTGAGGCGTTCACGAAAGACGAACGCACGTCTTCTTCGGTCAGTGGGCGCATGGCACCTCCTCGCGCCCCCAGTCTACGAACCGCGGGGGAACTCGATACCCAAACGAGGGATCCGAGCCGAAATGCGGAGAAGTGCAAGATTGCGGATGCCGCGGGGCCGAGGCATCCGTGACGCAGCACTTTTCCGGCGTTGTGCGCGGGGGGATCTCGATACACCCGCTGCGCGGGCACTCGATCTGCGGGAAGGGGTGACCCGCTGCGCGGGCACTCGATCTGCGGGACGGGGTCACCCGCGGCGCGGGCACTCGATCTGCGGGGAGGGCCCCCTCACCAGCCGAGGCGGCGCTTGACGGCGTCGGCGGCGGCGGTCGGGAACTCGTCCCAGCCGGGCTCGAGGATCTCCCGGGTCAGAGCGAACAGCGCACGAGCCGCTTCCTCAACCGGGCGCTCGACGGCGTCGGCGATCCGCGCACCCCACTCGGGGAAGTCCCGCTCGAACCGGCGCACCGGGTCAATCGTGTCCCGCACCGACGTCGACGACTCCGTGAACCGGCCACGGATCGCCCGCACCAGCAGCTGCACAGCCCACTGCCGGATGAACTGCCCGCCGTTCAGCACCTCGCCCCGTCGCACGCGCCCCACGCCGATCAGCAGCTTGACCAGCACGAGCCGCACGTCGTTCGCCGGGTCGAACCGGTCCCCCGCAGCCGCCCGCGCCCGCGACTCCGCGATCAGCCTGGCCGTGGTCCCTGCCGCGTCGTCGACGACGACCGTCGCGTCACCGGCGAGCGCGCCCTCGAGTTCCGCGGCATCCGAGAACGCGAACTCGAACACGTGTCCGTCGTCGTACACCGCCGCGAACCCGATCTCGCCCTCCCGCGCGGTCAGCACCAGCCGGTCGTGGTCGGGCAGCCAGGTCAGGTCGGGGCGGATCTCGCGACCCCGCCCGGCTTCGGTGATCGCGAAGAAGTCGTGGTCGGACCATTCGTCACGGCGAGCGGATGCCTCGTCCGACGCCGATCCGAGCATCGCGAGTCCGATCAGCCCGTCCCGCTCGCGCACGCCGCCAGCCAGCCCCGCGCTGAGCTCGTCGAACTTTTCGGGCGACGTCACGACGACTTCACCTCGTCGGCGGGGGTGACCTCCGCGCCGTCGACGACGCCGCGCGACACCTCCGCCGTCACGGGGACGGATGCCGCGGCCGGCGCGCTCACGCCGGGGAGGCTCCACACCGCGAACGCGGGACCGTCGGCCGAGATCAGCACGGCGCCGTCGTCGGCCACCGCGAGTGTGGCGTCGCCGAACAGCGCCTGAGCGGACGCGGCACCCGCGACGGAACCGGCCGGGATCGCGGCATCCGCATCGCCCCTCGTCGCCAGCACGAGGATCGTCTCGTCCGCGGTCTCGCGCACGAACACCACCGTCTCGTCGTCGACGTGCAGCCAGCGGAAGCCGCCCGACTGCAGGGCGGGGTGCGCACGCCGCACCGCGATGAGGTCGCGGTACAGCGCGATGCGCTCGGCCACCGCGGGCTCGTCTTCGGTGCCCCACGGCATCGGGGTGCGGCTCGACTCGCCGTCGACGCCGGGCAGTCCGAACTCGTCGCCGGCATAGACGACCGGCAGCCCGGGCATCGTCAGCGAGAGGCCGACGGCCACCGGCATCGCCCCCGGAGCGGCGTGAGTCGCGAACCGGGCGGTGTCGTGCGTGTCGAGGGGCTGCATGTTGCCGAGCCGCACCCGCCACGGGATGCCCGCGGTGAACCGCGTCACCGTGTCGGCGAACTGCCGTGCGGTGTAGCGCGGGATGCCGCCGATCGGCTGCCCGAAGAACCAGGGCGCGGTCACTTCGACACCGTCGACGTCGCGGTACGGCACGTCGCTCGGCTCGCTCAGCCACCCCCACAGCGGCCGGGTGAATCCGGGGTACGTCATCGCGCCGTGCCAGCCGTCGCCCTGCAGGTCGCTGGTCGCGTCGTTGGTCGACTCGCCGAGCAGGATCGCGTCGGGGTTGATCCGCAGCATCGTCTCGCGCAGCAGCTGCCGCACGTCGGCGTTGAGGTCGACGGCACCGAGGCGGCCGGTCATGTTCGCCACGTCGATGCGCCAGCCGTCGATACGGTACGGCGGCTTCAGCCACTTGGCGACCACCGAGTCCTCGCCGGTGATGAAGCGGCGGCGCAACGCGTCCGACGACCAGTCGAACTTCGGCAGACTCGCGTAGCCGAGCCACGACACGTACTCGGTGTTGCCGTCGTCGGTGAAGTAGTAGAACTCCTCCTCCGGCGCACCAGGGTGGCCGAACGCCGCGCGGAACCACTCGTGACTGTCACCGGAATGGTTGCTCGTGAGATCGCCGATGACCCGGATGCCGCGGGCATGCGCCGCCTCGATGAGCGCGATGTAGGTGTCGTCCCCGCCGAGCAGCGGGTCGACGCGGTCGAAGCTGCCCGCGTCGTAGCGGTGGTTCGACTCGGCGGGGAAGATCGGCGTCAGATACAGCAGGTTCACGCCGAGCGCCGTCAGATGGTCGAGCTTCTCGATCACTCCGTGCAGGTCGCCGCCGTAGAACTGCTGCGAGCGCGCCGGCATGACCGGCTCCACCGGGTCGGTCCACTCGGCGGGGATGGCCCACTCCGGCGTCGGGTGCTCGTCGGCGTGGGCCGATCGCGCGAACCGGTCGGGGAAGACCTGGTACATCACCGACTCGGTGAGCCACGCGGGCGGTGCCGGGTACGCCACGAGCGCGAAGTCGTCGGCGTCCACCGTCTCGATGCGGTGCAGCCCCGCCTGGTTCAGCCACTCCACCGTGCCGTCCTCGTGCTGCAGCAGCCATCGGTACCCGTGCCGCGGGTTGCGCACGGCGACCGGCGCCTCCCACCAGTCCCACCCGTCGTGCGTGCCGAGCAGAGTGGCGTCGGACCACTCCGGCTCGTGGTCGGGGTTCGACCGGGTGCGCACCGCCGCGAGCGGGCCGTAGCCGTGCGGCACGCGCAGCCGCACGAGCACGAGATCGCCGAGCGCGGGCGCCTGGTCCGACACGTACAGTGCCGAGCCGTCGTGATGGGGAGCGAGGGTCATGACAGGCCTTTCGGTGGGTCGGCAGCGCGCGCCGCCGGATGCGACGTGGTTGCACGGCCCGAGGCCATGACAGAGCCCTTGAGTTGTTTGGTGGTTTCGATTCCGGATGCCGCGGCCCGCGGCATCCGTTTACTTCACGCTGCCCGAGGTGAGACCGCTCGAAATGTAGCGCTGCGACAGGAAGAAGATCAACATCACCGGCAAGGCCGCGAGGATCGCGCCCGCCGAGAAGATCCCCCAGTTCTGCGACTGGAAGCCCGACACCAGCTGGAACAGGCCGATCGCGACCGTCTGCGTGTTCGGGTCGGTCAGGATGACGCTCGCGATGGCGAACTCGCCGATCGTCCCGATGAACACGAGCAGGCCGACGACCACGAGGATCGGCGTGACCAGCGGCAGGATGATCGTGAAGAACACGCGGGCGTGCCCGGCGCCGTCGATCTTCGCCGCCTCGTCGAGTGCCGGCGGGATCGTGTTGAAGAAGCCGTACATGAGGAACACGTTCACGCCGAGCGCCCCACCCAGGTACACGATGATGAGGCCGGCGTGGGTGCCGAGGCCGATCGCGGGGAACACGTCGCCGATCTGGATCATCAGCAGGAAGATCGCGGTGATCGCCAGCAGCTGCGGGAACATCTGCAGCACCAGCAGCGTCGCCAGGCCGAAGCGGCGCCCGGTGAACCGCATCCGCGAGAACGCGTACGCGCCGAGGGCGCACAGGAACACCGTGGCGACGCTGGTGACGATCGCGATGATCAGCGAGTTCACGTACCACGCGCCGTACGGGATCGACGGGTCGTTGAAGAGCCGCTCGTAGTTTCGGGTCGAGAACTGCGAGAACAGCTGGTTCGAGCCGGTCAGGGTGCCGATCGGGTTGAGCGACGCCGACAGGATGTAGAGGAGCGGCAGCAGCGCGAAGATGATGACCACCCACGCGACCAGGTGCCTCCACCCCTTGTCGACGAACCAGCGCCCGAACGACTGCTTGTTCCGGGGCGGGGTGACCGGGCGGTGCTCCTGGGCGAGCGCCTTGCCATAGATCTCGCCTTCGATGATCGCGCCACCGGAGAAGGCGCCGAGTGCCGCGCTTCCCGCGGCGGAACGCCCGCGAGGGGCTTCGGTCGTTTCGTCGCTCATCAGTGGATGTCCTCCAGAGCCTTGGTCCGCCGGAAGCTCACGACCGCGACGATCGTGACGACGATGAAGATCAGGATCGACAGTGCCGACGCCAGGCCGAGGTCTCGCCCGCCGCCACCGCCGAACGCCACCTTGTAGACCATCGTGATCATGATGTCGGTGGCGCCGACGTCGAGGGTCGTATCGGTGAAGCGGGGATTGCCTCGGGTCAGCATGTAGATGACGCCGAAGTTGTTGAAGTTGTACGCGAAGGTCGCGATCAGCAGGGGCGCGACGGCGACGAACAGCAACGGCAGCTTGATCGAGCGGAAGATGCGCCACGCGCTGGCTCCGTCGACCTTGCCGGCCTCGACGATGTCGTCGGGGAGCGACTGCAGCGCACCCGTGCAGACGAGGAACATGTACCCGTAGCCGAGCCACATGTTGACGAAGATGACGCTGAATCTCGCCAGCCACGGCTCGCCGAGCCACGGGATCTGCGCCCCGCCGAGGAGGACCTCGTTGATGAAGCCGAACTCCTCGTTGAGCATGCCCGCCCACACGAGACCCGTCAGGTACGCCGGGAAGGCGTAGGGCAGGATCACCAGGATGCGGTAGATCTTGCGGCCGCGGAGCGTGGGGTGGTTCAGGACGATCGCGACGAACATGCCGAGCACGAAGCAGGCGAGGGTCGACAGGGCAGCGAACGCGAAGGTCCAGATGGTCACGCGGAGGAGAGGGTCGCGGATCTGCTCGTTGGTGAAGACGTTCGCGAAGTTCTCCCACCCGATCCAGACGCGCCAGCCCGGGGTGAGGGTCTCGCCGTTCTCGGCGCGGAAGTTGCCCTCGCCGTCGTCGGAGTACACCACCCCGGTCTCGGTGTCGGTGAAGGTGTCGGCCGCCTCGTCGTACTCGAGCGCCGACGTGAACACGAAGGCGGTGCGTCCGTCGGACGTCCGCAGGGTGCCGTCGTTGAGGTCGTCCGAGACGGGCACGTTGAGCGCGAGCACCTCGTCCTGGAAGCGGATGACCTGGTTGAGGTTCAACTGCTCCCAGCCGCTCGGCGCGGCCGAAGCATCCTGAAGCGGCTGCTCGTTCGTGCCGAACGACGTGCCGCCGCCCGGCTCGGCGACCAGCAGACCGAACTGGTCGGCCTGCTTGTAGACCTCGACGGTGTACGTGGGCGAGTCGGGCACGCGCTCCTGCGACGTGCGAATGATCTGCGCGACAGCATCTTCTTTGGTGCTGTTATGCGCGTCGCCGGCGTTCGTGAAGGCGATGTAGCCGGTGTAGATGATGACGAAGATCTGGAAGATCGCCAGGAAGATGAGGCCCGGCGTCAGGTACTTGCCCGGGAGGAGCCCGGCGCGCAGGTAGATGTAGTTGACGCCGATGACGACGAGCGCAAGGGCGATCGCGGCGACCCAGTCGCCCTTCGCGATGAGGACCCACACGCCGAAGACGGTGAGGGCGTCGATGATGCCGAGGAGGATCACCTTGACGGCGAGCGCCACGAGCCCGCCGGAGGTGAAGCGCCGCTTCGGGGTCTGGAACGGATCGTCGCCCCAGCGGCTGGGTGCGGCGGTCGCGGGCGCAGCGGTCTTGAGGTCGGCCATCGAAGCGACGCTCCTTCTTCGCAGGGTCAGGGTACAGATGAGGGAAAGGCGGGTGGAGCCGCAAGGGGCCCCACCCGCCCTGCCAGAGGGAGTCGTCAGCCGATCTTGGACTGGATGTTCTCCGCGGCGGTCTGCCAGACCTGCGCGGGGTCACCCTCGCCCTTGATGAGCTGCAGCTCGGCGTTGCCCCAGTCCGACCACACGGCACCCATCTCGGGGATCGCGGGCATCGGAGCGCCGGTCTGACCGATCTCGCCGAACGCCTGCACGTCGGGGTCGTCGGCGGCAGCGGTCTCGTAGGCCGAGATCAGTGCCGGCGGGCGGCCGCCCACCTCGAAGAGGCTGAGCTGAGCGTCCTCGGTGCTGAGGTAGTTGACGATGAAGTCGGTCGCGGCCAGCGCGTTCTCCGACTTGCTCGACAGGAAGAAGCCGTTGACGCCGACGAACGGACGGGCTTCTTCGCCACCGGCGCTAGGGAGCGGGTCGATGGCGTAGTTGATGCCGGCCTCGGAGATCGCGGGGATGTTCCACGGACCCGTGAGGTAGTAGGGCGACTTGCCGGCGATGAAGAACTCGCGGGCGCGGTCACCGTCGATGTTGGCGTTGAGGATGCCCTCGGCGCCCCACTGCTTGAGCGCGGTCGCGAACTCGACACCGGCCTCGTCGCCGAGGACCAGCTGCGATGCGTCGTACGAGCCGTCGGCGTTCTGCGCGAACACCTGCGAGCCGAACGAGGTCTGCAGCGGGTAGAGGTGGTACGGGTCGCCCTGCTCGGGCGAGAGGCCCACGAGGAAGGGGTACTCGGTGCCGGCGGCACGGCCGTTGGCGATGACGTCGTCGAACGACTCGGCGGGCTCGGCCACGAGGTCGGTGTTGCGCACGAGCGCCACGTTCTCGATCGAGTAGGGGACGCCGTAGACCTTGCCGTCGTACGTCATGGCCTGGAGCGCCGCCTCGGCGAAGCCGTCGGCGACGTCGCCGAGCTCGAGCGGGGCCACGACACCGGCCGACACGTAGGCGCCGAGCTTGTCGTGGGGGCTGACGATCACGTCGGGGCCCTTGCCGGTGGGGACCTGGCTGATGAAGTCCTGGTCGACCGTGGCGAAGTCCTTGGTCACGAGCTTGACCTCGACGCCGGTCTCCTCCGTGAAGGATGCCGCGACGTCTTCGAGGGCGGGCTTGCGCTCGATGTCGACCCAGACGGTGATGGGCGTCGTGTCTGCGTTCTCGTTGCCGCTGTCGCCGCCGTTGTCTCCGCCGCCGCTCGCGCAGCCGGAGAGAACGAGCGCTCCACCGGCGATGAGCGCGCCGAAGCCGAGCACGCTCTTCTTGTTCACCTTCATCGGTGTGTGCCTCTCTGAAGTGCTGTTGGATCAGACCGGCCTCGGCCGGCGCGGGCACCGTTGAAGGCCGTTCTTCCGCTCGCAGAAACTGCAAGCGCTTACATTGTTACCACGATGCCTCTCGAAAGCAAGCGCCGGGTGTCCGCATCGATACGAGTTCGTGACGTGGAATTTCGCGGAGAATCCGCGAAATTGGCAGTTTGCAAACGCTTCCACGTAGATCGTGCCAGAGTGCCCCCCGCGCGCCGGGGTTAGAATCCCCGCATGGCTGATTCTTCGTTCGACATCGTCAGCAAGGTCGACCACCAGGAGGCCGACAATGCGCTCAACCAGGCCCGCAAAGAGGTCGAGCAGCGCTACGACTTCAAGGGCACCGGAGCCTCGATCGAGTGGAGCGGCGAGGCGATCCTGATCAAGGCGGGCACCGAGGAGCGCGCGAAGGCGGTGCTCGACGTCTTCCAGTCGAAGCTGATCAAGCGCGGCATCTCGCTGAAGAGCCTCGAGTCGGGCGAGCCGGTCCCCAGCGGCAAAGAGTTCCGCATCACCTCGACGCTCAAAGACGGCATCTCCTCCGAGAACGCCAAGAAGATCTCGAAGATCATCCGCGACGAGGGACCGAAGTCGGTCAAGTCGCAGATCCAGGGCGATGAGCTGCGCGTGCAGTCCAAGAGCCGTGACGATCTGCAGGAGGTCCAGCGGCTGTTGAAGGCGGCCGACCTCGACGTCGACCTGCAGTTCGTCAACTACCGCTAGCCGGCTCTCACACTCTCAGATCCGCCGGCCGCCCTCGCGGCGATCGTGGTCACGACGTCGCCCGAGCGGAGGCGTCCGCTGCCCCCTTGGTGCGGAGATCGTCCCGACGCATGCGGACCGCACGCCAGATCAGGAAGGCGCCCGCCGCGACGACTGCGCTCGGCCACAGGACATTCAGAGCGATGATCCAGTCCGCCGAAGTGAACAGCACAGCGAGCCCGCCGACCGCCAGCACGGCGGCCGGGATGTAGGCCCACCACCGCCGCCCGGCCCCGCCGGGAAGCACGGCGACGAGCAGGAAGGTCAGCGCCGCGCCGAAGAGGAAGATCGCGCCGGACACGGCTCCGTCCACCGCCGTGGCCGCTCCCGTCACGACGGCCAGGGTCAGCAGGATTCCTCCCGGGATCAACGCCCACCAGCGACCGTGATCGCGAATGTAGATGGCGCCGAACCCGACGCCGAGGGCCGCCAGCATCGGGACCTCCGTCCACTGTCCCGCGCCCTGCGGATCTAGCTCCATGAGTCGGCTCACCGCCGCACCCAGCAGTGCAGCACTGGGAATCGCCGCCCACCACGAGCGCCGCTCGGTGAAGAACACGTATCCGAACGCCGCCGCGCCACCGGCGAGCACGATGGCCCACAGGGCCGGCTGGCTGACCACCACCCCCGTCGTCTCCAGAAGCAGCAACACCCCGGCCGCCAGAACGAGTGCGCCCAGGATCGCCACCACCGCGGGCTTCTTCATTGCGATCTCCTTACTTCTCGGCGTCGGCAGTCGTGTCGGCAGCGGTGCCGTCGTCAGGATCCGGTCGGCGGACGCATCAGGTCGGCGGTGTGGTACGTGAACACGAGGCGCGCCGGCACGGTGCCGGAGAGCACCTCTTCCACGGAGTCGTTGACGCGGTCGAGGTCGCGAGTCTCGGCGATGACCCTCGTGCGCCCGGCTGCGTGGAGATCGAAGACCTCGACGAGATCCTGGCGGGTGCCGACGATCGAGCCGATCACGCTGATGCCCTTGAGCACCGTCTCGAAGATGGGCAGGGTGATCTCGCCGTGCGCGGGGAGCGAGACCAGCACGAGGCGTCCGCCGCGATTGAGCGAGTCGAACGCCTGTCGGAACACGCTGGGCGCCACGGCCAGCACGACCGCGACATCCGCTCCTCCCCACTCGTTGATCGCCTTCACTGGATCGGCGAGCTCAGCGTTCACGACATGGTCGGCTCCCAGGTCGGTGGCGAGGTCGAGCTTCTCCTGCGTGACATCGACCGCGACGACCTTCGCGCCGACGAGCCGGGCGTACTGCACGGCGAGGTGCCCGAGTCCGCCGACGCCGAAGACGGCGACGGTCTCTCCCGGCGTGACGCGGGCGTTCTTGATCGCGGCGTACGTCGTGACGCCCGCGCACGTGAGCGGCGCGGCGTCGAGGGGGCTGATGCCATCCGGCACCGGAACCGCGAAACGGGCGTCGGCGAGCATGTACTCCGCGTAGCCTCCCGGCACGCCGTAGCCGTTGTTGTACTGCTTCTCGCACAGGTTCTCGCGGCCGTCGACGCAGTAGCGGCACTCTCCGCAGGCATGACCCAGCCACGGCATCGCGACGCGCTGACCGATCTCGCGCGTGGTCACACCCTCGCCGAGCCCCTCGATGATGCCGACGCCTTCGTGTCCGGGTGTCAGTGGCAGGTTCGGCTTCGCGGGCCAATCGCCGCGCATGGCGTGGATGTCGGTGTGGCAGAGCCCGCAGGCCTCGAGGCGCACCAGCACCTGACCGGAACCCGGCCGCGGCACCTCGCGCTCCTCGACGGTGGCGGGTGCTCCGAACTCTGCGACGACTGCTGCCCTCATGATCTCTCCTCGGCTTCGGGGTCGTCGTCAGTCTTCGCGCTGCGCCGCGGCATGCGGGTACAAGGTCCCGCCGAGTTTCATCGCGGTGCCGGATGCCGCATCCAAGTCCGGCCCTGGGAGAGAACAACTCTTCAGCGGGTGAACTCGCACCCGCCCTTTGGGAGAGGGAAAGTCCAATGAAGCGCATTCTCGCAACCGGAGCGATCGTCGCTCTGTCGGTCTTCGGCTTCGCCGGAGCAGCCCAGGCCGCACCCGCCGATGCGGCCTGTTTCGGCCAGATCCACAAGACGATCAACACCGAAGGCGCACTCGGGTTCACCGGCGTCGGCGAGGTCGTCAAGGCCATCGGCGGCCAGGGCAAGAACGCCGTCGCGCGCGGTCTCTGCGACTGATTCGTCAGCCTTCCCGGCGGCCCGGGCGCGATGCGTCCGGGCCGTCACTCATCCATTGAGGCGGCGCCGTGATCGTGAGCGAGGATCGCCTCCAGTCACCCCGCGAGGTGCTCGGTCAGGCCGTGCCCCCACTCCCGCGCCCGCTCCAACTCCCCCTCGACGAGAGGGCCCTCGTACCCCTCCACGAGAAAGCTCGCCGGCTCGGCCGCATCGAAACTCCGCTCCTTCGCGAGGCGGGTGGCGGCATGCGACGCAGCACCCGGCAGGAGTGCCATGTCGTCGACGCGGGTGTCGAACGCCGCGAAGGCGAGTCTGCGCTCCGATGACGGCAGATGCTCCAGCCACTCGCGGACTCCTTCCGGCACATCGGTGAAGGCTCCACCCCTGCGGGCGGCTTTGCGGCGCGTGCCGACCCTCGACAGCGAGAACACGTGCGTGGGGGCTCCGACCACGACGAGGTCGACATCCGGCGGGATCGATTCAGGCGCATCCACCACATCGGTGATGGTGACGTCCTCGCCGTCCGCCATTCCGTCGGCGACCGCCTGCGCGATCTGGGCCGTGTTCCCGAACATGGACTCGTAGACGACGAGCGCTCGCATCGATGCTCCTTCCGGACGCGGTTGCCATCACCCGCGCCCCTCAGCGTTGTCGTCCCTCCGGGCGGATGTCGGGTCTTTGGTCCTCCGGCTCCCGGGTCGTCGCCGCACTCCGGCAGGACCTTCGGCCCGGTGGTGAACGGCTCGGTGTCCCAGCATGGAGCCATGCCCGACATGGCCGAGCCCCCGGGCGACGCCGGGCGGCGGCATCCGCTCCCCTGGTCTCGCCCGGGATTGCTGGTGGGCGTCGACGGATCGCCGGCGTCTCTCGATGCGCTGCGGCTCGCGGTCCGCATGGGGCCCGCACTCGACCTTCCGGTTCACGCACTGGCGGTCTGGTACTACTCGAGTCCGCTCGAGGGTCACCGCTCTTCTGCTCCCGCCGACTCGCGCCCCGAGATGGACGCTCGAGCCGTGGTGGATGCCGTCCGCCGCGACGTCTTCCCGAGCGCGCCACCGGAGTGGTTCAGCGTGGGGATCGAACGGGGACGGCCCGCATTCGTGCTCCTGGAGCACTCACCCGACTGCGAGATGCTCATCATCGGGAGTCGCGGCCACGGCGGGTTCGCCGGGCTGCTGTTGGGCTCGGTGAGTTCGATCTGCGTACGTCATGCGTTGTGCCCGGTGCTCATCGTTCCCGCTGAGCATGCAGTGACGGCGGCGAGCCGATGAACCGAGAGGACATGTCCACAGCGGTGAAGATCGAGAACCGCGCGGCGGTCCGCACGGCCGGTGTGCGGCGGACCGTGCCCATGGAGGCGCTCACCGGGTTCTTCTCGGATGCGTTCACGCAGACGATGCGAGCGATGACAGCGCAGGGCGTCATGCCGGCCGGGCCGCCCTTCGGCAAGTACTACGGCGCGCCGACGGCGACGATCGACGTCGAGGCGGGGTTCCCGGTCGCGCAGGCGATCGAACCGTCCGGTGAGGTCGTGCCCGGCTCGCTTCCCGGTGGGTCCATCGCCGAAGCCGAACACATCGGCAGCTACGACGACATGGAGCGCACGTATGCGGTGATGGAGCAGTTCATCCGCGACGCCGGACTCACGCCCGGGCCGATCATGTGGGAAAGCTACCTCACGGGTCCGGATGCCGAACCCGACCCCCGCGCTTGGCGGACAGTCATCTCGTGGCCCGTCGCGGCGTGACCGCCCTCATCGCGTAGCCGCGCTTCTCGCCTCTCATGCCGGTTCGCCCGCGGACCAGCTGCCAGGGGCTCACCGCCGGCCGGGCCACGCCCGCGCGGAGACGGCGGACTTCCAGATCGCGTCGACGAGGATCACCGCCGGGACTGCGGCGCCCGCGACGAGCCACCCCAGCGGCGAGGGCCACGTGCCGCCCAGCAGTTCGGCCACCGGCTCGATGCCCAAGAATGCGATGAGAAGCAGGGCCTGGGCACCGACGGCGTACAGCACGAGAGGGTTGTCGGACAGCCTCAAGCGCCACACCGGGCGAGTCGTGCTCCGGCATGCGAAGGCGTTGGCGATCTGGCCCAAGGCGATCGCAGCGAATGCCGTGCCCGAGGCGGTGGCCAGGACTTCCGGCGTCACGGCGGCTCCCCATCGCCATCCCGACGCCGCGAGGACGGTGAGGAAGGCGGCGAGCGCCACCGTCGCCTCGACGAGGCCCAGAACGAGGAACGCCCGGGTGAGCAAGCTGCGATCCACGAGCGAACGGCTTCGGTGGCCGCGCATGACATCGTCGCGCGCCGGCTCTGCGCCCAGAGCGAGCGCGGGGAGCATATCGCTGCCGATGTCGAGGGCGATCACCTGCAGCACGCCGATCGCGAGCGGAATCGACCCGCCGCTGAGCGCCCACACGACGAACGGAGCGAGTTCGGCCACGTTGTCGGTGAGGTGGTAGGTGAGAAAACGCCGGACATTCTTGAACGTCGCCCGGCCGAGCTCGATGGCCAGCACGATGGTCGCGAAGTGATCGTCGAGCACCACGAGGTCGGCCGCTTCCCGGGCGACGTCGCTGCCACCTGCCCCCATCGCCACTCCGACGTCGGCCTCGCGAAGAGCCGGGGCGTCGTTGACGCCGTCCCCGGTCATGGCGACGACGTGACCCTTGCTGCGGAGCGCGCGGGCGATTCGCAGCTTGTCTGCGGGCGTGGCTCGCGCGACCACCACCCCGTCTTCCCTGTCGAGCGCGCCAGCGAGCGCGACGTCGTCAGCGGGCAGCACCGGGCCCTCGAGAACAGCCCCATGCGGCCCCAACAGGCCCACTTCGCGGGCGATCGCCTCTCCGGTCCACGGGTGGTCGCCCGTGATCATGGCGATCCGGACACCGGCCGAACGGCATTTCTGCAGAGCCTCCGCGACACCTTCGCGCGGAGGGTCTTCGAGGGCGACGAGGCCGATCAGCTCGAGGCCACGCTCCATCTCCGGTGACACGTCGCCATGCCAGCTCCTGGTCGCGACGGCGAGCACGCGGCGGCCCCTCCCGGTCAGCTCCCTCACCGCCGTATGCATCCGCTCCGGCACCGTGTCGCATCGCGCGAAGACGGCTTCCGTGGCGCCGATGACAGACACCCGGTCGTCGGACAGCGCTGAACTGATCATGCGTTCGGGTGAGTAGGGCGCTCGGCCGACCACCGGTTCGTCCGCCACGCCAACGCGGAGGGCGAGGCAGTGGAACGCGGCCTCCATCGGATCACCCGTCGCCTCCCAGCCCTGCGGGCCCCCGACGACGCGTCCCGTCACACAGCGCAGCGCGGCTTCGGCGATCGTCGGCACGAGTGATTTCGCAGCATGGTCCCCGTCGAGTTCGGCTCTCGGCTCGTAGCCGTCCCCGTGGACGCTCACCGCTCCCGCGAGCGTCACCACCTCGACCACGCTCATGCGGTTCTGCGTGAGGGTGCCGGTCTTGTCTGTGCAGATGAACGTCGTCGCTCCGAGCGATTCGACGGCGTCCAGCCGGCGCACGAGTGCGTTCTGCGCCGCCATCCTCTGCGCCCCCCGGGCCAGAGAGAGCGTCACTGTGGGAAGGAGCCCTTCGGGGATGAGAGCCACGGCCACGCCGACGGCGAAGATGAAGGCGCTGCTGACCGAGAGCCCCAGCGCAACCGATGCGATGCCGAGCCCCGCGCCGACGACGGTAGCGATGACGGCAACGACCCTGACCACGCGCCGAAGCTCCACCGTCAGCGGGCTGGGCGGCCGGTCGGCGTCGGCCACGAGCCTTCCGATCTCGGCCAATCCGGTGCGGTCCCCTGTCGCGGTCACCACCGCCGTCGCTTCCCCCTGGATGACGAACGTGCCGCTGCGGAGCCCATCGCCGATACGCCTCGGCACGGCGGTGCTCTCGCCGGTGACGAGCGACTCGTCGAGTCTGAGGTCGTCGGCGGTGACGACCTGCAGGTCGGCTCCGACGCGGTCCCCGGGAGTGAGGAGGACCACGTCGCCCGGGACCAGGTCGACCATGGGGATCTGAACCGGGACCCCGTCGCGCAGCACCCGCGCCCTGGTCGGCAGGAGGTCGCGCAGGCGCTCCGCGGAGCGATCGGCCCGGTATTCCTGCAGGAAGGCGAAGCCGGCGTTCAGCAGCACGATCACCACGATGGCGACTGCGAGTTCCGGCGTACCGGCCATCAACGCGAGGGCTGCCGCCGCCCAGAGCAGGAGTGCGAGCAGGTGCGTCAACTGCTCGAGAACCATTCGCACGGGTGATCTGCGGCGCGGCGGCGCGACGACGTTCGGCCCGGCGAGCGCGAGCCTCGCGCTCGCCTCGGCGGAGGTCAGGCCCTCGCGAGGAGCGTCCGGTCGGGTGGCGCCCTCAGCCGCGGACGACTTCACCCGAGCCCCACACGTTCGTGTCGAGCCGAGGGTCACCGTGGTAGATGACGCGCCCGCTCCCGGCGATCTCGGCGACGAGGGAGTCGTGCGCGGTGAGTTCGACGTCGCCCGATCCTCGTATCACGACCGAGCCGGCGGCTGCGTCGACCTCGGTCGCGTCGACGTCGCCGCTCCCGTCGATCTCCACGACGATCTCATCGGCCGACCCGTGAAGCCGGACGTTGCCCGACCCTGCCACCCGCACCTCCACGCGGTCGCTGGAGAGTTCGGACCAGGACACGTCCCCCGATCCGTTGACCTCGATGCGGATGGAGCCGTTACCCGGGACCGCCACCTCGGCGTCGCCGGACCCGTTCACGTCCACCTCGGTGAGCGCGGGCAGGGTCAGGTCGTACGCGGCGCTCCAGCCGGTGAGCGACATCCCGGGGGCGGAGCCCAGCACCAGGATTCCGTCGTGCGTCTGCGAGGTGAGAGCCTGCAACGCAGCCTCCGGTGCACGCACAGTCAGCCCGGGCTCACCCTCGATGACGGCGAGATCGCCGGAGGTGCCCAGGACGACCGCGGTCACGTCGTCGTCGACGGGGCGCTCTTCGAAGGCGATCGGTCCTGGAGCGATCACGGGCATGCATCCGCTGAGGAGGAGGACGGATGCCGCGACTGCCGTCATTCGGACGCTCTTGGTGGCGGTCACCGTCGGCGGAACCACGGCCCTCACGCGTGCCCCGGGTGGAGGGAATCGGAGAATGTCGCCCGGCACAGCGCGGCGCCGGTGATGAAGAGGCCGATCACCGAGATGACGTAGACGGCATAGGGCGCGATCATCAGCAGCAGCGGGGCGCCGGCCGGCGGTGTCGCGCCGGAGGCGAGTCCGGTGGCGTCGGCGATCCAGATGGTGCCCCCGAAGGAGACCACCGCGGCGGCTGCGAGAACGCCCGCGACGATGCTCAGGCGATCTGCGACGAAGGCAGCCGCCATCGTCACCGCGGCCCCCACGAGAACCACGACGAACAGTTCGCCCGGCATCAGCGCATCGAAGCGCAGCTGGCCGGTGCTCGCGACTGACACCAGCGCGAGGGCGAGGGGGGCCGCCAGGGGGATCCCGGTGATAGCCGTGCCGGAGACGGCGAGCGCTCGGCTGGTTGTCGTTCGGGCACTGGCGTTCATGGCGTCGTCCTTCCCTCGAGCCTTCATCCGGCCGGCGCGTGGTGCGGCCGGACGATCAGGACGGGGCAGTGCGAGTGGGCGGCACACGCCGAGCTCACCGAACCGAGCAGCAGGCCGGCGAAGCCGCCATGCCCCCGACTGCCGACCACGAGCATCTCGCTCTGTCGGGAGGCTGCGACGAGCTGCGCGGCGGCGCCGCCCTGCCTCGTCGCCACTTCGAACCAGTCCGGTGCCCCGTCCGGGAAGAGCTTCGCTGCCTCGAGCCGAGCGAGCTCCTTCGCGCCCTCCTCGAGGCGCTCGATCTCTTCGGGCACGTACCAGTCCCCCCAGGCGAGCGCGGGATAGTCCCAGACCACCAGAGCACGGAGCGGGAGACCGAGCTTCGGAGCGAGGTCCGCGGCGTAGCGGAGCGCCGCGCGCGCCGGCTCCGATCCGTCGACGCCCACGACGATTCCGGATTCGACCCCCGGGAACGCTTCGGCAGGAACGGGTTCTGGCGTCGGCTGAGTCTCTGACATGCCGCCATCGTGCTCCGCCGCACATCTCGGCGGAGGGTCGAAAGTCCCGCTCCGCCGGAGAACGCGGGTCGGAGCACTCCGGACCCGGTCGATGGTGAGGTGTGGCGATCCTGCTGACGCCGTCGGGTGGCGGGGAGACGCCCTCAGGGGCGCCTCCCCTAGCTGCAGCAGCCGCGGGATCCATGGACGCAGCTCGTCGGAACCCCGTCAGTCTTCGGCTGCACGGGCGCGACCCGCGTGGGGGACGGTAGTCGACACCCCGCGGGCACCTCGGGACGAGGGTCCCGCCGCCCCTCGGGCCTCACGACGTCCCAGCGCTCGGAGGGCCCACAGGATCGACACGACGTCGACCACCTCCTGAAGAAGCGCGCCGATGAGCGCGGGCAGAAAGCCGAAGGCGGCCACGAACATGAGCACACCGCTCAGCCCCATCCCGAGCCAGATGCTCTGCAGCGCGATGCGGATCGTCGCGCGAGCGACCGCCCGCACGCTGCCGAACCCGGCGATGTCGTCCTCGAGCAGGACGACGTCGGCGGACTCGCTCGCCGCCGTGGCACCGGCGGCCCCCATGGCCACTCCCACGTCGGCAGCGGCCAGCACCGGTGCGTCGTTGACACCGTCGCCTACCATGACCACGGGCCGCACCTGCATCCCCTGCACCACCGCGACCTTGTCCGCGGGGAGGCACCCGGCATGAACGTCGTCGATGCCCACCGATGCGGCCACGTGCTGCGCCGTCTGGACATCGTCGCCCGTCACCATGGCGATCACGCGAACGCCGCTCGAGCGCAAGGATTCCACCAGCGTGCGAGCGTTGGGCCTTGTGCGATCCCGGAAGACGAGCGTCGCCGCCCACACCCCGTCGATCGCCACGTACGTGGCGATCTCGCCGGGCTCGAGGTCGGGCCGGCGCACCGCCCGACCTGTCGCGGTCTCGATGAAGACCCGCTTGCCCACCAGCACTCGATGTCCGTCGACGGACGCCGAGACGCCGTGGGCCGGATTCTCCTCGGCGGACGAGGGCGTGCGCAGCGCGATGCCCTCTGACAACGCCGCTCGAACAGTCGCGTGCGCGAGCACATGCGGCGACACCTGCTCGGCGTCCGCGGCGAGCTCGAGCACTTCCGACCGCGACGCGTCTCCCTCGACGTGCACCGCCACGAGTGACGGGCGCCCGAGCGTCAGCGTGCCCGTCTTGTCGAAGACCACGGCGGGCGCGCGGTGAAGCACCTCGAACGCACCGCCGCCCTTCACGATGACGCCGTGGCGGGCAGCCCGGCTCATGCCCGCGATGAAGGCGACCGGTGCTGCCACGAGCAGCGGGCACGGAGTGGCGACGACGAGCACCTCGGCGAAGCGGGCGGGATCGCCGGTCGCCCACCACGCGGCCGCAGCGAGCGCCAGGGCGAAGGCGGTGAACGGGATCGCGTACCGGTCCGCGAGTCGCACGAGGGGCGGACGGCTGCGTGACGCCTCCTCGACGATGCGCACGATCGACTGGTACTGGCTCTCGGAGGCGAGCCGTGAAGCGATGACCGTGACCGCGGATGACCCGTTGACCGTTCCGCTGAGAAGCTCGTCTCCCGCCTTCTTCTCGACGGGGATGCTCTCGCCGGTGACCGACGACTCATCCACCACGGCCAGCGCATCCACGAGTTGCCCGTCCACCGGCACCAACTCCGCCGGGCCCACGAGGAGGCGGTCTCCCGTGCGCACCTCGTCCACGTCGATGTCGTGCACGGTGCCGGCTTCAGAGATGATGTGGGCCGTCCTCGGCGTCCGGTCTATCAGCGCGGACAGGTCATGTCGCGCGCGTCTGCCGGCGAAGTCCTCGAGCGCCTCGCCCGTCGACAGCATGAGCACGATCACCCACGCTGCCCACCATTCGCCGACCGCCAGCGTCGCGCCGATCGCCACGACAGCGAGCGCATCCACGCCGAATGCACCGCTCCGCAGCCGACGAAGCATCCCCATTGCGCTGCGCCCTGCCATAAGCAGAGCGAACCCCGCGAGCAGCCAGGTGCCCGCGGGGAGCCCGGCGATCTGCATCGCGCCTGCGACGACACCGACCGAGAGAGCGGCCCACAGGTACGGATAGGCCCGCAACGACCGGATGCCGCGGGCGAGTCCGGTCGCTCGACGCATCGACGGACGGCCGGTCACCAGAGGCCCGGATGGCGCGGTGGCAGCGAGGGGATGTTGAAGGGCACGTCGGATGGCTGCGCTGCGGGCGCGGGATCTGCGGCGACGCGATCAGCTGGATGCACGGGGCGCGACGGGGCGCGGTCGACCTTCACGAAGCGGCGACCGGTGACCGTGTGCGCTGTGAGCTTGATCACGTACGGTTTCTGGCGCGGGCTCCACGAGACGATCCTCCTCGCGCCGACCCGCTCGATCTCGGCGTCGTCGGTGAGTCGAGCGATGGCGCCGCGCACGACGACGCTCCACACCTCATCGCCCTCGCTGCCGTCGACCTCGAACCCCGCGACGGGGTGGGCGACGATGCGAAGGATTTTCGAGTCGTGCGCGGTGCGGATGTAGATCGCGCCCTCGTGCGCGACGTAGTTCACCGGGAACAGATCGGGCACGCCGTCGTCGCCGATGAGGGCCAGGCGCCCGAGGGTCTCGCTCTCGAGCAGAGTCCAGCACTCCGCGGTCGTGAGGTGTGTCGGCATGGGCGTCGTCATGGCATGTCCTCCGTCTTCATCCGAACACCGGGACCCCGGATGCCGCGGGCCCAAAGTCCCGTTCATCTGGCGCCGCACCACCTCTGGTCCTACCCTGGGGTCGGCGCAAGAAGGAGGCGTCGATGCCCGCGGATGAACGCATCGTGTTCCCCGACAGCCCTCGCCTCGAACTGGACAACGCCCTTAACGGCTTGCTCAGGCAGGCGGAGAAGGTGCGGCACACCCAAGAGCGCCTTCGGGCCCTGCTCGGTGCGACCCAGTCGGTGGTCGAGGAGATCGATCTTGCGACGCTGCTGCGGCGCATCGTCGAAGCGGCCGTTGCGCTCGTCGACGCGGAGTACGGAGCGCTGGGAGTCATCGCTCCCGAGCGTGACCGGCTCGAAGAGTTCATCTATGTCGGCCTCGATGAAGCCGACGCGGCGAGGATCGGTCGGCTCCCCGAAGGGCATGGGCTCCTGGGCGCGGTCATCAGAGACCCTCAGGCGATTCGGCTGACCGAGATGTCGAGCGACCCCCGGGCAGCGGGGTTCCCCGCCCACCACCCTTCGATGACGACGTTCCTGGGCGTGCCGGTGCGGGTGCGCAACGAGGTGTTCGGCAACCTCTACCTGACCAACCGGCGCCACGGCGAGTTCACCGACGAAGACGAGCGACTGATCTCCGCCCTCGCCACCACGGCGGGGTTCGCCATCGACAACGCGCGCCTGCTCGACGCGGCGCGCACGCGCGAGAGGTGGATGACCTCCGCAGCAGAGCTCTCGTCCGCTTTGCTTTCTTCGCCGACCGCCACCGCCTTCGACTTGATCGCCGGACGCATCTTCGAGCTGCCCGGGATCGACAAGGTCACCGTGCTGCTGGTCGACGACGATTCCGACGAGCTTCGTATCGCCGCCGCACGCGGCGCAGACGAGGCGGAACTCCGCGGTGCCGTACTCAGCGCCGACGCCGTGTGCGCTGGCGGCAGCCTCACCGACGACGGCGCGCGCGCGATCGCGGCGCCGACGACCGGAGCGAGTCCCCTGCACATCACAGCCGACGGCGAGACCGGCCCCGCTCTTGCCGCGCCGATGCGCACCAAAGCACGCTTGTGGGGCGTGGTGTGCCTTGCACGGGAACCGAAAGCGCGGCGGTTCAGCAGAGCCGAGATCGACAGCGCGGGAGACTTCGTTTCGCGAGCCGGCATCGCCCTCGAGCTCGCCGTCGCCCGCGAGGAGGCCCAGCGGGCGATGCTCGCCGACGATCGCAGCCGCATCGCCCGCGACCTGCACGACCACGTCATCCAGCAGCTCTTCGGGACGGGTCTCACCCTGCAGTCGGTGGCCGCATCGCTTCCCGCCGGATCGGAGGCGGATCGCGTGTCGGACTCGATCGACCAGCTGGACGACGCCATCTCGCAGATCAGGACCGTGGTGTTCGCCCTGTCGCGCCGTGAGGAGACGACCGTCCGGCACCAGATCATCGACGTCGTCGCGGCCGTCTCCGGCTCGATGAAGCGTCCACCCGCGATCCGGTTCACAGGACCGGTGGACCACCTCATCGTCGACGACCTCGCGACCGAGGTCGTCGGGGTCGCGCGCGAGCTGCTGAGCAACGCCGTGCGCCACGCGCACGCCGACCGCGTTTCCGTCGAGCTCGCGATCGAGGACGGGTCCGCTGCCCTCACGGTCGAGGACGACGGAATCGGGATCGGCACCACCTCCCGCCGCAGCGGGCTCGACAACCTGGACCACAAGGCGCGCCGCCGCGGCGGCGTGTTTCTCCTCGACTCGAGCTCGACCGGGACAGCCGCCACCTGGCGGGTGCCGCTGCCGGACCGCCGCCACGATCGGAAGGACATCACGTGATCGACGTGTTCCTCGTCGACGACCACGAGGTCGTGCGCCGTGGAGTCGCGGATCTGATCCGCACCCAACCCGACCTCGACGTCGTCGGTGAGGCGGCAACGGTCCGCCAGGCACGCGGCCGCATCGAGGCGACACGGCCGGACGTCGCCGTGCTCGATGTGCGACTTCCGGACGGCAGCGGCATCGACCTGTGCCGCGACATCCGCTCCCGGGTGCCCGAAGTGAAGTGCCTCATCCTCACCGCCTACGACGACGACGCCGCCGTGCGGGCGGCGGTCCTGGCCGGAGCATCCGGATACGTGCTGAAAGACATCGGCGGCGCGCGGCTGCTCGACGCCGTGCGCGCCGTGTCGGCCGGGCGATCTCTGCTCGATCCGGCGCTCGCGCGCCAGGCGGCGGAGCAGATCCGCGAACGGGCCGACGCCGAGGACCCGCGGCTCGGATCGCTCGGGCTGCGCGAGCGGCAGATCCTCCGGCTCATCGCCGACGGCCTCACCAACCGCCAGATCGGAGAGAAGCTCGGCATCGCCGAGAAGACGGTCAAGAACTACGTCTCGTCGCTGCTGAGCAAACTCGGGCTCGAGCGGCGCACCCAGGCCGCCGTGTTCCACCTCGAGCACCGCGAACCCGAGCACCCCACCCCGGCGCGGGACGGGACCTAGGTCCCGGAGCAGCGATCACCCTCTCTCTATCCTCGGACCACGACGACGGAGGCGGGAGATGGAGCGGATCCTGGTCGGATACGACGCCGGCAAAGGAGCGGAAGCCGCGCTGGACTGGGTCATCGACCGAGCGCTGCGCCGCGATCTGCGCGTCGAGGTCGTGATCGTCACGAACCCGTTCCTGCAGGATCGCCCGCGCGCCGAGGAGCAGCTGGCGCAGGCAGAGCAGCGTCTGCGGACTCAGATCCCGGGTTTGGCGGTAGAGACGGCGCGCATCGACGGAACACTCGCGAGGGCGCTGACGGATGCTGCGGCCGACTCGGATCTGCTCGTCATCGGCATCGACTCCGACCGTCCGGTGCGCGAAGCCCTTCACGGGTGGCTGTCCCTCCGCATCAGCGCGAAGTCGCCCGTGCCGACGTGCATCGTCCCGGCGGGATGGTCCGCGAAGAACGGTCCGGTCACCCTTGCCTTGGCGACGGATGGATCGAGCGAACGGGCGGAAGGGTTCGCCGCGGCAGAGGCCGCGGAATGGGGTGAGAACCTCCGTGTGGTGCACGCCTGGTCCGTCCCGATCACGACGTCGGGGTCGTCGGCCTTGGCGACCTCGCGCCAGCAGGCGCTCATGCAGCACCGCGACGTCATCGAGCGATCGGTGGAACGCATCCGCCATTCCTCTCCCGGCGTCACTGTCGAACCGGTGCTGATCCACGACAATGCGGTCGCCGCCGTCGCCGCGGCGGCCGCCGACAGTTCACTCGTCGTCATGGGCACCCACGGGCGCGGCGTGCTCGCGGGCGGCGTCTACGGCTCTGTCGGGCAGGACCTCATCGGCACCGTGCACACCCCGATCGTCGTCGTGCCGGCTGCGCGATGACAGCCGGCGAGAGCAGCGGCGCGGCCCTCACGACGACGACCACCGGGTCGGCTCCCTGGCTGGGTCGCTGGATCGCCGTGGTCACTCTCGGCGAGACGGTCGGCTTCGCCGCGCCGGCTCTCGTCGGCGCGGCCTTCTCGGACTCCCCGGCTCTCGTGCCGCTTCTCCTGGGGGCGGGCGCGGTGGAGGGCGCGGTGCTGGCAACAGCCCAGCTCGTCGTCCTCCGCCGTCTCCTGCCGTCGATCCGGCCCTGGGTATGGGTCGCCGTGACGGCGGCTGGAGCGGTCGCCGCCTACGTGATCGGCATGGTGCCCTCGACCCTCGCACCCGTCTGGAGCACGTGGCCGTGGCCCGCTCGAGCCCTGATGTTCGTCGTTCTCGGAGCCGCCCTCCTCTCGACCATCGGCGGCGCGCAGTGGCTCGAACTGCGACGGCTCGTCAGGGGCGCCGGGTGGTGGGTCGGCGGCACGGCCGCGGCGTGGCTCGTCGGCCTGGCGATCTTCCTGCTCGTCGCCATGCCGCTGTGGCACGAGGGTCAGAGTGTCGCCGTCGCCGTGGCGATCGGGCTGGGCGCCGGCGTGCTGATGGCTCTCGCCATGTCGACCGTCACGGGCCTCACTCTTGCTGCGTTGCTCCGCCGACAGCACGTCTAGGCTGCGGAGGCTCAGCGGCCGGTCGGAATCGACCCTCGATCGCCGTCCGACACAGTCACCATGGTCGACCGACGCGGGTGGGCGGCGAAGTCGAGGACGCCGAGAAGCAGCAGGGTCAGGCCGAGCTCCAGCAGCCCCACAGCGAAGTACACCGCTTGCAGCGGGCTGAACGGGATGTAGACCATCTGCACGAAGATCCAGATGAGGCAGGCGAAGCCGGCGGCGGACGAGAGGAACTCCGCCGCCGGCCGGCGCCGAAGAACCCTCACGAACGCCCATGCGTGCGGGGCGGCGACGAGCAGGATCAGCGCCAGCCCGGGCAGGAGATACGAGCCGAACGGCGACCCCGAGAGGTAGTCGCCCGGCGGGATGATCGTGTAGGGCACGTCCGGGCTGAGGCTGCCCAGGATGAGGGCCACACCTCCGGCGAGCGCCGTCACGGCCACGAACGCCAGCGACGACAGCAACGCGATGCGAGCGATCCGAAGCATCCGTCAGTCCTCCTCGAAGCGGGACGTCCCCGCCTCATTCGGCACCACGATGACCGGGCACTCGGCGTGCCACAGCACCTCCTGCCCCACCGAGCCCAGCACGCCGCCCGCCAGGATGCCCCGGTGGTGCGTGCCGATGACGAGCATCGACGCTCGACCGGCGAATCGCAGGAGTGCGGCGGAGCGGCTGTCGCGTACCAGTTCGGTCTGAACGGGGAGCGTCGCATGACGCTCCAGAACCCATGACAGTGCGTGCTCGAGCACCTCGCGATGCTCGGCCATGACCGAATCCGTGGTCTGAACGAGCACGGTGTTGCCCGAGAACGATGGAGTGGGCATCAGCCACGAATGCACGAGCCGCAGCGCAGTAGCGGTGGCCCGCGCCTCGCGGGCCCCGAATGCGAGTGCGGCGTCGGATGACTCGTCAGCGGCGATTCCGACCGTCACGGGGTCACTCCCGGCGACCCACCCGGCGGGGACCATTGCAACCGGGACGCGGGAGAAGGTGCTCAACCGCAAGGGCAGTGCGCCCGCGACGGTGGCCCGGATCGGATGGCCCGGATTGATGCCCACAACCAGAAGGTCGGCTTCGTCGGCGAACTCGGTCAGCGCATTCGCCGTGCCCCCTTCGAGCCGGTGCAGCTCGACGCCCGTCCCCGGCGCCCGCTCGCGCAGGTATGCCTCGGCCTCGCCCAGTCGGTCAAGGGTCGCTGCGCGGTCCCGTGCGAGCTTCGACACCACGTTGACCACCCCGACCATCACGTGTCCGCGGGCGGCCCGCTCCGCGACCCACTCGAGCGCCGAGACCGACGCCGAGGTGCCGTCGTAGCCGAGAACGATGCGCTCCATGAGCCCTCCTGTCATCCGCGGCCACCGCCGCGTCAGCGACGCTATGGGGCCGGGAGCGGCCGGTTAGGGCCCTTGGTCCCGTCGGCGGATAGCGCGCGGGACTTTGGGCCCGGGGTGAGTGTCGGCGTGGAGTGTGCAATGACGTGACACCGCGAAAGGACCTCCCATGACCCTCCATGAGCATCGGTTCGCCGGCTGCACCGTCATCGTCACGGGCGCCGGCTCCGGCATCGGCCTCGCCACAGCGACCCGCCTGGCGATGGAGGAGTGCCGCGTGATCGCCGTCGACGTGTCCGCCGGCAGGCTCCATGACCTGACCTCCGAGGTCGAAGGCGACATCGTCCCGATCACCGCCGACATCACTGACGACGCGAGCATCGCCACCGTCATGTCCACGGTCGGTGAACGAGTGGACGGGCTTGCGAACGTCGCCGGCATCATGGACGGCTTCGAGCCCACTGCTGACATCGCCGATGCGACGTGGGATCGGGTTCTCGCCGTCAACGTGACCGCCATGATGAGACTCACCCGTGCCGTCCTGCCGGTCATGCTCGAACGAGGACGCGGGAGCATCGTGAACGTCGGCTCCGAGGCGGGGCTGCGAGGATCGGCGGCCGGCACGCCGTACACGACGTCGAAGCACGCGGTGAATGGACTGACCCTCAGCACGGCGTTCTTCTACACCCCGCGCGGCGTGAGGTGCAACGCCGTCGCTCCGGGCCCGGTGGCGACCAACATCGAAGCGCCGTTCCGCTCGGAGTGGGGTCAGACGAGAATCGGCCCGTTCCTGCAGACCAACGTGCCGGGGGTCGCGCGCCCCGAGCAGCTCGCCTCCGCCATCACCTGGCTTCTCAGTGACGACGCGTCGAACGTGTCCGGCGCCATCATCCCCGTCGACGGCGGGTGGGCGGCGATCTGATTCGCCATGCTCGCATACCTCCAGAAAAAGGAACGCCATGATGAACGACACCACCGGATCCATCGTGATCGTCTACGAATCGATGTTCGGCAGCACCCGGCGCGTCGCCGAGTCGATCGCCGACCGCCTGAGCGCCGACCACACCGTGAGCATCATCCCGGTCCGCGAAGCGCAATCGCTTCCCGACGACCTGTCCCTCTTGATCGTCGGCGGCCCCACCCACGTCCACGGCCTCAGTCGGCCGGAATCCCGCGCCGACGCGCAGAAATGGGCGGCAGATGAGAGCAAGGATCTGCAGCTCGAGCCGGGATTCGATGGGATCGGCATCCGTGAATGGCTCAAGCGGTACCAACCCACCGTGGCCCACCATGCCGCCTTCGACACGCGCGTCGACATGCCGCGCCTCTTCACCGGCTCTGCCGCGGGCTCGATCGACAAGCGCCTGAGCGCTCTCGGATCTCACCGGCTCGTCGAGCCGATGAGCTTCTTCGTCGACAAGGAGAGCCACCTCGAACCGGCCGAGATCGAGCGTGCTCGGCGTTGGGGGTCGGAGCTCGCAGAGGCCCTGGTACCGGCCGCCGCGCGATGAACGGCTGAGGGCGATGGTCGACCGTCCCACCGGTGCGACACCCGGCATCGGGCCGCGGAGCGGCCCTCAGCACGCAGCCTCGATGGGGTTCCTCGGGGCCGCCGACACCGTGACGGGTTCGCGCTACCTCATCCGCCACGGGACCCACCGCACGCTCGTCGACTGCGGGATGTTCCAGGGATACAAGGTGCTGCGGGCGCGCAACCGCGCACCGTTCCCCGTCTCGCCTTCGTCGGTCGACGCCGTCGTGCTGACGCACGCGCATCTGGACCACTCCGGCTACCTGCCGGCGCTGGTGCGGGACGGCTTCCGCGGGCCGATCTACTGCTCGCAGGGGTCGGCTGAACTGTGCCGGATCATGCTGCCCGACAGTGCCCATCTTCTCGAGGAAGAGGCGCGTCACGCGGCCCGGGGCGGCTGGTCGAAGCATCCGATTCCGCGTCCCCTCTATACCGTCGACGACGCCGCTGCCGCTCTGGATCGTCTGCGGCCGATCGATTTCCACGAGCCGGTCGAGCTCGCGCCCGACACCGCGTTCGAGCTCGCGCCGGCCGGACACATCCTCGGAGCCTCGTGCGTGAGCTTCACGGTCGGTGGCACGACGGTCACATTCACGGGGGATCTGGGACGTCCGGACGACCCGCTGATGCGACCGCCCGAGCCGCTGGGTCCGACCGACGTCCTCGTCACCGAATCCACCTACGGAGACCGCGCACACAGTCCGGAGAACCCGGAGATCCACCTCGGAGACGTGATCCGACGGGTCACGAAGCGTGGCGGTGTGGTGCTCATCCCCGCGTTCGCGGTCGGCCGGACCGAAACGATCCTGCTGCACCTGTCGCGACTGCGCGAGCGCGGTGAGATCCCCCCGGTCCCCGTCTTCGTCAACAGTCCCATGGCGGTATCGGTCATCGACGTCTATCGACGATTCCCCGCCGAACACCGCCTGGACAGCTCCGAACTCGACCGCATCTACGACCTTCCCTCCCTGGTGCGGTCCGTGGACGACTCGAAGCTCCTGAACCTGCGCGGCGGACCCATGGTGATCATCTCGGCCAGCGGCATGCTCACGGGCGGTCGCGTGCTCCATCACCTCACGGCGTACGGCTCGGATCCTGCGAATGCCGTGGTGCTGACGGGATTCCAGGCGGGCGGAACTCGCGGAGCTGCCCTCGCTGCAGGCGCACGCAGTCTGCGCATCTTCGGCCGGGATGTGCCGATCCGCGCTGAGGTGGTGCTCCTCGACTCGCTGTCCGCACACGCCGACGCCGACGAGGTGTTGGCGTGGATGAGGTCGACGCCGCGCGCACCGCGGGCTGTGTACGTCACCCACGGCGAGCCGACGGCGGCCGACACCCTGCGCGCGAGGATCGAGCGGGAGCTCGGGTGGCCCGCACGCGTTCCCGAGCACCTCGAGTCGGTCGCGCTCGCTTGAGCGGGCTCAGCGGTCGTGCATCACCAGCACCGGGCACTGCGCGTGCGCGGCGCACGCGTCGCTGACCGAGCCGAGGAGCAGCCCCGCGAAACCGCCATGGCCCCTGCCGCCGACCACGATCAGCGCGGCCTCGGCCGACAGTTTCACGAGTTCGCGGGCCGGTCGGCCGCGTCGCGGCGACCACGTGAACCAGTCGGGCGGCCCATCAGGGAACATCTCCTTCGCGGCATCGCCGAGCACCTCGGCGGCGTGCTGCTGAGGGTCGAAACCGCCCCAGGGATCGCCGTACGTCCCCGAGACGAACGTCGGGTAGTCCCACATCATGACCGCGTGCGCCGGCAAGCCGAGCTTCGGGCCCATGTCGACGGCGCGGCGCAACGCGGCGAGAGATGCGCGCGAGCCGTCCACCCCGACGAGGATGCCGGGGCGGTCCCAGGGCAGGGGCGGCTGCGACTCGGTGCCGCGCGGGTCACGATAGGTCTCAGGCATGCCCTCAGCATCCGCCGCGGGGAGCCGTCGTCAGGGGTCGAAGGTCCCGCGCCACGCCAGGCCACGCCAGGCCACGCCAGGCCGCGATCACACCGACACGGGATCGGCACCACTCCTCAGGGGCGCCCGGACTTCTGCCGAGGCAAGCCGCATCCACGTCGACATCACGCTGTCAGGATTGAGCGAGAGCGAGCGGATGCCTCGACCGACGAGCCATTCGGCGAAATCCGGATGATCCGACGGACCCTGACCGCAGATCCCGATGTAACGGCCGCGTCGACGGCAGGCGTCGATCGCCAGCTGCAGCACGGCGAGCACGGCCGGGTCGCGTTCGTCGAAGGCATCCGCCACCAGCTCGGAGTCGCGGTCCACGCCGAGGACGAGCTGCGTCATGTCGTTCGATCCGATCGAGAATCCGTCGAAGTGATCGAGGAAGCGGTCTGCCAACAGCGCGTTCGACGGGATCTCGCACATCATCAGCACTTCGAGCCCGTTCACCCCCCGCCCCAGCCCTCTCTCGGCCAGAGCGCGCTCGACGGCCTCGGCCTCGGCCAGTGTGCGGACGAACGGCACCATGATCTTGACGTTGGTCAGCCCCATGTCGTCGCGCACGTACCGCAGGGCGTCGCACTCCATCGCGAAGCAGTCGGCGAAGCGCGCAGTCACGTACCGTGACGCGCCACGCCACCCGAGCATCGGATTCTCCTCCTCCGGCTCGTAGCGGTCGCCTCCGAGAAGGTGCGCGTACTCGTTGGTCTTGAAGTCGCTCATGCGGACGATGACGGGCTTGGGCGCGAAAGCGGCCGCGATGCTCGAGACCCCTTCGGCCAGCCGTTCGACGAAGTACTTGCGGGGCGATCCGTACGCGCGGGTGCGGCGTGTGATCTCGCTCGCGAGGGGTTCGTCGAGCGATCCGACATCGAGGAGTGCCTGGGGATGGATGCCGATGAACTCGGTGACGATGAATTCGAGGCGGGCCAGCCCGACGCCGGCGTTCGGGATCGCGGCGAAGGAGAACGCCTGGTCCGGGCTGCCGACGTTCATCATGAGGTCCACCGGGATGCGCGGCATCCGATCGATTCGCGTGCGCTCCTCGGAGTAGTCGGCGCGTCCCGCGAAGACGCGACCGTCTTCGCCTTCGGCGCAGCTGACCGTGACGAGCGACCCGTCCTGCAGAAGATGCGTGGCCGTCCCGGTGCCCACCACCGCCGGGATGCCGAGCTCGCGCGACGATCGCGGCGTGGCACGTTCGCCCGCCTCGGTCGGTGACGATCGCCGCGGCTTTCTTCATGATGGGCTCCCAGTCGGGGTCGGTCATGTCGGCCACGAGGACGTCGCCGATTTCGACCCTGTCCATCTCCGCCACCGACGACAGCACGCGGACTCTGCCCGACCCGATGCGCTGACCGATCGCCCGCCCGCTGATCAGCAACGGCCCGTGGTCGCCCAGAACGAACCTGTCGAGGGTCGCGCCGTCCTCGCGCGACACGACTGTCTCGGGTCGCGCCTGCAGGATGTACAGCCGACCGTCGACGCCGTCGCGCGCCCACTCGATGTCCATGGGCCGCCCGTAGTGGTCTTCGATCACAAGGGCTTGCCTTGCCAGTTCGGCGACCTCGTCGTCGCGAAGACTGAAGCGCGAGCGCTCCGCGTCGGGCACCTCTTCGAAGCGGGTGCTGTGCTCCACGCTGCTCTCGCGGGCGAACCGCAGCGCGGTGGCCTTCTGCCCGAGACGGCGGCGGAGGATGGCCGGGCGGCCGGCCCGGAGAGACGGCTTGAAGACGAGGAACTCGTCCGGGTTCACCGCCCCTTGCACGACCGCCTCGCCGAGTCCGTACGCTCCCGTGATCAGCACGGCGTCGCGGAACCCTGACTCGGTGTCGATGGTGAAGATCACCCCCGAGGCCCCGATGTCGGAGCGCACCATTCGTTGCACGGATGCCGACAGGGCGACGTCGGAGTGCGCGAAGCCCTGGTGCACCCGGTAGGCGATGGCCCGGTCGTTGTACAGCGACGCGAAGACCTTCTTCACCGCGGCGAGGATGTTGTCTACTCCGGAGATATGGAGGTAGGTCTCCTGCTGTCCCGCGAATGACGCGTCCGGCAGATCCTCGGCGGTCGCCGACGACCGCACCGCCCACGTCACCCGCTCATGCTCGGGGTCTCCGGCCACGAGGGTCGCGAACGACGACCGGACGTCGCGCTCCAGGTCCACCGGGAAGGGCTGCGCTTCGATGAGCGCACGGATCTGGCTGCCCACTGCGGCCAGCTCGTCGACATCGCCGATGTCGAGGGTGGCGAGCAGGCGGTCGATGCGATCGGCCAGTCCGTCGGCGGAGAGGAATGCGCGGTAGGCCCGAGCCGTCGTCGCGAAGCCGCCGGGAACGCGCAGACCATCGCGGGTCAGGCGGGAGATCATCTCGCCCAGCGAGGCGTTCTTGCCGCCGACCTGCGGCAGATCAGACATCGAGATGTCTTTCAGGGCGATCACGTTGCTCATGCGGGGCTCCTTCGGCCGTAGTCGGTGTCGACGACATCGCGCTGCGGGCGCGTCATCCTTGCCCACGCTGGACGACGGTCGCGCTGTCGATGGGGTCCTTGGTCCCGCGGCGGCGGGGTTCAGGCGCCCGGCGTCGCGGTGCCGTCCCCGGTGCGGTCGAGCAGCCGGCGCACCCCGCTGCGCGCGAGCATGAGCGTGATGATCAGCGCGGTGACCTGGAAGAAGCCGCCGAGCGAGACCGCATCGCCGAAGAAAAGCGCCACAGCGCCGAGGACCAGGAACTTGCTGCCCGGAAGCACGAGCACCAGCGCGACGACGTTGACCGCTCGGACCCAGGATGCACCGGCGCCGCGAATCTGCCCCACGATGCGCTTCTTCACCCAGAGCACCACCTCAAGCATGAGCTTCAGCAGCACCGCAGTGAGGAGGGCGAGTAGGAAGGTCTCGGAGATCACCTGCGGAAAGAGCTGGATGAAGACGCCGAGCACGACGAGATAGACGAACACGTCCACCAGATCGATCGCACGGAGTCGCACGCGACGAGCGTAGCGAGCGATGTCAACCGGCGGCCGCGCTTTCCGCCGCCTTCGTAGCATGGGCGCATGACCTTCGCCGACCATGCGCGCGGCGCGAAGCGCGGCCGGAAGCTGCGCGTTGCCGAGGAGCGGCTCGATGTCGAGGGTCTCGCGTTCCGCGTGCTCTCGTCGATCGCGCCGGCAAGTCGGCACCCCGCGGTCGTACTGGTGCACGGGATCGGGGTGTCACACCGCTACCTGTCGCGACTGCACGACGAGCTCGCGGCATCCCGCACCGTCGTGTCTGTGGATCTGCCCGGGTTCGGTGGACTGCCCAAACCGAGCCGCGATGTCGACGTCGAAACGATGGCCGGTGCCCTCGCGCAGGTGCTCGAGCGGCTCGAGCTCGGGCCGGTCGTGCTCGTCGGCCATTCGATGGGGTCACAGTGGGTGGTCGAGGCGGCCGCGCAGCGGCCCGACCTGCTCAGGTCGGTGGTGGCGATGGGCCCGGTCACCGACGACCGGCACCGCACGGTTCTGCGGCAGACGCGCGCGCTGGCGATGGACACCCTGCTCGAACCGCTCGCGGTGAACGCGATCGTCCTCACCGACTACCTGCGGTGCGGGATCCCCTGGTATCTCACCCAGCTGCGTCACATGCTGGCCTACCCGCTCGAGGATCGGGTCGCGGGCCTGATGGTGCCGCTCCTCATCGTCCGCGGCGGCGCCGATCCGATCGCCGGCCTGGAGTGGTGCCGGCGCCTGCGAGACAGCGCACCGCGAGCCGACCTCGTGCAGATCCCCGGCCAGCACCACGTCGCCCAGCACTCGGCGCCCCGGGCCGTGGCATCCGCGATCCTCACCCTCGCCGGCTGACGCGCGACCCGCACCCTCGAGTCGCCAAGACACGCCGCTCGCCGCGCGCGCGGTCGGCGTGTGATTGCGACGAGAGCG
>NZ_JBHVCA010000005.1:0-191572 GCF_042803895.1 Microbacterium sp. NPDC057407 | reverse complement strand
CCGCAACCCCAACCCCCTTTCCGACTATACACCCGGCCCGCGGCGGGGTGTCTCGGGTTTTTTTCGCGACTCGAGCGCGGGCCGAGGGAGCAGGGCCGCGAGGTACCGCGACCGGGTCAGCCGAAGACGCCGTTCACGTAGTCGTGGGTCCGCGGGTCGATGGGGTCGGCGAACATGGCCTCGGTGTCGCCGTGCTCGACGATCGCGCCGGGCGTGCCGTGCGAGGCGAGGAAGAACGCGCACTGCTGCGAGACCCGCTGCGCCTGCTGCATGTTGTGCGTGACGATGACGATGGTCACCTCGCTGGCGAGTTCGAGCATCGTCTCCTCGATCACGCGGGTCGACGTGGGGTCGAGTGCCGAGCACGGCTCGTCCATCAGCAGCACCCGCGGCCGCACAGCCAGAGACCGGGCGATGCACAGACGCTGCTGCTGGCCGCCCGAGAGTCCCGCACCCGGCGAGCGCAGGCGGTCTTTGACCTCTTTCCACAGTCCCGCGCGGGTCAGGCACGACTCGACGAGCTCGTCCTTCTCGTCACGCGAGGCTTTGGTGCCGGTGAGGCGCAGACCGGCGATGACGTTGTCGTAGATCGACTGCGCCGGGAACGGGTTCGGCTTCTGGAACACCATGCCGATCTCTTTGCGGGCGTCGACGAGCTTGCGGGTCGGGTCGTAGATGTCGTCGCCGTCGAGCAGCACCTCACCGGCGAGCGACGCGGACGGCACCAGCTCGTGCATGCGGTTGAGGATGCGCAGGAACGTCGACTTGCCGCACCCCGAGGGCCCGATCAGCGACGTGATGATGCCGGCATCCATTGTCAGCGACACCCGGTCGAGCACCTTGCGCTCGCCGAACCACGCCGAGACGTTGCGGCCCTCGAGACTGGCCGGCTGCGGGGCGAGAGGAGGGGCGGATGCTGCGTGCCCCTTGCGTCCTGGCAGACGAAGGCCCGGTCGGCCGCCGCCCGGGGCCAGACTCGACACGGCCGCCGTCAGGCGCGCGGGAGACCACCGGGGGGTGGTGCGCCCCGCGGGGATGATCCGGGTGACGTCGTCGGTCGGGGCGGTGGCGTCGAGCGGTGGCTCGGGCGGGGTGCCGGGGCCCTCCTCCGACGTGATGACCACGGTGTTCGCGGTGGCGTCGGCGGGCTCCGTCCCCTCGACGTTCGGGAGCGACGGATCGGGGGCGGCGGTGGTCTCCGCGCCCTGGTCATGCGCGGTGGCGGGCCTGGTCATCGGTGGTTTCCGTTTCGGGTACGGGAGGGGCGACGCTCGCGCGTCTAGAGGAGGTTGGGGAGGAGCCGGACGATCTCGCCCGTCACCCACAGCGACGCCAGCATCGTGAGGGGGGCGAAGACGATCCACGTGCGTCGCGCCCCCACGTTGCGGTAGGCCCAGACGGCGGCGATCTCGACCACGACGAGGAACTGCAGCGCGAAGACGAGCGCCCACGCCATCGACGTGTCGCCGGCCATCGCGGTCTGCGACGGCGACAGCGTCGTGAACCGGGTCTGTCGAGGGCCGGCAGGCTGGACGTCGCTGACGAGTTGCGCGTCGACGCGAGCGATGCCCGTGGGCAGATAGGGGGCGCCGCGGGCTGTGGTGAGGATGACCCGACTCTCGCCTGCCGTGAGGGGCGGTGGTGACGGGTCCCCGGCGTAGCGGAGCCCGATCACCTCGAACCGGTGCTCGCCCTGCCCGGTGATGATCGTGAACTCGTCTCCGGGGGCGAGCTCCTGGATGCGACCGAAGGGGCCGCCGAACCCGGCGGCCCGGCCCATGATGACGCTCTCACCCGCCTGGCCCGGGAGGCTCGTGTCGCGCCGGTGACCGGGACCCAGCTGGGTCGTGCCGGAGTCGGTGCCCTCGACGATCACCTCTCGCACGCCGAGGCGCGGAATGTCGATGATTCCCACCGGCGCGCCGTCGGGCAGAAGGATCTCGTCGACGTCGCCCTCCGACACCGGCGCGGTTCCTTCTTGCAGCTGGGCTCGGAACGCGTCGCTCAGCTGCTGCTGCGCGACGAGGTGGCGCACCTGCCCTACGACGAGGATGTTCAGGGCGAGGGCGAGCAGCAGAGCCGACAGCACGATCAGGCCGCCGCGCACGAAGATCATCCGCGGGGGAAGGGGCGGAAGCTCGGGCTTGACCTTCGGCACGCGACGTGGGGGCCGCGGCGGGCGCTGGTCTCGTGGCTGCCGCGGAGGCCGGGGGGGCCGCGGGGGACCGCCGGCGCCCGGCATCCGCCACCCCGTCACCCGACGGAGGGCCGCATCGAGCGCGTCGGCGCGGGGTCCGTTCTGCGTGACCGTCACGCTGACGCCCCCTCGCGCGAGGGGACGCGGTCGGGCACGTCGATGGTCACGGCATATTCACGCACGACCCCGCGTCGGTTCGGATGCGCACCCCTGAACGGCTTGTGAACGCGCAGCGCACGAGCGTTGGCCGCGGTCCGATGGCGCACGCTCATATCGGGAGCCCCCGGAGTCGGAGCCGGAGCCCCCGCAGGCTGAGCACCCACCACGCCGCCCCGCCGAGCAGTCCCAGGGCGCTGACGAGCGAGATGCTGAACAGGGGCGGGATCACCACGAGGGTGTTGCGTGTGATCGGCGCCACCTCGTCCCCATCCATCGTGGCCGGCGGGAAGAACCGCACGTAGGCGCGCAGCACCGTCCGCTGGCCCAGCCCGTCGATCGTGACGAGCACCCGCCGGGTCTCCCCCGCCTCCAGGTCATCCACCGGCACGGCTTCCGTCTCGGCCACGGTGGTGCCCGTCACATCGGCGACCCAGAATCGCGCGGTCGCGTCGATGGACGTGGCGTAGTTGTTCCGCACGACGAACTCGAGTCGCAACGTGCCGTTGTCCACGCCGAACGACGGAGTCGCGGTGGCGATGAGTCCGCTCATCGTGATCGGTCCCGACGCGGCAGCATCGTCGCCGAGCGCATCGTCGGCGGCGACCGGGTCGGGGATCGTGGCCTGCGTGTCGTCGACGGGCGCGACCACTCCTCCGCCCGATCCTCCGCCCTGACCGGGAGGCGTGAACGGCGGTCCCGGGGGGCGCGGCGGCTGGGGGGTCGGCTTGGTGGTCGGCTTCACGCCGTCGGTGACGTCGACCACGAGATTGCCGTCGTCGCTCGTGTCCGCGTGGGCGGGCGAGCCTCCGAGGACGAGACCTGCGACGAGGAGGACGGATGCGGCGGCCACCGCACCGACCTCCACCAGCAGGCGCGCCCAGGCGCCGGCATCCCGTGTCGCGCCTGGCATCGCGCGGCCGGCGCGGCCCCTCACGAAGACGACCCCGCCCCCACGACCTCGCGCTCGGCGGCCTTGCGGGCTGCCTCGGCCTCGGTGTACGCGATCCATTCCTCGGCGCGACGCGCGTCGACCTTCGCGCGCCAGCGCCGGACGATCAGCGCGATCCCTACGACGGCGAGGGCGATGAGGATCGTCCACGGCGGAGCGAACAGGATGGTGTCGCGCGACGTCGCCGGGACCGGCAGAAGCTTCGTCGCGTCGTCGCCTTCGACGAACGGGTTCAAGGTGACATGGGCGTTGAGGTAGCCCCAGCTCGCGATCCCCGGCAGGTCGGTCTCGTAGGTGCGGGTGCCGCCAGGCAGCAGCTCGGGGATGCCGTCGCCCTGCTCGGCGCCGGTCGGGATGCCGAACCACGTGCTGGCCCCGACGGTGATGTTCGACGCGAGCGCGATGTTGCCCGTGTTCTCCACGGTGTAGCGGACGCGGACGGAACCGGAGAAGGGATTCCACCAGTCGCCGATGTAGTCGGCGTTGAGCCCCGCGATCGACAGGCCCGCCTGGATGTCGCCCGAGACCCGGAGGTACATGCGCGTGCCGAGGCGGCGGTCGAGCACGACCTGACCGCTCGGCGTCTTGACCGAGGTGGCCAGTCCGCCCACGTGGTCGCCCGGCGTCGCGTCGGCCGGGACGCTCACGGTGAAGGACACGAGCCGGGAAGCACCCGGTGCGAGCTCGAACTGCAACCGGTCGGTGCCGTTCTCGAACGTCACCCAGCTGCCGATGTCGGTGGCCTCGGCATCCGTCTCCAGCAGGGCGAACTCGCCCGCCTCGTCATTGAAGGCGTCGGTCGAGAGCACGGTGAAGGTCTGCACCGTCGTGCCGGTGTTGCGCACCACGTACTGGTCGGAGATCTTCTGCCCCGGGTCGGCGGCGTAGCTGAACCGGGTGCGGCCGTCGGCGGAGCCGTCGGGCCCCGCCGGAGCCGCCAAGATGCCGATGGTGTCGTCGGCCGCATGCGCAGCGGTCGGGACCGTCAGGGCCGCGCCGGCGAGTGCGAGTCCTGCCGCCAGTGACACGGCGACGGCCCGCCGGACGCCTCGGGCGGCGCGACGGGCGAGAGCGGCAGAGGAGGTGCTGGTGATCATGGCAGGCAATCCGATGGGTGCAGAGGGGAAGAGGGGACACGCCGTGTGGGAAAGACGCACGAAGCACCTTTCCCACACGGGTGTCTCTCGACGGTTACTTCGAGACGAGGTCGAGGGTCAGGGTCGCGGTGTGCACGCCCTTCGCCGCGTTGATCGGAGCCTTGAACGTCAGGTTCGTGTCGATCACGGCACCTTCGAATTCACCGGTCGACGAACCGGCGGCACCCTCGGCGAGGACGCCGAACGAGCCTTCGCCCGCGAGCTTCGGGGCCCCGGCGGTGATGCCCTGGAAGAGCGTCGTGCCGACGGGGGCGTAGCCGAGGGCCGCAGCCGGGACGGTGGTCGAGCCCGGACCGGCGAACGCCGACGACGAGATGTTCAGGTTCCAGCCCGAGAGCACGTCGCGGTCGTCGAACACCGTCACCGAGCCGAGCGGCACCGGGTTGCTGACGCGGTTGCGGCGCACGTCGCCGAGGTCGATCGTCTGCGCCGCGGGAGCGACGAGCGCGAACTTGCCCGACGTGGTGACCTCGACCTCGAGAGCCGTGGTGTCCTGGTTGGCCGGCGGGGTCGCGGTGAGGGTGAACGAATCCCACGACAGGCCGGTGTAGTCGCTCTGGGAGACCCACAGCTTGGTGGCCTGACCGACCGGGACCGCCGAGGCGTTGATCGTGCCGCGGCCGTTGGCGTCGAGCACCACCGTGCCCGCGAGTCCCGTGGGGAACGAACCGTAGGTGAGCGTCTGGTTGGCCTTGCCGGCGCCCGCGTCGATCTCGAGCGTCGTGCTGTCGATCGTCTCGGTCACGAGGCCCGTGTCGCGCAGACCGGCGGTCAGGTCGGCCTCGGTCGGTGCGACAGGACCGACCGGCACGTCGTACGTGATCGGACCGTAGGTGTAGGTGTCGGTGTCACCGTCGATCGTGACCGACCGGTACACCATGCCGACCGGCGTCACGCCGGCGTTGGTGGTGAACGCGATGCCCACGAGCCAGTCGCCGTCGGCGGCGAACACCGAGTCGATGCCGCCGTTGTTCCCGAGACCGAGGTCGCCCAGGGTCAGGTTCGGCTGGAGGACGCCGCCGTTCGGGCCCGACGCGCTGTCGACCGAGAACGCGCGCCAGCTGCCGGTGCCGCCGGAGAGCTCGCTCGGCTTGGCGATGAACTTCCAGACCTGGTTCCACGAGCCGGCCGGAGCGTAGTCGGCCGGGTCGAGCTCGGCGTTGACGTCTTCGTGGTCCGAGGTGGCGAACAGGAAGTCCGCACGAGCGAAGACGCGACCGTCCTGCTCGGCGAGCTCGCCGTTCTCATCGAAGATGTAGAAGGCGCCGGGCGAGCCGTTGGGCTGCGGGTTCTTGATCGGGTCGCCGGGGGCCGCGTTGGCCGCGACGGCTCCACCGCCGACGAGGGCGATCGTGAGCGCGGCAGCGGTCGCCACGCTCCACTTCTTGCTGATGGTCATGATGTTCCTTCTCGTTTCTGAGGGGGTGTCGCGAAAGGGTTTCAGGAGCGGAGAGCGGCGCGGAACGGCGTCGCGCTGGCGGGAGCGAGGAAGCCGAACTTCTTCTTGACCGAGCCGGCCTGCGCGGCGAGCGTGCTCTGCGTGTTGCCGA
Source organism: Microbacterium sp. NPDC057407 (assembly GCF_042803895.1). Taxonomy (NCBI): domain Bacteria; kingdom Bacillati; phylum Actinomycetota; class Actinomycetes; order Micrococcales; family Microbacteriaceae; genus Microbacterium; species Microbacterium sp. NPDC057407. The sequence goes on along the minus strand of NZ_JBHVCA010000005.1, from coordinate 185,560 downwards.
GCTTGGATGCCGCGTTGCTGACGAGGTTGGCGAGGTTCGGGTCGTACTTCGCGTCGCCGGCGGTCACACGAGCGGCCTCGACGACGATGTACGTGTCGCGGCCCCAGGTGCTGTTGGCGTAGAAGGTCGGGTTGGGGACCGTGGCGGCGCCGGTGCCCGTAACCGCGGGGGTGCCGGCGATCGGCGAGCCGATCTTCACGCCGTCACCGCGGCGGTCGACGCCCGCACCCGTGTTCTGCGCCACCCACTGGGCGGCCGACATCGGGGTGACGGCGTTCGCCGGGAAGGGCTCGCCGTTGGCGAGGTTCGACGTGTCGTGCTCCTGACCCGTGACGACGCAGCCGCCGAGGGTGCCGATGCCGACCTTGCTGATGAAGTCGTTGCGCGTGCCCGAGCCCGTCTGCGGGATGACGGGGGTCACCGTGACACCGCCGACCTGGGTGATCGTGCACTCGAAGATGCCCTTGAGCGTCGCCTGGTCGAGGTTGTCGAACGCGGCGTTGGCCCCGCCCGAGTGCGCGTACGAGAGGGCGTCGCGGCCGAACGGGATGTACAGGAGCGGCCCGTTCGCGACGACCGTCGCGCCCGACGATGAGCGCGCGACGTCCACCTGGTTCGAGATCGTCACGTTGGCGGGGCTGCCCGGCGTGGCAGACGTGTAGGGGTTGCCGTCGATCGACCGGCTGAGGGCGCGGACGCCGTCGCCCGAGCCGTTGGGGCGACCGAAGCGGGGGCCGCCGGACTTGGTCTGGATGGTGGTCGAGCCGGTCGCGTCGAACGACGCAGCGAAGAGCCCGCCGGCCGTCGAGCGCACGTTGCTGCCGGTGATGCCCGAGCCGTTGGTGAGGGCGTTGAGCACATCCTGCAGCGTGTCCGACCCCACGACGACCGGGCCGTTGGCGACGGGCTCGGCGTTGGCCGCCGGCATCGTCACCAGGAGTGATGCAGCGAGGCCGAGAGCGGCACCCGCTGCGATAACCTTCTTCTTGTTCACAGCTTTCCTTTTCTGGGTGTGGTGTGACATCCGTCGGCTCTGACCAGCTGACGGCTTGACGGCTCTCCGCGAGGGGGGCCGTCAAGACTGTGGGCGAGAATCGGGTCTCTCATCCCGACCCCCACGCTGGGCCCGCCAGGTGAACGGGCGACCCTCGTGCGGCAAAGGGCCGCTGTACTGATCCTTTGCGGCCGGATCATGCGCGCCTGCGCAGTCTCGACATGAGCGGCACGGCGGCTGCGGCGGCGAGGCCCGCGGCCACGCCGACCGGAACGGCGGCGGCGATGGGTCCGATGGAGGGGTCTTCGGGCGTAGCCGCCCCGGCGAGCACTCCGGCGGCGTCACCGGTGGCGTCCGGCCCGTCCGGTGTCCCGGCACCCGGGTCGCTGGAGGGCGACTGCGGGGTCGACGGCGAGGTGGCGGGATCTCCGGTCACCGCCGGCGGGGTGTCGCCACCGCCGCTCGTGGGCGGCGTGGCCGGATCCGATGCGATGCCCCGCTCGATGACGTCCGCGGCGAGAAGGGCCTGGGTCACCCACGACTTCGGCAGCGGCGCGTAACCCGGCGGCAGTTCGCCGGAGTCGGTGCCGGGGCTCTGCCCCTGATCGGCGGCGTAGCGGATGAGGTCGGCGTACACGGCCCGGGCCGCGGCATCCGTCTGCCGCGGATTCAGCGCGGCGTACACCGGAACCGTCAGCGGATACGCGGTCGGCGCCGCCTTGGCCTGCGCGCCGGTGAAGTCGAGCTCGAGCACCTTCGACTGCGTCTTCGTCGCCGACATCGCCGCCGCGGCAGCCGCCATGCTGTCCCGCGTCGGCGCGACGAACTCCCCGGCGGGGTTCCGCAGCGACGCGGTGGCCGTCTGATACAGCTCGGCCGCGGGAGCCGTGGTGAGGCCGATGACCTTCTGGCTGCCGAAGAGCTGGCGCACCGAGCTGCCGAATTTCGGCGGCTTGGCGTTCTTGTCCCACTCTCCGAGCACGGCGCCGTCGCCGCGCAGCACCCGGTAGGCGCTGTCGGCGAAGCTGCCCATGTAGGGCCGCCACGTGACGAGGTTGATCGCGCCGCTCCCGTCGGCGGGGTCGCTCTCGCTGGTGTCGGGCTTCTCGATGGGGTCCGCCTTGGGGAAGCTGTTGGTGGGCAGCGTCAGCGCCACTCCGCTCGGGTTGAGGTCGGCGTTGGTCGAGTACCAGGGGTTCACGACCATGCCGTACTCGTCGGGCTCGCCGTCGAGCCAGGCCCGGGCGGCGGGGTCCGACATGACGTACTCCCAGACGCGGGTGGCGATGTCGGAGCGGCCGGCGGGCACCAGGGCGTCGGCGACGGATGCTGCGACCACGATCTGCTTCGACCACTCTGGGTCGTTGATCGCCTGGAACTCCTTGTCCTGCACGATCGTGCGGGGGTTCTTGCCGGGATCGGAGAAGCTCTTGTACCCGATGTGCGCCTTGTCGGCCCCGGCGGGGAGGGCGTCGACGTACGACGCGGTGAGGAGCTTCGCGATGAGGCGAGGAGTCAACCGCAGCTCGGTCATCGGCAGCCCGGCACGCGCCTTCTCTTCTGGCGAGGCGTCGATCGGGTGGGGCTGGCGGTCGATGGCGAACGAGATCGCGATGCCCGAGATGGCGACCGGGGCGTAGGTGACGGGGTCTGCCGTCCCGCCGAGCTGGGCGACGTCGACCGGCCGCGAGGTGAAGGCGAGCGGACTCGGCTCCGTGCCCGCCGCCCGGAGAAGCGCGTCGGCCTCGTTGCTGACGTTCAGCACGAACGGCGCACCGTCGTCACCCTGGCACAGCTGCGGCTGCCACGAGCCGATGGCGTCCGCGATGAGCTCGCTTCCTGCGAGCTGGCGCTCGGCGGCGCCGATCTCGCATCGCACGCCGAGGGGCTTGAACTCGAGCTTCACCGCGAGGTGGTGCTCCCAGGCATCCCACCACAGTCCGGAGCGGGTGATCTCGGACGACCCCGAATCCCCTTGGCCGCGGGGGATGATCACGAGCCAGCAGGACTGCCCGGTGACGGTGCCGTCCGACCGGGTGACCGGTGCGCCACAGCCCAGGGCGGTCGACTGCATGTTGGTCTGCACCTCGAAGGGGACGGATCCGGATCCGTCCGCGCCGGCACCGGCCCACTTCACTTCGTTCGTCGTCGACGCGGTGAAGAAGGGACTGGTGTTGAGGTCGACGAACTCGGCCCCGGTCTTCTGCACGACGTTGCCCGCGGCATCCGTCTTCAGGTTGTTCAGCACCCGGTCGGCGGGCGCGCGTGTCTCGTCGACGATGCCCTGAGGGTTCACGGCGACGAAGGGGATGCCGGTGTAGGTCGGCTCGAAGAAGCTGTCGCTGAAGTCGGTGTACTTACGGTCTTCGTCTGCGACGTCGTCGGCCTCGGTCGTTCCGTCGCGGTAGGTGCCGGCCCCGAGGGTGCCGCCGTACTGGCAGGTGCGGCGATCGGGGTGGCCGGGGTGCTCGGGGTCCTCGCCCCAGCACTGCGCGATCTGGAGGAAGTTCGTGCCGCCCACGGTGCTGGACGGACGCTCCGACGGCTTGCCTCCCGTCCAGCTCACCCGGATGCCCTGCGACACCAGGTCCTTGGTCTGAGAGACCGTCACTTCGAGGTCGGGCATCGGGGCGTCCTCGGCACCGGGCACGAGCGCGTCCCGCGCATTGGTGAGGATGACCGCGCTCGAGGTGGGCTCGTCGCCGCTCGCGGCGGCGGCCGGCTCGGCGTCGACCGCGACGAACCCCGCGCCGAGAAGCGCAGCGGCCAGCAGAGCGACCGCGAAGGCGCTGACGCCGGCGCGCACCCGCCGAGCGCGCGACACGGCGATCACGCCTTCGAGCCCGGGCGCGAGGAGCCGGTTGCGCCTCGCCGCAGTCGCGGCGAGAGGAACGGCGGCACGAGGACGACAGCGAGGAAGAGCAGCACGGCGCCGAGCATCACGGACTGCTGCCAGCCCCACCTGTCCGCGTCGACCGAGAACGGCGACGCGACGGCGACCCCTGAGATCGCCCCATCCCCTGAGATGAGGTTGCCCTCGGAGTCGTAGACCGGCGCATCTCCGCCGGAGCCGCCAGCGGCAGTGTCGGTGCCCGACCCGGAGCCGCCGTCGGCGGCACCGGAACCGCCCGAGCCGCCGGAACCGCCCGAGCCGGCCGAGTCGCCGTCCCCGCTGGCCGAGCCGCCCGTCCCGCCGCCGGTCACCGGAGTGTCTTGCGGGGCACCGGCCGTGCCGGTCGTGCACTGGTTGGGTCCGCGCTTGTCACACGCGGCGGGCTGCTTCGCGGTGAGCGCGAGCTGGTTGTTCGCGGGCGAGTCGCCGGGTTTGAAGGTGGGGTTGTTGCACTTCGCCGGGTCGGTGTTGGCCGTGTTGCCGGGGATGCGCTTGATCTGATCGAATCCCGCGAGCACGAGGTTCATCGGCAGGGGCGAGTACCCGAGGTCCTCGGCCTGGCGCTGACCCTCGCACAGCATGTAGCTCGCGAACACGCTCAGGGTGCTGCCCTTCGCCTTCGTGAACACGCCGCCCACCGCGGTGGGCACGATCAGGTACGAGTAGCTCGACAGCGGGTACGTGCGGGGGTCGGCATTGTTGTAGACGCCGTCGAGGATCTGCGTGAGGTAGGCGGGCGAGGAGGGATCGTTGTTGATGGATGCCTTCAGCAACGCGACGGCGACCGAGTCGGCGGTCGGCTCGACGTAGTAGTCCGCCTTGTTGAGCACCTTCGCCACCGGAAAGCCCTGCTCGAGCGCGTAGGAGTACTCCACGTACGTGATCGCGCCCTCGCCGTAGTTCTGCGCCACGTAGCCGGCCACACCGTCCGACCGCGCCTGCGCTTTGCCGTTCGGGGGCGTCGGGAACTGCGATCGCATGCCCGCCGTCCACAGGTCGGGGTGCTGCTTCGACATCCACAGCGTGAACTGGGCCGAGGTTCCCGAGCCGTCCGACCGCACGACGGGGACGATCGCCTTGTCGGGCATCTTCAGGCCCGGGTTGTCGGCCTGGATGGCGGCGTCGTTCCACTTGCGGATGGCGCCGGTGAAGATCTTCGTGATCACCGCACCCGAGAGGCGCAGGTTCGTCACCCGCTTGCCGGCGATCGTCAGGTGGTACATGAACGCCGTGCCGCCGGCGACGATCGGCATGTAGGCGTATCCGCGCGGCGGCACCTCGGGGGCCGACCCGTCTTCGGGCCGCGTCTGGAAGGGGATCTCGCTGACCGCGAAGGTCTTCGTGTCGTTGATGTAGTCACGACGACCTTGGGTCGATCCGCCGCCGGTGTAGTTGACGGTCATGCCGTAGTTCTGCTTGACGTTGGTGCGCCACTGGTCGAGGGCGTTCTGCGACCAGGTCGACCCCGACCCGTCGATCGGCTCGTACGTGACCGCGGCCGCGGGCGTCGTGCCGCCCCCGACGACCAGTCCGACGGCGAGCAGCGCGGCGATGGCGCGGGCGCCATGACGCTTCCAGGTGTTCATTGCGGTTCCTCCTGCGGACGTTCGGGCGTCCGGGTCGGGGTGGTCTCTGCGACGGTGGGCTCGATCCGGGCGAGGTCGCGACGGGAGCGTGCGAGAGCCGTGCGCTGCTGGCGCGGCGAGAGCACGCCGGGCCCCCGGCCGCCGAGCACGCGGGCGGTGGCGAAGAGGGTGAGCACGAGCAGCATCAGCACCGCGGCGGTGCCGAACCCGCGCGCGATGTAGTTGGGCTCGGGCGACCCGACGAGGGTGAACACCTGCAGCGGCAGCGAGATCATCGGCCCGTCGAACGGGTTGGTGTTGAGCACGTTGGTGACGCCCGAGGTGAGCAGCACGGGCGAGGTCTCGCCGATCCCGCGGGCGGTGGCGAGGATGATGGCGGTCACGAGACCCGAGCGCGCGGTGGGCAGCACGGTGTGCCAGACGGTGCGCCACTTCGAGGCGCCCAGCGCGTAGGACGCCTCGCGGAGATTGCCCGCCACGAGACGCAGCACGACATCGGACGCCCGGATCATGATCGGCAGCATCATGACCGTGATGGCCAGCGCCGCCGCGAAGCCCGAGCGCTGCAGTCCGAGGCCGAGGATGATCGCGGAGTAGACGAACAGGCCGGCGACGATCGAGGGCAGCGCGGTCATGGCATCGACGATGGTGCGCACGAACCGGGCGAACCGGCCGCCGACCTCGTTGAGGAACAGGGCGGTGACGATGCCGAGTGGGATCGTGATGGCCAGCGCGATGCCGATCTGGATGAGCGTTCCCACGATGGCGTGCGCGATGCCGCCCACATCCAAGCCATCGAGCGGGCCGGCGAACTGCATGTCCTGGAAGAAGAAGTTGATGTTCGTGAGGGCATCCCACCCGCGGTACAGGGTGAAGAGCACGACGAACAGCAGGGCGGAGAAGAGGATGACCCCGGCGCTGGCGAGCACGACGGTCATCACGCGGTCTCGCACCTCGCGGCCGTCGGCCGAGATGCTCACCAGCAGCGCGTAGATGAGCACGAACGTGAGGAAGGCGACGACCACGAAGCCAGCGATGCCGCTGAGCGGCGCGATCCAGCCGAACAGCAGCCCGGCCACCGCGAGCGCAGCGGCCGCCGCGCCGAGCAGAGCGAACCGGTCCTCGAGGCGCGCCGCGTGCACCTCGCGCCGCTCCCCCACCTCGGTGGCATCGCGCACGGGGATGTGGGTGCGGGGCTCGAAAGCGTCGGGGGTGACGGATGCCTCGGCCGGCGCCTCCTCCACGGTGATGGTCATCATGCCTCGCTTTGAGCGCCCGAGCGCGACCGGGCGACGATCGACGAGGCCGAGAAGTTCACGACGAGCGTGATGATGAAGAGCACGAGACCCGCCGCCATGAGCGCGGAGAGGGCGAACTCGCTGGCCTCGCCGTAGCGCAGCGCGATGAGGGCCGACACCGAGTTCGCGCCGGTCTTGAGCACCTGCCCGTTGATGAAGAAGATCGGCGAGATGATCATGTAGACCGCGATCGTCTCGCCCAGCGCACGGCCGAGGCCCAGCATCGTGCCGCCGATGATGCCGCCGCGACCGAACGGCAGCACGACCGCGTGGATCATGCCCCAGCGCGTGGAGCCGAGCGCGTATGCCGCCTCGCGCTCCCCGGCCGGGGCCTGCATGAAGGCTTCGCGCATGATCGAGGTCTGCGTGGGCACGACCATCAGCGCCACGACGATCCCGGCGATGAAGGCTGACGAGGTGAAGGCCGAGGCATCCGTCAACGGCGCGCCCTGATCGTCGGTGACCGCGAAGAACGGAATCCAGCCGAAATAGGTCGAGATCCAGCGCGAGACGGGAATCACCGCCTCCTGCAGGAAGAAGACGCCCCACAGTCCGAAGACCACGCTGGGGACGGCCGCCATGAGGTCGACGAGGCTGATCGCCCACTGCTTCAGTCGGCCCCGCAGCACCTCCGAGATGAGCAAGGACGTGCCGAGAGCGAGGGGCACCGAGATGCACATCGCGATGATCGCGATCGTGATCGTTCCGAAGAGAACGGCAGCGATGCCGAACTCGCCCGTCTCGGGCGACCACTGCTGCTCCGTGAGGAAGCTCACCCCCACCCCGTCGGGGGGAAGGATCGCCTGACCCGCGCGCAGGGCGAGGAACAGGCCGACCGCGAGCATGATCGCCACCGTGGTGCCGCCGGCCGCGAACGCGACACGGCGGAACACGGTGTCGGCGAGCGTGGGCGCGGCCTTGAGCGACCGTGCGGTCTGGTCCACGTCGGCGGCGGGCGGCAGCACCGTGGTGTCGTCGACGAGCACGGTGGTGAACAGGGCGTCGTCGCCCCGCGTGGTGCGGTCAGGGCTCACGACGACGTCTCACGACACGACGAGTCAGCCATCGGTCTCCTCGGGTGGAAGCTGAAGGCTCGGGGGCAGGGCGGCTCCCCAGGCCACCGTCACTCTGAGGGCCGAAGGTGAACGCCGCGCGGCGTGCCAGCCAAGAAGGTGTGTACCCGTTGTTGAGGAGGAATGAGCGCGCGATCATGGCGCGGGCGTCGGAGAGATCGTTGGGGTCGGCACGGGGGAGGGATTGGGCGAGGGATCCACCGGGCGCGGCGTGGTCGTCGGTTCGGGGAACGCCGCCGGGAGGATCGTCACCGAGGAACCCACGAGGTGGATGGTGCCGCCTGCCGGATCGGTCCCCGCGACGGGCGACCTCGACGCATCGGTGGCGGCGAAGGCGGGCGCGAATCCGGCTGACTGCAGCGCGGCGACGGCGGCGGCACGGGTCATCCCGGTGACGTCGGGGACGGCGTTCCACCCCGAGGCGACCATCAGCTCCACCTGCTCCCCCACCGCGAGGCGGCTTCCCGCGGCAGGATCCGACGCGACGACGGTGTCGCGCGGACGCGGCCCGTGGACGGGGGTGATCGGAGCCGCCTCGAACCCCGCAGCACGGAGCGCATCCACGGCCTCGGCCGTCGAGTACCCGGCGAGGTCGGGCACCGCGGCGAACACGGCCGCGGGAGGGACGGTCGCCGCGACGGAGGGAGCCGGCGCGGCGACCGAGGCCGACACGGACGGGGACGGCGGGGGCTCCACCTCCGCCAGCGACACCGAGGGCGACCGCGACACGAGGAGCGCGACCGCGACAGCGACCAGCGCGGCCGCGGCTGCCGACAGTCCTGTGCGCGCGAGGATTCCGCCACGCCTCGGCGCCGGGGCGGAAGCCGGTGCATCTTCGGGCGCTGCCTGGCGCGGTCGTATGGACTCCGCTGCGTCGGCGGCCGCATGCGCACGTGCCGCCGCCACCGCGGACGCCGACCGCGCCGGGCTGCGGATGACGATGGGCGCGGACCCCGGTTCACCCGCGGTCGCGGCGGCGAGCGCGCGCCTCATCGCCGTCGCTGTGGGGAACCGGTCGTCCGGGTCCTTCATCATCGCGCGCGCCACGACACGATCGAGCCGGCGCGGCACGTGGGGGTTCACCTCGGACGGCACCGGCGGTGGCCATTCGAGATGCGCCCGCACCGTTTCGCCCACGCTGTCGCACGGAAAGGGAGGGCCGCCGGTCAGCGCGAAATACAGCAAGCCGCCGACCTGGTACACGTCTCCCCTCGCGTCGACGGGCTCGCCGCGCGCCTGCTCCGGGGAGAGATAGTTGACGTTCCCGATCACGCCCTCGCGGCCGGTCGCCCGCGCGCTGAGCAGCTCGTCGGTCGCGAGCGCCGTCGTGCCCGAGGCATCCGCGGATCCGAAATCGAGCAGCTTCACACTGTCGCGATCACGCGCGGGGTCGACCATCACGTTCGAAGGCGAGACGTCGCGGTGCGCCAGACCGAGGGCATGGGCCGCGCTGAGCCCTCGCAGCACGGCGCCCACGACGGACGAAGCTTCCGCGGGAGGGAGCGGCCCCCGCTCGGCGACGAGACGGGCGAGCGTCGTGCCCGGTGCGCGCTCGAGCGCGATCCAGCTCCCGTGCGTCTCGTCGGTCCCCGCCGCGAGGACGCGGACGATGTTCGGATGCTGCAACCGCATCGCCCGCGCGGCTTCGGCGAGGAACGCCGCCCGGGCGGCGGGCCGCGCGGAGAGATGAGCATGCAGCACCTTCAACGCGACCGCCGCGCCCGACTCGACGTCGACCGCGGCGTGCACCGTGGCGGACCCTCCCGCGCCGAGCAGCTCGCCCCGCGCGAAACGGCCGTCGACCAGCGACGACGGGTCAGGTGCTCGCATACGGAACCGCGGGCGGCCGGCGACGATATCGTCCGGACGAATCGCTGCGGTCGGGGGTCTCCCAGACCACCGCGGTTCGGAATGCGTGCAGCGCGCCGGCCGCCGCGAGAGCCCCGGCAGAGATCGAGCTGTACCAGCGGCTGCACGTCACCACGGGCACGTCGTCGGCGACGATCACCCAGCCGCGCGACCCGTTGTGAGGACCGTGGATCAGCTCGATCGACAGCGCATCCGAATCGGCCTGCAGCTGCTCCACGTGGGCTCGTGCGGTCGAATACCGGCGATACAGAACGTAACTCCGGCCCAGCTCCCGGTTGTTCGTCGCCAGCAGTCGCCAGAGCACCGACTCGGGGTGCACGGGCGGCGCCGCCGTGTGTGTGCGGGAGGGCTCTCGCGCGGGTCCGGCCAGGAGTCCACGGAATCGCGCCCAGGCCACCAGCATCGGGTCGTCCGCTGCCGCGAACTCGGTGAACCTCACCCGGGCCGCGGCGGCTCCCGCCCCGGAATCATTGAACGCCAAGGGAAGTCCCCATTCCCGACGCGCGCATCGCCGTCGACCTGTCGCTGAAGACCCCACCTCGGATTGCTGTTCGGGTCAGCACGGAGGGCGTCCGAAGCAGATCGTGGGGCCCCACCGTGAATTCCGCTGCCGTGTCCGTCATCCATTGCGTGACCGGTGGGTTACGTAGCGGTTCTGGTGCGGTCGAGCCCCTGCCCGCATCCGTCGTTGAGCCCCGATTCACATCTCCCTCGCTCCGATGTCACCGTCTCGATACCTCGTCGGCCGACCGTGGGCGCGTGAAGCGTTCCACCCGTCCGGCACCTCTCCGGCGTGCGCTCGCGTTAACCATCGCGGTCGTCGTGGCCGCCGGGCTCGTCGGATCCGGGTCGCCGTCGGTGGCGACGGCGGCGTCGATCGTCGATGACACGACCACACCTGCGCCGGTGGAACCGGTAGACCCGGTCCCCGACCCCGCCGGCCCTTCGCCCGAGCCGGAACCGCAACCCGAGCCCCACCCCAGTGCTCCCGTCACGCCGACTCCGGCGCCGCGCCCGACGATCCCACAGGACCCGTTCGTGCCCCGGCCGACCCCCACGACCCCACCGCGCGATGTGACGCCGAGCGACCCCTGGGCGCCGGTGCCCGACGGGCAGGCGCCTCCCACGACGAAGCCGTCGGCGATAGAGCAGCTGACCCCGGACGGCCCCACCCCGATCGCGGCGCCGGCATCGTTCGGACTGGTGTACCCGACCAACCCGTGGATCTACAACGGGCTCGAAGGCACGCGCTACCTCGACGTGCGTGAACGCGACGGCAGCCGCGTGACCCGCTGGCACATGGGCATCGACGCGCAGGGCCGCGTACGTCAGCCGATCTTCGCCGTGGCGCCGGGGGTGGTCCAGAGCGGCACCTGGGGAACCACCCGCCAGGACGGGCACGGCTACGGCAATCAGGTTCAGATCGCGCACGCCCAGGGCTTCGCGACGCGCTACGCCCATCTCGCCGACCCACCGCTGGTGCGGCCCGGTGAGCGGGTGAAGGCGGGCCAGATCATCGGGTACATGGGCGGCAGCCAGCGCGGCGACCTTGCTGCGCTTTCCCGTCACCTCCACTTCGAGGTGACGAAGAACGGCGTCCACATCGACCCGATCGCGTTCCTCGAAGGCGCGAAGCCCGCGGCCGACGAGCGCCGCGCGGACGCGACCCGGGCGACGGGGGCGCAGCTGTACGAGTTGCGCCCAGACGGGGCATCCTTCGTCTCGACGGCCACGGGAGTCCGTCTCGAGGCCACCGCTCTCACCGCCGTGGCCACGGCCGACGGCGCAGTCGAGATCCTCGCCAGCGAGGGTGGGCGACTCGTCTCGCTCACGCGCAGCTCCGGCAGGTGGGCGAAGGACGACACCGGTGTTGCTCTGGACGCCAGCAGTCTCTCCGGCGCCGACACGGGGTCGCAGCATCCGGAACTCCTCGCCGTCGAAGACGGCACCCTGGTTCACCTCGCGTACGGCCCGGACGGGTGGAACAAGACGTCGACGGGCCACGAGTTCTCGGGAACCGTCACCGCCGTGAGCCTGCCCGGCGGCCGGATCGAGGCGCTGCTCGAGCAGTCCGGCTACCTGTACCAGCTCACCCCGGCCGACGGCGGCCTGTGGAACATCACAGACACCGGCGTCGAAGTCGGCGACGGCCTCGACGCTGTCTACGCGGGCGGCGACCAGCCGGAGGCGATGACGACCATCGGGGGCACCCTGCACCGGGTGTCGTGGAGCGGCGGCGCGTGGACCGCCCAGGCGACGGGCCTTCCGGCGACGGGCGACCTCGCGACCGTCTACCAGGACGGCGGCTGGCCGAGCGCCCTCACGCTTGAGTCCGACAGCATCGCGCTCACCCGCGTCGAGGGCGGCGTCTGGACCCGCTACACCTACACGGCCCGCCCGCCCGGAACGGTCTTCGATGCGGTCGTGGTCGGCGGCGAGCCCGTCGTCTACGCGGCCGGGTGACGGGACTGCCAGCTGTGAACCTCGAGATCCAAGGCCCCCGGAGGACCCCCATGCGCACCCGCGCCGCCGCTGCCCTGTTCGTCGCCACCGCCGCTCTCGCCGCGGGGCTTCTGACCGGGTGCACGCCGAGCGCTGCGGAATCCGAGCTGCAGGTGCCGACGCCGGTCGACCTGTGCGCGGCCGCGGCTCCGGCCGGCCCGGCCTCCGACGCGGTGGCCGTCGCAGGCGAGGTCGGATCTCCGGCCACCGTGACGCTCGCGTCGCCGCTGTCGATCACCGGCACGGAACGCACGGTCGTCGTCGAGGGCGATGGTCCGGAAGTGGATGCCTCGAGCCTCGTCTCGTACGCGATGACGGTGTACGACCCGGCCACCGGTGCCGCCGTGCAGAGTCAAGGCTATGACGACGCGGCGACTCTTCCGGTGCCGGCCGCGTCACTCGGGCAGTACATCGGCTGCGCTCCGGTCGGCTCACGCGTCGTGGTGACGGTACCGGCGAGCGACGCGGATGCCGCGAGCGTGCGCGTGTTCGACGTGCTCGATACCCGGCCCGGCGTCGCGACCGGGGAGCAGCAGTCACCCGTCGACGGCATGCCCTCGGTCGAGCTGTCCGACGGCGGAGCGCCGACGGTGACCATCCCCGGCGCCGAACCTCCGGCCGAGACGCGGATCGCCGTGCTCAAGAAGGGCGACGGCGACCGGATCGAGCCGGGTGACACCGTCATGCTGCACTACTCGGGCGTGCGGTGGTCGGACGGCACCGTCTTCGACTCGAGCTGGGCGCAGGGCGCTCCGACCGTACTGACGACGTCGAACGTGATCGATGGCTACCGCGAGGCACTGGAAGGGCAGACGGTCGGCTCCCAGGTGCTCGCCGTGATCCCGCCGGGCGCCGCCTACGGCGAAGGATCGATCAACGAGGACGACCTGGTGGGCGAGACGCTCGTCTTCGTGATCGACATCCTCGCCACGACCCCTGCGCCCTGATCGGTAGCTCGACATCGAACGGTCGGGCCGTGGCATCCGCAATCCTCACCCTCGCCGGCTGACGCGCGACCCGCACCCTCGAGTCGCCAAGACACGCCGCTCGCCGCGCGCGCGGTCGGCGTGTCTTGGCGACTCGGGCGCGCCAAGCGCGCAGGGGCAGTCAGTCGTCGTCGCGCTCTTCCTTGTCGCGCTGCTTGCGCTCCTCCTCGGCCTGCTTCTTCTGCTCGCGTTCGAGCTTCTTCTGCTCTTCCTCGGCTTTCTTCGCGGCCTCCTCCGCGGCCTTGCGCTCCTCTTCGGTCAGGCCTGCGTCGTCCACGCCGGTGTCGTCCTCGGCCGGCGCGGGCTCGTCCTCCACCGGCTGTTGGTCGGCCGGCTCCGTGGGCGCGGGCTGCGGTGGATCGGCGGGCGAGCCGAGCGACGAGATCACCGCCGCCGCCCCGATGCCGATCACGAGAGCCACCAGCACCGCCGCGAGGACGACGAGCAGACGGCGGCGTCGAGGATTCGATGCGAGGGTCCGCCGATCGGCGGCGAGCGGTGGCGGCGACCCGGGGTCGGTCAGCACAGCGGTGGGGGCGGCCTCGGCCGACGGGCCCGCCGCGGCCGCGGCCGCTGCGGCGCCGCCGAGCGCGGCCACCCCCGCCACTCCGGCACCCGCAGCCGGTGCGAGCAGCGTCGGAGCGGTGACGGGAACGGTCGCGGCACTCGTGGACGCGCTCGCGGGCACTGTCGTCGAGGCATCCGTCGCGAGCCGTTGCGCGGCCTTCGCCACCTGGGCAGCGGTCGGGCGGCGCGAGGGATCGACGGCGAGCATGCGCGCGAGAAGGTCGCCCCATCCCGCACCCAGCGAAACCGGGATCACCGGCGGGGTCTCGGCGCGCGCGAGCACCGCGTCGATTCCCGCTCCGTGCGGGTGCGCCCGCTCGCCGGTGAGGGCTTCCAGCAGCACGAGACCCAGGGCATAGATGTCGGATGCCGCGGCCGGCTCTCCCCCGCGGATCTGCTCCGGAGCGAGATAGGCCATCGTGCCGATCACCAGCCCGGGCGACGTCAGGCGCGCGGTGTCGAGCAGATAGGCGATGCCGAAGTCGGCGAGCTTGGCGCGCGGACGCCCACCGGGAATCTGCGGCGGGCTGAGCAGCACGTTCGACGGCTTGATGTCGCGGTGCACGACTCCGGCGCGGTGCACGACGTGCAGCGCCTCGGCGAGCTCGCCGGCCAGATGCGCGACCACCGCGGGCGGAAGCGCGCCGACCGCGAGCCGCGACGCCAGCGTCGGGCCGTCGACGAACTCCATCACGAGGTACTCCGGCTGCCCCGGCACGAGGCGCGCGTCGAACAGCGTCACAAGAGAGGGATGGTTGAGCGAGGCGAGCACGGTCATCTCGCTGCGGGCGCGCTCGGAGGTGGCGCCGTCGATGCCCGGGCGCATGACCTTGACGGCCACCGTGCGGCCCAGCGTCACGTCCTCGGCGCGATACACGCGCGCCATGCCGCCTTCGCCGACGCAGTCGCCGAGCCGGTATCGACCGTCCAGCAGTGCTGCGGTCTCCTCTTCCTCCCCGGGCATCCGATCCTCCCCGTCGCCGACGTCGGGCGCACGGCGACCCATCGAACCTAACCCGACGGCCGCGCGACCGCCGCCCCCTTGACCGAGACGCTCGAGCGTCGAAACGTCTCGGTGCCGGATGCCGCGGCCTCAGGCATCCGCGTGCTCTCCGCGACTCGTTCCCTAGGCGCCGGCCCCCCGCCCGGCGCCGCCGCGCCGCTTCTTCAGGTCGGATTCAGCGCTGAGCGGCGAGACTGGTCCCGATGCGGATTCTGGTGGTCGACGACGAGGCGCGCCTCGCGGACGGTGTGCGGCGCGGCCTCGAGGCCGAGGGCTTCGCCGTCGACGTCGCTCACAACGGCGTGGACGGTCTGTGGCGCGCCCGCGAGAACCGCTACGACGCGATCGTGCTCGACCTGATGATGCCCGGCATGAGCGGCTGGAAGGTGTGCGAGGCGCTGCGGGCCGAGCAGAACTGGACCCCGGTACTCATGCTCACCGCGAAGGACGGCGAGTGGGACCAGGTCGAGGCGCTGGACGGCGGCGCCGACGACTACGTGACGAAGCCCTTCTCGTTCTCCGTCCTCGTCGCACGGCTGCGCGCGCTGATCCGGCGCGGCGGCGTCGAACGGCCCGTGGTGCTCGAGGCGGGAGACCTCACGCTCGACCCGGCAGCCCACCGCGTCTCACGCGGATCCACGCCCATCGTCCTGACCTCTCGCGAGTTCGCCGTGCTCGAGTACCTGATGCGCCATCGCGGGCAGGTGCTGTCGAAGCGGGACGTGCTGACGGGCGTGTGGGACGACGACTTCGACGGCGACCCGAACATCGTCGAGGTGTACATCGGCCATCTCCGCCGCAAGATCGACCGGCCGTTCGGGCGCGAGGCGATCGAGACGGTGCGCGGGGCGGGCTATCGGCTGGCGGCGAACGGTGGCTAGCGGCCGCTGGCGCTCGGTGCGGGCGCGGACGACCCTGTGGGCGACGCTCGTCGTCGCGGTAGCGGTCGGGCTCGGCGCCGTCGCCTTCTACGCGGTGCTCGACGCCGGCATCCGCGCGGGCGCCGAGCGGTCGGCAGAGCTCCGCCTCGACGAGCTCTCGTCGCGCATAGAAGACGGCGGACCCCGGGCGGTCGCCGACCTCGACGACGAGGTGGCGGTGGTCGTGTCGGACGACGGTCGAATTCTCGCGGCGAGCGACGAGGCGCAGGAGCGCACCTGGACTGCGAGTGACGAACCGCAGGTCGTCACGGTCGACGACGAGCCCGTGCTGGTCGTTGCGGAAGAGCTCGACGGCGACGGCATCCTGCTCGTCGGCGTCTCGCTCGACGACGACCGAGCCACCCTCGCGACCGTGGCGGGCCTCCTCGCCGTCGCCGTCCCCACGCTGACCCTGCTCGTCGCGCTTCTCACCTGGTGGGTGGTCGGGCGCGCGCTGCGTCCCGTGGAGCGGATCCGCGAGAACGTCGAGAAGATCACGGCCGAGCGGCTCGACCGACGCGTCCCCGTGCCCGATTCGGGTGACGAGATCGCGACGCTCGCGGTCACCATGAACGGCATGCTGGATCGACTGGATGCCTCGGCTCGCGCGCAGCGCCGATTCGTCTCGGATGCCTCGCACGAACTGAGATCGCCGCTCGCGACGATCCGCCAGCATGCCGAGCTGGCGATCGCCCATCCCGAGTCGACGTCGGTGCGGCAGCTCGCGGACGTCGTGCACGACGAAGGGCTGCGCCTCCAGGGACTCGTGGATGCCCTGCTGCTCCTGTCGCGCCTCGACGAAGGCGGTCGGTCGGGCGAGGTGCAGGATGTCGACCTCGACGACATCGCGCTCGGCGAGGTTACGCGACTGCGAACGCTCGGTCTGCAGGTCGACGGCTCGGGCGTCGGAGCGGCACGCGTGCGCGGAGATGCCCGCATGATCGGGCAGCTGGTGCGAAATCTGACCGACAACGCCGCCCGCCACTCGCGAGGGCGGGTGGCGATCAGCGTCACGACCCGCGACGGGGTCGCCATGCTCACGGTGGAGGACGACGGCGACGGCATTCCGCCCGCGGAGCGCGACCGCGTCTTCGAGCGGTTCGTGCGACTCGACGAGGCTCGAGCTCGCGATGCCGGTGGCAGCGGCCTCGGGCTGTCGATCGTCCGCGGCGTCGCTGAAGCGGCGCGCGGCACGGTCGCGGTGACCGAGTCGCGGTGGGGTGGCGCACGCTTTGCGGTCACGCTGCCCGCGGCATCCTGAATCCGCATTCAGCACTCTTCAGCGCAGCTTCAGTGCCCGCGCGCGACCATCGGACCATGACCGATCCGAACAGCAAGCACCCCGACAACGACCGCACGCAGCCCGTCCCGGATGCCGCGGCGAGGACAGACGCGACCACCGGCACCGACGGTGCCACGGTGACCACGAACACGGCTGACGGTTCCGGCAGGAAGCTCAGCCCGCGCCGGCGCACCCTCGTGACCGCTGTCGTCGCGACGGTCGGCGCGATCGCGCTGGTCGGCGGAGGGGTCGCTGCGGGCACCGCGATCGCCGACGAGGTCGGCGACGACGACGACCGCACCAGCGCCCAGACTCAGGCTGACGACGACGGCACCGCCGACGACAGCCGCGACGATGACGGCACCGACGACCGCGGTTCGGACGACACCGGCACCGACGACGACGACTCCTCGGCGGGCGACGTGCGCGGAACGACATCGGCCGACGAGCTCATCGGCGCCATCGACGCAGCCGCCGAAGCGAGCGACGGCGAAGCGACCTCGATCGAGGCCGAAGCCGGCGGGGCCTGGGACGTCACGTTCCATGCCGCCGACGGCGCCGAAACCGAGGTGCGGGTCGACGGCGACGGCACGGCGAGCGTGGTCTCGGAGGAGGGCGCCGACGACTCCGCGCCGGAAGGCGCTCTCGACGGCGCCACCGTCGACGCGCTCGTGGCGGCGGCGCTGGCTGACACCGACGGCACGATCCTCGAGCTCAGCCTCGACGACGACTCCACCGCGATCTACGAGGTCGTCCTGCGCGACGCGGACGGGAGCGTAATCGAGCTGACGCTCGACGCCGACTTCGCCGTCGTCGGTTTCGACGTGGACTGATCCCGAGCCCCGCGGGCGAGTCCAGGCCCCAAGACGAAGACGGTTCAGGAGACCGGATGCCTCGGCACGAGGCATCCGGTCATCCATGTCTCCAGCAGCCGGTACGCGGCGGCTCGCGGTTCCGGTCGAGACAGGAAGACATCGTGGATGGCGCCGGGGATGCGGCCGACGGTGACGAGCGGGCCGATCCGGGTCGCGCTGCGCGCGATGTCGTCGACGACGAGGACCGAGTCCGACGAGGTCATCGCCTCGTCCCAGGCCAGCGGCGGCGACGAACGGGTCGAGAGCAGCACAAGCGCCGGGCATCCGACGTCGAGGCCTGTCGCGACGCGGCGGTGGCCGTCGAGGATCGCGGCGAGCCAGGCCGGCCGTGTGGGGAAGCCGCGCTCGGGCCGCCACGTGGGCTGTTCGATCGGCAGCGGCAGCGCGCCGACCTCGGTCTGCGCCCGCGTATAGAAGCCGAGGTCGACCGCCGGCTGCGTCCCCCGCGGGTCGATCCGGGCGCGAGCGTGCACGAGCGGCGCGATCGCCTGCCGCCCGATCGCCCCCACCTGCAGTTCGAGCCACGGGCTGTTCAGCACGAGAGCCGACGCCCTCCCTCGGTGCCGGTCGGCCCAGAGCGTCAGGGTGAGACCCCCGGTGGAGTGCCCCAGGAGGACGAGCCGGCGCGAAGGTGCGGCATCCGTCCCCTGTCCCATCTCGGCGAGCGCGGCCTCGATGTCGGTGTCGTAGTCGTCGAGCGAGTCGATGAATCCCGGATCCTGCCCCGGTCGCAGGCTGCGCCCGTAACGGCGCAGGTCGAGGGCGTAGAAGCGGGCGCCGAGGGCGTTCCAGAAACGGGCGAGCTCGGTCTGGAAGAAGAAGTCCGACCAGCCGTGCACGTACAGCACGTCGACGTCACGAAGAGGTCGCAGCCACGAGGCGACCGGGTTCGGGATGCTGCGCACCAGCGTTGCGACGACCGCCTCGCCGGCATCGTCGACACCCAGGTCGAGCGTCAGCTGCTCGAACCGTTGCCCGAGGACGTCGGGTACCCACTGCCCCGCCATGCGCCGAGCCTAGCGAAGTCGATCCGCGGGGCCCGAGTCGGGCCGGACCACGTCGAACCGCGCCTACTCGCCGCGCGAGATCGCCACCATGTCTTCGCGGGGCACGACCTTCACGCGCGCACGGCCGTGCGGGGCACCGAGACCCATCTCGTGCTCGTCGAGGCGGTGCCAGCCATCGAGGTCGGTCCAGCGCACGCCACGCGAAGCGAGCAGGGCGGGGATGGATGCCTCGGACGGGTCTTCCGGGTTCCACCACGAGCCCTGGTCGTTGATGAGGTGGCGGACCGTCTCCATCGCGTCGGACTTCGTGTGGCCGATGAGGCCGACCGGTCCGCGCTTGATCCAGCCGGTGGCGTAGACGCCGGGCACCCGCTGGTTCGAGTCCTTGTGCAGCGCCTGGCCCTCGTGGTTGGGGATGACGCCGTGACGCTTGTCGAACGGAACCCCGGGCAGCGGCGATCCGAAGTACCCGACCGCGCGGTAGATCGCCTGGATCGGCAGCTCGCGGATCTCGCCGGTGCCGACGACCCCGCCCTCGCCGTCGGGACGCGTGCGCTCCCAGCGGAACGCCGCCACCCGGCCGTCGGCGTCCTTCACGACCTCGAGCGGCTTGGCATAGAAGTGCAGGTGCAGACGCCGCGACGCCGACCCGCCGGCGTTGTTCACCGACTCGCGCTGGCGCCACGACTGCAGCACGCGGTCGATGACGAGGACCTGCTTGTTGCTCGCGATCGCAGCGCGCGACGCCTCGTCGTAGTCGAAGTCCTCGTCGTAGACGACCATGTCGACGTCGCGCAGCTCGCCCAGTTCGCGCAGCTCGAGCGGCGTGAACTTCACCTGGGCGGGACCGCGGCGGCCGAACACGTGCACGTCGGTGACGCGCGAGGCGGCGAGCCCTTCGTATACGTTGGCGGGGATCTCGGTCGGCAGGAGGTCTTCGGCGTGCTTCGCGAGCATGCGCGAGATGTCGAGCGCGACGTTGCCGTTGCCGATCACTGCGACCGATTCGGCGTCGAGCGGCCATTCGCGGGGCACGTCGGGGTGCCCGTCGAACCAGCTCACGAAGTCCGCCGCGCCGTGCGAGCCTTCCGCGTCGATGCCCGGGATGTCGAGCGACGAGTCGCGGATCGCACCGGTCGCGAAGATGACGGCGTTGTAGTGGCGCTTGAGGTCTTCGAGGGTGATGTCCTCACCGAACCGCACGTTGCCGAAGATGCGGATGTCACCGCGGTCGAGCACCTCGCGCAGGGCGGTGATGATGCCCTTGATCCGCGGGTGGTCGGGGGCCACGCCGTACCGAACGAGACCGTACGGGGCCGGAAGCTGCTCGAAGAGGTCGATCGACACGTCGAACTTGCGCTCGGCCTTCAGCAGGATGTCGGCGGCATAGATGCCTGCCGGGCCCGCACCGACGATCGCGAGTCGGAGCTTGGTCATGGTGGTCCTTTCGGGAGAACTGCGAAGATCGGATGCCGCGCCCGGCGCCGCGCTCAGCTCGAGCGGTCTGCGACAGCCTGCGCGAAGCGGGTGAGCGCCTCACGGACCGCGCCGTCGGGCAGCGGGGCGAGGGCGTCGACGGCCTCGCGCGACCACGCGTGTGCGAGGTCGAGGGTCGCCTGAGTGGCTTCGTGGTCGCGGAGTTCGGCGAGCGCGTCGTCGAGGAGAGCGGGGTCGGCGCCTTCGGCGATGCGCTCGACGCCGTCGTCGATGCGTTCGCGAAGGGCGAGGGAGGAGGCATCCGTCCGCTCCGACAGCACCAGGTAGGGCATGGTGGGCACCCCGGCGCGCAGGTCGGTGCCGGGCACCTTGCCGGTCTCGTCGGGGTCGGCGGACAGGTCGATCACGTCGTCGAGCAGCTGGAACGCGACGCCCGCCTTCTCGCCGAACGTCACCATCGGCGCCTCGAACTCCTTCGGGCCGTTGGAGAAGATCACGCCGGTCTGCGCGGCCGCCGCGATGAGCGACCCGGTCTTGTCGGAGAGCACCTGCAGGTAGAACTGCACGCGGTCGTCGCCCTCCTGCGGGCCGATGGTCTCGTGCATCTGACCGAGCACGAGCCGCTCGAAGGTGTCGGCCTGCAGCTTGATCGCGCGGTCTCCGTGGCGGGCCATGATCTGGCTCGCGCGGGAGAACAGCAGGTCGCCGGTGAGGATGGCGACGCTGTTGCCCCAGACCGCGTGCGCACTGGGGACGCCGCGGCGCTTGTCGGCGGCATCCATCACATCGTCGTGATACAGCGAGCCGAGGTGCGTCATCTCGAGGGCGGCGGCGCCCTCGATGACCTCAGGCGTGGCGCCGTCGCCCAGCTGAGCGGCGAGAAGGGCGAGGATCGGGCGGATGCGCTTGCCGCCCGCGTCGTACAGGTAGCGGCTGGTGGCGTCGGCGAGCGCATCGGCCGACCGCAGCTCGCTCTCGAGCGCGGCGTCGACGCGTTTGAGCCCGGCCTCGACGGTGGACAGCAGCCTGCGCGAGCGAGGTCCGGCGAAGATGCGGTCGGTGAGGCCCAGCTTGCCCGCGATGCGCGAGCCCGACGCTGAGGGTGTCACCCTCCCAGCCTACCGGGGCGCGTGCCCGCCCCGTCCCGCCCGCGAGCCCGTCCTGCCGGCCCCCGTGCCCTGAGTCGCCAAGACACGCCGACCGAGCGACGCGGGAACGGCGTGTCTTGGCGACTCGACTGCGGGAGCGGACGCCCGGGCCGGGTCAGCGCGGCTTCGTGGCGCGGTGCAGGGCGACGATGCCCAGCGAGAGGTTGCGGTGCGCGACATCCGCCCAGCCGACCTCGCGGATCCACGCCGACAGCGTGCGCTGGTCCGGCCAGTCCCGGATGGACTCGTTCAGGTAGTCGTAGGCTTCGGCGTTCGAGCTGACCGCCTTCGCGACCACCGGCAGCACCCGGTCGTTGTAGAAGCGGTACAGCCCGTTGAACGCCGGCGACGGCGGGTGCGAGAACTCGCAGATCACGAGGCGCCCCCCGGGTCGCGTCACCCGCAGCAGCTCGGCGAGCGCCTGCTTCGGCTCGTTCACGTTGCGCAGGCCGAACGACATCGTCACCGTGTCGAACTCGTCGTCGTCGAACGGCAGGTCGGTCGCGTCGGCCTCGACGAAGGAGAGATTCGGGATGCCTCCGTGCCGGCGCCGCCCCTCGGCGATCATGCCCGGCGAGAAGTCGGCGGCGACGACGGTCGCCCCGCTGCGGGCCAGGGCCACGCTCGAGGCGCCTGTGCCTGCGGCGAGATCGAGGATGCGCTCACCGCGCCGGGGCGCGACCGCGCGCGTCGTGGCCGCACGCCAGAGGCGGTCGTTGCCCATGCTCAGCACGGTGTTGGTGCGGTCGTAGGCGGGCGCCACCTGGTCGAACATGCCGCTCACCCGCGACGGGTCCTTGTGCAGGTCGGCGCGGTTCGGCTCGTGTTCGGAAGGGACGGATGCCACGCCACGAGTCTAGGCGCGGCCAAGGGCCCGGTCGCCCGGCGTCGTGCCCCCGCGGGTGTCGTCCCGCGGCATCCGGGATCCCGCATCTCGCGGGCGAGGTCGACCCCGCCGCGTCAGTCGAGGTCGAGAGCCGCGAGGCGGTCGAGCCACTCGCCCGGCGTGGCATCGTCGAACGGCGCCTCCCCCGCGATGACGCGGCGCTCGAGGTCGACCGCGACCGCCTCGAGCCGATCGACGACGTCGGCCGGGTAGCCGAACGCCACGCGGTGCTCGTCCCATTCGTCGCGGTCGTCGATGTAGACGCCGACGCCCAGCCGGTCGACGACGTCGAGGTCCATGTCGATCCCGACCGGCCCTTCGCCGTTCCAGCGGGCGTCCCACGCGAGGTCGATGTAGGTGCGGGTGCGCTGGGGCGCGGCGTTGCGGGTGAACACCCACTCGCCACCGGGCGGCAGCAGCGTGACATTCGGATGCTGCGGAGCGAACGTGCGCCCCGGCCGCGAGCTGTCCCACCCGGGGAGCTGGCCGAACCAGTCGCCCCAGCGGTCGCTGCCCAGGTAGACGCACTCATGGACCCAGTGGGGCGAGTCGTCCCACTTGCGCCAGCGGAACAGCAGGCGCGTCCCCGGCTCGGGGCGGTCGGAGACGGCGGCGTCGGTCACGCCGCGAGTCTATGCGCGCCCCGGCATGCGCCGGCCCGCGGTCCGGGGTGGGGCGCGGCGACTCTAGGCTGGAGGCGTGACCGACCCGCTCCGCCCGCCGCGCCTGGTGGTCGAGACCCGAGAGGTCGACCCCGACCGCGATCTGCTGGCGTTCGCCGACCCCCGCTCACCGCTGGCATGGCTGCGCCGCGGCGACGGCATCGTCGGCGTCGGATCGGTCGTCGCCGGGTTCGAGTCGGGCGGCACCGCACCCGAGAGCAGCGAGTCCATCCCGTCCGCGGCGGACGCGTGGCGGGCGCTGTCGACGGATGCCGAGATCGACGACCCGGTCGGCCTCCACGGCACCGGGCTCGTCGCCTTCGGCACGCTCGTCTTCGACCGCCGCTCACGGGCCACGAGCCGGCTGATCGTGCCGGGGGCCATCGTCGGCCGGCGCGACGGCCGGGCGTGGATCACGCGGATCCGCGCGGCGGAGGCCGAGGCATCCGTCACCGATCCCGAGCCCGTGCCGTACGGCTCGTACTGGTCCGCGACGCTCGGTCCGGGGGCGCTCGACCCGGCGGCGTACCAGCGCGCGGTGCGCGAGGCCCTCGCGGCCATCGCGGCGGGCGAGGTCGGCAAGGTCGTGCTGGCGCGCGACCTCGTGGGCACCGTCCCCGCCGACGCCGACCTGCGTCGCCTCGTGCGCGCCCTGTCATCCGGGTACCTCGACACGTGGACGTTCGCGGTCGACGGCCTCATCGGCGCGAGCCCCGAGACCCTCGTCACGGTGTCGGAGGGTCAGGCGACCGCGCGTGTGCTGGCCGGCACGATCCCGCGCGGCGCCGACAACGACGACGACGCCGCGGCATCCTTCCACCTCGCGCACAGCGGCAAAGACCTCGACGAGCACCAGTATGCGGTGCAGAGCGTGCTCGACGCGCTCGCGCCGCACACCGCCGACCTCCGCGCCGACGATGAGCCGTTCGCGCTCGAGCTGCCGAACCTGTGGCACCTCGCGACGGACGTCGCCGGGCGGATCGCCGACCACGCATCGGCCCTCGACCTGGTGGCGGCACTGCATCCCACGGCGGCGGTGGCGGGAACGCCGACGGATGCCGCGATCGACGTCATCCGCAGGCTCGAGCCGTTCGACCGCCGCCGCTACGCCGGACCGGTCGGATGGGTCGACGCGAGCGGCGACGGGGAGTGGGCGATCGCGCTGCGGTGCGCCCAGATCGGCCCCGATCCCGCGGGTGGGCTTGCCGGGCAGGGCGACACGCTCCCGGTCGTCGCGCATGCCGGCGCGGGGATCGTCGCGGGGAGCGACCCCGAGACCGAGCTGCTCGAGACGCGCGTCAAGTTCCGGCCGATCGTCGACGCCCTGGCCTGACGCCGCGGATCACGCGCCGTCGCGCAGCATTCAGGTCGCGGCGAGGCGCTTCTTCTCGGCCTCGATGTCGAACGTCGCCGGTGGCCACTGCGGGTCGATCTCTTCGAGCGCTTCGAGAAGGAGGTGCTGCACTGCCAGCCGCGCGTACCACTTGCGATTCGCCGGGACGACGTGCCAGGGCGCGTACTCGGTCGAGGTGCGGTCGAACACCTGCTGGTAGGCGTCCATGTACATCGGCCACAGCTGCCGCTCGTCGACGTCGCCCGGGTTGTACTTCCAGTGCTTGTCGGGCCGCTCGAGCCGCTCGGCCAGGCGCGACTTCTGCTCGTCGGCCGAGATGTGCAGCATCACCTTCACGACCCGGGTTCCGGCATCCGTCACCTGCTTCTCGAACGTGTTGATCGCGCCGTACCGCCGCTCGATCTCGTCGTGCGGGGCGAGTTCGCGCACCCGGCCGATGAGCACGTCCTCATAGTGCGAGCGGTCGAAGACGCCGATGACGCCCCGCTCGGGCAGCCGCTTCGCCACCCGCCACAGGAAGTCGTGGTCGAGCTCTTCGGGGGTCGGCTTCTTGAACGCCGTGATCGACACGCCCTGCGGATCGACCGACCCGACGACGTGCCGCACGATCCCGCCCTTGCCGGCCGAGTCCATCGCCTGCAGCACGAGCAGCACGGCGGCGTCGGTCGCGTCGACCCTGCTCTGCGCGAACAGCCGCTCCTGGTACTCGTCGAGCTGATCGGCGCCGGCCGCGAGATCCTCGGCCGCCTGCGCCTTGTCCTGCTCGTACCCCGGGGTCGCGGACGGGTCGACGTCGGCGAGCGTGAAGCCCTCCCCCACGCGGAGCAGCTCGTCCACGTCGCCGGTCCAGTGCTTCTGGCTCTTCGCAGTCATGTGCCCATCATGCCGTCTCGGGGTCCGCTCACGCCTGCGCCCGCGGACGCCGGGTCAGCGGGTGAGCGGAACCTCGATCAGCTGCCGGCCGCCGACCGGCGCGGTGAGGGCCTGATCGAGCGCGGACCGCGTCGTGACGCGCTGGTACTCCCACCCGTACGCCAGGGCGAGGTGCTCCAGCCGCACGGCGTGGGGCGTGAGCAGCACGCGATCCATGGCCTCCGGCCCGGCCACCTGGGCGACCTCGAGGCCGTCGAAGATGGTGCCGCCGCCGTCGTTGCCGACGATCACCTGCAGCCGCGGCTCCTCCTCGCCGGGCGGCAGCAGCAGCGCCCCGGCATCGTGCAGCAGCGCCAGGTCGCCCAGGAGCAGACGGGTCACACCGGGCCGCCCCCCGGCCTGGCTGGCCAGCGCGATCCCGGTCGCGGTGGCCACGGTGCCGTCGATGCCGGCCAGGCCCCGGTTCGCGTGCACGGGGATCTTCTTGCCGCCCAGCAGGTCGTCGGCGACGCGCACCAGGCGGGACGAGCCGAACACCAGCCGGTCGTGCGGCCAGGTCGCCCGCCACACCGCGTCGACGAGCGCCGCGCGGTCGAGCGGCGCGCGCACGGCCGCGAGCTCGGCCGCGATCGCGCCGAGACGCTCATGCGGAACCGCGGAGGCGAGGCCGTCGGCGTCGGGAGCCGGCGGGGAGAGATCGACGGATGCCTCGCGCGACGCCCGCACCCACGCTCCGAGCCAGTCGCGGTCGGGCTCGCCGACGTCGACCGCGACGGCGTCGACCGCGGTCGTGACGCCGTTCAGGTTGAGCGGTTCGCCCGGACCGCGAAGCGCGATCACCTCGACGGCGGGGTCGGACAGCAGCCGGGCGACTTCGCGGCTGAGGGTCGGATGCCCGAGCACGATCGCGCGCTCGACGCGTCCCCCGAGCTCGGGGTCGCGCAGCAGGGCGCGGTAGCCGTGCACGAGGTTCCGTCCGTACCGGGCGCCGCTGACGATCTCGGCGATGAGCGGCCAGCCGCCGACGTGCGCGAGCTCTTCCGCACCGGGCCCGGCGTCGGCTCCGGCGACCACCACCGTGCGCGGCCCGCGAGCGAGCGGCAGCGGGGCGTCGGCCGGGTCGTCGGGCACGTCGGACTCGCCGATCCCGCCCCCGCCTTGGTAGAGAGCACCGGATGCCTCGTCCTCCGCCGACTCCGCGACGGGCGGTCCGTCGGGGTGGGCCGCGATCGACACCGTCAGCTCGGGCGTCGGCACCCCGAACCAGGCGGGGAGGTCGCCGGCGAGCGGCTCGCGGAAGGGGAGGTTCAGATGCACCGGACCCGCCGAGCGGAGGCCGGCGCCCAACGCCGCAGCAACCGCTTCTTCGGCGACACCGCGCAGCATGAGACTCTGCTCGCCGTCACCCTCGGGGTCGGGCGCCTCGGGAACGGGCAGGTCGGCCTCGAGGCGGACGCTCGGCGCGAACATCCCGGGCTGGCGCGTGGTCTGGTTCGCCCCAACCCCGCGAAGCTCCGGGGGCCGGTCGGCGGTGAGCAGCAGCAGCGGCACCCCGGCATGGTGCGCTTCGAGCGCGGCCGGCAGCAGGTTCGCGACGGCCGTTCCCGACGTGCAGACCACGGCCGCCGGCATCCGGGTCTCCCGACCGATGCCGAGCGCCGTGAAGCCCGCGACCCGCTCGTCGATGCGGACGTGCAGGCGGATGTCGCCCCGGCGTTCGAGCTCGGCGGCGACGAGGGCGAGGGCCTGCGACCGCGAGCCGGGGCTCAGCACGACGTGCTCGACCCCGAGCTCGACGAGCCGGGTGAGCAGTGCGGCGGCGGCGTCGGTCGCGGCGGATGCGAGTCCGCGGCCTTCGTCGACCACGGTCAGCCGACGGCCCCGCGCTGACCGCGTTCGTCGTCGCCCTCGTTGGGACGGACGGGCGGCTCGGCCGGGGTGTCGGGCGAGGCGGCGTTCGGAGTGGTCGCGTTGGGAGTGGTCGCGTTCGGGGCGGCGTCGCCGGCGGCGGCGGGCTGGTCGTGCTGAGCCGTCCACCGCGGGTCGTCGTCTTCGGCGTCGAGCTGTGCGAGCTCTTCTTCGAGCCGGCGGATGCGTTCGTCCTGATCGGTGATCGTGCCGAGCCGGCCGAGGAACTCGGGGTCGTCGTCGGGCGCCCGCCGGGCTGCGATGGCCGACTTGCGCACGCGACCGACCACCAGCCACAGGATGCCGCCCAGCACCGGAATGAGGACCACGATGAACAGCCAGACGGGCTTGCTGACGCCGCGGTGGCGGTTCGGCGGCTGCACCGCGCAGTCGACGATCGTGTAGACCCACAGAGCGATCGCCACCAGGCCGAGAATCAGCAGCAGCCGAGTCATCCTCCCATCCTAGGCGTGCCGCACCCACCGCGGCCCTGTCGTGATCGAACCGTCGCCTGGCCGGGAGCAGCCGCGGGGCCTCGCCTACGATGGAGGGGTGAAAGCTCGCTCCGCCCTGGTGTACACGGTGCTGCGGCTCCTCGCGTTCCTGGTGCCGTTCGGCATCCTGATGCTGTTCCCGATCATGCAGCAGTACTACTGGCTGGCGGCGATCTTCGCCGCCCTCATCGGCCTGAGCCTCTCGATGCTCTTCCTGCGTCGCCCGCTCGACGAGATGACCGCCGGCATGGCCGAACGTCGCGCCCGCGCCCGGTCGCGTGCGACGGTCAGCGACGAAGAGGCCGAAGACGCCGCCGCTGGCGAGGTTGCGCGGGCCGAGGCATCCGACGACCGCACCGCCGACTGACGGCGCGTCGATACCCGGCGGTCGGGGTTCGCGCCGGGCCGGCCGGACGCTCGGGGTTGGGTCTGATCGGGGTGCGAAAGCACCCCGACACGCCGCTCAACCCGGCACGTCGTGCGAACACCACGCCCCAAGACCGCCCGCCGCCCACACGGCGCCCACGCCTCGGGTTCGGGGCGCGAAAACACCTCGACACGCCGCTGATTCCGGCGCGTCGCGGCGAGACCACGCCCCAAACGCGCCGGGCCGGCCGGACCTCAGCCGACGAAGGCCCAGAAGAGGAACGCGCCGTAGGCGACCGACGTGAGCGAAGTCAGCCCGAGGGCGACCACGAGCTCCCTTGGGTCGCGGTACGTCCACACGATGAGGATCGCGGGAAGCGCCGCCAGCAGCACGAGCAGCGTCAGCCACGCGATCGGGTAGAACAGCGCCAGGAAGACGGCGATGCCGAACGGCGCCAGCACGAACAGGGTGAAGAGCCAGCGGGTGGCGGTGCGTCCGATCAGCACGGTGAGGGTGCGCTTGCCGGCGGCGCGGTCCTGGTCGATGTCGCGGAGGTTGTTCGCCAGCAGCACCGCACAGGCCAGCAGACCCGCCGCCACCGCACCGAACCACGCCTCCTGCGGAAGGGCGAAGGCCTGCACCCAGGTCGTCCCGAGCGTCGCGACCAGCCCGAAGAACACGAACACCATCAGTTCGCCCAGGCCGTAGTACCCGTAGGGGCGCTTGCCGCCCGTGTAGAACCAGGCCGCCACGATGCAGACGGCGCCGACGATGAGGAACCACCACTGCTGCGTGCGGATCGTGATCGCGAGCCCGGCGACCGCGGCGATGCCGAAGAACAGCAGCGCCGCCGTCAGCACGGCTCGGGGCGACGCCTTGCGCGAGGCGGTCAGGCGGGCGGGTCCGACACGGTGATCGTCGGTTCCGCGGATGCCGTCGCTGTAGTCGTTCGCGAAGTTGACGCCGATCTGCAGCGACACCGACACGATGAGGCAGAACAGCGCGATCACCCAGTGGAACACATCGGCCACGAGGATCGCGGCGCCCGTCCCGATGAGCACGGGCGTCACGGCGAGCGGAAGCGTGCGCAGCCGGGCGGCTCCGATCCAGTCCTTGGCGGTCGCCGGCTCGACCGCGCGCGGATTGCGGGGCTGGTGCGCCTTCTGCGGGTTGCCGCGCGGGGGCTGCTTCTTGGGACCCGGATGCCTGCGCTTCTTGCTGTGAGTGCCTGCCACGACTCGTCATCCTAGAGCCCCCGCCGATGCGCCACGGCGCGAGGCGCCCGTTCGGGGCACAGCGAGCATGCGACGGACGGCGTGCCCGCGACATCCGCAAGCCCCTGGCGGCCCACGGCGGAGCGGCGCACGATCGACGCATGCTGAGCATCGGAACCACCGTCCTCACCGTCGAAGACATCGACCGTGCCGGCGCCTTCTGGCGAGCGGCCCTCGGCTACGTGAACCGCACCGAGCCGAGCGACGACTGGGTGATCCTCGACCCGCCCGACAAGAAGCACTGGAGCGACCCGGGCGCGAGCCTCGCACTGTCGGTCACCGGGTATCCGCAGCACTATCCGCCGCGGATCCACCTCGACATCTACGCCGACGATCAGCTCGTCGAGGTCGAACGGCTTCTGTCGCTGGGTGCGCGCGAGGTCGACTGGGACGGCTACCCCGACGACGCCGACTGGATCGTGCTCGAAGACACCGAAGGCAACCGCTTCTGCGTCGTCGACACCGCCGTCAAGCCCGAGCACGACTGACCCGGTTCGCGGCGCGTCGACGAGCCCTTCGGTGCCGAACGGCCCGCGCGCCCGGCCGCGGAGCTGCCCACGTCAGTGCAGCGCGACCACCGCGCGGCGGATCGCCTCGCGATCGGGCTTGCCCGAGGGCAGAGTCGCGAGCTCGTCGACGAGCACCAGGCGCGACGGCCGGGCGTGCGCGCCGACCTCGGCCTTGACAGCCGCGCGGGCTTCCTCGAGCTGAACCGCCTCGCTCCGGCGAAGGGCCTCACCCCGTACGGCGACGATGACGGATGCCTCGCCCCACCGCTCGTCAGGAACCCCGACCACCACGGCCGAATCCAGGCCCGGCACGTCCCGCACCACGCGCTCCACCCGGTCGAGCGAGACGTTCACCCCGCCCGACACGATGACGTTGTCGAGGCGGCCCCGCACGCGCAGCACGCCGTCCTCGAACAGCCCGGCGTCGCCGGTGCGGTAAAAGCGGGTGCCGTCGTCCGACCGCGGGAACGCGGCATCCGTCGCCTCCGTATCGCCCAGATAGCCGTCGGCCAGCACCGGGCCCGCCACCTGCACCTCGCCCTTCTCGACGCGCACCGTCACCCCGCGCAGCGGCACCCCGTCGTACACGCACCCGCCCGACGTCTCGGTCGCGCCGTACGTGCGGACGATCGTGGCGCCGGCGCTCTCCGCCCGCTCGAGGACCACGGGAGCAAGCGCCTGGCCGCCGACGAGGATCGCCTGGAAAGACCGCAGCGCCGCTCGGACCGCCGTGTCGTCGTCCGCCGCGTCGAGCAGCTTCGACAGCTGCGCGGGAACGAGGGAGGTGAAGGTGGGGACGCGGATGCCCCGTTCGGTCGACGCCATCGTGAGCGCGGCCGCCGCGAACGCCTGCGGCGTGAACGCACCCGAGACCACGGCCGGCTCACGGTCGGCGACGAGCGAGCGCACCAGCACCTGCATCCCCGCGACGTATGTGGGCGGCAGCGCGAGCAGCCACGCACCCTCGCCGATGCGGTCGGCGGTCGCGAGCGCACTCGAGGTGAGGGCGTCGCGGCTGAGCACCACGCTCTTCGGAACCCCCGTCGAACCCGACGTCGTCACGACCACCGCGGTGCCCGCCCGCACCTCGATCGGGACGTCGCCCACCATGCCGAGGCTGAGCGCCGGGCCGGCGCCGTGCAGGGCCGAGCGGAGGCCGCGCAGGATGTCGCGGGGATCGTCGCCGACCACCGGTTCGAGTCTCATCGTCCGTGCCTCACCGGGTTTCGACGCGCTCGCTCAACCTTGACCCGCCGCGCATCGACGCCGCTGCGCGGCACTGATCCGCGGCGCGTCAAAAGTGCCATGGGTAGGGGGACCAGTCGGGGGCGCGCTTCTCGAGGAACGCGTCGCGCCCCTCGACCGCCTCGTCGGTGCCGTAAGCCAGACGCGTGGCCTCGCCCGCGAACACCTGCTGCCCGACCATCCCGTCGTCGAGGGCGTTGAAGGCGAACTTGAGCATCCGGATCGCGGTCGGCGACTTCGTCAGGATCGTGCGCGCCATCGCGACGGCCTCGCGCTCGAGCTCGACGTGCGGCACCACGCGATTGACGGCGCCCATCTCATACGCGCGCTGGGCCGAGTACTCCTCGGCGAGGAAGAACACCTCCCGCGCGAACTTCTGCCCGATCTGACGCGCGAAGTACGCCGAACCGTAGCCCGCGTCGAACGACCCGACATCGGCATCGGTCTGCTTGAACCGGCCGTGCTCGGCGCTGGCGATCGAGAGGTCGCACACGACGTGCAGCGAGTGGCCGCCACCGGCCGCCCACCCGGGGATCACCGCGATCACGACCTTCGGCATGAACCGGATGAGACGCTGCACCTCGAGGATGTGCAGCCGCCCGGTCGCCGCGGAGGCCGACTCCCCGTCGTCCGCCGAGTACTGGTACCCGTCACGTCCGCGGATGCGCTGGTCGCCGCCCGAGCAGAAGGCCCAGCCGCCGTCTTTCGCGCTGGGGCCGTTGCCGGTGAGCAGCACGACGCCGATCCGCGGGTTCTGGCGCGCCTGGTCGAGGGCCGTGTACAGCTCGTCGACCGTGTGCGGCCGGAAGGCGTTGCGCACCTCGGGCCGGTCGAAGGCGATGCGGGCGATGCGGCCGTCCTTCGACACGTGCGAGGTGATGTCGGTGAGACGGTCGGCGCCGGGCGCCGGCATCCATTCGTCCTCGTCGAACAGCTCCGAGACCATGGGGTTCAGCATAGGCGGGCGGATGCTGCCACTCAGGCGCCGTTCTTGGCGTCGCGCCACCGGAGCCACGACTGCACCAGGTCGTAGTCCCAGTCGGGACCCTGGAACCCGAGGGTGAACAGGCGCACGCCGGCGTCGAACAGTTCGTCGGCGTAGTCCTGCCCGCGCTGGTGCAGCTCGTTGGAGACGATGAGTCCCGAGGTGTCGCGCTGCTCGCGCTCGGCCCAGCGCTCGATGACCTCGATCTTGTGCGCCAGCTCGTCGGGGCGCACGAAGCTGTGCCAGATGTCGGCGTGACGGGCGACCAGGCGGAGGGTCTTCTGCTCGCCCTTGCCGCCGATCATCACCGGGATCTCGCGGGTCGGCGCGGGGTTGAGCTTCTCCCAGCGGGCCTCGATGCGCGCCAGCCCCTCGGCGAGGTCGTCGAGCCGCGATCCGGCGGTGCCGAAGTCGTACCCGTACTCCTCGTAGTCGCGGGCGAACCAGCCCGACCCGGTCGCGAAGATGAAGCGGCCCACGCCGTCCTTCGCAGAGATGTGGTCGATCGTGCGGGCCATGTCGGCCTGAAGGTCGGGGTTGCGGTAGCTGTTGCAGTTGACCAGGGCGCCGAACTCGACGCGCTCGGTCTGCTCTGCCCACGCGGCGAGCATCGTCCACGACTCGAAGTGCAGGCCGTCGGGGTCGCCGTAGAGCGGGAAGAAGTGGTCCCAGTTGAAGAGGATGTCGACACCCATGTCTTCGAGGCGGAAGACGGCGTCGCGGAAGGCGGAGTAGGGGGCGTGCTGCGGCTGAAGCTGCACGCCGAGGCGCACAGGAGTGTCGAAGAGCGGCATGGGCACAAGCCTAGGTGCGGCTCAGCGGCCGCGGCGCACCTTGAGGAAGCCGTCGACGGAGTCCCACACCGCGATGCCGGCGAACACGAACCCGAGCACGGTGGCCACGATCGCACCGACCTCGGCACCGCCCGCCCCGAGGATCGTCGGGAAGTACTCGGGGTTGATGAGCCGTCCGTCCATCAGCAGCCAGATGGCCGGGATAGCGATCGCAGCGTTGAGCACGGCGTTGGCGATCGCCAGACCGAGCGTCCAGCGGCCCAGCGCGTAGACCGCGATCGCGAGTACGGCCTCGAGCGCCATGAGCACGAACAGGGCGAGGATCCACGCCGGCCACAGGTCGGGGTCGAGGAAGGACAGCCCCGGCTCCGTCGGCACGAAGCCGATGAAGAGGTCCCAGAGGATCGCGCCGGCGGCGAGGCCGAGGAACACCAGCGACCCGATCATGTCGCTGATGCGCGCGCCGCGCTGACGCGGTTCGGGCAGCGAGTCGGGCGTCCACGGGCCGGTGACCGGCTCACCGCGGCCCGTGCGCTCGACGACGAAGAAGACCAGCGTCGTCCAGAAGGCCACGTGCACCGTCACGGTGAGGGCGAGCGGCCAGATGGCGCCCATGATCTCGCCGAACGTGGCGCCTCCGAGCACCATCGCGAACGACACCCCGAACACCGCGGACGGGATGACGATCGCCCAGAGGAGCTTGAGCAGGCGCCACCAGTCGAGGTAGTAGCGGGGCCCGATGAGCCACAGCGGCCGCTCGGTGTAGCCGGCGGCGAGCTTGTCGGGGTCGCCGAGCTCGGTGAGCACCTCGCGCTCGGCGGCGTCGCGCGGCTGGCCTTCGGCGACGCGCGCTTCGATCTGGTCGTCGATGGACGCCCGCAGCTCGGCGGCGAGGTCGGTGCGCTGCGACTCCGGCACGGTGCGCATGGCGGCGTCGACGTAGCGGTCGGTGAGGGTGGCGGTGGCGGTCATGTCAGTCCTCCTGAGGAAGGGCGTCGATCGCGGCGGCGATCGCGCGGAAATCGTCGGTGAGTGCGGCCGCGAGACGGGCTCCGGCGGCGCTGGTGCGGTAGAACTTGCGGGGCCGCGCCTCGTCGGTGTTCCACTCGCTCGTGAGATAGCCCTGCTTCTCGAGCCGCCGCAGCAGCGGATACAGGGTGTTGGCGTCGGTCGGGAACCCTCGCGACCCCAGTTCTTCGAGCAGTCCGTACCCGTACCCGGGGTCTTCGAGCAGTCGCAGGCAGGCGAGCACGATGGTGCCACGCCGCAGCTCCTGCAGGTGGGTGTCGAGGACGTCGGTTTCGCTCATGGCTCACACGGTACTGTGCGTCACACACTATAGTCAAGCACACATTGATCTCGCCGAACCATTGGTGTCCGAAGCCTCACGGGCGCCCCCCGCAAGGCCTTGAGTGATCGCCGAGCCCGCGCGGAGACTCGGGGGATGGTTCTCGTCGGCTATCACGCTTCCCATGAGCAGCTGCCGCCCAGCGCGCTGCTCCGCCACGTCGTCGGCGCCGAAGCGGCCGGCTTCGACGCCGCGATGTGCTCCGACCACCTCGCGCCCTGGGGCGTGCGCCAGGGCGAGTCCGGGTTCGCGTGGTCGTGGCTGGGCGCCGCGCTGGCCTCGACCTCGTTCTCGCTCGGGGTCGTCAACGCCCCGGGCCAGCGCTATCACCCGGTCGTGATCGCGCAGGCGATCGCGACGCTCGAGGAGATGTTCCCCGGCCGGTTCTGGGCAGCGCTGGGCAGCGGCGAGGCGATGAACGAGCACGTCACCGGCGACCCCTGGCCCCCGAAGGAGCGCCGCAACGCGCGGCTGGACGAGTGCCTTCAGGTGATCCGGCGCCTGCTCGCGGGTGAACAGGTCTCTCACGACGGAGAGGTGCGGGTGCACCGGGCGCGCGTGTGGTCGCGGCCGCAGACCCCGCCACCGCTGTTCGGCGCGGCCGTCAGCGCCGAG
Organism: Microbacterium sp. NPDC057407; assembly: GCF_042803895.1. NCBI lineage: Bacteria > Bacillati > Actinomycetota > Actinomycetes > Micrococcales > Microbacteriaceae > Microbacterium > Microbacterium sp. NPDC057407. The sequence continues at coordinate 150,806 of NZ_JBHVCA010000005.1, read as the reverse complement.
ACGGCGCAGTGGCTGGCCGGCCGGGTCGACGGCCTGGCCACCGTCGCGCAGAAGCCCGAGGATCTGCGCCGCGTCGTCGAGGCGTACCGCGGCGCGGGCGGCACGGGACCGTGCACTCTCCAGGTGCACCTGTCACTGGCGGAGACGGATGCCGCGGCCCTGGCGCTCGCGGAGGATCAGTGGCGGAACGGCTTGATCGGTCCGCCCCGCGCGTGGGACTTCGATCAGCCCGAGGACTTCGACGCCGCCGTCGGCGACCCCGACGAGGCTCAGCTGCGCCAGGCGGTGCTCGTCGACGCGGATGCCGCGTCCCTCGCAGAGCGCATCGCCGAGCTCGTCCGCATCGGCTTCGACCGGGTCTACCTCCATCACGTCGGCAAAGACCAGGACGCGTACCTCGCCCGCGCGGAATCGGAGCTGCTCCCGGCGCTGAGGAGCGCACTGTGAAGATCACCGACACGGGCGACCTGTGGTGGAAGACCGCCGTCGTCTACTGCCTCGATGTCGAGACCTACCTCGACGACAACGGCGACGGCGTCGGCGACTTCGCCGGCCTCGGGCGGCGCATCGACTACCTCGCCGACCTCGGCGTCACGTGCTTGTGGCTCATGCCGTTCTACCCGACCGCCGATCGCGACGACGGATACGACGTCACCGACTTCTACGGCGTCGACCCCCGACTGGGCACGCATGGCGATGTCGTCGAGGTGATCCGCACGGCTCGGGACCGCGGCATCCGGGTCATCGTCGATCTCGTGGTGAACCACACCAGCGATCGGCATCCGTGGTTCGTGTCCGCCCGGCGCTCCCCCACCTCGCCGTACCGCGACTTCTACGTCTGGCGCGACGAGCCTCCCGCGAACAACACGAACACGGTGTTCCCCGGCGAGGAAAGCACCCTGTGGGAGTACGACGAGAAGGCCGGTCAGTACTATCTGCACAGCTTCTACACGCACCAGCCCGACCTCAACATCGCGAACCCGGCGGTGCGCGACGAGATCGCGAAGACCATCGGATTCTGGCTGCAGCTGGGCATCTCCGGCTTTCGCGTCGATGCCGTGCCGTTCCTGCTCGAGCTGCCCGAGGGCGCCGACGAGACCGACCCGCACGAGTATCTGCGCGACATCCGCAGGTTCCTGCAGCGCCGCTCGAGAGAGGCGATCCTGCTCGGCGAGGTGAACCTCCCGTACCGCGAGCAGCGGAAGTACTTCGGCGGCGCCACCGGCGACGAGCTCACCATGCAGTTCGACTTCGTCGCGATGCAGGCGATGTACCTGTCGCTCGCGCGCTCCGACCCTCGGCCCCTCGCCAAGGCGCTGCGATCGCGCCCCGCGATCGCGATCGAGTCGCAGTGGGCGAACTTCGTGCGCAACCACGACGAGCTCACTCTCGACAAGCTCACCGACGCCGAGCGCGAAGAGGTGTTCGCCGCGTTCGCGCCCGACGAGAAGCAGCGCGTCTACGGGCGCGGGATCACCCGCCGGGTGCCGCCCATGCTCGACGGCGACCCCCGCCGGATCCGCATGCTCTACAGCCTGCTGTTCTCCCTGCCGGGCACGCCCGTGCTGTTCTACGGCGAGGAGATCGGCATGGGTGAGAACCCTGAGCTGCACGGTCGCATGGCCGTGCGCACGCCGATGCAGTGGCAGGACGACCGCAACGGCGGATTCTCTACCGCGCCGCCGTCGCGTCTTCCCGCGCCCCCGCCGACGGGCGGCTACTCACCGCAGCACGTCAACGCCTCGGATCAGATGAACGACGAGGGATCGCTGTTGCACTTCATCCGGCAGCTCACGGCGCGGTACCGCATCTCTCCCGAGATGGGCTGGGGCGACCTCGACATCCTCCCGCACGACACGCGCAGCGTGCTCGCGCACTCGGTGCGATGCGACGTGGGGCGCATGATCGCGCTGCACAACTTCTCCGCCGAGCCGGCGACGGTGCGTCTCACGATCGACGACGAGCCTGAGGGCGCCGACCTCAGCGACCTGTTCGGCCCGAGTCGCACGCCGATCGGCGTCGACGGTGCGGTCGAGATCGATCTGGCGCCGTACGGATGGACCTGGCAGCGGATCGCCCGGCCCGGCGACGGCCGGATCGGCTGACCCTTCTCTCCCGCCGCCGACCCACCAGTCGCCAAAACACGCCGTCCGCGCGCTCCGGAATCGGCGTGTCTTGGCGACTGAGGGAATGTGCGCCACCCAGCGCGGCGGGGAGGATGCGGGTGCCCGGTGCCGAGGCATGATGGGTGATGTGAGCTCCGCGACGACGCCCGTTCCCCCGCTTGCCGAATTGCTCGCGAGCGCGCGGGTCGTGGCCCTGCCGCTCGCGACGCGCTTCCGGGGCGTCGACGTGCGCGAAGCGCTCGTGTTCGAGGGTCCCGAGGGCTGGACCGAGTTCTCGCCCTTCGCCGAGTACGGCGACGACGAGGCGGCGACGTGGCTCGCCGCCGCGATCGACTTCGGATGGATGCCGCAACCCGGCGCCCTGCGGAACGAGATCCCGGTGAACGCCACGGTGCCGGCGGTGGCCGCGGCATCCGTCCCCGCCGTACTGGCGCGCTTCGACGGGTGCCGCACCGCGAAGGTGAAGGTCGCCGAGCCCGGCCAGCGCCTGTCGGACGACGTGGCCCGCGTCGCGGCGGTGCGGGAGGCGATGGGCCCGGAGGGGCGGATCCGGGTCGACGCGAACGGAGGGTGGAACGTCGACGAGGCCGAGCGCGCGCTCCACGCCCTCGCCGAGTACGACCTCGAGTACGCCGAGCAGCCCTGCGCGACCGTCGACGAGCTGGCCGAGCTGCGCCGCCGCGTGAAGTACATGGGCATCCCGATCGCCGCCGACGAGAGCGTGCGGAAGGCGTCCGACCCGGTCGCGGTCGCCCGGGCCGGCGCGGCTGACCTCATCGTGGTGAAGGTGCAGCCCTTGGGCGGCGTGCGGCGAGCGCTCGACATCGTCGCCGAGGCCGGTCTGCCCGCGGTCGTGTCGAGCGCACTCGATACGTCAGTGGGCCTGTCGATGGGGGTGGCCCTCGCGGCCGCGCTGCCCGAGCTCGACCTGGACTGCGGGCTGGGCACGGCGTCGCTCTTCACCGCCGACGTCACCTCGCCCGCGCTGGTGCCGAGCGGCGGTGTGCTGCCGGTGGGTCGGCTCACGCCCGATGCGGCGCTGCTCGCCCGGCACGAGGCATCCGCCGACCGCCGCCACTGGTGGCTCGATCGCCTCGCGCGCTGCCACGCGCTGCTCGCCCGCGGCGAGTGAAGCCGCAGGCTACCGGGTCTCGATGAGCAGCTGCGCGACCCGCGCGAGCTCTTCGTTGGTGCGGCGGCGCATCTCGGCGTGGTCGACTCCGGCCATCGCGGAGCGCACGGCGGCACCCTCCCAGACGGTGAGCATCACGCGCGCCGCCTCCTCGGCCGGGAGCCGGAAGCGCAGCACCTGCGACCGTCCGATGTCGTCGATGATCTGCGCGACGCTGCGGCGCATCTCGTCGTCCTGTGCGAGGTAGGCGGTCGCGAGCTCGGGGTTGCGGAGCGCGTGGATGCGGATCTCGGCCATCAGCAGCACGCCCAGGCGGTCGTCGGCCGACAGATCGAGCACCTGCTGGACGATCTCGAACACGTTCGCGGGGGCCACGCAGGCCCCGTCGCGCTCGAGCGATCCGACGCGCTCGCGCACGACGGCGACCCGGTCGCGCGCGACGTTCGCGGCCAGCTCGAGGAACAGCTCGTCCTTGGTCTCGAAGTTCGAGTAGAAGGCGCCGCGGGTGAAGCCGGCGCGCTCGCAGATGGCTTCGACGGATGCCGCGTCCAGCCCGACCTCGGCGAAGACCTGGGCTGCGGCATCCAGCAGCTTCTGACGGGTCGCCTCGCGCCGGCGCGAGGTGGCGGCTACATCGGTCATCCGTCCTCCTCCTCGCTCGGAGTTCGAGCGGCAAAACACACACGTACTACTCAGGTTCGCTGAGCAAACCAGCTCTACGATACACTCATGTATCCGATACAGCGCTGTATCGAACCCGTCTGACAACTACCGGAACGCGGAGGCGCTGTGTCCACTCTGCTCTATGCCCTCGGCCGCTGGTCGTACCGCCACCCGTGGCGTGTTCTGGTCGCTTGGCTGATCCTCCTGGGGCTGGCGGGCGGCGGCGCCGCGGTGTTCATGAAGGGCACCGACAACTCCTTCTCGATCCCCGGCACGGAGGCGCAAGAGGGCATCGAGCTGCTCGACCGCAGCTTCCCGCAGGCCAGCGGCACGAGCGCGCAGCTCGTCATCGTGGCGGCCGACGGGGCGGCGGTGACCGACGACCCCTACGCCGGCGAGATCGACGACACCGTCGCCCGGCTCGAAGACCTCGACGGCGTCATCGCCGTGACCGACCCGTTCAGCGAGATGGTGTCCGGCATGGTGTCGGACGACGAGTCGGCCGCCATCGTGCGGCTGCAGTTCGACGGGCAGGCGACCGACGTGTCGGAAGAGACCGAGACGGCGCTCCTCGAGGTCGCCGATGATCTGCGGGCCGCCCTCCCCGACGGCTCCGAGGTCGCCATGGGCGGCGATCTCTTCTCGACCTCGGTCCCGGCGCTGTCGATCATCGAAGCCGTCGGCGTGCTCATCGCGCTCTTCGTCCTGATCGTCACGTTCCGCTCGTTCGCGGTGGCGTGGTTCCCGCTCATCTCGGCCCTCATCGGGGTGGGCCTCGCGATCGCCCTCATCTTCGTGTCGACCGCGTTCGCCTCGATCTCGTCGACCACCCCGATGCTCGCGATCATGCTCGGTCTCGCGGTCGGCATCGACTACGCCCTGTTCATCGTCGCCCGACATCAGGACCAGGTGCGCGCGGGCGTCGAGCCCGAGGAGTCGGCCGCCCGGGCCACCGGAACCGCCGGCTCCGCCGTCGTGTTCGCCGGCGTGACGGTGCTTATCGCGCTCATCGGCCTGGGCTTCGCCGGCATCCCGTTCCTCACGACCATGGGCATCGCCGCCGCGGTCGCCGTCGCAATCGCCGTCGTCGTCGCCGTGACGCTCACGCCCGCTCTGCTCGGGTTCGCGAAGGAGCGCGTGGCCGGATGGGGCCACGGCCGGGCGCGGCGAGGGATGCCTCTTCCCTCCCGCCGCCGCGGCACGTCGGCGACAGAAGACGCCGAGGCCCTCGCGCGCGCCGCCGCCGCCGACGCGTCGGCCGACGGGGCGCCGCAGCCCACCGCCGCAGCCGCGGCGCACGCGCCGGTGAAGAAGCCCAACCGGTGGGTGATGCTCGTGACGCGGCATCCGATCATCACCACCCTCGCCGTGATCGTGACCCTCGGCGTCATGGCGATCCCTGCGGCGAGCCTCGCGCTGGCCCTCCCCAACGCGGGGCAGCAGCCCGAGACGAGCCAGGCGCGTCAGGCCTATGACCTCACCGCCGAGCACTTCGGCCCCGGATCGAACGGTCCGCTGATCATGACGGGTACCATCGTCACCTCGACCGACCCGCTCGGCCTCATGTCCGACCTGGGCGACGAGATCGCGAAGGTGCCCGGCGTGAAGGAGGTCGCCCTCGCGACGCCCAACGAGACGGCCGACACCGGCCTCGTGCAGATCGTGCCTGAGACGGCGCCCGACGACCCCGCGACCGCCGAACTGGTGCGAGACCTGCGGGCGCTGGCTCCCGAACTCGAGGAGGAGTACGGCGTCGACCTCAAGGTCACGGGGTTCACCGCCGTCGGCATCGACATCTCGGACCGGCTCGGGTCGGCACTGCTGCCCTTCGGCATCTTCGTCGTCGGCCTGTCGCTCGTGCTGCTCATGGTCGTGTTCCGGTCGATCTGGGTGCCGATCAAGGCCGCGCTCGGCTACCTGCTGTCGGTCCTCGCGGCCTTCGGGGTCGTCGCCGCCGTCTTCGAGTGGGGTTGGGGCGCCGACCTCCTGCACGTGACCCGCGAAGGTCCCGTCATCAGCTTCATGCCGATCATCCTCATGGGCGTCCTGTTCGGGCTGGCGATGGACTACGAGGTGTTCCTCGTCAGCCGCATGCGCGAGGACTACGTCCACGCCCGCCGCTCCGCCGCCGGCCACGCCACGCGCAGCGATCGCGACATCGCGGTCGGCGCGGTGCGGTCCGGCTTCACCGCCTCCGCGCGCGTCGTCACCGCCGCCGCGATCATCATGTTCGCGGTCTTCGCCGCCTTCGTGCCCGAGGGCGACTCATCCATCAAGCCGATCGCCCTGGGCCTCGCGGTCGGCATCGCCGTCGACGCGTTCCTCGTGCGCATGACCCTCGTCCCCGCGGTGATGACGCTCCTCGGCGACAAGGCCTGGTGGATGCCGCGCTGGCTCGAGCGCGTGCTGCCCCATTTCGACATCGAAGGCGAAGCGGTCGAACGCGAACTCGCGTATGCCCAGTGGCCCGAGCCGAACACCACGGCGGTCGTCGTGGGCGAGGGCGTCGCCGTGCGCGCCGACGGCGGAGCGGCCGGCGACATCACCCTCTTCGACGGCGCGAGCTTCCGCGTCGAACCGGGCGGCACCCTGATCGTCACCGGAGATCCCCGAGCCGCGCGCGCGTTCGGGCTCATGGTCGCCGGCCGCCTCGCACCGAGCGACGGGCTGCTGCGGGTCGCCGGGCACCTGCTCCCCGGACGGGCCGCGTGGGTGCGGGCACACGTGGGCGTCGCCCTCCTCGCCGACGCGGACGACCGCGTGCGCGAACTGCGCCGTGCCCTCGCGGGCCGCACCGGCCTCGTCGTCATCGACGGCGTCGACACCCTCGAACCCGCCGAGCGCGACCAGGCCGCCGCCCTGCTGCGCGACGCCCAGGCGGCGCTCCGCGCCCGCTCCGACGGCGACACCGGAAGACTCACCGTCGTCGCCACCGCCCAGGCCGACGGGCCCGCGATGGCCCTGCTCTCCGACGCCCGCCGCCCCGACGTGACCTCGGTCGCGCTGCGCGCGGGCGCGGCATCCGCTTCTCCCATGACCGAGGTGAACGCATGACCCTGTCCATCGAACGCGCCCGCACCCGCAGGCCCGTCACCTGGCTGACACTCATCGGGGTGCTGCTGCTGCCCGCCGTCATCGGCGGCATCCTCGTCGCCGCCCTGTACAACCCGACCGAACGGCTCGAGTCGCTCAACGCCGCCATCGTGAACGAAGACGAAGCCGTCACGATCGACGACCAGCTCGTGCCCCTCGGTCGCCAGCTGACGGCCGGACTCGTCGAAGGCTCCGACGACCAGCCGAGCAACCTGACCTGGACGATCTCGAACGCCGACGACGCCGCCGCCGGTCTCGCCGACGGCACCTACGCCGCGGTCGTGACGATCCCCGAGAACTTCTCCGCGGCCGCCACCTCCACCCAGCCCGGCGAGGTGCCCGAGCGCGCCACCATCGAGGTCGAGACCCCGCCCGACAGCCTCATCGTCGACGACGCCATCACCGCCCAGGTGACCTCGGCCGCGGCATCCATCATGGGAGAACAGCTCTCCGAGGTGTACCTCGAGAACGTGTTCCTCGGCTTCACGACCCTCGGCGACCAGCTCGGCGAAGCGGCCACGGGTGCGCAGTCGCTGGCCGACGGCGCGGGACGGGCCGCCGATGGGGCGGCGCAATTGGCCGACGGGATGCCGCAGCTCGCGTCCGGCGCGAGCGGTCTCGCCTCGGGAGCAGGTGAGCTGCAGAGCGGCCTCGGGCAGATCGCCGGCGGCATCAGCGGCGCCGCCGACGGGGCCGAGCAGCTCGCGGCCGGGGTGAATTCCGGAGCCGCGGAGCTGGAGCGGACGGGGATCGTGCCCGACCAGCTGACGCAGGCGGCGACTGGCACGACGGCCGCCGCCGAGGCGGCGCTCACGGCAGCCGACACGACGTTCACGACGCTCCAGACACTCGCTGCGTCGTGCACTCAGTCCGAGGACTTCTGCAAGCAGCTCGGTGCCGCAGCAGCCCAGGCGGGCGCAACCTCGGCGATCCTCGAGGGTACGGGGACCACACAGAACCCCGGGGTGGTCACCCTCGCTGAGGCGACCGCGAGCGGGCTCGATCAGCTCGACCAGGGCGTGACCACCGAGTTCGCCGGGCGTCTCCGCACCATCGGCTCGAGCGCCACCGCCCTGGCGTCCGGCCTCGACCAGCTCGCCGCGGGCGCCACCCAGTCCGCGTCCGGAGCCGGGGAGCTCTCTTCCGGGGCCGGCCAGCTCGCCGACGGGATCTCGCAGGCGGGCGACGGCGCGACCTCGCTGGCCGACGGGGTCGCACAGCTGGCCGACGGCACCACGACGCTCGCGGACGGGCTGGACGAGGCATCCGGGGCCCTTCCGTCGTACACCGACGCGGAGGCGACCAGCCTCGCCGACGTCGTCTCGAACCCCGTCGAGGCCGACGGGCTCGGATCGTCGCTGTTCGGGGCATCCGCGATTCCGCTGCTGTCGACGCTCGCCCTGTGGTTCGGCGGACTCGCGACGTTCATCGCGCTGCAGGCGGTGTCGCGGCGCGCCCTCACCGCCCGGGAGCCGTCCGCGGTGCTCGCGTTGCGCGGGTTCGCCCCGGCCGCGGCCCTCGGCGCGGCGCAGGGCGTGCTGGTCGCGGCGGTCGTGCAGCTGGCCGCGTCGTACGACTGGGGTCAGTGGTGGGCGTTCCTCGGGGTGAGCGTCGTAGCCGGTGTTGCCTTCGCCGCCGTGAACCAGGCCCTGGTCGCGGTCTTCGGAGGCGCTGGCCGGTGGATCTCGGCTCTCATCGGTGTGCTCGCCGTGGCGACCGGTGTCGTGTCGACGGTTCCCGGGGTGCTGTCGCAGATCGCCGGGCTGATGCCGACCTCGCCCGCCTACAACGGCATGCTCGCCGCGCTCACCGAAACCGGAGGCCTCGGCGCGGCCGTCGTCGGCCTGATCGTGTGGACGGTGCTGTCGTTCGTCGCGACGATCCTCGCCGTCGCGCGGCGCCGCACGACGTCGGCCCGGGCCGTCCTGGCCGCGGCCCCGTCGCCCGCCTGACCCGCCCCTCGCCTCGCCGGCGTCGCCCCTCCCGGGCGGCGCCGGCGTCTTCTGTCCGGAAGCGTGTGCCTCAACTCAGGCTGGACGGGCCAGCCATCGGCGCCAGCCCCGGGAATCCCCGCTCCCGCGCGCTCGGCCATCGAACGGAGCCTGAGTTGAGGCCAGGGTCCGGGCAGAACGTCGGCGCTTTCCCTCGCTGCAGGCGTTGGAGGCCCCCAACTCGGGGGGATCCGCCGCCGAGGGCCGACGGTGTGCACGCGGGGCGGCCTCCCCTGCCGTCGCATGCCTCAACTCAGGCCGGGCGCACCCCGGCCCCGGAACCCGCCCCGAAACCCGGGCCCCGCGCGCCCGCCGGCCGCCCCCAGCCTGAGTTACGGCAACGGTCGCGCCGAGCCGACACCGCCCCGAGCACAACGTCGGCCATCCGGTCGCGATCGCGCGAGAAAGCGGGGGAACAGCCCTCGGCGCCGCCGATCTCCGACGTTCTGCACGTCAGGACAGCACGCCCCGCCGGCGGCGGGTCAGCTCAGGCCGGAGTAGGCGTGGAGACCCTTGAAGAACATGTTCACGATCGTGAAGTTGAAGATCACGGCGGTGAAGCCGATGATCGACAGCCACGCCGAGCGCGACCCGCGCCAGCCGCGCGTCGCGCGGGCGTGGATGTATCCGGCATAGAGGACCCAGATCACGAAGGTCCAGACCTCTTTGGTGTCGAAGCCCCAATAGCGGCCCCATGCGTCGTTGGCCCAGATCGAACCGGCGATGAGGGTGAAGGTCCAGAAGATGAACCCGAGGATCGCGAAGCGGTACGCCAGCGACTCGAGCGCATCGGCACTCGGCAGCGTCCGCAGGAACCGCGGACCCGTCTTGACGACGCCCTCGGCCTCAGCGGCGGCGATCGTCTTGCGCTCCCGCCGGGCCTGCATCAGCTGCAGCACCGAGAGCCCGAACGCGAGGGCGAACAGGGCAGTGGCGAGCGAGGCGACGAAGACGTGGATGACGAGCCAGACCGACTTCAGCGGGTCCATGAGCGGCACGATCTCGGTGTAGAACCAGATCGCCGTGCCGCCCAGCAGCACCACGACGAGTCCCGTGATGAACGTGCCGAGGAACCGCAGGTCGTAGCGGAACAGCACCCCGAGGTACACCGCGACGATGAGCAGCGTGCCCGTCAGCGCGAACTCGTACATGTTCGACCACGGCACCCGCCCGGCCGCGATCCCTCGGGTGACGTCGGCGCCCAAGTGGAACAGGAACCCGAGGACGGTCAGCGAGGTGCCGATGCGTGCCCACACCAGTCGGGGGCGTGCGGACAGGGGGGCGTGGAGGGATGCCTCGGCGGCCCGCTCCTGCGCGCGCACCTGCGCGATGCCGGCCCGGCCACCCGCCCCGACGGCCGCCAGCTCGCGCACTTCGGCGTCCTTGGCGTCGACGGCGACAGCACCGCGCCGCGCGAGATCGACGGCGTAGGCGATGAAGGCGAGGGCGTAGATCGCGATCGCCGTCCAGACGAGGACCACCGACACCGAATCGAGTGAGAGGGCAGCGGTTTCGGGCATGATCTCAGTCTACTTTCGGGTTCTGGCTGGTCGTCCGGCGGTCGCCGAGGTCGCCGGGCTCGACGATCCCGGCACCGGCGAGCGCCTCGGCGTGCTTCGCGGCGAACTGGTCCACTGCTCCCGCGAGTGTCGGGTCCTCACCTCGGGCGAGCCCGGCGTACTCCACGCGCAGCCCCGCACCGGACGGCGTCACCTTCACCCACATGCGCCGGCGCGGGACGAAGAGAGCCGCGAGCAGACCGGCGGTCGCGAGCACCGCGAACACGAGCACCCAGGCGGCTGCGGCATCCCGATGGATCGACAGCGACGCGTACCGCTTCACCGACCCCTCGTATCCCTGGGCGCCGTCGGGTGCCTCATTCTCGAACGTGATGGAGCCGTACCCGCCCGGCAGGTCCCGCGTCTCACCAGGCGTGAGTTCGATGGCATCGACCCCGGTGCCGCGGCCGGCGAGCTTCTCCATGCCGCTCGGATCGAGGGTGTACACCGACCGGGGTGTGCCGTCGTCGATGCCGAGGTCGCCGACGTAGACGTCGAGCGACAGCACGGGCAGCACCAGATCGGGGTACGCCGAGGTGAACGCGCCCGACTCGAGCGGGGCCTGCGTGGGATAGAAGAATCCGACGAGGCCCATCTGGTCGGGCAGCCCGTCGGGCACCTTGACCACGCCGAGCGAGGTCAGGTTGTTGTCCTGCGGCAGGAAGGGGACCGACTCCGAGAACACGACGTCGCCGTCGGCGTCGCGGATCGTGATCGTGGGGGCGTATCCGTTGCCCATCAGGTAGACGCGGTCACCGGCCATCTCGAGCGGGTGGTTGACGCGCACCTCACCGGGCTCGGGCTGCCCTCCCGCCCGCTGGGTGGTGAGGTTGGCGACGAAGTCGCCCGCCTGTCCTGAGCCCTGCGCTCCGAGCGGCTGGTACGTGACGTCGAAGCGGTCGAGGGTGAGCGAGTACGGCGCGAGTGCGTTCTCGTCGACGAAGCGGCCCGGGTTGAACGAGGTGTAGTCGAGCATCGAGTTGACGAACGTGCGTCCCTCGATGATTACGGTTTGGCCGGTGTAGGTGAAACCTCCGCCGACCCCGACCGAGATCAGCACGCCGACGAGTGCCGCGTGGAAGACGAGGTTGCCCGTCTCACGCAGGTATCCCCGCTCGGCCGAGACCGAGAGCGTCGAGCCGGTGTCGTACCGCTCGACCCGGTACCCCGACCGCTTCAGCTGCTGCTGGGCCAGTTCGACGGCGGAGACGGCGGCGACGGATGCCTCGGCCCCGGCGCCGTCTGCCCCGGCGTCGCCGTTCACCCCGCCGGCGCCGAGCCGGTACTCCTCGGTGCGATGCACGTCGAGGCGCGACAGCCGCGCAGGCGTGCGCGGGGGCTGGGCCCGCAGCGCCTTCCAGTGGTGCTTGGTGCGCGGGATCACACAGCCGATCAGCGAGATGAACAGCAGGATGTAGATCGCCGAGAACCACGGCGACGTGTACACGTCGAACATGCTCAGGTTGTCGAGGATCGGCGCGAGGTCGGGATTGTCGGCGAAGTACTGGGTGACGCCGTTGGGGTCGGCGCTGCGCTGCGGCACGAGCGAGCCGGGGACGGCCGCGATCGCGAGCAGCAGCAGCAGCACGAGGGCGGTGCGCATCGAGGTGAGCTGACGCCATCCCCACCGCAGCCACCCGATGATCCCGAGCGCGGGCTGGGTGATGTCGTCGCCGCCGTCGGCGTGGTCGGACGGCCGGAGCGGCCGCGACGGGTCGTCCGAGGCGGTCGAGGTGTCAGAGAGGGAGCGGGACACTGCGGAACACCCCCTGCAGCTGAGCCATGATCTGCGTCCACACGCCGGTCACCATGAGGAGTCCGAGCGCGATGAGGAGCACGCCGCCGGCCACGTTGACGGCGCGGATGTGCCGGCGCACGAACGCCACGGAGCGGGTCGCCCACCCGAATCCGAGGGTGAGGAGCACGAACGGGATGCCGAGGCCCAGCGAGTACGCCACCCCGAGGAGCGCCGCCCGGCCGGCAGAGCCGCTGTCGAAGGCCATCGTAAGGATCACGGCGAGGGTGGGCCCGATGCAGGGCGCCCACCCGATGCCCAGCGCCACGCCGAGGAGCGGCGCCCCGATGAGGCCGAGGTTGCCTCGCACCTGCGGCCGCGCGATGCGCTGCGCGAGCCCGAAGACGCCGACGAACACGAGCCCCATCGCGATCACGACGACCCCGAGGATGCGGGTGATGAGCTCGGCGTACTCCAGCAGGAAGCGGCCCAGCGTGCCGCCGAGCATCGCGATGCTGACGAACACCACCGTGAACCCGGCGATGAAGAGCACGACGCCCAGGAGCAGCCGGCCGCGGGTCGGGGTCGAGGCATCCGTCCCCGCCCGCACCGCCGTCGCGGACGTCGCAGAATCCCGCGTATCACCCAGCGAACCGCCCGGATCCTGCGAGCCGGCGACGATTCTGCGCGGTTCGCGTGCCGTCACGGCGCCGCCGATGAATCCTAGATAGCCGGGCACCAGCGGCAGCACGCACGGCGACAGGAACGAGATGAGCCCCGCGAGCACGGCGATGGGGATCGCGACCAGGAGCGAGCCGTCGGCGACGAGCGCGCCGGGGTTCACGACTCCTCCAGCGCGTCGGACACGAGCGTCTCGAGGATCGAGGTCTCGCTCAGCTGGCCGATCACGCGGGCCGCGACCCGGCCTTCGCGGTCGAGCACCAGCGTCACCGGGACAGCGTTGAGCGGCGTCTGCCCGGCGAAGGCGAGCTTGATCGACCCGTCGACGTTCGCGAGGGCGCTCGGGTAGCTCACGCCGTACGTCTCGGCGAACGCCTGCGATGCCTCCGCGCCGTCGTACAGGTTGATGCCGAGGAACTCGACCCCGTCGTCGGCGAACGCCTGATTGACCTCTTCGAGCAGCGGCGCTTCGACGCGGCACGGCGCGCACGCGGCGTACCAGAAGTTCACGACCAGCACGTCGCCGCGGTAGTCGTCGCTGGTCGCCGTCTCGCCGGTGTCGAGCACGCCCTCGAAATCGACCGGCTCGGTGCGGTCGCCGGGCGCGATCTCGACGACCTCGAACCCGTCGGCCGCGATGAAGCCCTTCCCGTCGCCGGAGCGGTACTGCTCCGCGAGCGGGTCGCTCGTGCACGCCGCGAGACCCGCGACGAGGGACAGCGCGAGGAGAGCGGATGCCGCGGCCCGCGCACGCCCGAGAGGCCGGCCTGCCCGGGATCGACCGCGAGCGACCATCACACCGCCCCCACGTCGACGGCGCCCGACAGCGAGGCGGGCTCGGCGTAGGCGATCTCGGTCCACTTGCCGTCGTCGCCCATCTCGAAGCTCGTGACGCTCGACAGGGCGCAGCGCCGCTCGCGCGGGTCGTGCCGGAACGGCAGACCGGCGACCGCGAGGTGCGTGATCCAGATCGGCAGCTGGTGCGAGACGATCACCACGTCGCCGGACTCGACCTCTTTCCACGCCTGCGTCATGGCCTTGTCCATGCGCACGACCACGTCGGCGTACGGCTCGCCCCAGCTCGGCAGCGCCGGCTTGCGCAGGTGGCGCCAGTTCCACGGGTTGAGCAGCGCGAGCGTCATCCGCCGGCCCTCGAAGACGTTGGTCGGCTCGATGACCCGGTCATCGATGCGGGGCTCGAGTCCGAAGAGCTCGGTGAAGGGCTCGGAGGATTCCTGCGTGCGCTGCAGCGGCGAGCACACGAGCGAGCTCACCGGGCGATCGAGCGAGCGCACGTATTCCGCGGCCTGCCTCGCCATCTTGCGGCCGTCGACGCTGAGCCCATAACCGGGAAGTCGCCCGTAGAGCACGCGGCTGGGGTTGTGAACCTCCCCATGGCGCACGAGATGAAGGCGGTCGGCGGGCACGTGTCCAGTCTACGGCGGGCTCTTCTATGAGTCGCCTGAGCGCCGGTCGGCGCCCACCGTCTCGCGCTCGACCTCGGCCTCCGGGGTCTTGTCGTCGCTGCCGCGCGATGCCGCGATGAGGGCGCGCGTGCGCACGAACACGAACCACGCGACCGCGAGGGCCACGACCCCGATCACGACGTACTGCACCACGTCGACGTACTGCTCGACGATGTGCCACGACTCGCCGAGCAGGAATCCCGCGAGCACGAACGCCGTGTTCCAGATGAGGCTGCCCAGCGCGGTGAGCGCCCCGAACTTCCACAGCGGCATCCGGGTCACCCCGGCGGGGATCGAGATCAGGCTGCGGAAGATGGGGATCATGCGCCCGAAGAACACCGCGACCCCGCCGTGCCGGTGGAACCACGCGACGGTGCGGTCGATGTCCTCCGGGTGCATGAGGGGCACGCGAGAGGCGATGCGCCGCAGGCGGTCGACGCCGAGCCATGCGCCGAGTCCGTAGAGCAGGAAGGCGCCGACGATCGAGCCGGCGGTCGTCCAGGCGATCGCTTCGAACAGGGTGAACGAGCCGTTGCTCGCGGCGAGGCCGGCCATCGGCAGCACGACTTCGCTGGGCAGCGGCGGGAAGAGGTTCTCGAGCGCGATCGCGATGCCGGCGCCCGCGGGCCCCACGACGTCCATGAGCGAGACGGACCAGTCGAGCAGGGCTCCGAGCCACGAGCCGTCGGAGGTGGTTTCGGTCATCGGGGGCTTCGCCTTCGGTGATCGGATGCCGCGACCCGGCCGGGTGCGCCGAAAACCACGCTAGCCGGGCCGGATGTGTCGTTCCTGGGTGCTGACCCCCGAATCCGTGTGACCGGATCCGGCGTCAGACGGAGGAGCCGGGCACGCCGGCGGACGTCACGGCGAACGCGAGCGCCAGCGCGCCGACGATCGCGGCGGCTCCGACGAGCGGAACCCAGAAGGCCAGGCGGCGCTTCACCATCAGCACGATGGCCACCACCGCGGTCGCGATGAGCGCGACCCACGGCAGGATCATGCCCATCAGCCAGCCGATCGTGATGAGCTCGGTGCTGCAGTCCCGGACGCCGCAGGGGTCGGATGCCATGACGAGGAACATCCCCATGAGAGAGGCGAGCGCGGCCAGCACCGCGTCGCCCACGAGAAGGATGATCGTCACGACGACATCCCACACCCGGACGGGGCGCTTCGCGGTGCCTGCGGGCGCGACGCCGACCGGAGTCGGCTGCCACGGCGGCGGGACCGGCGGCTGCTGCGGCATCGTCATGCTCGCATCGTAGCGACGACGGTCCCCTGCCGTGCGCGCCTCTGGCGAGGAGGTCTCGATACGCTCGTACGTCGCTACTCGACCTTGACCCCCGTCGCCTCAACGCGAGCATGCGCTCGCATTGACCCGACGGGCGTCAACGTAGACTGGTCCCTCGTGAGTGAACGCGTTCTCGTGAACCAGCTGCAGGGTCTCGCCGACGGCCCCGTGTCCGTCTCCGGATGGGTCGAGACCGTCCGCGACCAGAAGAAGGTGCAGTTCGTCATTCTTCGCGATGAGACCGGCGCGGTGCAGCTCGTGAACCCGGCGACGCGGCCGGCCGAAGACGGTTCGGAACAGGATGCCGCGGCCCTCGCCCTCACCGACCTCATCTCGAACCTCGCGACCGGCACGTTCCTCACCGTCACCGGCGAGCTCAAGCACGACGAGCGCGTGAAGCTCGGCGGCGTCGAGATCAAGATCGCGAACCTCGACATCGCGGCGGCCGCGCTCCCCGAGACGCCCATCGCGGCGGACAGCGGACTCGACAAGCGCATGGACTGGCGCTTCCTCGACCTGCGTCAGCGCCGCAACAACCTGATCTTCCGCGTGCAGACGACGCTCGAGCACGCGATGCGCACTTACTGGATCGAACGCGACTACGTCGAGATCCACTCGCCGAAGCTCATGGCGTCGGCCTCGGAGTCCAACGCCGAGCTGTTCGAGGTGCCGTACTTCGAGGAGAAGACGGCCTACCTGGCCCAGTCGCCGCAGTTCTTCAAGCAGATGGCGCAGGTCGCCGGGTTCGGCAAGATCTTCGAGATCGGCGACGTCTACCGCGCCGACCCGTCGTTCACCAGCCGCCACGCGACCGAGTTCACCTCGATCGACGCCGAGATCAGCTGGATCGACTCGCACGAAGACGTGGCCACCATGCAGGAGGAGCTTCTGCAGACGGCCTTCCAGGCGGTGAAAGACAAGCACGGCGCCGAGATCGAAGAGCTCTTCGGCATCGAGGTCGTGGTTCCCCGCATCCCGTTCCCGCGCATCCCGCTCGCCGAGGCGCGCCAGATCGTGAAGGACCGCGGCTACGACATCCCGCGCACCGACGGCGACCTCGACCCCGAGGGCGAGCGGCAGATCTCGGCCCACGTCGAGGAGACCTACGGCCACCAGTTCGTCTTCATCACCGACTACCACCCCGAGATCCGCGCGTTCTACCACATGCGCGACGAGCAGACCGGGCTGACGAAGAGCTACGACCTGCTGTTCAAGGGCGTCGAGATCACGACGGGCGCGCAGCGCGAGCACCGGGTCGACGTTCTCGTCGAGCAGGCGAAGGAGAAGGGGCTCGACCCCGAGCACCTGGCGTTCTACTTCGACTTCTTCCGGTACGGCGCCCCGCCCCACGGCGGGTTCGGCATGGGCCTCGCCCGCGTGCTCATGCTACTGCTCGGCGAGTCGTCGATCCGCGAGGTCACCTACCTCTTCCGCGGTCCCACGCGTCTCGCCCCCTGACCGGATGAGCGGCCATCGACCGCTCATCCGCCGTTCACCCGGCGTCCCGCTGACGATTCATTCACGGCTCGTAGCGTCCACTCGTTCCCCGTTCGCCGAGCGCGTTCCCACGCGCCCGGCAGCGGCTACCCGAGAGGATCACACATGTCCCGCATCACCACCCGCCGCCTCGCGGCGGTCGTCGCGGTCGGAGCCGTCGCGGCGCTGACCCTGGCCGGCTGCGCCGGAGCCTCCACCCCGTCCGCCGAGGGCGATGGCTCGACCGTCGACGCGTCGACGGCGACGAGCCTCGCCGACTTCGGCTCGCTCGAAGACCTCGAAGAGGCCGCGAAGGCCGAGGGCCAGCTCAACGTCATCGCCCTTCCCCGCGACTGGGCGAACTACGGCGAGATCATCGACCTCTTCGCCGAGCGGTACCCCGAGATCACGATCAACGAGCAGTCGCCCGACATCTCCAGCGCCGAGGAGATCCAGGCCGCCGAGACGAACGAGGGCCTCGACACCGCCCCCGACGTGTTCGACCTCGGTCTGACGGTCGCGCTCGAGAACACCGACTGGTTCGCGCCGTACCAGGTGGCGACGTGGGACGACATCCCCGACGCCCTCAAGGAGCCGTCGGGCCTGTTCGTCGGCGACTACGGCGGCTACATGTCCGTCGGCTACGACTCGTCCGAGTTCGAGGCCCCCGAGTCGCTGGACGACCTCCTCGGAGACGAGTACCGCGGCGCCGTGGCCATCAATGGCGACCCCACCCAGGCCGGTGCCGCCTTCGCTGCGGTCGGCCTCGCGACCGTGCAGAGCGACGGCACGCTCGACGACTTCCAGCCGGGCATCGACTACTTCTCCGAGCTGAACGCCGTGGGCAACACGCTGAAGGTCGACGTGACGTCGGCGACGGTCGCGAGCGGCGAGACGCCGGTCGTCTTCGACTGGGACTACCTCAACGCCGCGCACCAGACCGACAACCCCGACTGGGAGGTCGTCGTCTTCCCCGGCGTCGGGTACGCCGGCTACTACAACCAGGCGATCAACCGCGATGCCCCGCATCCGGCCGCCGCGCGCCTGTGGCAGGAGTTCCTCTACAGCGACGAGGTGCAGAACCTGTGGCTGAAGGGCGGCGCCCGCCCCGTGCGCATGGAGGCGATGATCGAGGCCGGCACGATCGACCAGGAGCTGGCCGACGCCCTCCCCACCGCCCCCGAGGAGACGGTCGTCCCCACCGAGGAGCAGTCGGCGAACGCGGGCGAGCTCCTCGGCGCCGAGTGGGCCGCGGCCGTCCAGTGACCCCAGCCCCGGTCCTCGCCGGTCCCGACCTGGACCGTGCGACGAGCGCAGCCGTGCCGGAGCCATCCGCTCCGGCACGGCCGGGCGCCGGCGCGGGATGGGCCGTCATCGGGCTCGTCCCCTTCGCCGCCTACCTGCTGCTCTTCCTCGTGCTGCCGACGGTGCTCGCCGTCGGGTCGGGACTGTTCGACGGTGAGGGCCGGCTGACCTTCGACAACGTCGCCGCGCTCGGCGACCCCGTCATCCTGCAGACGTTCTGGAACTCGACCTGGATCTCGCTGCTCACCGCGGTGGCGGGCGCCCTGATCGGGGCGCTCGCCTGCTACGCGCTGCTGGGACTTCCCGAGACGGGGGCCGTCCGCACGATGGTGGATGCCGCGTCCAGCGTGCTCGCCCAGTTCGGCGGCGTCATGCTGGCGTTCGCCTGGATCGCGACCATCGGCCTCCAAGGGGTCGTGACCCAGGCGCTGCTGACGTGGTTCGGGATCGACATCTTCGCCGACGGCGCGTGGATCTACGCGCTGCCGGGTCTGATCCTCCCCTACCTCTACTTCCAGGTGCCCCTCATGGTGATCACGTTCATGCCGGCCATGTCGGCCCTGCGCCCGCAGTGGGCCGAGGCGAATCTCACGCTCGGCGGCACCGCCGGCGGATTCTGGCGTCACATCGGCATCCCCGTGCTGGCGCCGTCGTTCCTCGCGAGCCTGCTGCTGCTGTTCGCGAACGCGTTCTCGTCGTACGCGACCGCCGCGGCGCTGGCGAGCCAGGGCTCGCAGATCGTGCCGCTGCAGATCCGCACCGCGCTGACGAGCGAAGTCCTCCTCGGCCGCGAGAACCTCGCCGGAGTGCTCGCCTTCGGCATGATCGTCGTCGTGGCCCTCGCGATGTGGGGGTACGCGGCGATCCAGCAGCGCGCCTCGAGGTGGCGCGCATGACCGGCATCGCCCCGCGCACGGGCACGCGGTGGGTCATCGGCGTTCTCGTCGGGGCCTTCCTCGCTCTCCCGCTCGTCGCCACGTTCCTCTTCACCCTCTCGTCGCGCAACGGCGCACCGACGTTCGAGCGCTGGGCGGGTCTGCTCGACCCGGCGAACGCGTCCGTCTACCGGCCGATCTGGACGGGCCTGGCGAACTCGCTCGTCCTGGCGGCGGCGACGGTGCTGATCGTGCTGTTCGTCCTCGCGCCGACGATGGTGCTCGTCGCCCTGCGGTTCCCCAGGCTCCGACGCCCCTTCGAGTTCATCGCGCTCCTTCCGCTGACGATTCCCGCCATCGTGCTCGTCGTCGGGCTCGCGCCGATCTACCTCCAGATCGGCCGCACCCTCGGTACCGGCGCGTGGACCCTCGCGTTCGCCTACGGCATCCTCGTGCTGCCTTTCGCCTACCGTTCGATCCAGGCGTCCATCGACGCGGTCGACCTGCGCACGCTCACCGAGGCGGCTCGCACCCTCGGAGCCAGCTGGTACACGATCCTGGTGACGGTGATCGCGCCGAATCTGCGGCAGGGGCTGCTCGCGGCATCCCTCATCTCCGTCGCCGTCGTGCTCGGCGAGTTCACGATCGCGTCCCTGCTCAACCGGCAGGTGTTCCAGACCGGGATCCTCGTCGTCAGCAAGATCGACGGCTACGCGGCGGCCATGTTCACGCTGCTCGCGCTCGCCTTCGCATTCCTCCTGCTGCTCGTCATCGGCCGTGCCGGCCGCGCCCGATCCGGAAGGACCCGCCCATGACCTCCGCCGACACCGCTCCCCGTCCCCTGCCGTCGACGGGCGACAACGCCCTCCTCGCCGAGGCCGGCGCCGGCACCCGCGTGGAGTTCCGCGGTGTCGTGAAGGACTACGGGCAGACCCGCGTGCTCCACGGGGTCGACCTCGACATCGCGCCGGGCGAGTTCGTGTCGCTGCTCGGCCCCTCGGGCTGCGGCAAGACGACGGCACTGCGCGTGCTCGCCGGTCTCGAGCCCGCGACGGGCGGCTCGGTGCTGCTGGGCGGCAAGGACATGACCCGCGTCGCCACCAACCGGCGCGACATCGGCATGGTCTTCCAGTCGTACTCGCTGTTCCCGCATCTGCGCGTGCTCGACAACACCGCGTTCGGGCTGCGCCGGCGTGGGGTGGGCAAGAGGGATGCCGCGCACCGCGCCGCCGATGCCCTCGACCTGGTGGGACTCGGTCACCTGGCCGACCGCTTCCCGCACCAGCTGTCGGGCGGCCAGCAGCAGCGTGTCGCGCTCGCGCGGGCCCTGGTGACCGAGCCGCGCGTGCTGCTCCTCGACGAGCCGCTGTCGGCGCTGGACGCGAAGGTGCGGGTGCAGCTGCGCGACGAGATCCGCCGCATCCAGCTGCGCCTGGGCATCACGACGGTGTTCGTGACGCACGACCAGGAGGAAGCGCTGGCGGTGTCCGACCGGATCGCGGTCATGGATGCGGGACGCATCGAGCAGATCGGCTCGCCCGAAGAGCTCTACCTGCACCCGGCCACGGCAGGCGTCGCCGCGTTCGTGGGCGTGTCGAGTGTGGTGTCGGGCGTCGTCTCGGGCGGGTGCGTCGAAGTGTGGGGGCAGCGCATCCCGCTCCTCGCACCCGAGGCCGAGGGAGAAGTGGACGTGTTCCTGCGCCCCGAGAACGTGCGGTTGGTCGGTGCGTCCGACCCCGGGGTGGAGGCGGCGGTGCAGGAGAGCACGTTCCTCGGCAGCTTCCGCCGCACTCTGGTGCGGACCGCGGACGGGTCGCTGGTCCGGGTGCAGCACGCGGCTTCGGAACGGGTGCACTTCGACGACCGCGTGCGCATCGCCGTCGACCCGGTGCCGGTCGCGGTGCGCCGCCGCCCCGATGCCGCGTGACCCGCGGCATCCGTCCCCGCGAAGCTCCCGTCAGCGGGTGAGCGCAGCGGTGAGCGCGTCGCGCAGCCGGTCGGGAGACACGCGCCAGTGGCCGTGCAGCGATCCGTCGATCAGCACGACAGGGATCTTCTCCCACCACTGCGCGTAGAGGGCGGGATCGTCGGCGATCGACAGCTCCTCGATCTCGACCTGGTCCTCGGGCAGTTCGGCGACCACGGTCTCGACGATCTCGCGGGCCACCTCGCACAGGTGGCAGTCGGGCTTGCCGATGAGGGTGAGGGTGGTCACGCCCTCAGTCTAGGAGCGCGCCGGATGCCTCGGCTCACTGCTCCACGGGGTAGCCGGCCGCGATCCACTCGTCGGTGCCGCCGTCGACGTTCGTCGCGTCGTATCCGCGCGCGACGAGCGCCTCGACCACGCGGCCCGAGCGCCCGCCCACCTTGCAGATGACCGCGAACGGACCGTCGGGCAGCTCGTCGAGGTGCTCGCCGATGGTCGACATCGGGAGGTTGACGGCACCCGGCACGCGCCCTCCCTCGAACTCCCATGGCTCACGCACATCGACCACGGGGGTGTCGGGCCGCTCGCGGAGCTGGTGGACGGTCATCGCCGGCATGGGGTCTCCTTCGGGGTCGGGCATACACGAAGCGCCCGTCCGGAGACAGGCGCTTGGTGCCGAGGCCGCTTACTTCTTGTTGCGGCGCTGGTGGCGAGTCTTGCGAAGCAGCTTGCGGTGCTTCTTCTTCGCCATGCGCTTGCGGCGCTTCTTGATGACAGAACCCACGGAAAACCTCACAATGTCGGGGTCTGGGCGCGACTCTTGCGCGCCCGGGAACGGGCAGATCGAAAAATGCCTCGGGACAGTCTAGCCGACGTCGGCGATCGGCCGTTGCAGGGCCTCGGTCACCGCGGACTCGGGCACACGGTAGCTGCGGCCGAATCGCACGGCCGGCAGTTCGCCCGCGTGCACGAGCCGGTACACCGTCATCTTCGAGACGCGCATGAGCTCCGCGACCTCGGCGACGGTCAGGAAGCGCACGTCGGGCAGCTCCGCCATTTCATCCCTTTCCCCAGAAGTGCTTGCCACACTCTAGAGCTTCGCAGGGACGCGTGTAAACCTGTGTGACGGGTGATAATTCTGAGCCGAGTGCTCAGCGCCCGGGCAGCTTCTTCAGCGCGCTGGCGACGGCGTGCTTCGCGGATGCCGCGGCCCGGCCCACGACGTCGGCCGCGAGTGCGGCCGAATCGGGCAGCGACGACGCCGGGACCAGCGCCGACACATCGTCCGCGCCGTTGCCGAGGAACGGGACGAGCCAATCGTCGACCTCGTCGAGGGGCTCGGCGGAGAGACTGTAGTACCGGTGCTGACCGACCTCGCGCACCGAGACGAGATGCGCCTCGCGCAGCACCTTCAGGTGCTTCGAGACCGTCGGCTGGCTGGCACCCAGCTCGCTCACGATCTGCGACACGCTCGTTCCCCGTTCGCCGGCGGTGGCACGATCGAGAAGGAGCCGCAGGATGTCGCGACGCGTACCGTCCGCGATCACGTCGAAGATGTCCGCCATGTGCTCAGATTAGTCATGAGCCCCGCGGAGTACCATGAGGACGACCGCCGGACCGTGGCATAGGGAGGACCCGCATGTCGGAAGGCTGGCGCGTCGTCGGCGCTCGCCGCCTCAGCGCGGTCGGTCACGAGGTCATGGAGTTCTTCCGCGATCTCACGCAGCGCTCCCCCGCCCGCTTCGCGATCATCATCTTCCTGTCGCTGATCCTCGTCTTCACCGGCTTGTTCTCGTTGCCGATCGCGAACGCGAAGGGAGAGGTCACACCCTTCGCCGACGCGTTCTTCACGGCGGTGTCGACGATCTGCGTCACCGGCCTCGCGACGGTCGACATGGCGACCTACTGGTCGCCGTTCGGGCACGTGCTCGTCTTCATCGGCGTGCAGATCGGCGCCCTCGGCGTCCTGACCCTGGCCTCGATCCTCGGCCTGGTGATCTCGCGGCGCCTCGGGCTGCGCGCCAAGCTCATCGCGGCGAGCGACTCCAATCCGCTGCGCACCCATGGCGGCCCGGTCAACGAGGGCCAGACGGTGCAGCTCGGCCAGATCGGCTCGCTCCTCCTGACCGTCGCCCTCTCCACCCTCGTGATCGAGGCGATCGTCGCCGTCCTGCTCTTTCCGGGGCTGCTGGTCGCCGGGGTGCCGTGGCAGGTGGCGCTCTGGGAGGCGCCGTTCTACGCGGCGATGGCGTTCACGAACACCGGCTTCACGCCGAACCCCGAAGGGCTCGAACCCTTCGCGCACGACTACTTCTTCCTGACCGTCCTGATGTTCGGCGTCTTCCTCGGCTCGATCGGCTTCCCCGTCATCTACACGCTGCGCCGACACCTCTGGCACGTGCGGCGGTGGTCGCTGCACACCAAGCTGACACTCATCACCACCGTGGCGCTGTTCTTCGCCGGCGGAGTCGCGTTCCTCGTACTGGAGTACGACAACCTCCTCACGCTCGGGCGCGAGGACGCCTGGGACACCACCTTCCAGGCGTTCTTCCTCTCGGCGATGACCCGTTCGGGCGGCTTCGCGGTGCTCGACATCGGCGAGCTGAACCAGTCGAGCCTGCTCGTGGGCTGCATGCTGATGTTCGTCGGCGGCGGCTCGGCGTCCACCGCCGGCGGCATCAAGGTCACGACCCTCGCCGTGATCGCCCTGGCCGTGTGGTCCGAGGCGAAGGGACGCGCGTCGAACCAGGTGTTCGGCCGCCGCATCCCCAGCGACGTGCTCCGCGTGGCGCTGTCGGTCGTCGCGTGGGGCGCGACCATCGTCGCCGTCTCGACGATCATCATCACGCAGATCACCAAAGCCGACCTGGGAGATGTGCTCTTCGACGTCATCTCGGGCTTCGCGACGGTCGGGCTCTCCACCGGCCTCACTGCCGAGCTTCCCGACAGCGCCATCTACGTCATGGCCGTGACGATCATCATGGGTCGCGTTGGTACAGTGACTCTCGCCGCGGCCGTGGCCGCGTCATCCCGATCGCAGCTGTACTCGCTGCCCGTGGAAAGGCCGATCGTTGGTTGAACGGATCCGCAGCGACGCTCCCGTCCTGGTGATCGGGCTCGGGCGCTTCGGCGCCGCGTGCGCCGGTGAACTCGACCGCCTCGATCGCGAGGTGCTCGCGATCGACGACAACCTCGAGCTCGTCCAGAAGTGGTCGGAGCGCGTCACCCACACCGTGCAGGCCGACGCACGCAACATCGACGCGCTCAAGCAGATCGGAGCGCAGGACTTCCAGGTCGCCGTGGTCGCGGTGGGCTCATCGATCGAGGCATCCGTCCTCATCACCGCCAACCTCGTCGACCTCAAGGTGCCGCAGATCTGGGCGAAGGCGGTCTCGCAGTCGCACGGCAAGATCCTCGCCCGCGTGGGCGCCAACCACGTGATCTACCCGGAGCGCGAGGCCGGCGAGCGCGTCGCGCACCTGGTGAGCGGGCGGATGCTGGACTTCATCCGCTTCGACGACGACTTCGTGCTGGCCAAGATGTATCCGCCGAAGTTCATCCGCGGCGTCGGCCTCAACGAGTCGGGCGTGCGCACCAAGTACAACGTGACCGTCGTCGGCGTGAAGAGCCCCGGCAAGCCGTTCCGCTACGCCGAGGCGGCCACCGTGGTGACCAACCACGACCTCATCATCGTGTCGGGCACGAACTCCGACATCGAGCGTTTCGCCGCGCTCGACCGCTGAGCTGCCGGCCCGGCGTCCCGCTTTTCGGGGCCGATGTCCCACTTCTGGTCGCCCCCACCGCCCGCAGGCGCCGAAAAGTGGGACATGCCCGAACCCGGCATGCCCCGCACTCGAGTCCGTGTCCCACCTTTGGTCGCCCACACCGCCCGCAGGCGCCGAAAAGTGGGACATGCCCGAACCCGGCATGCCCGAACGGGGGTCAGGTGCCGGCGGCGAGCTCCTTCGCCCGGGCGAGGGCGGCGTCGGTCGCTTCGGCGAAGATCCGGTCGAGGCGCGCGTCGTGAAGAACGGCGACAGCGCGCTCGGTGGTGCCTTTCGGGCTCGTCACCCGGCGCCGGAGCTCGGCGGGGTCGACATCGGATGCCTCGAGCAGCGCGGCTGCGCCGATGAAGGTCTGCTCGGCCATCAGCCGGGCGTCGGCCTCGCTGAAGCCCTTGCCGACGGCCGCTTTCGTGAACTCCTCCACGACGAGGAAGAAGTACGCGGGACCCGAGCCCGAGATCGTCGACAGCTCGTCGATCTGCGACTCCGGCACCTCGATGACCGAACCCACCGTCTCGAACAGGCGCCGGACGACGGCGACCACCTCCGGGCCGGCGTGAGAGCCGGCGGCGAGCCCGGTGACGCCCTTGCCGACGAGCGACGGCGTGTTCGGCATCGAGCGGAGCACGGCGACGTCGGAGCCGAGGATCTGCTCGAACGTCGCGATCGTGACCCCGGCGGCGATGCTCACCACGATCGTTCCGGGACGCAGCGACGGGCCGATCTCGCGCAGCAGGTCGGGCACCATCGCCGGCTTCACGCCGATCAGCACGATGTCGGCGGTGGTCGCGGCATCCGTGTTCGCTGACGGTGCGTCCTCGAGCGAGAGGCTCGTGACGCCGTCGAGCTCGGCGAGCGCCGCCGCCTTGTCGGGCGTGCGGTTGGTGACCGTCACTCCGCCCGCAGCGAGTCCCGACCGGACGAGGCCGTAGAGGATGGCGCCGCCCATCGAGCCGGCGCCGAGGATCGCGATTGGAGGAAGAGGCGGGAGGGTGTCAGTCATGGCGCCATCCTACGAGCGATGGTGCTGTTTGCGTCTTGACTTATATAAGACGGGATGCAATGATGAGCGCATGCACGCGCTCGACGTCCTCGGAGATCCGGTTCGCCGCCGGATCCTCGAGCTGCTCGCCGACGGCGAGCGCAGCGCGGGTGACATCGGCGCGGCCGTGCAGGCGGAGTTCGGCATCTCGCAGCCCGCGGTGTCGCAGCACCTGCGCGTCCTGCGCGAGGCGGGATTCACGAGCGTGCGCCCCGAGGGCACGCGTCGGCTCTACGCCGTCGACCCCGAGCCGCTGGCAGCCGCGGCGGCGTGGTTCGACCCCTTCCGCCGCTTCTGGCAGCCGCACCTCGACGCGCTCAGCACCGAGCTCGCGCGAGGCAAGCGCGAGCGACGCCGGGCAGCCGAGCGCGACGCCTCGCGAATCGACCCCGAACCCACCGAACCCGCCGAACCGAACGAACCGACCGATCCACAGGAGGACTGACATGGTCGACGTGCAGCGACAGCTCGACGACGTGACTCGCGGAGTCGCCGCGACAGAGGTCGACGGCGCCCCGGCCAACGTGCAGACGCTGGCCCAGACGTATCCCGCGCCCATTGACGACGTGTGGGATGCCGTCACCAGCGCCGACCGCATCGCACGGTGGTTCCTGCCGATCTCGGGCGACCTCCGCCTCGGCGGCCGGTATCAGATCGAGGGGAACGCCGGCGGCGAGATCCGGGAGTGCGTCCCGCCGTCGGAAGGCACCGCGCACTACACCGCCACGTGGGAGTTCGGCGGCGGGGTGACCTGGCTGACCGTCACGCTGCGCGCTGAGGGCGCGGACGCCACGCGCTTCGAGCTGACCCACGTCGCGCGCGTCGCCGACATCCCGCCGGGGTTCTGGGAGCAGTTCGGTCCGGGCGCGACCGGTGTCGGCTGGGACGGCGGGCTCCTCGGGCTCGCCCTGCACCTCGGCGGCGCGGTGGACGGCCCCTCCCCGTCCGAGGCGGCGGCGTGGGCGGCGACGCCCGAGGGCGATGCGTTCTACCGCGGTGCGGCCGACGCGTGGGGCGCCGCGCATGTCGCTGCCGGCGCCGACGCCGCGGCCGCCACCCGGGCTGCGGCGAACACCTACGGGTTCTACACCGGCCGAGCACCGGAGGACGAGTCCGCGGCCGAGTGACGCCGTGATTCCGGATGCCGGGGGCCGAGGCATCCGGAACCGCAGAAAGTTCCTGCGGCGGGCGCGGCTCGCGACGATATCATCGTGGCAACGGGGGCGAGGGCGCCTCCGGCGTGGACTGCGGGAGGCCCTGAAAATGACCCTCTTCGACGGCATCACCGAACGCGTCATCGAGACGCCGCGGCTGAACGTCAACATCCTCGAGCGTGTGGGCGACTCACCCCAGACGCCCGCGGACCGCACGGTCGTGCTCATCCACGGCAACGTGTCGTCGTCGCTGTTCTGGCAGGAGCTCATGCAGGACCTGCCGTCCGACCTGCGGGTCATCGCGATCGATCTGCGCGGCTACGGCGGCACGGAGCATGCACCGCTCGACGCCACGCGCGGCGTGCGCGACTTCAGCGACGACGTCTTCGGCGCGCTCCAGGCGCTCGGCATCGAGACGGCGCACTTCGTCGGGTGGTCGATGGGCGCCGGCGTGATCATGCAGTACGCGCTCGAGCACCCGGTGCTCAGCCTCACTCTCGAGTCTCCGATCTCGCCCTACGGTTTCGGCGGCACGCGCCGGGACGGCAGCCGTCTCACCGACGACGACGCCGGCACGGGCGGAGGGGCGGCGAACCCGGACTTCGTGCAGCGGCTCATCGACCACGACGTCAGCGACGACGCCCCGACCTCGCCGCGCAGCGTCTTCCGCTCGGGCTACGTCGCTCCCGGCTTCCAGACCGAGAACGAAGACGTCTGGGTCGAATCGATGCTCACGACCTCGACGGCCACCGGCAACTACCCCGGAGATTCCGTCACCAGCGCGAACTGGCCGGGGTTCGGCGCCGGCGACATCGGCGTGCTCAACACGATGACGCCCGGCCACTTCGACGTCTCGGGCATCGCCGACCTCGCCGAGAAGCCGCCGATCCTCTGGGTGCACGGCACCCTCGACGCGATCGTGTCGGACGCCTCGTTCTACGACCTCAACAACCTCGGCAAGCTGGGGATCGTGCCGGGCTGGCCCGGCGACGAGATCGCTCCGCCTCAGCCGATGGTGACGCAGATGCGCGACGTGCTCGAGCGCTACTCGACGGGCGGCGGACAGGTCACCGAGCTGAGCCTCGACGGTGTGGGCCACACCCCGCACCTGGAGCGCCCGGCGGAGTTCCGCCACGGCCTGCTCACCGTGATCGGCTACGTGGGGCCGGCCGCCCACCCGGCCCCGCCGACCGAGGCGGTCATCATCCGATCCGCCGATTGACGGTTTCGCAAGGGGGTCCCGGACGTCTCCGGCGCCTCCGTAGACTCGTCGCATGAGTGCTTCCGGCGGCAGCAAGGCGATCCTCGCGGCCTTCCTGGCCAACATGGGCATCGCGCTGGCGAAGTTCATCGCGTGGTTCATCTCGGGCTCGGCCTCGATGCTCGCCGAGGCGATCCACTCGGTCGCCGACTCGGGCAATCAGCTGCTGCTGATGCTCGGCGGCCGCCGCGCGAAGAAGCGGGCCGACCGCGAGCACCCGTTCGGTTACGGTCGCGAACGCTACGTCTACGCGTTCGTCGTCTCGATCATCCTCTTCTCGGTCGGTGGCCTGTTCTCGATCTACGAGGGCGTCGAGAAGCTCACGCACCCGCACGAGCTGACGAACTACTGGATCCCGATCGCCGTGCTCGTCATCGCGATCGTGCTCGAGTCGTTCTCGCTGCGGACGGCGATCCGCGAGAGCAACCACGTCCGGGCCCGCGGCCAGTCGTGGGTGTCGTTCGTCCGGCACGCGAAAGCCCCCGAGCTGCCGGTGGTGCTGCTCGAAGACATCGCCGCCCTCACCGGCCTGGTCTTCGCCCTCTTCGGCGTGGGCATGACCTTCCTCACCGGCAACCCGATCTTCGACGCGATCGGCACGCTCATGATCGGGGCACTGCTGATCCTGGTCGCCATCGCGCTCGGCATCGAGACGAAGAGCCTGCTGGTCGGCGAGGGGGCGACGGATGCCGATCACGACCGCATCGTCGACGCCATCGCCGCGGGGTCCGAGGTCGAGAAGCTGATCCACATCAAGACGCTCTATCTCGGACCCGACGAACTGCTCGTCGCGGCGAAGCTCGGCTTCGCCTCCGACCGACCCCTGGGCGAGGTGGCGGCCGACATCGACCGCATCGAGCAGCGCGTGCGCGAGGCCGTGCCGACCGCCCGTGTCATATACCTCGAGCCCGACATCTACCGCCCCGGCGACGATCCGGCTCCCGCGACCGAAGAGTTCATCGTGCGGTCGAGCGACTGATCCGGCATGGAGTACTGCGTCTTCACCGAACCCCAGCAGGGGGCGAGCTACGACGATCAGCTCGCGTTCGCGCAGGCCGCCGAGCGGCTCGGGTTCGACGGTTTCTTCCGGTCCGACCACTACCTGCGCATGGGCGCCGGCGACCCGTCACCCGGCCCGACGGACGCGTGGACCACGCTCGCCGGTCTGGCCCGTGAGACCTCGCGCATCCGCCTGGGCACGCTCGTCTCGTCGGTCACCTACCGGCAGCCGGGCATCCTCGCGATCCAGGTGGCGCAGGTCGACGCCATGTCGCACGGGCGCGCCGAGCTCGGACTCGGGACGGGCTGGTTCGAGCGGGAGCACCGGGCCTACGGCATCCCGTTCCCGGCGAAGCGGTTCGGCCTGCTCGAGGAGCAGCTCGAGATCGTGACGGGGCTGTGGGGCACGGCCGCGGACGCGACGTTCAGTTTCTCGGGCGAGCACTACGAGCTGGTCGACGCGCCCCCGCTCCCCCGCCCCGTACAGGAACGGGTGCCGGTGATCGTCGGCGGGGCCGGGCCGCGCCGCACACCCGAGCTCGCAGCTCGGTTCGCGACCGAGTTCAACATCGGCTTCCAGCCCGAGGCCATGATCGCGGAGAAGTTCGCGGGCGTGCGGGCCGCGTGCGAGCGGCTCGGCCGCGACCCCGGGTCGCTGAAACTGTCCGTCGCGCTGCCGACGCTGGCCGGAGCATCCGAATCCGAGCTCGAGCGCCGGGCGGCGAACATCGGGCGCACGGTCGACGACGTGCGCGGCGACACGAACATCGTCGGCGGTCGCGACGAGATCGTGGCGAAGGTGCAGCGGCTCGCCGCGCTCGGCGCGCAGCGCGTGTACCTGCAGCTGCTCGACCTGCAGGACGTCGAGCAGGTCGAGTTCCTCGGCACAGAGGTGCTCCCGCGCCTGCCGCGCTGATCAGCGCCGCGGCGCGGTGCGGGCCTCACCTACCTCGACCGCATGCGCGCACCGCTGTTGGTGATGCACGGCACGGCGGACGAGGTCACGCCGGTCGGGTGGTCGCGCTTCCTCACGTCGCAGTGGGAGGCGGCGTCGAAAGAGGTCGAGCTCATCGAGGTCGAGGGCGCCGATCACTGGATGAACGGCGACGGCGGTTTCGTCGCGCACGCGGTCGCGACCTTCCTCGCCGAACAGATGCCCTGACGGCGATCAGCGCCGCGCGTCGAAGAAGTCACGAAGAAGAGCGGATGCCTCGGCCTCCCGTACCCCGGCGACGACCTCGGCGCGGTAGGGCAGGCGTCGGTCGCGCACCACGTCGTACATCGATCCGGCCGCACCGGCCTTGTCGTCCCACGCGCCGAACACCAGCCGCGACACCCGCGATTGCAGGGCGGCACCCGCGCACATCAGGCAGGGCTCGAGGGTGACGACGAGGGAGCACCCCTCGAGGTTCCAGGAGGCGAGGGATGCCGCGGCCCCCCGCAGCGCGACCACCTCGGCGTGGGCGGTGGGGTCGTGGGTGGCCTCGCGGAGGTTGCGTCCTCGGCCGATGACCCTACCCGAGGCATCCGTCACCACCGCGCCGACGGGGACGTCGCCTTCCCGCCCCGCGGCGGCGGCGAGGTCGAGGGCGAGGTCCATGGCGGCGGCGTCGGCGGGCTGGACGGTCACACGTCGAGCGTAGGCCCACGCTCACCTCGGGCACGTCGCCCGCACGCACTAACCTGGGGTCATGCGCCTGCACGTCGCCGACCACCCCCTCATCACCCACAAGCTCACGGTGCTGCGCGACCAGCGCACCTCGTCGCCGGTGTTCCGTCAGCTCACCGAAGAGCTCGTCACGCTGCTGGCCTACGAGGCGACCCGCAACGTGCGTGTCGAGCCGCTCGAGATCCAGACCCCCGTCACGACGACGACCGGCGTCAAGATCGGCGAGCCACGGCCACTGGTCGTGCCGATCCTGCGCGCCGGCCTCGGCATGCTCGAGGGCATGGTCAAGCTCATCCCCACCGCAGAGGTCGGCTTCCTCGGCATGGTGCGCAACGAAGAGACGCTCGAGCCTTCGACGTACGCGGAGCGCCTTCCCGACGACCTCAGCGACCGGCAGTGCTTCGTGCTCGACCCGATGCTCGCCACGGGCGGCTCGCTCGGCGCGGCGATCGAGTTCCTGTTCGCCCGCGGCGCCCAGGACGTCACGGCCATCTGCCTGCTCGGCGCCCCCGAGGGCGTCGCAGCGATCGAGAAGCAGGTCGACGGGCGCGACGTGACGCTCGTGCTCGGCGCCCTCGACGAGCGCCTCAACGAGAAGGGCTACATCGTGCCCGGTCTCGGCGACGCCGGCGATCGCCTCTACGGCACCGTCTGACCGGTCGGCGGCGTCCCGCATTCAGGGGACACAACGACGCGGGCCCTCCGCGGCGGTCGACGCGAGTGCCCCCCGGCCTTCTCCGAGTCGCCAAGACACGCCGCTCGGCCGCGCGCGGGTCGGCGTGTCTTGGCGACTCAAGGGGGCTGCCCGCTGATGAGTTCGGGCGCGGCCGCGCCCACCGTGCGGAAAAAGAACGGTGCGGCACCCGCCCCTCGCCGAACGAATGCCGCACCCGCGCCTATCCGACGCATGACCAACGGTACGTCGAAGAAAGAATCGGCCGAACGGGCTTGACACGGCCGGGGGAGGCCGTTTAGAGGCTGCGGCTCAGTCGTCGAGGAGCGGGCCCGGGGTCGTGCGACGGCCGGTCTCCTGCTCCCAGAACTCCAGCTGCTGGGTGAGCGCTTTCGCGAGCTCGAACACCTGCTCGGGAGGGATGCGGATGCGGCTCACGACACGCGCCGGCACGATCGTGTGCCGCTCCCCCGTCTCGGGGTCGACCTGGTCGCGCGGCGGCTGCGCCAGGGTGAGGAAGTCCATCACGAAGACCGTCGGGGTGTGCCACACGTTCGCGAAGTCGGCGTAGGCTCCGCCGATGAGCTCGGGCGGCAGATCGATCTCGAACTGCCGGGGCGCCTCATCCACCATCGGTTTCTCCTCCCACGCGTCGGGCCGAGTCTACGCGGCGGTCAGCCGCGGCCCACGAGGCGGGCGAACCCGCTGAGCCGCGCGACACCCTCGGGCGTGTACGGCAGGTCGTCGAGCAGAGCCGGCGAATGGATGAGGTATGCCGTGTGCTTCGCCCGCGAGATCGCGACGTTCAGCCGGTTGCGCAGCAGCAGGAACTCCAGCCCGCGCGGGGCGTCGCGCCCCGAGGATGCCGCCAGCGAGACGATCGCCACGGCCGCCTCCTGGCCCTGGAATCGATCGACGGTCCCGACCCGCACCTCGCCGAACCCGGCAGCAGCGAGCACCTCCTCGACGGCGACCTGCTGCGCGTTGTAGGGGGTCACGACGATGATGTCGCGCGCCTCGAGCGAACGCGGCGGCAGGACGGTCGCGCGATCGGCCTCGTCGACGACGACATCCGTCCATGCCCTGCCGACCAGGTCGCGAACGATCCGGACCACCTCGTCGGCCTCTTCGGGCGACTGCGTCGAGTTTCCGTGGTGTCGCACGGCGACGGGGACGAGCCCCGTGTCGACCCCGTCGATGCGGCGCAGCGCCGTGGAGGGGTGAGCTTCGAGCTGCCCCCGGTACGACAGGTGCGACACCGGCTCGGCGACGGCAGGATGCATCCGCCGGGTGCGGGCGAGGAAGTACCCGTACTCGGGTGGGATGACGTCGGCGCCGTCCATCACCCAGCCGAGGGCGGAGGTGTCGACCGGTTCGGGGTGCGTGCCCTGACTGACCTGCGGCAGCTGCTGCGGGTCGCCGAGCAGCAGCAGGCGAGGCGAGGCGACCGACACCGCGACCGTCGACGCGAGGGAGAACTGCCCCGCCTCGTCGATGACGAGCAGATCGAGGCTGCCGCGCGGGATGCGGCCCTGGTGGCTGAAGTCCCAGGCCGTGCCACCGACGACGAAGCCGGTGTCGGCGTGCTCGGCCGTGAACGCCGCGACCCCGTTCTTGGGGATGACAGTGAAGGCGTGCTCGGCCGACCCGTCCTTCGGCGCCTTCGCGACGGCCTGTGCGGGAACACCGGCGGCGATCACACGGTCGAGCAGCTGCTCGACCGTCGCGTGGCCCTGCGAGACGACACCCACCTTGAACCGGTGGTCGCGCACGAGGCGCGCGATGACGTGCGAGCCGACGTAGGTCTTGCCCGTTCCGGGAGGTCCTTGGACGGCGAGATAGCTGCGGTCGAGGTCGAGCACCGCCCGGACGATCGCGTCGACGTCGTCGCCGGTGCTCGCAGGGAGGCCGCCCGTACGTGTGCGCGGCGGCCGCCGGCGCAGCACATCCGTCGCGGGATCGGCGGGCAGGTCGGGTGCGGCGTCGATGACGCTGTCGGCCCACGCGTCGATCGCGGACTGCTGGTTTCCGGCGGACGGCGGAGCCGCAGGCGTCAACGCGACCGGCAGACGAGACCAGGTGACCCCGTCGACGGCCGTCTCTTCTACGAGCGCCCCGTCGTCGAGCACCTCGAGCACGGTGATCGAGCGATACGAATGGATCCACCGCACCGAAGGCTCGAACGGGTAGGGGGCCGGCAGCTCGTAGAGCGCGAACGGAGCGGCTCCCTCGGTGAGCCTCGTGCCCGGCGCGAGCTCGCCGCGCAGCTCGATCGTCCGCCGCTCTCCGCCCCGACCGCTCTCGGGGAAGTGCCAGTCCTCGACCACCCGGCTGCGGGCCGGATCGATCACGACGACGTCGCGGGTCTCTTCCCACAGCGACACGGGCTCGCGCAGCCGGAGGAAGTGGGTCGCCCAGAACGACTTCGCCTCGCGCGGGTAGTAGTCGATCGCGGCCGCACCCAGGCGCAGCGACTGGGCGTCTGCGCTCGCGACCGGCTGCTCGGCCGCCAGTCGCTCCAAGGCCAGTGCCCGTGGCGACGGTTCGTAGGCCCTCTCGTCGGGCTCGGGATTGGGCGACGGACGCATGCCCGTCTCGCGGGCGCGGTCGACGAGCCAATCGCGCAGCCGCAGCGTCGAGACGCAGTCGTAGCGGTTGTAGTCGGCCAGGTCGTCGAGGATCCGCCGGGCCTCGGCATCCGCCCCGTCCGCCGCCAGCGCGCGCGCTTCGACGTAGCGCACGATCGAGTCGTCGCCCTTCTGCACATCGCT
This sequence comes from Microbacterium sp. NPDC057407, assembly GCF_042803895.1. Lineage (NCBI taxonomy): Bacteria > Bacillati > Actinomycetota > Actinomycetes > Micrococcales > Microbacteriaceae > Microbacterium > Microbacterium sp. NPDC057407. The sequence continues at coordinate 116,135 of NZ_JBHVCA010000005.1, read as the reverse complement.
GGTGCGGACCTCGTCGCCCATGTACAGCGGCTCGAGCTTCTTGATGGAGTACGACCGCGACCCGACACGCAGCGCCCGCCGCACGATCGGGTACAGGTCGACGAACACGCCGTCGCGGAGCAGCCGATCGACGTCGGCCTCGCGCACCCCGTGCCGCGCGGCCATCGCGAGCAGATGAGTGGGTTCGTAGGGAGCGTAGTGATAGATGTGCATGCCCGGATGCTGCTGCCGCCGCAGCTGGACGATGTCGAGGAACGTCTCGAGCGCCCGCTTCTCATCGGCGAACGTGTGCGCCCAGAGGGCGGTGTACTGCTCTCGCGCGTCGACCCAGCCGAACAGGTAGTCGATGCCCCACTGGATGGGATCGCCTTCGCGACCGGGCGGGTTCGGCTCGGTGTGCAGCGGATCGCCCTCGAAGTCGAAGAACAGGTCGCCGTGATCGGGCCGGGGCAGGGCGCCGAGCGCCGGCGGCGCGACCACGCGGTAGGTCGGCACGGGAGGAATGCCCGCATCGTGGGGAGCCGGGGCGGCGAGCGGCGGTGTGCCGGCCGGGCTCTCGAGCTGCAGACGGGCCTGGGTGCGCAGCATCCCGAACGTGTCGGGGTTCATGCCTGCGGGACCGGCGGGCGCTCCCGCGAGCTCGTCGATCGTGCGCACGCCGGCGGCACGCAGGCGCTCTCGTTGGACCGGACGCATGCCGGCCACCAGCAGCAGATCGCGGGATGCCACGACCTCGGCGTCGCACGTCGCACAGCGTCCGCACGCCATGACGTCGAGGTCGCCGCGCGGGTCGCCCCACGCGATCGGCGCACCCGCCGAGCCGAGGTCGATCCGACGATCGGCGATGAGCGCGGCCAGGCGTTCGCGGCGCAACCGGAAGACGGGAAGCAGGTCGTCGACCTCGTGCTCGCTGACGCTGCCGTCGCCGAGGAGCAGCTCGACGCGGTCGGAGCGCGGCACGCCGAGGCGGTCGAGCTGATCGACGTAGGCGGCCAGCTGCATCAGCGCCGTGACACGCGCGTGGCGCGCCAGCTTGGTGTCTTGCACGAGCCACGCGCCGGCGCCGTCGCGCACGAGGAAGTCGGCGAACCCGACGAAGTCGGTCGTCGCGAACGCTGCCTGATACACGACGTCGGCGTCGGAGGCGAGGGCCGCGTTCGTGAGCGCGACCGCCTCGGCGAGCGCGATCGCGTCGGACGAGCGCGTCTCGGGAATCTCGACGACGCCCGCGCCGAAACGCGCGACGTAATCGGCGAGCACCTGCCGCTCGTGCGCCGTGCCGAGCCGACCGGCGCGCTCGAGGGTGAGGTCCTCGGGCTCTTCGACGGCCTCGACCCGGCCCAGCTTCGCGTCGATCGCGCGGAGCCACGCGAACTCGCACTCGGCCGCGGCCTTGAGGTCGCTCGCACTCCAGACGATCCGGCCTTCGTCTTCGATGTATCGCATTCCGCCCTTCCCCCGTCGACATTAGCCGCGGCATCCGACACCCCCTGCCCCGCGCCGACACCCACCGCGTGCGGGGCGCGAACCGGGCACGACCCGCCGGACGCCGCGGCGCGGCGCGCGATATCGACGCCCCAACCACATGCCATCCGCCCCCCAGCAGGTTCGGGGCGCGAACCCGGCACAACCCGCCGGACACCCCCGCGCGGCCCGCCACATCGACGCCCCAACCACACGCCACCCGACATCCGCCAGGTTCGGGGCGCGAACCGGGCACGACCCGCCGGCCACTCCGGCGAGGCGCGTCACATCGACGCCCCAAACACACGCCACCCGCCACCCGCCAGGTTCGGGGCGCGAAACCCAGTACGACCCGCCGAACACCCCCGCGCGGCCCGCCACATCGACGCCCCAAACACACGCCACCCGACATCCGCCAGGTTCGGGGCGCGAACCGGGCACGACCCGCCGGACGCCGCGGCGCGGCGCGCGACATCGACGCCCCAACCACCCCTGCGGGCGCAACCCCCTCCCCGGCGCTTCCGGCCGCCTGCCAGGATGGGAGCCATGAGCCTCCCCTTCGAGAGCGCCTACCGCCACGGGTTCGCCCGCGTCGCCGCCTGCACGATCCCGGTCGTCATCGCCGATCCGGCTGCGAACGCCGAGGCGGTGCTGGCGTCGGCGCGCGAGTGCGACGCCGACGCCGTCGCGGTCGCCCTCTTCCCCGAGCTGTGCCTCACCGGCTACTCGATCGAGGATCTTCTGATGCAGGACGCCGTGCTCGACGGCGTGGAGGCGGCGATCGAGCGGCTGGTCGAGGCATCCGTCGATCTCTTCCCGATGATCGTGGTCGGCGCGCCGCTGCGGCACCGCAACCGTCTGCACAACTGCGCCGTCGTCATCCACCGAGGCGAGCTGCTCGGCGTCGCGCCGAAGTCGTACCTGCCGACCTACCGCGAGTTCTACGAGCGCCGCTGGTTCGCCCCGGGCGACGATCAGGTCGGCGAAGACATCCGCGTCGGCTCGCTCGAGGCGCCGTTCGGACCCGACCTGCTGTTCGAGGCCCTCGACGTGCCGGGCCTGGTGATCCACGCCGAAGTGTGCGAGGACGTGTGGGTGCCCATCCCGCCGTCGGCGGGCGCCGCCCTTGCGGGAGCCACGGTGCTGCTCAACCTCAGCGGCAGCCCGATCACGATCGCGCGCGCGGAAGACCGCAAGGATCTCTGCAAGTCCCAGTCGCTGCGGTGCCTCGCCGCGTACGCCTATGCGGCCGCGGGGATGGGCGAGTCCACGAACGACGTGTCGTGGGACGGGCAGACCATGATCTACGAGGGCGGCAACCTGCTCGCCGAGACGGAGCGCTTCCCCGACGGTCCACGGCAGTCGGTCGCCGACGTCGACCTCGACCGGCTCCGTCAGGATCGCCTGCGCCAGGGCACGTTCGACGACAACCGCCGCACCTACGAGCCGCAGTTCCGCGTCGTGCACTTCGAGCTCGACCCGCCCGCGGCCGACGTCGGGCTGCGGCGCACGCTCGACCGGTTCCCGTTCGTCCCCGACGACCCCGCGCGCCTGGCGCAGGACTGCTACGAGGCCTTCAACATCCAGGTCTCGGGGCTCGTGCAGCGCATGGAGGCCATCGGTCGTCCCAAGCCGGTCATCGGCGTCAGCGGCGGTCTCGACTCGACGCACGCGCTCCTCGTGGTCGCGCGGGCGATGGACCGCATGGGGCGACCGCGCAGCGACATCCTCGCGTACACGATGCCGGGCTTCGCGACGAGCGAGCACACCAAGTCGAACGCGATCGCCCTCGCCGAGTCGGTCGGCGCGACCATCGAGACGATCGACATCCGGCCGGCCGCGACCGAGATCCTCGAGGGCATCGGTCACCCCTTCGCCGAAGGCGAACCGGTGCACGACATCACGTTCGAGAACGTGCAGGCCGGCATCCGCACCGACTTCCTCTTCCGGCTGGCCAATCAGCACGGCGGGTTCGTCATCGGCACCTCCGACCTGTCCGAGCTGGCGCTCGGCTGGGCGACGTACGGGGTGGGCGATCAGATGAGCCACTACGCCGTCAATGCCGGCGTGCCCAAGACGCTCATCCAGCACGTGATCCGCTGGGTGATCTCGCATCGCGAAGGCGTCGATGACGCCGAGGCGGCCGTGCTGCAGTCCGTGCTCGACACCGAGATCAGCCCGGAGCTCGTCCCGGCGGGTCAAGACGGCCGCATCCAGTCCACCGAGGACCGCATCGGCCCCTACGCCCTGCACGACTTCGCGCTGTACCACGTGCTGCGCTTCGGCTTCCGGCCGTCGAAGATCGCGTTCCTCGCGTGGCGGTCGTGGCACGATCCCGAGGTCGGCGCGTGGCCGCCCGGATTCCCCGACGAGGACCGCTACGCGTACGACCTGCCGGCCGTGGCGAAGTGGCTGCAGGTGTTCCTGCGTCGGTACTTCGCGTTCGCGCAGTTCAAGCGCTCGGCGATCCCGAACGGGCCGAAGGTCTCGCCCGCCGGTTCGCTCTCGCCTCGCGGCGACTGGCGTGCGCCGTCCGACGGCAACGCCAACGCGTGGATCGCCGAGCTGAAGGCCGCGCTCCCCGAACTCGTCGAGGAGTGAGCGGACGGATGCCTCGGGCAGAGGCATCCGGAATGCCGGTCAGGCGGGAGCAGCGCCGTAGGCGAGCGTGATCACCCAACTGTCGCGCGACAGGTCGGCGAGCTGGTAGTACACGCGGCGGTCCGGGATCCAGCCCTTCGTCAGCGGGCTGTCGAGGCGCACGTGGTCGGCGGCGACCCGGGCACCGCGACCGTCGGCGTCGCGCACCGCCTGCACGCGGGTCCAGTGCGCCAGGAGCTTGGCGACATCGTCGGTGTCGGGCAGGTGCGAGTGCCGCCGCATCTCGCGCAGCGTCGCGTCGTCGGGGTGCGCGTCGCGCAGATCCAGCCCGAGCGGAACGGCGGGATCGGCGACGGCGACCACCGTCGCGGCCCGGAAGTTGGCGTTGCGGATCCGCAACGGCACCTCCTGCCCGTCGATCTCGGCGATGAGCTGGGTGTGGAATCCGAACTGGCCGGGCGCCTCGCGCTCGATCCGCACCGACCGCTCCTCGACGCCCAGCTGCGCCGCGACGATCTCGCGGGCCAGTTGGCGCTTGCGGTCGTGCTCGGGGAGCTTGGGGTCCCAGCCGAGCCGCGCGGTGACCCCCGCGGGCGTGTCGAGCAGCACCGATTGCATCGTCCACCTCTTCCCGCACCGGACCTCGGGCGCGTCTTCATCCTGGCGCGGTCGGCAGCCACCACGGAAGCGCCGCGCTGTACTCCCTCGGCGCGGGCGCGGCAAGGCCCCGCGCGGCCGGCCGCCGCCGGTGCCACGATGAGCGCGTGGACGGGTTCGCGGCAGTCGACTTCGAGTTCGCACGGCAGGTGCTCCAGCGCGGCATCGCGGCGCTGTACCTCGTCGCGTTCGTCTCGACGTTGAACCAGTTCCGCCCGCTGCTGGGTGAGCGCGGATTCCTTCCGGCACCCGAGCTGCTGGACTGGGTGCGTACGTCGCCCCGCGGGCGGAAAATGCTCCGCCCGACGCTGTTCCGCTTCATCGACTACACCGACCGCCGGCTCGTCGCGCTGTGCTGGGCGGGCATCGTCCTGTCGGCGGCGCTGGTCTGCGGCATCCCGCAGCTGCTCTCCCCCTGGGCGTCGATGGTGTGCTTCCTCGCGCTGTGGCTGGGCTACATGTCGGTGGTCAGCATCGGGCAGACGTTCTACGGCTTCGGCTGGGAGATGCTGCTGCTCGAGGCGGGGTTCCTGGCGGCGTTCCTCGGGTCGGACCGGGAACCGCCGCCCACGGTCGTGATCGTTCTGTTCTGGTGGCTGGTGTTCCGCCTCGAGTTCGGCGCGGGGATGATCAAGATCCGGGGTGGAAGCGAATGGCGCGACCTCACCGCGCTCACTTACCACCACGAGACGCAGCCGATGCCGGGACCGCTGAGCCGTCAGGCGCACCTGCTGCCGCGGTGGTTCCACAAGGGCGAGGTGCTCGGGAACCACTTCGCGCAGCTCGTGGTGCCGTGGTTCCTGTTCGCGCCGCTGCTCAGCCTGTTCGTCGACGGCGCGTGGCCCGAGATCGTCGGCACGGCGGCCGCGGCGATCATCATCGCGACCCAGCTGTGGCTGATCGTGACGGGCAACTTCGCGTGGCTCAACTGGGCGACCGTGGTGCTCGCCTTCTCGGCGGTCGCGCTGCCCGGGATCGGCGCGCCGCCGCGGGCAGCGGCCGGCGACCCGCCGTGGATCATCGACGGGATGCCGCTCCCCTGGCTCGTCGTCACGTGCCTGGTCGGCGCGCTGTACCTCGTGCTGAGCGTCCCCTCCGTGCGGAACCTGTTCGCCCGCCGCCAGTTGATGAACGCCAGCTTCAACCGGTGGCAGCTCGCCAACGCGTACGGCGCTTTCGGCACGGTCACGAAGCAGCGGATCGAGATCGTCATCGAGGGCACCGACGACGAGGACCCGGATGCCGCGACCTGGCGCGAGTACGACTTCAAAGGCAAGCCGGGCGACGTGCGGCGCATCCCCCGCCAGTTCGCGCCGTACCACCTGCGCCTGGACTGGCTGATGTGGTTCCTGCCCCTCGGCCGCTCGCTGGACGACTGGTTCACGGTGTTCCTGCTCAGGCTCCTGCAGGCGGATGCCCCGACCCTTCGGTTGCTGCGCCACGACCCGTTCGACGGCCGGCCGCCGCGGTGGGTGCGCGCGGTGGCCTACCGCTACCGGTTCACCACTCGGGAGGAGTTCCGCGAGACCCGGGCTCGGTGGCACCGCGTTCCGCGGGGCGTGGTGATCGGCCCGCTCTCGCTGCGGTGAGGAGCCGCGCGCCGTCGGGCTGGGGGCGGAGATGCTCCGAATTGCGGATGCCTCGGGGGCGAGGCATCCGTCGTTCCGCACTTCTCCGCACCGGCGCACACCGGGCACGACCGCGGGCAGGCGAGAATGGAGGGGTGAAGCTCCTCGTCGCGGCCCTCGAAGCCGAACTCGTCGCCTTTCCCGACGACCTGCCCGGTTTCGACCGGCTCGTCACCGGTCCGGGAAAGCTGCAGGCGACCTACGCGCTGACCCGCGCGCTCGACGCCCGCGAGTACGACGAGATCGTGGTCGTCGGCACGGCGGGCGCGATCGACGCGCGGCTCGACGCCGACGTGTACGAGATCGATGCGGCGATCCAGCACGACGTCACCGACATCGACGGCATCGTCGGGCAGCACGTCTCGCTGCCGGCGCGGGTGGAGCTCGGCCGGGAGGGCGTGACGATCGCGACCGGAGACCACTTCGTCGACGACGCCGAGGCGGTGCAGGTCATCCGTCCGCTCGGCGCGGGACTGGTCGACATGGAGACGTACGCGTACGTGTGGGTGGCGAACCGTTTCGGGGTGCCCATCCGGGTGCTCAAGGCCGTGTCGGATCGTGCGCAGGATGACGCGATCACCGACTGGCGCGCGGCCGTCACGGCCTGCAGCCACCAGTTGCGTGACCGGATCCGCGCGGACTACGGCGTCTAGCGGGCCGCGCCGGGCGGTCAGTCGCGGCGCGAGAAGATCCCGCGGAGGACGAAGAACACGATCGCCGCGACGATCAGCACGATGACGAGCTTGCCGATGAACCACAGCAGCGAGAAGAGCACGTCCACGAGGATCCACACGATGATGATCGCGACCACGACTCCGATGACGGTCCAGACGGTGCTCTTGTTCACGGAGCCAGCCTAGATAGTCTGAGGAGCCGCGGGGGTGCATCCTGTCTTCCGCGCGTCCATGCACACGCAGCAGCGAGGAACTCGATGAGCGACCCCAACGACACCACACCCCCGCCGTCCGACGGCGGCGCGCCCGCGACCGACACCGCCACTCCGGCTCCGACCTCTTCCCCCGACGCCCAGCCCACGGAGGCATATCCGCCGGCGCCGTCGGGGGACGCTCAGCCCACCGTCCCGTATCCGCCGGCATACGAGCAGCCCACGACCGCGTTCCCGGCCGCCGACGGGCAGCCGACCGCGGCATACCCGCCCTCCGACGCGCCCCCGGCGGCGCCGTACGGCCAGGCATACGGTCAGCCCGCCTACGACGCACCCGTGTCGACGGCGGACCGCCCGCGCACCCTGGGCTGGGCATCGCTCGGTCTCGCGATCGGCGGTCTCGTCCTGGTCGGCGCCGCGTTCATCCCGCTCGCGTGGGGATCGCTCGTCCTCGCCCTCGTCGGCGGCCTGCTGCTCCTGGTGGCCCTCGTGCTCGGCATCGTGACGCTCGTCAGCAAGAAGCAGGGCGGCAAGGGCCTCGGCATCGGCGCGATCGCGGTGTCGGTCTTCGGCGGGATCCTGTGGGTCGGCGCGCTGACAGCCGCATTCCTGTGGATCGGCCTGTCCATGGCGGGATCGGCGAGCGGCAGCGAGTCGGACTCCGACGTGACCGTGACCGAGGAGGCCCCCGCCGGCACGTATGACGAGGCGGCCTATCTCGACGCCGTACGCCCCGAGATCCTCGCGATCATGCAGGAGATCGAGCCGTCGGTGTCCGAGGAACTCGTGGCCGAGTTCTACACCGACGACATGCTGATCGCGACCGGCAAGGGTCTTGTGCTGGCCGGCGAAGCGGGGCGCGAGGCATTCATCTCGTCGACCGTCGAGTCGAGCCAGGGAACGTTCGACGAGAACCAGGCCACGCGGTTCTACGACGTCGTGCACGACGCTGCGGAGCAGTACCTGTCCGAGTGACGGTGCGTTGAGTGGTCGGGGCGGCGGTCTTCGGACCGCCGCCCTTCACCGTCTCCGGGGCGCTCAGGAGGCCCACTGGGTCTTCGCCCAGGTGATGCTCGCCAGCGTCGCCTGTCCCGAGACCGAGGGGTGGAAGTAGTCGCGGGTCGAGATGTCCGACCGGACGAACGCGTAGGTGGCAACGGCACCGCCGTCGTACCGGCAGGTGGCCGGGTAGGCGCCGCAGCTCTCCGCGAGCACCTGGTTGTACTCGTTCACGCGCTGCTGAACGGCGGCCCGGCGCTGCACGTCGACGGCGCTGGTACTGGTCGGGTTGGCGAGCATCGACTGGCAGATGCCGAGCACGCTCCAGGTGAAGCGGGCGCTGAAGCTGGACCTGTTGATGTCGTACAGGCGCTGGAGGCTCGGGATGCTGGCGACGAAGATCTGCGGCGCATCAGGGCTTGCGGCGAGTGTCGCCAGTGCCGCCTGCACGTTCGTCCGGAAGGTCGCGGTCGGCGTCATCGCCCCGACCGTGCGTGTGCAGGCGTCGTTCGCGCCGATCTCGATGGTCACGTACTGGGCGCGCTGCGTCACCGCCTTCTGGGCTTGGGCGTTGAGCGCCGACGAGAGCGAGCCGGCCACCGCGTCGTTGTAGCCGACGAGGTTGTCGGGTGCGGCCGTCGCCCTCAGTCGCAGCAGGTGCGAGTTGACGGTCGTGCTCGTGCCGGTCGCCCAGCTGTTCGCGGGGCAGTTCACGAGGCTGCCGCACGTCATCGACGCCTGCGTGATCGAGTCGCCGAGGGCGGCCATGACCCGCACGTTGTCGGGTGGCAGGGGTGCCGCATGGGCGGCGGATGTCGAGAACAGCGTTGCCGAGACGATGACGGCGCCGGCCGTCAGGGTGGCGAGGGCGCGGCGCGCCCGGACCGAGATGCGCATGAGTGACTCCGTACGACGTTGTGACAGGAGTGGGGGGCGGCGCGCTGCCGCGGCCGGATGAGCCGGCGGTGGACGGAATCAGTCGGGGGCCCGATCTGCGCGTGAACCTACACCCCTGGCCGCGGAGCGGCAATGGCTCAGGCGGCGGCGACGGGCGACCCGACGGCGGCCTGCCGGATCACGCTCGGGCCCTGCAACGAGGCCTCCACCGCCAGCTGGGCGGGGATCTGCTCTTTCATGGCGGCGACGTGGCTGATGAGGCCGACGGTGCGGCCGCCCTGGCGGAGCTCGTCGAGAGTGCGCATGGCGAGTTCGAGGGTGTCGTCGTCGAGCGACCCGAATCCTTCGTCGATGAACAGGGTGTCGAGCCGCACGCCTCCGGCGCGGGCGGTGACGACCTCGGCGAGTCCGAGCGCGAGCGCGAGGGAGGCGAGGAACGTCTCTCCGCCTGAGAGGGACTGCGCCGGCCGCGCCATTCCGGTGTGGGCGTCCATGATCTCGAGCCCGAGCCCCGACGCAGCGCCGCGGGCGGCGAGGGCGTCGCTGTGCTGCAGCCGGTACCGGCCCGTCGACATGTCGGAGAGGCGCAGGTTGGCCGCTTCGACGATCTCTTCCAGCTCGGCGGCCAGCACGAACGACTCGAGCGTCATGCGGTGGGTGTTGGGAGCTCGTCCGCTGACCGTGTTCGCCAGTCGGGCGACAACGCCATAGTCCTCGGCGAGCCCGGCGATCGCCGCATGCGCCGTCGAGGCGCGAGCCACGAGATCGGCCAGGCGCTCGGAGGTCTGGATCGCATGCGCCGCGCTGTCGACGGCCGAGCTCCAGCGCTCCCGCGCCGTGGCGAGGGCGCCGGCGGTGACCGTGACATCGACCGGCTCCTCCGGCTCTCCGGCGAGGTCGAGTTCGAGATCGCGCAGGCGGTCCCTCTCGGTTCGCAGTGCGACGTCGTGCTGCCGCACGCGCTCCTCGATCCGCGCGCGCTCGGAGTCGGCGCGCAGCGCCCCCCGGACCGACGCGACGTCGGCGAATCCGGACCCGGCGATTCGCGATTCGAGCTGCGCCCGGGCGGTCGTCGCCGTCGCCGTGGCTGACTCCGCACGGGAGAGTGCGTCCGCCAGCGCCGCCGCTCGCGAACGACGGCGCTTCGCGTCCGCGATGCGAGCGGCCACCGAGTCGAACTCGCCGCGGGCCTCATCGACGATGCGACGCGCGGCCTCCGCCTCTGCCGACAGCCCGGCGATTCGCTGGCGCAGATCGGACAGGTCGCTCGCGAGCTTCTCGCGCTCCGCTGCCGCGTCGCGCTCGGCTGCCGCGAGAGCCTCGCGTTCCTGCACGAGACGGTCGCGTCGGGAGGCGGCCTGCTCTGCCGCCCGCACGGCTTCCTGCGCCGTTCTGACGGCCAGGTCGAGAGTCTCGGCGTCGTCGCCGCCTGCCTGCGCCACCGCAGCGGCGAGCGCCTCGCGGGCCGAGCGCGCGGCATCCGCTGCGGTCTTCTCCCCCTCGCCAGCGGATTCGCGGGCGGTTTCGGCGGCCGTGATCTCGTCGTCGGTGACCGCGTCGTCGGAAGGTTCCGCGGGCGCAGGGTGGGTCGTCGAACCGCAGACGGAGCACGCCTCGCCGTCGACGAGTTCCGCCGCCAGCTCGGCGGCGCGCCCGGCGAGCCGGCGCCTCAGAAGGTCGGTGACGACGGCGCGGGCCCGGTCGAGCCGCGTGCCGGCCGCCAGATAGGCGGCCTCGGCATCGCGCGCCACCTCGGTCAGCCGCGCGGCCTCGCGCGCGGCGTCGAGGCGTCGCCGGAGCTCGTCACGTCGCGCGGTCAGCGATGCGAGCGCCCCCGCCTCGGCCTGGGCCGAGGTGAGCTGCAGATCGAGCGCCGCGAGCTGACCGGGGAAGGCCCCTCGTGCCGCGTCGAGCGCAGCGAGCAGCTGCTCGAACTCGCGTGCCGTCGCCTCGCCGTCGGTGAGCTCGGCGGCAGTACGGGCCAGCGTGCTCTCGGCCCCCTCGGCCGCCGCGTACACGGCGAGTTCGCCCGTGAGCCGGTCGGCGATCGCGGTGAGATCCGCGGCCGTGGCTGCCTGGGCGTCGTCATCGACCGCCAGGGCGTCCCACTCCTCCCGCCGCGTCTCGACTTCTGCGTCCGCGGCGAGGATCGCGGCGTCGGCCGTGGCGACCGCCTCGACGTACGCGCGCAGCCCCTCCGCTTCGACAGCGGCGGAGAGAACCGCCCGGTCGTGCGACACCTTCTCTTCGGCAGCCTCCAGTCCGGCGAGCGCCGCCCGCGAGCGGAGTCGCTGCTCCTGCTTGTCACGCAGCGCCTTGGCCGCCGCGTGGGCCTGCTCGGCGACGCGGTGCGCAGCATCCGCCTCATCGCGCTCGCGCACGAGCGTCTCGGCACGATACGCCGCCCGCTGCACCCCGGTGCCCGCGGCCTCGAGTCGCGCCACGACATCGGCCGGCGGCTCGCCCTCGCCCTGGAGCCCGTCCGCGACGAGGAGGCGCTCGGCCTCGCCCACGAGCATCGCAACCCCGTCGCCCGCCGCGGCGAGCTGGTGCTCGGCGTCGCGCCGCCGCTGCTCGAGGGCCGCCTGGTAGCCCTCGTAGGTGCGGGTGCCGAAGAGCCGGCGCAGCAGGCGCTGCCGCTCGTCGTTCTTCGCGAGGAGGAATTCGGCGAACCGGTTCTGCGCGAGCAGGATCACCTGCAGGAACTGCTGCTGGGTGAGGCCGAGGATCTCGTCGAGCTCGCGGGCCACGTCGACCGGACGCGCCGCCCTGCCCACCCACTCGCCCTCGACGAGCTCGTCGAGCTGGGCGCGATGCGGCTCGGTCGTCATCCCGGTGCCCCGCTGCTTGGGCCGCTCGTAATCGGGTGAGCGCGTGACCCGCCAACGGCGATCGCCGGCACTGAACTCCACGGACACCCTCGTGGGGTCTTCGGGCGCGCAGTGGTCGCTGCGCAGCCGGCGCTCGCTCCCCTCGTACCTCGGCACCCCGCCATAGAGCGCGAACGTCACGCCGTCGAGCACGCTCGACTTGCCGGCGCCGGTGCGCCCGGCGATGAGGAAGATGCCGTCGGCCGCGAACGCGTCGAAATCGACGACCTGCCGCTCACGGAACGGCCCGAACCCCGTCAGCTCGAGTCGGTGCAGTCTCACGCGGATGCCTCCGCCAGCGTGCGCTCGTCGATCACGTCGCGGATGACCTCGGTCTCGGCGGCCGAGGCGCCCTCGCCCTCGCGCACGTGGGTGAGGAAGGCGTCGACGAGCTCGACGTCGGACCGCGCCCGCCGCACCCGATGCGCGTACGTCAGTCCGTCGTCGGCCAGCGTGCCCTCGGGCGTGTGCATCACCGTGGCGCAGAACGGGAACCGCGCCTGAAGCCGCCGCATCGGGTCGGTCTGCGGTGTGGCGTCGGTGTACTGGGCGCACACCCACGCGTCGGCCGCGTCGGCGAAACGCTCGTCACCGAGCAGCTCGTCGAGCGATCCGCGCAGCGTCACGAGGCGTCGGGGCACCGGCAGATCGAGCCACTCGACGGTGGCCAGACCCGACGCGTCGAGGTCGACCAGCCACGAACCCCGCGGCTTGTCGGCCTCGCCGAAGCTGTAGTGCAGCGGCGCCCCGGCGTAGCGCACGCGCGGCGACAGCTGCTGCCGCCCGTGGATGTGCCCCAAAGCGACGTAGTCGGGCCCGTCGAACGCCGCGAGCGGGACGACGTCGAGGCTGCCCTGGCGGATCTCGCGCTCGACGCCGGGCGTGGCATCCACCCCCGCTGCGAAGCAGTGCGCGATCGCGATCGTGCGGCCCCCGCGCTCGGCCGCGTCGCTCCGGACAAGACCCATCGCGTGCTCGATCGTCTCCCGCTGCGACCGCAGCTCGGTGTCGGGCCACAGGTGCCGCACGAGCGCCGGCTCGAGGAACGGGATGCCGTAGAAGTGCACCGGTCCGTGCGCGTCGGCCACGGTGATCGGTGTGCCTACCGACCTCGGATCGGTCACGACGTGGATGCCGTCGCGCAGCAGCGCCGACTGGAATCCCAGCCGGGCGGCCGAGTCGTGGTTGCCGCTCGTCACGATCACCGCGGCCCCGGTGTCGGAGAGCGCGCGCAGGCTGTCGGAGAGCACGCCGTAGCACGCCGCCGCCGGCGCCGCGGAGTCGAACACGTCTCCCGCGACGATCACCACGTCGACCTCGCGCTCGCGCACCTGCTCGACGAGCGCGTCGAGCACCCCGCGCAGCGCATCGAGCGTGGCGTGGCCGTGGAACGACCGCCCGATGTGCCAGTCCGAGGTGTGCAGGATGCGCATGCACACACCGTACGTTCGCGCTCCGACATCGCGTCCGAGGCAGGCCGCGTTCCCGCGACGGGATGCCGAACCGCCGGGCGTATCCTGCGGGCATGGCCCTGCCCGAGGTGTGCGTCGTGTACCTGCTGCGCACCGGGCCGCACGGGCTCGAGGTGCTCCTCGGCGACAAGCGCACGGGACTCGGTCAGGGCAAGGTCGTCGGCATCGGGGGCAAGCTCGACCCCGGCGAGACGCCGACCGACGCGGCGGTGCGGGAAGTGCGCGAAGAGATCGGCGTCGAGGTCACGGCATCCGATCTCATCGAAGCCGGCGTGATCGACTATCACTTCCCCACCCGCCCGGAGTGGTCGCAGCGGTCCACCGTCTTCGTGACGCGGCGCTGGCACGGCGAGCCGGCGCCGTCCGACGAGATCGCGCCGCACTGGTACGCCGTCGCCGACGTGCCGTACGCGCGCATGTGGGACGACGCCGTGCGCTGGCTGCCGGGTGTGCTGCGCGGCGGAAGCGTCGACGCGCGCTACACCTTCGGGGCCGACCTGGCGACGGTGGTGCTCGAGACGAGTTGAGCGGATGCCGCGTCCCGGCCGTGTCCCGTGCGCCTTCACCCCCGCCCGACGTATCGTGGAATATGGCGCAGTCATCGGAATCCGCACCCCGATCCACCGTCGTGGCCCTCGTCGGGGCCGACCCCGGCGAGCTCCTCGACGGACTCGCCCGCTTCCCCGCGATCGCCGCCCTCACGCTGCGGGAGTCCGATCCCGCCGAGGCGACTCGTGCCGTGGCCGCCGCGTCGCGCCCGTACGTGGTGCACGACGCCGATCCGCTCGAGCACGTCGCCGCGGCGTGGGTCGAGCTCTTCGAGGAGCGGGCGACCCTCGGCACGCTCGAGGTCGAGGTCGATCTGCTGCTCGGACTGTTCCAGTCGGGTCAGGCCGTCATGCCCGACTACTACCTCGTCGCCGGCCCCGAGACGATCGAGGGCACGTGGCGGCACTGGTGGCTCGGAGCCCTCGCCCACCGGGCTCCCTCGCGGGTGCTGCCGGTCGAGGCATCCGATTCCGCCCTTCGCGCCCGCCTGCGGTCGCTGCCCGCGTCACGGCCGTGGCCCGAGCCGGAGTGGCTGCGTCAGGTGCACTTCGACATCCCCGACCGCGTCGGCCTGCGCGACCAGCCCGGCGCGGCGTGAATCACCGCCTACGCTTCTGGGGTGGCCCCCGCTCGACCGTTCGCCTTCGCCGGTGCGACGCTCGTCGCCGAGCGACGTGGATCCGGTGAGCCGCGCTACCTGCTCATCCACGGGATCGGCATGGGCCGCAGCGTCTTCGCCGATCTCGTCTCGCACCTCGACGACGGCGGCGAGGTCATCGCCGTCGACCTGCCCGGGTACGGCGAAGCACCGGAACCGGAGCGGGTGCTGACGATCGAGCGGACCGCCGACCTGCTCGGCGCCTTCCTCACGGCGCGCGTCGGCGAGCCCGTCGTCGCGATCGGACACTCCATGGGCGCCCAGATCGCGCTCGAGCTCGGGGCGCGGCACCCCGGAACGGTCGCGGGGCTGGTGCTCGTCGGACCCACGGTCGATCCGCGCGCCCGCACGGCGCCGCGGCAGCTCTGGCGCCTGCTGCGCGACATCGCGGTCGAGAGTCCGCGCGTCATCGCGCGCGGCGCCCGCGAGTACCTTCGGGCGGGACCGCGGATCGGCAGGAAGTTCCAGGCGATGCTCGCGCACCGGCCCGAAGACGTCCTCGCGCGCGTCGGGACTCCGACGCTGGTCCTGCGAGGCGAGCACGACCTGGTGTCGCCGCCGGAGTGGTGCCACCGCATTCTCGCGACCATGCCGGACGCCCGTTACGCCGAGGTCCCCGGTCACGGTCACGAGACGATGATCCGGGATGCCGCGCCCGCCGCCGACCTCATCGAAGCGTTCGCCGCGGGCCTGCGCCGGAACGCCTGACCCGTGGGTACGGCGGACCCGGCCAGATCAGGACTGGTCGGGCTGGGTCGTGTCGCCGGTCGCGATCTGCTGGGCGAGCTCGCGCACCTCGGACTCGGGCAGCGAGACGCCGGACTGGTCGAACCGCTGCGCCAGCACCTGTGCGACCCGGTCGACCGATTCGCTCCCGAGGTCCTGGCGGGTCTGCGCGACGATGCCCGCCACCTTGTCGACCGCCGACGCGTCGTTCTGGGCCATGGCCGGCAGCCGCTGCTCCTGCTCGGAGCCGAGGCCGTTCTTGGTGCGCTGCGCCTCGCTCACCGTGAGGGTGTCGCGGCCTTCGTCCTGACCGTGGTGGTCACGGCCGCCGGCGGAGTCCATCACGCCGATGCCCACCGCTTCGTGGCTGGTCTCGTCGGCCTGCGGCACGGCGGTCGCTTCACGGGCGTCTCCGGGCCGGTCGTCGTCGTGCTGTTCGAGTTCGTCGGGAGTGCTCATGACGGTTCCTCTCCGCTGTCGGCGTCGCTGGCAAGGTCGGGGTCGGCGGCCTGACGGGCCTCCTCTCCCTCGACGGGGTCGTCGGGCTGCAGCGGGGCGTCGCTCCTCAGCTGGCCGGAGTCGCGGGATTCGGCGTTGCGCGTCGCCGCTTCGTCGTCGCCGACTTCGTCCCATCCACCGGGCGGGTCGGCGTTGATGACGCCTTCAGGCAGGTCGCGGTCCATGGATCGCTCCTCTCGTCGGCCTCCAGAATGACCCGGGGGGCCGTTGCGCGAGAAGGGCTTGACAGGCGCCGTCAGCGGGTCTCGCCCCGAGTCGCGGCGGCGGCGCGGGTGGCGGTCCGATCGCGGGCGACCGCATCGCCCACCATCTGGCCTCCACTGCGCAGCAGCGCGCGGCGCCACGGAAGGGTCCCTTCGATCTCGATCTGGATCGACATCGACAGCAGCGTCCGTATGAGCACGATGAGGCCGAGGATCGCCGCGTCCTCGAGCGACGGCTTCGACGTGATGGTGCGGATGAGGTCCGCCGCCACGAGCACCTCGAGTCCCAGCAGAATGGCCGACCCGAGGGTGGTGCGAAGCACCGTGAACGCCGTGGCCCCGCCTTCGTGCCGAAGGAGGGAGCGGATGCCGAGCACGATCGCGATGACGAACCCGACGATCATCGCGGCGGCCCCGACCGCCTCGAACGACACCGCGACGAGGGTGAACACCTCTTCCATCTGCACGCGGCCAGCATAGGCCGCGTGCACAACGTCGGTCATGCGTCGGCCGGCGGCGCGCCCGGGTGGTTGGCAGGGATGTACGGCCGCGGATCGCCGACGTTGTGCACGCGCATCCCCCGACACGACCGGGCGTCCTGCGCAGCGTCAGGACCGAGCAGGATCGAAGAAAGAGTTTGCATCTTTGTGCGCTGGCCACAGATAGCAACGGAGGCGAGCACCGGCCGGTGAGCATGTGCGCCCTCGCTGGAAGCCCCGGTGCCGTCGACCGCTACGCTCGGTTCATGCAACACGAACAGCCGGCCGAACCGAAAAGCATTTCCTTCGCGATACTTCTCTTCGGTATCGCCATGGGCATCCGGGCCGCTTCCATCCTGTCCGCCGCGACCCAGTGGTGGGAGTTTTGCTCGGCGGGGATCGCCGCGGCATTCGCGGGCACCCTCATCGTCGTGGGGGGCCGCACCGTGCTGAAGCTTGGTTGCGCCGATGCCCCGCCGGCATCCCGCCCCGATCAGAACCTCGGCTGACCTACGGCGACATCCGCGCAGAGCCATTCGATGCGCACAACGTCGGTCACGCGTCGGCTGGCGGCAGGATCGGGGGCGGGCAGCGGGGTATCGGCGCGAATCGCCGACGCTGTGCACGCGCACCCCGGGAGACGGGCGGGCGGGCGAGCCCGTGGAGATGTGCACGATGACGGATGCCTCGGGCCCGACGCATCCGTGATCCTGCACATCTCCGCCGTCCTGCACACGGGGCGCAGGTCGAGGAGCGGGAGAACCCGCGCGGCGGGCTACGCGGAGCGGCGGGCGAGGATGTCGCCGCGGCCGGGGTTCGCGGCGAACCAGTCGGCGACGTACCAGCAGACGGGGATGACCTTGCGCCCGCCGTCGCGCTCGAGCGCGGTCACGGCCCGGTCGACCAGCTCTCCGGCGTAGCCGTGGCCGCGGAAAGTGGGCACCGTGTACGCGCGGGTGAGCGCCACCGTGCGGCCGTCGTCGCGATAGTCGAGCACGCTGACCAGGTCGTCGCCACGGTGCAGCGTGTAGCGCGAGGCATCCGGTTCGTGTGTGAAGCGCAGCTCAGTCACCCCGAAAGAGTAGCCCCGTGCGCGGACCCCCGGACGCGCGAGGCCGGGATGTCGCGGCATCCGCTCAGCGACATCCCGGCGCGCACCCAGCAAAGCCTGGTCAGGCCGGAAGAACACCGGTCTTGGCCAGCTGCGAGTACCACTTCCCGCTGTCCTTGACGGTGCGTTCGAGGGTGTCGAAGTCGACCCGCACGATCCCGAACCGCTTCGCGTACCCGTAGCCCCACTCGAAGTTGTCCATCAGCGACCAGACGAAGTATCCGCGCAGGTCGACGCCACGCTCGATCGCCCGGTGGGCGGCCGTGAAGTGGCGGCGCAGGTAGTCGAGCCGCTCCGGGTCGGGCACCGTGCCGTCGTCGGCGACGACGTCGGCGAAGGCCGCGCCGTTCTCGGTGACCATGAGCGGCTGGTCGGGGAACTGCTCCTTCAGCGACACGAGGAGCTCCTCGAGCCCCTCGGGTGCGATGTTCCACCCCATCTCGGTGTACGGGCCGGGCTGTTCGACGAACTCGACCACCTGGTCGCTTCCGGGCCACGCCGTGCCGCCCGCGGCGCCCTTGTGGCCGTCGTTCGTCTGCTTCGGCGAGACGCCGTCCCACAGCCGCACCGTCGCCGTCGAGTAGTAGTTGACGCCGAGCACGTCGATCGGCTGGTTGATCGCGGCGAGGTCGCCGTCGTGCACGAACGACCAGTCGGTGACGGATGCCGTGTCGTCGAGCACGTCCGCCGGGTATTCGCCATTCAGCAGCGGTCCGGTGAAGACCCGGTTCGCCAGCCCGTCGATGCGTCGCATGGCCTCGGCCGCACCGTCGCCGACCCCCCGCAGCACGTGGAAATTCAGCGTGATCGAGTAGTCCGGATCACCGGTCGAGGTCGCGCGCAGCGCCTGCACCGCCCGCCCGTGAGCGAGGTTCAGGTGGTGCACGGCGGCGAGCGCGGCGGCCGGCTCGTGGCGACCCGGCGCGTGCCCGCCCTGACCGTAGCCGAGGTAGGCCGAGCACCAGGGCTCGTTGAGGGTGGTCCAGGTGTGCACGCGATCGCCGAGCGCCGCCCCGACCACCTCGGCGTATCGCTCGAACGCGTCGGCGGTCGCGCGCACCGGCCAGCCGCCGGCGTCTTCGAGGGGCTGCGGCAGGTCCCAGTGGTACAGGGTCGCCACGGGACGGATGCCGCGCTCGAGGAGTCCGTCGACGAGACGCGAGTAGAAGTCGATCCCCGCCTGGTTCACCTCGCCGGTCCCGGTGGGGATGATCCGCGGCCATGCGATCGAGAAGCGGTACGCCCCCAGCCCGAGGTCCTTCATGAGGTCGAGGTCGGCGTCGACCCGGTGGTAGTGGTCGCACGCCACATCGCCGGTGTCGCCGTTCCAGACCTTCCCGGGGGTCTTGCTGAAGGTGTCCCAGATGGAGGGGCCGCGGCCGTCCTCGTCGAAGGCTCCCTCGACCTGGTAGCTGGCGGTGGCGGAGCCGAACGTGAATCCGGGCGGGAAGACCAGTCCGGAGTCGCGGTAGTCGGGGCTGCCCTGGACGATTGCAGAAGTACTCACAGAGGTCATCGTGTCACCGCCGACAGGTCCGCCGTCAACTGCTGCGTCCGCCCGTCGGGGGTCGTGACGGTCACCTCGCGCGTGCCCGAGCCGCCCGGGAACACCCGCAGCTCGAGTCCGTCGAGGTAGTCGTAGTCCGGGCGGTCCGACCGGGCACCCCACGGGATGACCGCGCCGGGCCGCACGTACAGGGGCAGGCTGTCGAACCCGTGCGTCTCGCGCCGCCACCGCCCGCCGGCGACCGTCTCGCCCGTGAGCAGACTCGTCCACTCGCCGTCCGGCAGGTAGAACTCCACCTCGCCGTCGGCGGAGAAGACGGGGGCGACCAGGATGTCGGCGCCCAGCATGTATTGCCGGTCGAGGTGCAGCACGGCCGGGTCGTCGGGGAATTCCAGCACCATCGGCCGGAGGATCGGCACCCCGGTGGCCGCGGCATCCACCCCCGCCTGGAACAGGTACGGCATGAGGTGCATCTTCAGATGCGTGAAGCGCCGGGTGACCTCCACCGCCTCTTCGTCGAACTCCCACGGCACCCGGTACGAGCCGGAGCCGTGGAAGCGCGAGTGCGAGCCGAGCAGACCGAAAGCGGTCCACCGCTTGAAGACCGCGGCATCCGGGGTGCCCTCGAAACCGCCGATGTCGTGACTCCAGTGCGCGAAGCCGCTGAGCGCCAGCGACAGGCCGCCCCGCAGGGTCTCGGCCATCGACGAGAACGTCGAGGTCGAGTCGCCGCCCCAGTGCACCGGCATCGTCTGGCCCCCGGCCGTCGCCGAGCGGGCGAAGAGCACCGCCTCGCCCTCCCCGCGCGCCTCGACCAGCACCTCGTGGACGGCCGTGTTGTACAGCTGCGTGTAGAGGTTGTGCATCCGCTGCGGGTCGGCGCCGTCGGCCCACACGACATCGACCGGGATGCGCTCGCCAAAGTCGGTCTTGAAGCAGTCGACGCCCTGGCCGATCAGGCGGCGCAGGTGACCCTGGTACCAGGCCGTGGCTTCGGGGTTCGTGAAGTCGACGAGGCCCATTCCTGCCTGCCACAGGTCCCACTGCCACACCGAGCCGTCGGCCCGTGTGACGAGGAAGCCCTGATCGGCGGCCTCGCGGAACAGCGGCGAGCGCTGCCCGATGTACGGGTTGATCCACACGCAGACCCGCAGGTCCTTCTCGTGGAGACGGGCGAGCATGCCCTCGGGGTCGGGGAAGGTGCGCGGATCCCATTCGAAGTCGCACCAGTTGAACTCGCGCATCCAGAAGCAGTCGAAGTGGAACACCGACACCGGCAGTTCGCGGGCGGCCATCTCGTCGATGAACGAGGTCACGGTCGCCTCGTCGTAGTCGGTGGTGAACGACGTCGAGAGCCACAGGCCGTACGACCAGGCGGGAACGACCGGCGGGCGGCCGGTGAGGGCGGTGTAGCGCGTGAGCACGTCCTTCGGGGTGGGTCCGTCGATGACGAAGTACTCGAGCACCTCGCCCGGCACCGAGAACTGCACGCGCTCGACCGCTTCCGACCCGATCTCGAACGAGACATGCCCGGGGTCGTTGACGAGCACGCCGTAGCCGCGGCTCGTCAGGTAGAACGGGACGTTCTTGTAGGCCTGCTCGCTCGACGTGCCGCCGTCGGCGTTCCAGATCTCGACGGTCTGGCCGTTCTTCGCGACCGGGCCGAAGCGCTCCCCCAGGCCGTAGACGACCTCGCCGACCCCGAGGTCGAGCTGCTCGTGCACGAACACACGCTCGCGCGGCGCGGGTTCCCCGGTCCGGGCGTTGTCGACGATGCCGGGATCGACCTGCGCGTCGGCGCCGAGGCGCACGTACCCCTGGGCCTTGTGCCCGCTGGTGGTGACGGTGCGTCCGTCGCGCTCGAACGACAGCGACCACGGCGCGCCGCGCGAGATGCGGGCTGTGAGGCCGCCGGTCGTGAGGGTGCCGCCGGTGTCGTCGACGGATGCCTCGCCCGCGCCGCCCGCGACGGCTCCGGGCAGTCCGAACCCGCCGTGCCACCCGCCGCCCTCGTGGTGGGCGATGCGCACGCGCACCACGCCCTCCAGCGGGGACGACACGGTCACGGTGAGGACCGGACGGTTCAGGGTGTCGCCGCGCTTGGCGATGACCGAGGTGGGGGCGGTCACGACCAGACCGGGGCCGTCGGCCGAGGCATCCGTCGGCCACACGTCGTACGCCTCCTGGGCGTAGAGGGCGGTGACTCCGGGACGCAGCTGCCAGAACCCGTCGGTGAACTTCATTACTTGACTGCTCCTGCCGTGATGCCCCGGGTGAGGGTGCGCTGGAAGATGAGGAAGAAGATGAGCGTGGGGATGATGCCGAGCAGCGCGGAGGCGCTGGTCGTCGTCACGTCCATCAGGCGGTCGCCCTGGAGGACGCTGATCGCGACGGGCACCGTCTGGTTGGCGTTGGAGGCCAGGAACGTGAGCGGGATGAGGAACTCGTTCCAGGTCCAGATGAAGAAGAAGATCAGCAGCACCGAGAGCGTGGGACGGCTGATCGGGAAGACCACCCGCCACAGGATCGTCCACCGCCCGGCACCGTCGATCGACGCCGCCTCGAGCACCTCCTTGGGGAACGTGCCGTAGACCGAGGCGAGCAGGTACGTGCCGAACGCGGCCTGGATCACCGTGAAGACGATGATGACCGACCAGACGCTGTCGTACAGTCCGATCTCTTTGAACATGTAGTACAGCGGGTAGAGGAGCGCCTCCTGCGGGAGCAGGTTCGCCAGCAGGAACAGCAGCACGATCCACGCGCGCCCCCGCACGCGCCCGATGCCGATGGCGAAGGCGTTGAGCATCGAGATCAGCACCGCGAGCACGGCGACGGCACCCGAGATGAAGATCGAGTTCCACACCTTCTCCGGGAAGTTCACCCGCTCCCAGAACTTCTGGATGCCCGTGAAGTCGAACGCCTCCGGGAACGCGAGCGGACCCGACGTCGCGTAGTCGACGGGCGACTTGAACGAGTTCACGAGGATCAGGTAGAAGGGCGCGATGATCAGCAGCGCCCCGACGACGACGAGCGCGAGCAGCAGCCAGTCGACCGCCCGCTTCTTGGTCATCCCGCCGCGCGGGCGCGGCGAGCGCCGTCCGGCTCTCTTCGTCGTCTCGGCGCCGGTGGTGGTCAGCGTCATGGTCGCGGCCATCAGAGCCCCAGCCTTTCCTTGCGCTCGAGCGAGTTCTGCACGCGGATGAAGATGACCGACACGATGACGACGAGGATCGTCAGCACGGTGGCGATCGTCGCGCCGTAGCCGACGTTCCGCTTGGTGAAGAACTCCTGGTACGCGTAGTACGCCGGCACGAGCGTCGCTCCCGCCGGGCCGCCCCGCGTGATCACGTAGACCGGTCCGAACACCTTCAGGGCGGCGATCGTGCACGTCAGGGTGACGACGAAGATCTCGGGGCGGATGATGCTCATCGTGATCGCGGTGAAGCGCTGCAGCCAGTTCGCCCCGTCGAGTTCCGCCGCCTCGTAGAGCTCGGGGTCTACCCGCTGCAGGGCGGCCATGAACACGACGACCGGGTAGCCGATCTGCACCCACACGAGCACGACCATCAGTACGATGAGCGCCGACGGCATCTGCCCGAGCCAGTCGACCGGCGGGATGCCGAACACCCCGAGGATCTGGTTGAGCGCGCCGTCGGCCCCGGGCCGCACGATCCACCCGATGACGATGCCCGCGACGACGACCGGGAGGATCTGCGGCAGGTAGTAGGTCGCGCGCAGGAAGCTCCCCACCTTGCCGCCGAACTTGCGCCCGACGACGTCGAACAGCAGGGCGGCGACGAGCAGGCCGACCGTGGTCGGCACGACCACCATGGCGAGGACCATCCACACCGAGTTGGCGAACGAGGTCCAGAAGTCGGAGTCCGAGAGCAGCTCGGTCCAGTTCTCGAGGCCGATGAACTCGGGGTCGCCGACGCCGCGCCAGCTCGTGAAGGTCAGGTAGACGTTCCACACCAGCGGGACGACGACGATGATCAGCAGCAGCACGAAGCCGGGCAGCAGGTACATCCAGTAGCCGGCGGTGCTGCCGCCGCGCTGCGGGATCGACGGCTCCTCGGGAGGGAGCTTTGCGCGACGGGCGCGCGTTTCAGGTGTCGTGATGGCCATGGGGGCTCTTCCTGTGGCGAGAGGGACGGATGCCGAGGCATCCGCCCCTCCCGTGGACCCACGTCGGGTCAGCGGTATTCCTCCGTGCCCTCTTCGTACTGGGCGCCGAGGTTCTCGTTGGTGGTCGCGGCGTCCTGGGTGCCGGTGACGAGGCCCTGCAGCTCCTGGACGATCACGTCGTAGAAGCCCGGTGCCGGCCAGTCGGGGTAGAACGAGAGACCGTCGGCCTCGAGGATGCCGTTGAAGGTGTCGATGAGCAGCTTGCTCTTCTCGTCGGTGATGTCGGCCGAGTCCGCGGCGACGGGGACGCCGCCGTTGTTGCCGATGATGGCCTGGATCTCGGGGCGCATCGTGATGTCGATGAACTCGTACGCCAGCTCCTTGTTGGCGGCGTTCTCGGGCACGACCCACAGGTTGCCCGACGAGCCGAGCGAGAGGTCCGTGCCCGGGAAGGCGGTCATCGTCCAGTCGAAGCCGGTGGCCTCGGCGACGAAGCGGCCGAACCACCACGAACCCGAGACGAAGATCGGCGCCGTGCCGTTGATGAACGACACTCCGGCGTCCTCGGCCTTCACCGACGACACGTCCGAGGCGATGTAGCCCTTGTCGACGTACTCCTGCAGGGTCTCCGTGGCGTAGGTGATCTCGTCGCCCTGCCAGTCGACCGGGTTCTCGTACAGCTGGTAGTCGTTGACGAACTGACGGTCGCCCTCGGTGAGCGCCAGCTGGTACCAGAGCTGCCCGAGCGGGTACTCGGCGCCCGCCTCGGCCAGCGGGGTGACCCCCTGCGCGACGAACGCGTCGAGCACGTCGACGAACTCGTCGTAGGTCGTCGGGATCTCCAGGTCGGCCTCCTCGAACGCGTCGAGGTTGTAGTAGACGCCGACGAACTCGCCGTAGTTCGGGATGCCGTACCAGGTGTCGCCGCCCATCACGCCGTCTTCGGAGTACTTCGCGGTGGTCTGCAGCGAGGGGGCCAGCTTGTCCTCCCAGCCGTACTCCTCGACCGCGTCGCCGAGGTCCGAGATCAGGCCGGTGGAGGCCAGGAAGCCGGCGGTGGCGTTGCCCTTGTTGAACTCCATGAGGTCGGGCGCGGCATCCGTGTCGAGCACCTGGCTGGCGGTCTTCTGGATCTGCTCGAACGACTTCTCCTCGAACTCGACCGTCGCGCCGGTCTCCTCCTCGAAGATCTCGATGGCCTCGGCCCAGGCCTTGCCCATCGCGCTGTCGGCTCCTTCGTAATGCCACAGCTTGAGGGTGTCGCCGTCGCCGCCGTCCGACGAGCCGCCGCCGGCGCAGCCGGCCAGCGCCACCGCGCCGACGGTGAGGGCGCCGATCGCGGCGAGCCCGCGACGGGCGTTCTTGCGTGTGATTCGTGCCATCGGTGGCACTCCTTTCTTGGTGACCAGCGTTGGTCGGGTGTGTCAGGTGGTGTGGAGTTGTGGAGTCGTGCGGGCTGTCGAAGCGCTTCGACTTCGGGCGCGACGCAGGGGATCGGATGCCGCGGCCTCAGCCGTCCGCGACCCCGGCGGTGTCCGCTGGCGCGGCGATCGAGCCGTATCGCGAGTAGGTGGGCGGAATCAGGCGCACGCCGGGCTCGGGGCGGTCCGGCCCGAGCGTCTGGAGTGCGAGCTCGACCGCGAGGTCGCACGAGGCCTCGGGCACGAGGGGGATCGTGTCGACCGGCACGGCGAGCGCGGCCGTGTCGAACGAGGCGCCGACCGAGATGACCGAGACGTCCTCGGGCACGCGCAGGCCTCGCGCGTCGATCTCGGCGAGCACCGCCGCGTGCGCCTCATCGGCACAGTGGAGGACGAGGGCCGTGGCGCCGCCGTCGAGCAGGTCGCCGGCGGTTCGGCGGGCAGCCCGCCGCTCGGCGTGCTTCGACCCCGTCGTCCCGTGAGCGGCCGTAACCCCCCGTTCCTCGCTGCGCTCCAGGACGGCGGAACGGACGCGGGGCGGGAAGTTCGACTTGATGTAGGCCGTTTCGGTCTGCCCGACGAGCCCGACGGAGCGGTGACCCGCGTCGGCGAGCAGATCGACGGCCCAGGCCGCCGCCCGCTCGAAGTCGAGGTCGACGCAGATCAGTCCGTCGTTGTCGTTCGGGATGCCGATGAAGACGGTGGGCGTCGGGATCTGGCGCGCCAGGGCGACCCGCGCATCGTCGGGGGCGACATCGAGGACGAGGATGGCGTCGACCAGGCCGTTCGCGGCCACTCGGCTCATCCCCGCCTGCGCCTGCTCGTCGGTCAGCAGCAGGATGTCGTAGTCGTGCCGCCGCGCCGCCACGGCGGTGGCCAGCACGAACGCCATGTGGGTGGGCGCGTGGGTGTCTTTGCGCAGCGGCTCGGTGAGGGCGAAGATCTGGGTCCTCGAGCCGGCGAGCATGCGCGCTCCGGCGTTCGGACTGTAGCCGAGCTCGCGAACGGCGTCTTCGATGCGGCGCCGGGTGTCGGGGGCGACGGGTCGCTTTCCGCTCAGCGCGTACGACACGGTGCTGATGGACACCCCGGCGACCTCTGCCACCTCGTTGATGTTCGCCACGTCGACCTCGTCGTCTGTCGGAAGTTGTGCATCGAAGCGCTTCGCGTAAACGCTTCGACAGGGATGGTAGGCACACTCCAGCGGCGAGCGCAAGCGATTTGTGGCAATACCCAACAAATTGGGCGGCCTGCGTCCCCCGCGCGGGGAGCCCGAGACTGAGCAGAACGACACACTTCGTCACGATCCGGATGCCTCAGCCGTGCGATTTGACGCATCGGGACGCATTCGGTCATAATCGGCCACATGACTGACAACGCACGCTACCTGTCCGCCTGGGAGGCGAACGGAGCTGCCGGCATGATGATGGCCGGCCGCGTTGCCATGTGTTGTCGAATGTGCCACTAGCACGGTGACCCCCGCCGGACTCTCGCGCCGCTTCTGAAAACGGCCCGACCAGTCCCCCGAAGCACCGGATCCGTGCGTCGATCACGCGCACCCGGATGCCTCGCGCACCGCCCGACATCGGGCACCGCCCCATCGGGCACCAGCACATCCGAGCCGATTCCGCCGAGATCCGGCGAGGGCTCCCTTCCGCAAGGACCATCATCATGTCGAACACCGCCCTCCTCGACCGTCCCACCACCACCACCTCCGATTCCGCCGCGCCGCGCATCTCCGGCGCACCGGCGTCCGCACCCGTCCGCCACCTGCGCGCCGTGACCCGCCCGGTCCCCACCGTCGACGCACCCGCGCCGGCGGCCGAGGCGCCCGCAGCGCCGGCCCAGCGCAACCTCCCGCCCGGCACGGCCCCTCGCGGGTTCGCGCTCTACGTCGGCATCGACGAGGCCAAGGCCGCGGCATCCGGTGTCAGCCTCGGCGTGCTGGTCGATGCTCTCCGCCGCACGCTCGCCGACCTCGCGCCCGAGGCGGAGACCTACGCGACGGTGGCGCTCGCCCCCGTCGGCTCGGGCGGACGCGACGTCGACGTCGTGCGCCTCGCGCTGCACGAGCCGTCCGCGATCGCCCGCACAAAGCAGGAGGAGCCCGAGGACGAGGACCGCGCCGCCGGCGGCGTCGTCGTCGACATCTCGCGCAAGCGCGTGCTGATCGACGGCGAGTCGGCGGCCTTCACTTTCAAGGAGTTCGAGCTGCTGCATTACCTCGTGCTGCGCGAGGGTCGCACGATCGAGCGCACCGAGCTGGTCACGTCGCTGTGGCAGGGTGCGTCCGAGGAAGAGGCTCCGGGCGAGCGCACGATCGACGTGCACGTCCGTCGGCTGCGCGCCAAGCTCGGTCGCTACGAAGACATCGTGCGCACGGTGCGCGGCGTCGGCTACCGCTTCGACCGCCACGCCGACGTCGTCATCCGCTACGGTCACGGCACGCCCTCGCCCGACCGCTTCTGATTCACGAAGGCGAAGCGAGCGAGAGGACACATGCCGGCCGGATGTCGGAGGCCGGGGCGTATGGTCGAAGCATGACCTTCGTCGCGCCGACCCGCCGCCCCGCCGCGGCGGCGGCGCGCGACCCGCGGCCCGAGCATGGCCGACCGCTCGAGACCGAGTACCGGCCGAGGCATCCGCTCGATCTCGCCCGCACGCTGCTGTTCCTGCGGCGCGGGGCGAACGACCCCACGATGACGGTCTCCGGCTCGGTGATCTGGCGGGTGAGCCGCACGCCCGAGGGCGTCGCAACCCTGGCCATCCGCGAGACGCATCCCGGTGTGGTGCGCGTGGCCGCGTGGGGCCCCGGCCGCGAGTGGGCGATCGCGCAGCTGCCCGCGCTGTGCGGCGCCGGCGACGACCCGAGCGAGTTCGACGGGTCGCCGCATCCGCTCATCGCCGAGGCGCACCGCCGCAACCCCGGCCTGCGGCTCGCCCGCACCGAGCTCGTGTTCGACGCCCTCGCGTGCGCGGTCTTCGAGCAGAAGATCACCGGCATGCAGGCCTTCGCGGCGTGGCGCCGCATCGTGACGTGGTGCGGCGAGCGGGCGCCCGGGCCGACTCCCCGGCCGATGTTCGCGCCGCCGTCCATCGACGGGTGGCAGCACGTGCCGTCGTGGGCGTGGCACCGCGCCGGGCTCGAGCCGCCGCAGTCGAAGACCGTGGTGCGCGCCGCGCGCAAGGGCGACTCGATCGTGCGGGCGGTGCTCGCCGCCGAGGACGGCGAGGCCGTCGACCGCGTGCTCGTCAGCCAGCCGGGCATCGGGGCGTGGACCTCGGCCGAGACGCGCATCCGCGCGCTCGGCGACCCCGACGCGGTGAGCGTCGGCGACTTCCACCTCGCGCACGAGGTCGGCTACGCCCTCACCGGCGAACGCGTCGACGACGACGGGATGCTGCGGCTCCTCGCGCCCTGGGCCGGCCAGCGTCAGCGGGTGATCCGGCTGCTCTACGCGAGCGGTGTGCACGAGCCCCGCCGCGGCGCGCGCATGCACCCCGAAGACCACCGCAACCGCTGAGTCCCCTCGGTCCCCGGTTCGCAGAATCGCCCGAACTTCGCATTCCAGGAGGCTGGAATCTCCGATTCGCGCGCGATTCTCTGCACGACGCACTATGCCGGTCCGCGCGGCGCGGGCATGGCGACGGATGCCGCGACCCGGGAGTGACCCCGGGCCGCGGCATCCGCTCAGGCCCCCTTCACGTTGACGAGCTGCCGCAGCGTGTGCCGCACCGACACGAGGTCGGACGCGTCGGCCATGACCTGGTCGATCGGCTTGTAGGCCTGCGGGATCTCGTCGATGAAGGCGTCGGTGTCACGGAACTCGATGCCCGCCATCGCCTCGCGCAGCTGCGCGTGGGTGAACGTGCGCCGCGCGGCCGACCGGGAGTACTCCCGTCCGGCGCCGTGCGGCGACGAGTTGAGCGACAGCGGATTGCCGAGTCCCTCGACGACGTACGACGCCGTGCCCATCGACCCCGGGATGAGGCCGGGGCGCCCGGCGTCCGCCTGGATCGCACCCTTCCGCGACACCCACACCTGCTTGCCGAAGTGCTTCTCGGACTCGGTGAAGTTGTGGTGGCAGTTGATGCGCTCGTGCTCGACGACCGCCTCTCCCATCACCTCGGACAGCTGCCGCGACACCCGGTCCATCATCTCCTCGCGGTTGAGGAGCGCGAAGTGCTGGGCCCACCGCAGCTCCCGGATGTACCGGGTGAACTCGGGCGTGCCCTCGACGAGGTAGGCCAGGTGGGGGTCCGGAAGCTCGATCCACCACCGCTTCGCCAGCCGCTGCGCGACCGCGATGTGGTGCGTGGCGATCTTGTTGCCCACGCCCCGCGACCCCGAGTGGAGGAACATCCAGACCCGGTCGAGCTCGTCGACCGAGACCTCGATGAAGTGGTTCCCCGATCCGAGCGACCCCAGCTGCAGCCGCCAGTTGCCCGCGTACGACTCGGGGTCGAACTCGGCCTTCTCGGCGAGCGCCTCGAGCTCGGCGATCCGCGGTTCGGCCGAGGCGACCACCTTGCGGTTCTGGTGTCCGGCCGACAGCGGCACGGCTCGCTCGATCTGCACCCGGAGCGTCGACAGATCGCGGGACTCCAGCTGGTCCCGGGTGAACTGCGTGCGAACGGCGATCATGCCGCAGCCGATGTCGACACCGACGGCGGCGGGCATGATCGCCCCGAGGGTCGGGATGACCGAGCCGACGGTGGCGCCCTTTCCGAGGTGCGCATCGGGCATGAGCGCCAGGTGCGGGTAGATGAACGGCATGCCGGACGAGGTGCGTGCCTGCTCGACGGTCTTCTCGTCGATCAGGCTCGCCCACGAGAGCAGCCGTGCGGAGAGCCTCTCCATGATTCCTTTCCTTCGATTCGGCGCGTCCGGACGGACGCGTCGCGAGACGGGCCACGGTCGCCGGGAGGCTTCGAAAAAGGAAACGCCCCGGACCTGTGCGGTGCGGGGCGTGAAGAGCGGATGCTGCTACACGGCCTGCGCCGGAGGGAACGACTCGTCGCGGTCGCCCAGCTTCGTGCTGGGAACCACTGCGACGCGGAGGTTGCGCTGGGCGCTCATCCGTCTCGTCCTCTCGGCTCGTCGTGATCCGTGCGATGGCACGGACTCGCCACCATAGCGGCCCGGCCGCAGGCCGGTCAAGAATCGGCGCAGACGAGACCCTAGGCTGTCGCCATGACCACACCTCGCAGACGCTGGACGCGCGGCCACTCCGGCTGGGCCCTCGGCACGGCGCTCATCTTCGCGGCCGGCATCGTCTTCGGCCTGATCTGGGGGCAGCCGCTCGTCGGCCTGTTCCTCGCCTTCGCCGTCTCCATCGGCTGGCTCATCGCCTACGAGTCGTGGCGCGGCCGCAACGTCGGCCTCGAGAACCGCGACGACGACGGAGCGCAGCTCTAGGCATCCGCTACCGTCGCGGGCGCCCGAGTCGTATCGTGTGCCGCAGGAGGTGGTGGGGATGCGAGCCAGTGTCGGCGACCGCGTGATCATCCACGGCCGCGTCGTCGGAGCCGCCGAGCGCGCCGGCGAGGTGATCGAGGTGCGCGGAGACGGAGACAGCCCGCTGCTCGTCGTGCGATACGACGACGGGCACGAGGCGATCCTGTCGCCGGGGAGCGACTGCGAGATCCGCCACGAGGGCTGACGCCCCCGCGGCGGTGAATACCTCAGCCGAGCAATTCCGGTCGTGACGGCGCCTCGCCGCGCACGTGCTCGGCGAGGAACGCGAACACGGTCTCGTACCAGAGCACCGCGTGCTGCGGCTTCAGGATCCAGTGATTCTCGTCGGGGAAGTACAGGAACCGGTGCGGCATGCGACCGTCGTCGTCGGCATGGTGCTCGGCGAGCTCCGACCACAGCCGCAGCCCTTCGCCGATCGGCACCCGATAGTCCTTGTCGCCGTGGATCACCAAGAGCGGGGTCCGGATGTCGCGGACGAAGCGGTGCGGCGAGTTCTCGGTCATCGCCTCGGGCGTGAAGATCTCCTGCCAGTACACCGAGAGGTCGGTGGTTCCGGCGAACTGGTCGAGGGCCCACAGGCTCGCGTGGGTCACGATCGCCCGGAACCGGTCGGTGTGACCGGCGACCCAGTTCGCCATGTACCCACCGAACGAGCCGCCCATCGCGGCCGTGCGGGCGTGGTCGATGTCGTCGCGCGCCAGGGCCGCATCGGTGATCGAGAGCAGGTCGGTGTACGGCTTGCCGCCCCACGAGTTCCAGCCTCGGGCGATGAAGTCCAGGCCGTATCCCGTCGACAGCGCAGGGTCGGGAAGCAGCACGGCGTAGCCGCGCGCGACCGCGAGCAGCGGCGCCCAGCGCCAGCTCCAGGCATTCCAGCTGTTGAGCGGCCCACCGTGGATCCACAGCAGGAGCGGGGCCGGGGCATCCGTCGACGCGCCCTCGGGCAGGAGCAGCCAGCCCCGCACCCGCGCGCCGTCGTCGGCAGTGGCGTCGACCTCGGTGATCGTGCCGGGTCGCGCGGGCGTCGCCGCCGGCGTGGCGATCGGCGAGACGATGCCGTCGCGACTGATCCGCACCGGGTGCGGGGGCTCGACCCACGACGAGCGCAGCGCGACGAGGTCGCCGCTGCCGCGATCCACGTTGACGTGCGTGTAGGCGTAGTCGTCGGCCGTCAGCTGCTCGGGAGCGCCGCCGTCGATGGGCACCCGGAAGACCGGCCCGCGCCCGTCGTCGTCGGCGGTCGCGATGAGCGCGGAGTCGCCGGCATCCCACGCGATGCTCGTCGCCCAGCGGTCCCAGGTCTCGGCGAGGCGACGCGGCGCGGACCCGTCGACACCCGCGATCCAGACCTCGATGTCGGTCGGGCCGGCCGGGGTCGCCTTGGCGGTGCGGAGATAGGCGATCGAGCCGCCGTCGTGGCTGACTGCGGGTGAGCC
Organism: Microbacterium sp. NPDC057407; assembly: GCF_042803895.1. Taxonomy (NCBI): domain Bacteria; kingdom Bacillati; phylum Actinomycetota; class Actinomycetes; order Micrococcales; family Microbacteriaceae; genus Microbacterium; species Microbacterium sp. NPDC057407. Next base: position 84,448 of record NZ_JBHVCA010000005.1, on the reverse strand, counting down.
GACGTCGACCCCCGGCTCGTCGAACAGGACGGTGCGTTCACCGGTCTCCGTGTCGATCGACACGAGGATCTGCCGGCCGCCACGCTGCTCGTGCGTCTCGACGGCGACGATCAGCGTCGATCCGTCGGGCGTGAGCGACGCCTCGGCGTGGTCGAGCGACCGGCCCGGGCGCGGAGTGAGGTCGCGGGGGCGCGGGAGGGTCGCCGGGTACGGCTTCCCCGCGGCGGCGGACGCGCCGGAGCCGGGGGTGCCCGAGCCGGAGGCGCTCGACCCTGCCACGGAGTCGCCGGCCGCGGCATCCGTCTGCTGCTGTGCTTCCGCGTCGGCCACGGCGGCCGCGATCGTGTCGTCGAGCGCGTCGACGTCGATGGCGAGCAGGTGCGGCTCGGCCGGACCGAGGTCGTGGTCCCAGAACCGCACCGGGTAGGTCTCGTGCAGGATCGCCGACACCTTCTTCTCCTTGCGCCGAGCGCGCAGGCTCGCATCCGCCTCGATCGAGTCGGTGCCGGGAAGGAGGGATGCCGCGACCACGACCCGCTCGCTCCCCTCGGCGGTGGCCGCGATGGCGTCCACGCCGCCGGCGAGACGCGTGACCGGGCGGGCTTCCCCGCCCGCGGCGGGAAGGAGCCAGAGCTGGCCCGACTCGTCGTCGGCCTCGCCCTCGGTGTCGGGGCGCGCCGACACGAACAGGAGGTCACCGCTCGGGGTGAAAGCCGCCCCCGACTCGCCCTTTGCCGACCGCGTCAGCCGTCGGGGCGACCCGCCGCCGTCGGCCGCCACGCTCCAGAGTGAGCGTTCGTACCCGGTGCCGTCCTTCTTGAGCGCCGCGACCGTCAGCACGGCGGTACCGCCATCGGGTGAGAGCGCGAGCGCCTCTACGCGCGGCAGTGCGATGAAGTCGTCGAGGGAGTCGAAGGGAGTCGCCATCCCCCCACGCTAACAACCCGGGTTTCGTCGGCTTCAGGGGTTGCGTCGACGGCGCGGCTCCGGCGGGGGAACGGCGCGACAGCTCTGCGACGAGGGAGGATGCCGGTATGAAGATCGCCATCGCTGGAGGAACCGGCACGGTCGGCACGCACGCCGCCGACGCCGCGCGGGCTGCCGGGCACGAGACCGTCGTCCTCAGCCGCGGCCGCGGCGTCGACCTCGTGTCGGGTGCCGGACTCGACGCCGCCCTGGCGGGCGTGGACGCGGTGATCGACGTGGCGAACGTCAGCACGCTGTTGGCGAGCGCGGCGACGAGCTTCTTCACCACCGCCACCGGGAACCTCATCGCGTCCGCGGCCCGGGCGGGCGTGGGGCACGTCGTGCTGCTGTCGATCGTCGGCATCGACCGGATGCCGTTCGACTACTACGCCGGAAAGGTCGCGCAGGAGCGCGTGGTCGGGGCATCCGCTGTCCCCTGGACCATCGTGCGGGCGACGCAGTTCCACGAGTTCGCCGCGCAGCTGTACCGGCAGGCGAAGATCGGCCCCCTGCACCTGGCGCCGCGCGCGCGGGTGCAGCCGATCGCCGCACGCGAGGTGGGTGAGCACTTAGCTGCCGTGGCATCGGGTGCGGCACAGGGCAGGGCGGCCGACCTCGCCGGTCCGCGCGAGGAGCGGCTGGACGAAATGGTGCGCGCCTACGGCCGGCGCGAGGGCAACCGCGGCTGGATCCCGTCGGTGAGCCTGCCGGGCGCCCAGATGAAGGGGATGCGGGCCGGCCACGCGCTCCCCGGGCCCGGTGCCGTGACGGGGCGCGAGACCTTCGACGAGTGGCTCGCCCGGCGGTGACGTGCGGCTCGGGGCGTCGACGCTGCCCGACACACCGCGGGCCGGGGCGTGGCGGGCCGGATCGGCGCCCTGAACCCTAGGCCCGGGCGTCGGGTGACGGATGCCGCGGAATGCGAGCCTGGACGTGGGGTGGGGTTGGGCGTGGGGTGGCGTCGGGGCGTCGAAGCGCCCCGACGCACCGGAGCACGCGGCGCGGCGAGGGAGATCCGCGCCCCGAACCCGCGCTCTCGAGGGACGCGCCGCGGTGCGGGCGTCGGGTGACGGATGCCGCGGGCTCTGAGCCTGGGCGCCGGGTGGCGTCGGGGCGTCGAAGCGCCCCGACGCACCGGAGCACGCGGCGTGGCGGGGCAGATCCGCCCCGAGCCGGGGAGTCGGGTGGGGTTGGGGCGTCGAAGTGCCCCGACGCGCCGAGGCGCCCGGCGTGGCGAGGCAGATCCGCGGCCCGGACCCGAAGCTGCGCGCCGACCTCGGGGCTGACCTACATCTCCTCGTGCGTATTCGGGTCGCCATCCCACAGGCGGCCGCGCTCGAGGCCCGAGATCAGCTCGACCTGGTCATCGGTGAGCGCGAATCCGAACACGTTGGCGTTCTCCCGCTGGCGGTCGGAGTCGGCCGATTTCGGAATCGGGGTGCTGCCGAGCTGGACGTGCCACCGCAGCACCAGCTGGGTCGGCGTCACATCATGCACGACGGCGAGTTCTCGCAGCAACTGCTCGTTGAGAAGCTCACTCCGGCGCGCGAGCGGGCTCCAGCTCTCGGTGCGTATGCCGTGTTCGGCATGGAAGGCGCGCAGCGCCGCCTGGGGGAAGTACGGATGCAGCTCGACCTGGTTCACGGCGGGGACGACGCCCGTTTCATCGATCAGCTCGGTGAGCATCGCCTCAGTGAAGTTCGAGACGCCGATGGAACGCACGAGGCCCTGCTCACGCGCTTCGATCATGCCCAGCCACGTGTCGACGTACTTGCCGACGCTGGGGTTCGGCCAGTGGATCAGCTGCAGGTCGATGCGGTCGAGGCCGAGTAGCCCGAGTGAGCCGCGGATGCTGTCGATCGCCTGCTGGCGACCGTGGTGCCGACCGGGGATCTTGGACGTCACGATCAGCTCGTCGCGGTCGACGCCGCTGCGACGCACGGCTTCGCCCACCTCGTGCTCGTTCTCGTAGTTGACGGCCGTATCGAGCAGGCGGTAGCCGGTGTGGATCGCCGAGACGATCGACGAGACGCCCTCGTCGCCTCGCAGGTTGTAGGTGCCGAGGCCCAGCTCGGGGAACGGGGCACCGTCGTTCAGGGTCACGCTCGGGATCGAGATCATGGTTCCATCCTGGCCCGAACCCGGCACGAGCGGGCGGTCCGCGTCAGGGTCGGTCGTCCGCCTCACCGTCGAGTTCGCCCTCTCGCGCAGCGACTTCGTCGGCGTCGGCGCTCGTCATCGCCTCATCGGCGATGTCGGGGTCGAGCGGCCGGTCGTCGTCGGTGAGCGCGCCCGGCGCGTCGACGCCGTCGTCGTCGCCGTCGGCGGGCGGGACGATCGGAAGAATGGGGTTGTTCGTCATGGTGTTGCTCCTCTCCGGTGACGCCACGGTACGAAGACGGCGGCGCGCCCGGAATGGGCTTGCGGCGCGCGGGCGGTGGGGCTAGACCCTCAACCCTGCGACCGCCTCACTCCGCAGCCCGCAGGCGCTCCCGAGCACCCGGGCTGCCGGACTCCACCCGCTGCCACCCGTACGGCCCGCGGACCTCATAGGTGCGGAAGGCGCAGGGCAGCCCCTTCGCCCGCATGAGATCGGCGGAGTCCATCAGCTGGAAGTGCAGGTGGGGCGACGTGGAATTGCCCGTGTGCCCGACCCTCCCGATCAGATCCCCGGTGCGCACCCGCTCGCCCGGTGACACCCTCACACTGCCGGGAGTGAGGTGCGCGAAGCCCGCGAACACCGGACCCCTCCGAAGGATCACGTGATTGCCGGGGATGCTCGGCAGCCGTCCGGGCCGAAACGTCACGCCGTTCCACATGCCTCGCGCGGCTTCGCGGAACGGATTCACCCACGCCCGCTCCTCGATTCCGTCCACAGCGACGACCACCTCACCGTCGAAGGGGGCATGGATGCCGGCACCCCACGCATAGCATTCCCGGGTCCGCGCGCCGAGTGTGGACGTGCGGAGCGTCGATGCCGGGTGCACGTGAACCCCCGGGCGGTGGTCCACACGCACGAAGTCGAAGGCGTACCGCTGGCCGAGGATATCCACCCCATGGCTCGGCACCCGGGCGGCCGGCGTCGTCACCGCGATCCAGTTCTCCCCCCGCAGTGGGAAGTCGACAACGACCGGATTCTCGAGCTCGTGCCGCACGGTCCGACAGTACGCCTGCCGTGCGGAGATCAGTCGTCGGTCATCCGAGTGCGCGCCGGCACCGTCAGCTTGCGCCGAGGCGCCCGGGCGTTGCGGCGGCGGCGGCGGGCGCGGCATCCGTCTCCCCGCCCTCGGTGTGCAGTGAGGGCGGCGCGGCCGCATATGCCGCCGACAGCTGACGGTACGGCTTCGAGATGAAGGCGAGGAGGACGACGATGAGGAGCAGCGCACTCGCGGCGAGGAAGGCCAGCGCGATTCCCCGCGCCTCGCCCGGGCCGAGCAGCCAGCCCAGGGAATCCTGGCCCGCGGGCGAGTCCATGTAGGGGATGAGCCAGAACTGGGCGAGAGGACCGATCAGGAAAGCCGAGATCGGAGCGGCCGCCGATTCGACGCTGGCCGCGAAGCCGAACACGCGCCCCTGCTTCTCGAACGGCACAACCCGCTGCACGATCGTCTGCTCGGCCGCCTCGGCGATCGGCATGAGGCACATGAAGATGAGGATCCCGAGCGCGTACAGCCACCACCACTCGCGGATGGCGAAGGCCATGCCCAGGACGGCGATGCCGATGTTCACCAGCAGCATCGTGCGAACCGGGTTCTTTCCGAGACCGAACTTCGCCACCAGCCCACCGCCGATGATGAACCCGATGCTCGTGATGCCGAGGATCACGCCCCACACCTCGACCGAGAAGAGGGTGAGTCCGTACGGGTCCATGAGCGCCATGAACACGCCGCCGACGAGATTGTTGAAGGTCGTGAAGAGGATCAGCGCGAGCAGCCCGGGCACGGCGAGCACGGCGGGGATGACCTCGCGGAAGCCCAGGCCGCGGCGCTCCTCGCCCTCGGCGTGCACGATGCCGCGCTCGGGGATCGGGACGAACAGCAGGTGGGTGAGGGCGAGAGCCGTCGCGACGATCGCGATGACGACCGTCCACCCCATGCCGAGAAGCCCGATCGACAGACCGGAGAACACGCTCGTCACCATGAACGCGATGCCCTGGACGGCCCCCACGAGCCCGTTCGCCCGGTCGCGGCGATCAGACGGCACGAGGAGCGTCACCGTCGTCGAGAGCGCGATGTTGCGCAGGTTCTCGACCACTCCCCCGATGAGGATGACGCCGGCGAACACCCAGAACCAGGGCCCACCCCAGTTCACGAGCGTGGTCTCGGGGAAGGAGAGGTAGAGCGCGCCCGCGATGAGGTAGGTCGACAGGGTCACGACGCTCGAGAGCACCATGACCGCCTTCTTTTTCATGTGATCGACGATCGCGCCGAACACGACGCCGAAGACAGCGACGAGCAGCATGTACGACCCGCCGATGATCGCGGTGGCGAGTACCGACTCGGTCTCGAGGTACGCCCAGAACGTCAGGGCGAACCACAGGAAGCTCGACGTGACGTTGGCCAGGGCCGTGTTCGCGAGCACTTGGTAGAAGGCCCGCACGGTGCGCGGGCCGGGCTGCTCCTGGAGCGACTCGTCGTGCGACGCGGACGCTGTCGGCTGGGTCATGGTGGTCCTTCTGCGTGTGCGGTGACGTGCGGCGAAGGGCGAGGGTACTGTCGATGTGGACAGCGTGTACATTGATGTTCACACCGTACACATCGAGGGGGGAGGATGCAATGGGTCCGCAGCTGCGCACCTATCATCACGGCGACCTCCGACATGCGCTGATCGAGCAGGGGCTGATACTCGCCCGCACGGGCGGTCCCGCCGCGGTTTCGCTGCGCGAGGTCACGCGCGCTGTGGGCGTCTCACCGAACGCCGCCTACCGTCACTTCGCCGACCGGGAGCATCTCGTGCGCGCGGTCGCCGCAGAAGCACAGCTCGCCCTCGCCCGAGCCATCCGAACCCGCGTGGAGCAGGCGCCGCCCGACCTGTCCCCGGACGAGGCATCCATCGAGCGACTCCGTCGCGTCGGCCTCGCGTACATCGACTTCGCGCGCGCCGAACGCGGCTGGTTCGAACTCGCGTTCGCGACGCAGGACCCCGACGGCGGCGAAGGCATCGTCACCCTCGACGACGAGGTGGTCGCGCCGTTCCAGCTGCTGCTCGACACACTGGATGCGATGGTAGATGCCGGAGCCCTCGCTCCCGAGCGCAGGCCCTTCGCCGAGTGGGCGTGCTGGTCCGCCGTCCACGGGTTCGCCGACATCGCCGTGCACGGGCCCGTGCAGTGGCAGCCCGCAGAGGTGATCGACGCCCTCGCCGCCGCCGTCGTCGAAGCCGCCATCACCGGAGTCCGGGGCACCACGGCCGCGCCGGCTCCGTCGGCCTGAGCGCCGCCGGCTCCCCCTCCTTTTGCGTGTCCCACCTTTCGCGGTGCGTGTCCCACTGTTCGGCGGTCGACGGTCGGCCTCGCGCGCGAGTTCGGGACACCCTCCCCCTCTCGGTCGTGTCCCACCTTTCGCGGTGCGTGTCCCACTGTTCGGCGCTCGACGGTCGGCCTCGACCGCAAATTCGGGACATGCCTCGCCGTCTCGGTCGTGTCCCACCTTTCGCGATGCGTGTCCCACTGTTCGGCGGTCGAAGGTCGGCCTCGACCGCAAATTCGGGACATGCCTCGGGCGCGACCCGCGGACGGCCACCAGTGCGAGTTCGGGACATACCTCGCGGACCCGCACCGCGCCAGGGCGAGGCATCCGTTCCTCTCCGCCTCGTAGACTGCCGCCCATGACGCCCACGCCCGGAGAAGCAGTGCCCGGCGGGCAGGCCGGCCGTCCGTGGAGCCTGCAGCGCGCGCTGTGGTGGACCGCCGACTACGTCTACGCCGCCCGGCGGCAGCTCGCCGTGCTCAGCATGCCGTGGGCCCTCGGGCGCCACCGGCCGACACCCCCCACCTGGCATGCGGGGTCGGCGGACCTCCCGGAGGTCGTGCTGCTGCCCGGGGTGTACGAGCACTGGACCTTCCTGCGACCCCTCGGCGACACCCTCGCCGCGGCCGGGCACCGCGTCCGGGTGATCCACGGCCTCGGTGTGAATCGCCGGGGCATTGCCGAGACCGCCGACCTGCTCGCCCGGACGCTCGCCGACCTGCCGCTGCCGCCCGCGGGCCGCGTACTCGTCGCGCACAGCAAGGGCGGGCTCATCGGCAAGCACCTGCTCGTGAAGACCGGAGCCGCCTCCGCGGCGGCGGTTGAGGCATCCGTCGGCGGCGACCCGGCGGCCGCAGCCGCCGGCGCGCCGCACAGCCCGGGGGAGCCGTCGCTCGGTGTGCTCGGGTTGGTCGCGGTCGCCACGCCCTTCGGCGGTGCACGCCGCGCGCGACTGTTCATCGACCCCAGCATCCGTGCCTTCCTGCCCGGCAACGAGACGATCGTGACGCTCGGACGCGAGACTTCGGTGAACGGACGGATCGTGTCGGTGTACGGCCCGTACGACCCGCACATCCCCGAGGGGAGCGCGCTCGACGGCGCGACGAACGTCGTCGTGCCCGCCCAGGGGCACTTCCGCGTGCTCGCCTCACCGAAGACCCACGCCGCGGTGCTCGACGGCATCCGCCTGCTCGCCGCAGGCTGACGGGTCGCGCGCGCCGCCCCTCCGCATCCTGCGGGGCACGACATGGCGGGCGGGTCCGGCATCCGGTTACGACACGGCTCGCGCCGCAGATTCCGGCATCCGCTGCGTCGCGAGACACCCGCGAATGCCGGGAACTGCCGCGCGAACGGCACGTCGAACAAACTCAGAGCGGATGCCTCGACCCCCGGCGCGATATTGCGACAGACCCGGGCTCAGCCGGCGTCGGACGCCGGGCGCCAGACCAGCGTGTGACCGGTCGCCCGGAACGACTCGTTCCCGGCCAGCTTGCCGGTGGTCGTGGACTGCCAGACGAAGCCGACGGCCTCGTAGAACGCCCGCGCCGAATTGCCCTCGAGCACCTCGAGTTCGACCGGGCCCGTCGCCCGCGCCAGCACGTGCTCGACGAGCGCGCGGCCGACGCCCCGACGGTACAGCGCCGGGTCGACGTACGCCCACGTGATCTCGTCGGCCGACCCGGCCAAGAACCCCGCGACCCGGCGGTCGAGCTCGGCGACCCACACGTCGTCGTCGAACAGGCCCTCGTTCTCGTACGTCTCGGCGAGCGACAGGTAGGCGTCGACCAGCCCGGCCCCGCGCAGCTCGTCCCACCGCGCCGCGTCGTGGATACGGCTGATGTCGTCCCAGTCGCTCGCCTCATAGGGCCGCACGACGATCGTCATCGCGCTCGTCCTCTCACGATCGCCAGGCGCCGAGGATCTCGACGTGCCGCAGCAGGAACGCCCGTTCGTCGAGGCGCTTGCGGCGCAGCCAGCCGGTCACCTCGTCGTTGCTCTTGCTCGCGTTGCAGGACCGGCACGCCGGCACCACGTTCTCGAACGTGTACCGCCCGCCGCGCGAGATCGGAAGCACGCAGTCCCTCTGGAACGGCCCGTCGGCGGCGCCGCAGTACGCGCACGCTCCCCATGCCTCGACGAGCGACTCCCACTCGTCGACGGTGAGGTCGTTGTCGGCGGCAGCGACCCGTCTCGCACGACGGCGCGCGGCTCGCGCGCGGCGCGTGTTGCTGACGGGCATGGCACGAGGGTAGCGGCGGCACGGGCAAAGCCCGTCGAGCCGTCCCGTGCGACGCTCAGCTCGTGCGACGCTCAGCTCGTCGGGCGCAGGAGCGGCCGGCGCCGCAGATAGGCGAGTGACCCGCCGCCTCCCAGGACCAACCCGATCCAGGTGCCGATGGCGATTGCGCCCGTCAATGACTTCATGACTGTTCCCCCACGTATCGGGCGGGCTGGGACCCGCTCGGTGCTCTCTCGGCGGTGTGCCACCGCCTGATGAGATCAGCCTGGACGAGCGACCTCGCGATTCTCATCGGGAAGCCGCAAGGGTTCCGCAAGAGACCGCAAGGATTGGTCGGCGCCGCGGGCCGGCTCGCGGCTACTGCTCCGGCGAGGGGATCGCGTCGTCGCCACGCGCTTCAGCGGGCTCGGCGGGCGCGCCGGCGGCGTCCCGCGCGGTCGCCGCCTTGGCGCGGCGCCGGTCGCGGAAGCCCATCGCGAGCAGGACGATGCCGTAGATGAACAGTCCCGCCACGACGATCGGGATCGCCCACGCGCGAGCCTGACCGGTGACCACGTTGTTGATCCAGCCGACGTACGGCACCGAGTACCAGAGCTCGCCGACGATCTGCACCGGCTGCACGGGCTCCGGGTCGTCGGCATCGTTCGCGTCACCGCGGGTGATGAACAGCGGCGTCCCATCGGCAGCGGCACCGACGGCCACCACACGGTGCGTGACGACCTGCGGTTTGCCCGACTCCAGCTGATAGGTGATGACGTCGCCGAGGTTGATCTCCGAGACGTCGACCGGCTTGACCACGACGAGGGTCCCCGGCGGGTACTGCGGCTCCATCGAGCCGGTGAGGATCGTGTACGGCTTCGCGCCGGTAGCCAGCGGCACCACGATGACGACGATCGCCAGCAGCGACACGAGCAGCAGGAGCACCCACGAGATCGCCTGGAAGACCATGCGCGGGAACGAGACGCTGTCGTCGTCTGCGCCGCCGTCCGGGGCGGCAGGGGTTTCGGCATCCGTCATCACGACATTCCTCTCTCGGGGGGCGAGGTCCCGGTGCTCGAGGTCGTTCTGGACGATCGTCGCGCTCATGCGCACTCCACACTCTTGGTGCCGCCCGCGGGCGACAGGAACCGCACGCTCGCGACGGCGAAGGTGGTTCCCTGCGAATCCTTGACGGAGACGTACGTGGCTCCCTGCGACGGGGTCGCCGACGTGTTCGTGATGATCAGCGTCTTGCCGTTCGGGGCCGTGTTCGCGGCGAAGCTGGCGCCGGTGTCACTGCGCACGACGGTGTAGCTGCCCTTCGTCACCTGCCACGGCAGCGTCAGCACGGCGGTCGTGCCGTCGGTGGTGCACGCCGCCCACCCGGTGCTGGTAACCGTATAGGAGCCCTGCTCCTGGTCGGTCCAGTTGCCCTGGGCGACGGTGGCGGTCGTCGTGAGCGTGAGGCTCGGCGACGGGGCGGCCCGGCCCGACGGGGTGTGCGTGTCGGTGTCGGAGATCGCGAGCTTGCCGCACGCGTAGATCGTCGCGCCGGGAGCGATCGCGGTGTTCGAGATCCAGGTCGAGGCGGCGAGCGCGCTCTGCGCCACGATGCCGTTGTAGGTGGCGTCGGTCTGGCACGCGTTGCCGTTCGCGGTGAAGGCGACTTGCACCGACGCGACCGCTGCCGGTCCGAGACCGGATGCCGGAGCCACCGAGACGGTCTGCCGGCCCCACGGCGTCGAGCCCGTGTTGGTGAGCGGCACGGCCACGTACTCGGTGTCGGCCCAGCCGGAGAAGCTCGTCGACGTGCCCGCGGCGGGCGTGCCCGCCCACGGCGCCATCGACAGCGTGCTGGCCTGCGCGGTCACGGAGAGCTGCGCACTCACGACCCAGTAGGCCACGGCGGCCAGGGGCGACACGACCACGAGCCCGATCGCAGCGACCAGCGCTGTGATGAGCTTGGCTCGCTTCGTCATGGTCGGCTCTCGTTCGCTGGGGTCGGTTCGGAGGAGGTCGTACGTCAGGGGGCGGTCTGCGTGCCGGTGACGGTGATCGTCACCGCGGCGGTCTGACCCTGCGTGCCGTTGGGGGCGTTCGCATCCAGACTCTGCCACACGCACAGGTTGCGAGTGGCACCGGGCGTGATCGTCGTCGCGACGGCGGTCGTCAGGCCGTTGGTCTTGCCCTGCCAGCGGCCGCTGTCGCCGGGCCACGAGGCGGGCGGCGTGGCGGCGCAGGCGCCGGTCTGCACGCTGATGGTGAGGATGACGCTCGAGGCCAGGCCGCCGCTGGCGCCGAAGCCGGACGCGAGGCTCAGCGCGACGTCACCGGTGTTGGAGACCGTTCGCGTCGCGATGAGCTGGGCGGGGCCGCCCGGGTACACACCCGAGTTCGAGCCGCCGCTGCCGGCGATGACCAGTCCGGCATCCCCGGTGGAGACCGACACGGGCTGCGTCTGGGTGCTCGAGACGAAGTTGCTGAGGGTGCCCGGAGCCATCACGACCGCGATGGCGACGATGCCGGCGATGAGTCCGGCGGCCCCGAGGGGAGCCTTGGCCTTCTTGCGCGACATCCGTCTGCCTCTTCCGAGCGACACGAGGGTGGGTTTTGGTGAAGGAGCCGGGCGGATCGGGTGCGCGCCCGGCCCCTTCGGTCCGTGGGTCAGCGTCAGGCGGTCAGTTCGCGCCGTTGGCGGTCTGCGTGACGGTGACGGTGGTGGCGCCGAGGTTCCAGTTCTGGTTCATCGTCGCGGCCGTGTCGTTGGTGGCGTTGGAGCCGAAGGGCCAGGTCAGCGTGAAGACCAGCTGCCCGTTGGCGGTACCGCTGGCGACCGTGAACGACGTCCCGGCGATGGCGCCGGCGTTGTAGGTGCCCGCGACGCTCGAGGTCAGGTGCGCCGGAACGGCCGAGAAGCCGCCCCAGTTGATCGCGCCCGAGGCGGTCAGGTTGGTGCCGTTGGCCTTGGTCTGGAAGGGGACCGTGTAGATGATCTGGTCGCCCGGGACCATCTTGTACGACGAGAGGGTGCTGGTGATGTCGGTCGTCGTGCTGCCGCGCTTGACCTCCCACTTGGCACCCGAGGTCAGGGCGACGCTCAGCTCGCCGGTCTGGATGGTGGCCGACGTCGTCGACGCGCTGCCCTGCCAGTAGGCGAGCGATCCCCCGCCGCCCAGCAGCAGTGCGATTCCGGCGGCGATGGCGATCGTGCCCTTCATGGACTTCTTCATGGCTGTTCTCCCACGGTTGGGCGGGCTGGGACCCGCCTGCTCTTCCGGCGATGCGAGGTGCTTTCGCCGTTGACATCAGCCTGGAGAAGCGATCTCGGGGTTCTCATCGGGCAGCCGCAACGTTTCCGCAAGGGATGCGCGAGGGATGCCTGAAGCTCAAGGGCGCGTTCAGCGACCCTCAGGGGGCGATCAGGTCGGCGGTCGCGGGCGGCGGAGGCGGGCGGCGTGCACAACGTCGGCGGAGCGTCTATGCATGCGAAAAGAAATCACAGAAAGATAACGAGAGCCCTTGCCGTCGTTACCTGCCCGTTATAGAGTGCAAGCACGGTAGTTGTTTTGCTGTGGCAGCTGCCGGCATGTGATTGCAGGACACTCTTGGTGCAAGGGACAAGGGCCGGTCGGGAGCCTCTCCGACCGGCCCCGTTCTTTGCCCGGGCGCGCCGCACCGGGAGCCCCGCGCGGGACGTAATCTGGTGCCTATGACGGATCGCCGACTCGCCATCGATGCATGGGAGAGCCTGTTCCGCGCTCAGCACGAGGTCTTCGAAGACATCAATGACGATTTCCACGAAGGCGTCCTCAGCCAGGCGGAGTACGACGTGCTCCTGACCGTGACGCGCGGCGAGAACATGACCGCGCGGCTGCGCGATGTCACGGCCAACATGCTCATCAGCCAGCCCAGCGTGTCACGCCTCGTCGAGCGGATGTCGGCGCGCGGCCTCATCTCGAAGTGCGCCGATCCCGACGACGGGCGCGGCTCGCTGGTGCGGGCGACGGATGCCGGGGCGTCGCTGTTCCGCCGGCTGGCGAGCTCGCACGGGCGGGCGATCGCCGAGCGGATGTCGATCCTCAGCGACGAGGAACTCGCGCAACTGCGCGACCTGACCGCCAAGCTGCGCCGGAGCCGGCCCCACGACTGACCCCCGGCCCCGCCCGCAGCCGGTCCTACGGTGTGCGCCGGCGCAGGGTGAGCGAGGCGAGGATCAGCGACCCGATGAGGAACGCGAGCACCACGAGCAGCGGACCGTAGACATCCCACCCCTCGTCGCCCGCCGTCACCGCGTTGATCGCGTCGATCGCATAGCTGAGCGGCAGCACGTTGCTGATCGCGTACAGCGCCTCGGGCATCTCGTCGCGCGGCATGAACAGGCCGCCGAGCAGGATCTGCGGGAACACGATCAGCGGCATGAACTGCACCGCCTGGAACTCGGTGCGGGCGAACGCGCTCGCCAACAGGCCCAGCGCCATCCCGAGCACGGCGTCGGTGACGGCGACGAGACCCAGCTGCCACACGGGCCCCTCGGTCTCGAGGCCGCAGACCCACACCGCGAACGTGACCGTGACGACCGCCTGCAGCACCGCCATCAGGCCGAAGGCGAGCGCGTACCCGACGATGAAGTCCGCCTTTCCGAGCGGGGTCGTCATGAGGCGTTCGAGGGTGCCCGACCGCCGCTCGCGAAGAGTCGTGATCGACGTGATGAGGAACATGATGATGAACGGGAACAGCGCCAGGATGGGCGGGCCGTACACGTCGAACACGCCGTCCTGCTCGCTGAACAGCCACGCGAACAGCCCCACGAGCAGGCTCGGCGCGACCAGCAGGAGCGCGATCGACCGCGGGTCGTGGGTCAGCTGACGCAGGATCCGTCCCGCCGTCGCGAAGGTGCGGGTCGGGTTCATTCCGCCGCCTCCTCTCGCGCCTCGCGCCTGGATCGAGGGTGACCGTCGCCGGCCGCGGTCGCCGAGCGGTCGCGTTCGATGAGGGCCAGGAACGCGGCATCCGGATCCGACGCGCCCGTGTCGGAGAGCAGCCGCGACGGTGTGGTGTCGGCGATGATGCGGCCCGACCGCAGCAGCACGATGCGATCGCAGCGCAGCGCCTCGTCCATGACATGACTGCTGACGACGATGGTGGCGCCGCCCTCGGCGATGGTGCGGAAGGTCTGCCACAGCTCGGACCGCAGGAGCGGATCGAGCCCGACCGTGGGCTCGTCGAGCACGATCAGCTCGGGGTCGCCGAGCATCGCGACCGCGAGTGACACGCGCTTCTCCTGCCCGCCGCTGAGCGAGTCGACCGTCTGCCCGGCCTGGTCGGTGAGGTTGACCCGGGCGATCACCTCGTCGACCTGCCGGACGGGCGCCCCGAGGATGCGCGCGAAATAGCGCAGGTTCTGGCGGATCGTGAGGTCGCCGTACACCGAGGCCGCCTGGGTGTCGTACGCGACGCGTCGTCGTTGCACCCTGGTGCCCGCGGGGTCGTCGAGCACCGATACGGTTCCGCTCTGCACCTTCTGCACGCCGACGATGGAGCGCATCAGCGACGTCTTGCCGCACCCCGACGGCCCCATGAGGCCGGTGATCTGACCGCGGGGGATGTCGAGATCGAGACCGGAGAACACCTGGGTGCGGCCGCGCTTGACGTGAAGGCCGCGGACTTCGACGGCGTTCACCGACGATTTATTCATCACGCGATGAATTATTCGCTCGATCGGCGCGGCGGTCAAGACCTCACTCGAACAGGTATCGCTGCACGGTGGGGCCGACTCGCGCGACGAGGTCGTCGACGGATGCCTCGGCCAGCGCCGGCAGTCGCAGCACGTAGCGCGCGATCAGCAGCCCGGCGATCTGCGACGCCGCGAGCGAGGCCCGCAGGTCGGCGTCGTCGACTTCGAGCGCCCGCGCGATGCGGGAGAGCAGCTCGCGCGACAGGAACCCGGCCACGAGCGGTGTCGTGAGCTTGTTGCCGACGGCGGTGCGGAGCAGCACGACTCCGCGCCGCTGCACCTCGGGCTGCTCCCACGTCTCGAGGATGTAGCGGACGATGCGCTCACCCACCCGGTCGCGCGGCCCGGCGAGGATCTCGGGCAGCGCCAGGTCGGGACGCATGGGCGCCTCGACGGTCTCGCTGAACAGGTCGGCCTTGGTGCCGAAGTGATGGTGCACGAGAGCCGAGTCGACGCCGGCGCGGGCGGCGATCGCGCGGATCGTCGCTCCGTCGTAGCCGGCCTCGCCGAACTCCTCCACGGCCGCGGCCACGATCCGTTCCCGCGCGTCGGACTCGCCCGCGCGCGGGCGTCCGCGACGCCGCTTCGGCGCGGGGACCACGTACTCCGCCACGCGCACAGCCTACGGCCGGCGCCGGCCCGCGGCATCCGGGCCCGGCCCCGGCCCGGGCCGCACGAGAACGCCGCCCCGGTCGCGGACGACACGGGGCGGCGGGGTGAACACGCAGCGGCAGACCTACTGCTCGATCGAGTGAGCCTGCTCGCTGCTCTCGTGAGCCTGCACGACCGACGAGCGGCCCTCGGCCATCACTTCGATCTTGCGCGGCTTCGCCTTCTCGCTGACGGGGATGGTGACGCTCAGCACACCGTTGTCGTAGGTGGCCGAGATGCGCTCGGTGTCGACCCCCTGCCCCAGGCTGAGCTGGCGCAGGAAGCTCGCACCCTCGCGCTCGCGGGTGATCCACTTGACGCCCTCACCGGTCGGGACGGAGCGCTCTGCACGGATGGTGAGCAGCTGGCCGTCGACGTCGATGTCGACCGAGCCCGGGTCGATGCCCGGCAGGTCGGCGGTGAGGACGTAGTGGTCGCCGTCGCGATACAGGTCCATCGGCATCAGGCGAGGACCGCGGCGCGGGTCGAGAAGACTCGACGCAAGGCGGTCGAATTCGCGGAACGGGTCGTACGTGGCCATGGTGATCTCCTCTCAGTCGTGGGGTTGAGCCGACTCGGCTCAACTACGCCAAGATTAGCACTCTCGATAGGAGAGTGCCAGATCCGAGATCAGCATTCGATGACGTTCACCGCGAGACCGCCCTCGCTCGTCTCCTTGTACTTGTGCGACATGTCGATGCCCGTCTGGCGCATCGTCTCGACCACCGCGTCGAGGCTCACGTAGTGGCTGCCGTCGCCGCGCAGCGCGAGCCGCGCGGCCGTGACCGCGGTCGACGCGGCGATGGCGTTGCGCTCGATGCACGGGATCTGCACCAGCCCGCCGACCGGGTCGCACGTGAGCCCGAGGTGGTGCTCCATCGCGATCTCGGCCGCGTTCTCGATCTGCCGGTTCGTGCCGCCCATGACCGCGGTGAGTCCGCCGGCCGCCATCGCGCAGGCCGAGCCCACCTCGGCCTGGCACCCGCCCTCGGCGCCCGAGATGGAGGCGTTCGCCTTGAAGAGCGACCCCAGCGCGGTCGCCGTGAGCAGGAAGCGACGGATGCCTCGGCGCCGGTTCGCGTCGGCGACAGCGGCCTCGTCCCAGGCGGCCGCCTCCTCGGGGGCGGCGGCGTGCCCGTCGTAGCCGAGGAGCGCGCTGCCGACCAGCTCGCCGTAGGGCGTCACGGCGTTGCCCGCTCCGAGCCCCGAGTCGGCGAGGAAGCGCCACCAGTACATCGCGACGGCCGGAACGATGCCCGCGGCCCCGTTCGTCGGGGCGGTCACGACGCGCCCGCCCGATGCGTTCTCCTCGTTGACGGCGAGCGCGAACGCCCCGAGCCACTCTCCGGGCAGCTCGCGCCGTCCGTCGGCTTCGGCTTCGTCGAGCTGGGCGCGGATCGCCCCGGCACGGCGCTTGACCTCCAGCATCCCGGGCAGCACGCCCTCGGCGTGAAGGCCCGCGTCGACGCAGCCCGCCATCGCGTTCCAGATCGCGTCGAGCCCGGCCGCGATCTCCTCGTCGCTGCGCAGCGCCTCCTCGTTGATGCGGGCGAGCTCGGCGATCGTCAGCCCCCGTTCGTCGCAGAGCGCGAGAAGCTCTTCGGCACTGCCGTAGTCGAGGGGATAGCCACGGCTATGCACGCGAGGCGGCTCGCCCTCGCGCCGGATGAACCCGCCGCCCACCGAGTAGTACGTCTCGCTCAGCACGAGGTCGGGGTGAGGGTCGGCGCCGAGACCGCCGGCCCGGTCCGCAACCGCGCCGACGGTGCGGTCGGCGTCCACGCTCCGGCTGCGGTCGGCGTCCGGCGAACCCGCCGACGTCGGGGAGCCGGCGCCGGTGGCGCGGACGGCCGCGCTCGCGGCATCCGCTCCTGGACGGCGCACGGGACCGGCATCCGCCCGAGACCATGCCTCGAGCGTCATCGCGTTCGGGTGCCCGGGCAGCCGCGTGCGCGGGGCGAAGGCGATGTCGTCGCGCGCGAAGGCCACCTCTCGCTCGCCGGCGAGGGGCAGGAGCGCCCCGTCGGTCCAGGCGCTCCACGCCGACCGCACGACGGCGGGATCGACGGTCTCGGGCTGGAGGCCGCGAAGCCCCGCGACGACCGCGTCGGGCGTGCCGTGGCCGATGCCGGTCGCCCCGAGGGATCCGTAGAGGGTGCACGTCACCCGCTCGACGTGCGGCAGCAGTCCGGACTCGCGCAGACGCACGACGAAGTCGAGGGCGGCCCGCATGGGGCCGACCGTATGGGAGCTCGAGGGTCCTACACCGATGGAGAACAGCTCGAACGCCGAGACGTAGGCGCTCACTCCCCCAGGCTACGCCGTCGCCCGCGCAGGTTGCATGCCGTGCCCGCAGGGGAATGAGCAGGATGCCTCGATCCCGCGCCGGCGCGCACGCAGTGTGCCGCGCAGAATGCCGGAGAAGTTCGAGTTCACGGATGCCTGGGGCCCGAGGCATCCGTCATCGTGCACGCCTCCGCGATTCGCGCACACCGCCGGCCATGGTGCTGTGGATCACCGCCCGGGCGTACGCTTCGGTCATGGACGAGGTGCGACCGGCGGTCGCCGACGACGATGTCGAGCGCGTGCGGCGCGAGGTGTATCGCGGTTTCGTCACCGACGGACGGCCCCCGAGCCGCGCCGCCCTCGCCGTGACGACCGGGCTGGCGCTCGAGCAGGTCGACGAGGCGATGGCGGTGCTCGCCACGACCCGACACGTCGTGCTCGACGACGCGGGCCGGGTGGTGATGGCCCATCCCTTCGCGGCGATCGACCTGCACTTCTCCGTCAAGGGCCGTCGCACCCTGTGGTGGGGCGGGTGCGCGTGGGACTCGTTCGCGATCCCGAACCTCGTGCCCGAGGAACGCCAGGTGCTCGTCGCGACCACCTGCCCCGCGTGCGGCCGGGCGCACGCGTGGGTCGTCACATCGGAGGGTCCTCCCGAGGGGGACCAGGTCGCGCACTTCCTCGTGCCGGCCGCGCACGTGTGGGACGACGTCGTGCACACCTGCGGCCACCAGCGCATCTTCTGCGAGGAGGCCTGCGTCGAGGAGTGGCTGACGCGCACCGGGAACCAGCGCGGGTCGGTGTTCGACCTCGCGACGCTGTGGCGGCTGGCCGCGCACTGGTACGACGGACGCCTCGACTCGCCGTACGTGCGGCGCGAGCCTGCCCAGGCGAAGGCGTACTTCGCCGAGGTGGGACTGCGCGGGGCGTTCTGGGGCCTGCCGGACTGACCCCAGTTCGTCAGAGCGCGCGGGCGAAGAACTCGACAGCGGCCTGGCGGAAGACCCGCGACCCCGGCGCGTTGAAGTGGTGCCGGTCGGGAAGCTCCACGAACTCGCCGTTCGGCGTCGCCCCGGCCAGGGCGCGGGAGCGCTCGAGGATCGCGTCCTCGGACCCGGTGGCGAACAGCACGTGCTGCTGCGGCGGGTGCGCGGGATCGGGGTCGGCGTCGCCGTACCGCATGCCCTCGGCGAGCGCGACGAGGGCGCGGAGGTCGTTGCCCTGCACCCGCTCGGCGAGCGTGACGTAGTTGCGGGTCACCTGGTCGTCGACCGGAGCGCGGGTCTCGGCGTACGCGCGGGCCTGATCGATCTGCAGGCGGGCGAGCGGCCGGCCGTCGGGGATGCCGCCGAGCACCGCCCGCTCGACATGCTCCGGAGCGGTGACCGAGAGCTGCCAGCCGACGCGCGCCCCGAGCGAGTAGCCGGCGTAGCGCACCGAGTCGACCAGATACGTGTCGAGCACCGCGACGAGGTCGGCGGTCAGCGCCGCCATGCCGTACGCCTCCGGCTCGTGCGGCTTGTCGCTCGCGCCGTGCCCGCGCTGGTCCACCCCGAGCACTCGGTAGCCGGCGCGCGTGAGGTCGCGCACCCAGCCGGTGTTCACCCAGTTGTCGCGGCAGCTGGACGCGAACCCGTGGACGCACAGCACCGTCGGCGCGTCGTCCTCGCCCCACAGGTAGGTCGCGATGCGGTACCCCTCGGGTGACATCACGAACTGCGGGTCGGGCATCTCGGTCAGGGCTGGCAGCGCGGCATCCACTCGCCCATTCTCCTCGCCCACTCCGCCGGCCGCCTCAGCGCCGCTGAAAAGCGATGAGCCCGACCGTGTTGCCCTCGGAGTCACGGATGAACGCCTGCCACTCCTCGTGCCCGCTCGGACCGAGCCGGTCGTCCTCGTGGGTGAAGATGACGTGCGGAGGGCTGACCACCTCGACGTCGTCGGGCAGGCGCTCGATCGCTTCGTGGACGTTGTGCACGTGCAGGTAGAGCAGCGACGACGGCGCTCCGCGCTCGAGGAGCAGGCGTACCCCGTCAAGGTCGAAGAAGAGCAGTCCGGGCGGGTCGAACCGCGCGGTCGGCTCGGTCTCGAGCAGGGCCGTGTAGAAGGCCGCGGCCCGCTGAAGGTCTTCGGCGCGCTGGGCGACCTGCACGAGTCTCATGCCGCACATTCTCACGCCACGACGAGACGGGCGCCAGCGTGCGTGACGCGGGATGTCGGCGGCACGCACCATGCCGGACCGGTTCGCGTCAACCCCGGAGCGGGGTCGCGAAGCGGCGGGTACCAAAGAGATCATCGACGATCCCCGGAGGTGGAACCGTGCTCTTCGCTCTCTACGCCATCCTGCTGCTCGGCGGCATGTACCTCGTCGGCGCCTCGTTCGCGTCGCCCATGCTGCAAGGGCTCATCTTCATCGCCGGCGTGCTGTGCATCTCGGCCGCGGTCGCGGTGCCGGTGGTCACGCAGCACCGTGACGCGGGCTGGCAGCGCAGTCACCGCGACTGAGCGGGCGGCGTTCTCGCCGTCGCCGCGCTTTGCGGCCTGATCGAGGTCGGTTGTGGTGAGATGGCGGCGTCGCTGGGGAGTGCCAGCCGCCGAAAACTCATCAGTTGGGAAACAACACCTACTTGTACACGGCTCCCATCCAGCTGTGGAAGAACGGCAAACTGGTGACCACATACATGCCGAGGGTGAGCGTGTCCAAGAGCTCATGGCGCATCATCACCGCCCACCCCGCCCGAAAGTAGGAGTCGACCATGGCGTCTCCGCTCGATCAGGTTTTCGAGTTGCTCCCCGAAGTCGTTGAGGGATACCTCGATCAGGACCGCACGAAGAAGCGCATTCGAGTCCGCGCCGCAGATCGCCGGATCGTGACGGTCTACTTCAGCCCGGCAGTAGTTTCGGCCGGGCTCAAGAAAGCGGAGGATCTCGCCTGGTTCGGTGATCGAGGGTGGTCCCCCGCGCGCCGTTGGGTCGCCTTGACATCGATCCACATCGATGAATCGATAAACGGGCTCACGAAAGCAGACGCCTATCGTCAGCGCGCGGGGGGCTTTGATCCGGTGGACCCAACGACCACATTCGACGAATTCGACGCAACTGATTTTGACGGCCCTGGCTCGTACTTCCGTCAAGGCGACAACCGCTACTTCGATGCAACGGGAGCCACGTAAAGCGTCGAAGTCGGCCGCGACTGAGCGGGCCGCGCGTGTCAATCCCCGCGCGCGTCGTGACCGCGGGTCCTAGCGTCGAGCCATGACCGAAGCGCGCGCGAACAACGAACCCATCGAGGAGCCGCCGGCCGGCACCGATCAGCTGGCGGCCGATCTCCCCGGCGGCGAGCATCTCACCAACGATGACGCACCGACCGGCGGTGATGAGACGACCGAGTCGCAGCTCGAGGCCGACAACCCGGCCGAAGAGGAGACGCTGAAGGCGCTCGACCCCGAGGCTCCGTCCGCCTGACTGCAGCGCGGTGTTCGGCAGGCGCGGCCGGGCCGGGCCGGGTCCACCGGGTCACTCCGGCATGCCGCGCACAACGTCGGTGATCCGCTCCCGCCCGCCGAGCTGATGCACGTTATGGCGGCGGAAGGCCCGCCGTTGCCGACATTGTGCACGCGAGCGGGCGGGAAGGACGGCGCGTCGTTCGTCGCCGCGGTTGGGCCCGAGACCGCGACGTACTGAGTGAGAACACTTCCCCCACGTAGATGAACAGATCTTGCTACTGAGCGGGGCGTCGCGACTACGCAAATCCAGCCAGATCAGTACTGCATTTGCTGTTGCGTGTTGGCTACGCGAACCCGCGTAGGCATCGTCGGTTTGGACTTCCGGCAACGGAAGATTCGAACTCGACGAAGGAGACAGTATGCAACGAATTGCTGTCGCGGATTCCGCGAGACGCCCCTCTTTCCACTGGCGCAGCGCGCTGGCGAGGGCGTTGATCGTTCTGTTGGTCGCCCTCGTAGGGACGACCGCGTCACCAGCTGCGTCGGCCCAAGCCGCCACGACAGTGAAGGTGTGTGCCCCCAAGAAGTGTGTGAGCGTTTCACCGTCGAAGTATTGTCCGGTAAGCCGTGGTGGATGCGGGAGCTACCGCTTCAAGCCAGCCACTGGGTACTGCTCCGCCTCCGTGGGGTGTGTGACGATCGGCGGGCGGAACTACGTCGTGACCGGTGGGCCCATGCCCACCGCAGCTCAGCGGAACGCGATCAACCAGTGTGTGACAAACCTCGGACTCACCGTGGCCTCGGCTGCCTCTGGAGCCGGAATAGGGTGGACGGTGTTGGGAGTCGGGATGACGGTCTGGGGGTGCTCTTCGATATGAAGCCCCGGATGAGCCCTGGGACCGCGTTTGTCCTGGGAGCCGCTTGGATCGGCCTCGGGATCTGGGCCGCGGTGAGCAACACGACCCTCGTCTTCGCCGTAGGAGGCCTCATCCTGGGCGCGGCCTTCGTGATCCTCGGCTTGGTGGAGTCGAGGCGGCGCCGCAACCGGCCGCCGGAGAGTCGGTAGTCCTTCAGACGCGGGTGACCCGGCCCCGCGGCTGCATGCCGGCGGCCCATTCCCCACCCTGGGA
Source organism: Microbacterium sp. NPDC057407 (assembly GCF_042803895.1). Taxonomy (NCBI): domain Bacteria; kingdom Bacillati; phylum Actinomycetota; class Actinomycetes; order Micrococcales; family Microbacteriaceae; genus Microbacterium; species Microbacterium sp. NPDC057407. The sequence goes on along the minus strand of NZ_JBHVCA010000005.1, from coordinate 62,549 downwards.
AACCGGCGCCCTCAGCCGAGGGAGTCGGCGAGCCGGCGGGCTCCGCGCACCGCGATGGCGACGCTCGTCAGCGTCGGGTTCATCGTGTTCGCGGTCGGGATCAGGGCATTGCCGCCCACCACGAGGTTCTCGAAGCCCCACACGACCGAGTACGGGTCGGCGACCGAGGTGCCGTCGTCGGCCGGTCCCATCCGCATCGTTCCCATGTAGTGCAGGCTCGAGCCGTTCGGCAGCAGGCGGGGCTGGGCGACGAACTCGCCGAGCGCCTGCCCCGCACGCTGGAGGTGCTCCGTCGCGCGCGCGATCTCGGCGTTCTCGGCATCCGTCAGCTCGTACTCGATCGTCATGTTCGGCAGTCCGCGGTAGTCGAGCTCGTCGTCGCTGAACGTCACGCCGTCTTCGACGCGCGGGTGCTTGCGCACGCCGTAGCCCATGTTCACGTAGCCCCACCGGTTGCCCGCGTGCGGGTGCGACGGGTCGAGCTGGAACGGAGGATTCTCGGCGTACATGACCTGCGCCGAGAACGGGTGGTCGGGCTCGGAGAACGGGATGCGGTTGACCGCCGCGACCGGGTCGGCCGCGTGCTTCGCGCGGCGCGCCAGCTCCGCCGCGAGGGCGTCGTCGCTGACGAGCTCCGACATACGCTCGCCGTCCAGCGCCACGGTCGAGATCACGACGTGGTGCTCGGTGAGGTACCGCCCGAGGGCGGGGGGACGGATGCCGGAGGCCCACAGCAGCTGCGGTGACCGGAATGCGTCGGCGGCCACGACCACCGCGTCGGCCTCGACGGTCGAGGTGGTGCGGGTGCGCAGGTCTTCGACGACCACCCCGGTCACCCGTCCTCCGTCGTACTCGACGCGGCGGACGAGGCTGAGGTCGCGCAGGTGGAAGCGCTGCGACAGCGGGTCGTCGGGGTCGATGAGCGGTCCGAGCACGACGTCCGCCCCGGCCCAGCGCATCGATCCGTCCGGCTGGGGATCCCCGGCGACGGGGAGGGTGCCGACGCCGTAGCCCTCGGGCAGTTCGGCGGCGAACTCCCGCTCGAGCAGGGTGCGGATCGCGCCGCCGATGGCCGAGTCGGCGAAGGCGGCGCTCTGCGCGTGGAGGAGCGACTCTGCGCGGGCGATGAGCTCGTCCCACTCGTCGTCGGGGATGAACAGCACCTTCTCGCTGAAGGCGGGGCGAGGGATCGCGCATGTCCAGTGCGCACCCTGCCCGCCCACGTTGGTCGCGGCCGCCGCCGCGGGGAACGTCGGCGCGTGCGCCGATCCCTCGCCCCCGAAGTCGAGCAGGTGGGTGCCCTGGCGGGCGGTGAACATGCCCTCGACGACGACTCCGGCCGGAATCCCCAGAGACTCGCGCAGTGCCCCCGACTGGGGACCCTGCGACATCTCACGCGCCCGCTCCTTCGCGTCGGGGTCGGCGATGTTCCGCACGCTCTCGCCCGGGATGTCGGTGAGCTGAGGGCCTGCCTCGAACATCGTGACCGTCGCGGTCGGGTGCGTCTCGAGGATCACCCGCGCGTAGGCCGATCCGATCGGCCCGCTGCCGACGATGACGACGTGTGGAGAAGTGGACATGGTGGCTCCCATCGAGAGGGTCAGGCGGGCAGAGGCTCGGCGTCGACCGCCGCGGGCTGGTGCTCGGGCAGGCGGCCGGCCGGGAGGAGCACGGCGGCGGCGAGGCCGACGAGGTACGCGGCGGCGAGGCCGATGAAGATCGGCGCGAAGACGGACGTGTAGATCTCGGCGACGGCGAGCTGCGCGGCGGGCGGGGCCGCGTGCACGAGCTGCGGGGTGAGCGTAGCGATGTCGAACTCGTCGGGCAGCAGCGGTGCGACGCCGGCGGCGATCACTCCCCCGATGACGGCCGTGGTGACGGTCGCTCCGATCTGGCGCACGAGATTGACGGATGCCGTCGCCGTGCCCAGTTCGCGGCGCGAGACGCTGCTCTGCACCACCGCGATGATCAGGCTCATGAACGATCCGGTGCCGACTCCGACGACGAACATCACGATCATGGGCACCCAGAGCGGAAGGCCGACGGGGAGGAACGCCATGACCAGCAGCCCTGTCGCGGCGAGGCCCGTGCCCGTGATCGCGAACACCCGGTAGCGGCCCGAGCGGCTGGCGAGCGCGCCGGTGGCGAGGTTGCTCACCAGCATCCCGAACACCGTCGCGATCGGCACCAGCCCCGACACCGTGACGGACGTGCCGTACGCCATCTGGAAGTAGGTCGGCAGATAGGCGGTGACCGAGAACAGGCCGACGCCGATGATGGCCGACAGGGTCAGCCCCGCCGCGATCGTGCGGTTGCGGAGCATGCCGAGCGGCACGATGGGCTCCTCGGCCTTCAGCTCCGCGAGCAGGAAGGCGGCGAACGCGAGCGCGGCGACGAGGAACGCGATCAGCGCGGTGGTCGCGGTCGCGGGCTCGCCGATCCACGAGACGGCGACGACGAGCGCCACGAGCGAGATCGTGAACGCGACGGCGCCGGCGACGTCGAACCGCCGCCGGGGCGCGGCGTCGATGTGGGGGACGGCGGCGACGGCCAGGGCGAGGGCGGCGACGCCGACGGGCACGTTGATCCAGAAGACCCAGCGCCACCCCCAGTAGTCGGTGATGAGCCCGCCGAGCACGGGCCCGACGAGGATGGCGATGGGGAACGCGGCGCCGATGATCGCCATGTACCGTGGCCGCTCGCGGGGCGAGGTGACGTGGGCGAGGATCGTCTGCGACATGAGCTGCAGGCCTGCGGATGCCGCGCCCTGGACGATCCGCGCCACGACGAGCCACCCCATGTCGGGAGCGAAGCCGCACAGCGCCGACGCGGCGAGGAACGCGACAAGGGCCGTGAGGAACACCAGGCGAGGGCCGATCGCGTCGCCGAGCTTGCCGATCACGGGGAGCAGGACGGTGCTCGACAGGGTGTAGCCGACGACCACCCAGCTCATCTGCTCGAGGGCGCCGAGGTCGCCGGCGATCGTGGCGAGCGACGTCGACACGACCGTGTGGTCGAGCGCGCCCAGGAACGAGACGGACAGAAGGGAAACGACGAGGAGGCGGAGCCTCACCGGAGACAGCTGCATGCGCGGGTCACCCGAACGATCGGGCCATCGACGCGACGGTGTGTGCCCCGGCTGCGACCTCGCAACCGGGAACGGACCCGAAGGCCCCGACGTCATGACCATCGTAGCACGCTTTAGTCGAAAATCTACGGAAGTGGGCGGATTCGATGCCGAGGCCGCTTCCTCGCACGCGGCACGGGCGGGAGCTCCACCATGGGCGCGACCGCTCCGACGAGGTCGCCGATGCCCTCGATCGACATCCGCACGATGTCTCCGGGTTGAAGCGGCGGCGGAGTGAGCTCGCCGTTGCGACCCCACAGCTCGCCGAGGCATCCGCCGTTGCCGACCGTTCCCGAACCCAGCACGTCGCCCGGCACCACGCGCGAATTGCGCGAGGCGTAGGCCACGAACTCGGGGAACGGCCAGCCCGCGTTCGACACGAGGTCGGCGCCGATGAGCTCGTCGTTGACGTACACCTCCGCGCGGATCGCGAGGAAGCCCTCGTCGTCGACGAATCGCTCGAGCTCGTCCGCGGTGACGATCCACGGACCCAGCGACGTGCCGAAGTCCTTGCCCTTCGCCGGCCCGAGCCGGACCTTCATCTCGCGGGCCTGCAGATCGCGGGCCGACCAGTCGTTCATGATCGTGTACCCGAAGATGTGCTCGCGCGCGGCATCCGCATCGAGGTCGCGTCCGTCCGATCCGTCGACGCCGCCGACGACCACGGCCAGCTCGAGCTCGAAGTCGAGCCGCGACGTGACCGGCGGCGAGACGACGTCGCCCGGGCCCAGCACCGTGTGCGGGTTGGTGAAGTAGAACGTCGGCGCCTCGTACCACTCGGGCGCCACGTGGCTCTTGCCCTCGACCCCCGCGCTCACGCCCTCGACGTGCTCCTCGAAGGCGACGAAATCGCGGATCGACGCCGGTTCGAGCGGAGGGAGGAGGCGCACCGACTCCAGCGGCGTGCCGGAATCCCCGGCCGCGCGCTCGAAGAGGCGGTGAGCGGCGGGCAGCCCCTGCGCGAGCACCTGCGACACGCGCAGGCCGCTCGGGAACGGAACCACGCGGTCGTCGATGACGAACCCCTCGCCCAGATCGGCGCCGTCGACCCAGCGGGCGATCTTCATGCGCGCACCAGGTCGCCCAGCAGCGCCTCGGCGTTGCCGCCGAGGATGCGCGCCGCGAGGTCGGCGGGCAGTCCCGCGGACCGGATCGCGGTCACCGGGTCGTCCAGCCCCATGTCGAAGGGGAAGTCGCTGCCGAGCAGCACGCGGCTCCCGCCCGCCGCCTCGACGAGGTGCCGCAGTGCGACGGGATCGTGCACGACCGTGTCGAACCACAGGCGGCGCAGGTAGGTCGACGGCGCGTGCGCGCACCGCTGCGCCTCGGGTCGCACCCGCCAGGCGTGGTCGGACCGGCCGATCGCGAAGGGAAGGTACCCGCCGCCGTGCGCCGCCACGATCTTGAGGTCGGGATGCCGGTCGAGCACCCCCGAGAAGATCAGGTGCGACAGCGCGACGGCGTTCTCGGTCGGCTGGCCGACCGTGTTCGACAGGTAGAAGCGGTCCAGCCGCTCGTCGAGGCTGCAGCCGAACGGGTGCAGGAAGACGACGCAGCCGAGTTCGGCGGCGCGGGCCCAGAACGGCTCGAGGCGCGGATCCGAGAGCTCGACGTCTCCGGCGAAGGACGAGATCTCGACACCGGCGAGGCCGCGTCCGAGGATGGCGTCGTCGAGATACTCCACGACGCGCTCCGGATGCTGCAGCGGAACCACGCCGAGCCCGACGAGGCGATCGGGGGCCCCGGCCACGTGCTCGGCGATGAGCCGGTTCGTCTCCATGGCGACCCACACGGCGAGACCCTCGGGAGCCCACGGGTAGAAGTGGTTCGGCGAGACACTGACCCACTGCTTGTCGACCCCCTGCTCGTCCATCGCGGCCAGCCGGGCGCGCAGGTCGGTGAGCTTCGGGATGCGGGCGCCGACCATGGCCCCCGAGACCTTAAGGCTCTCGATGCCGTTGCGGCGGCGTTCGAGGTCGGCGGCCTCGGCGACCAGCTCGGGAGCGCGGCGCTCGACCTCGGCGTGCAGCTGAGGCAGCAGGAGGTGGGCGTGGACGTCGGTGATCATGCCGGCTTCGCCATCTGCTGGGCGATGCCGAAGATGAGGCCGCCGGCGTCCGCGTCGCGGTTGCCGTCGATCTGCCACTGGGCGAGCTGGGCGGATGCCTCGACCACGGCCTTCGCGCGGGGAAGGCGGCGCGCGTGGAACTCGTCCCACAGCGCCTCGTCGACGGCGTCGCGCTCGACCAGGAGCTCGGTGAGCACGACCGCGTCCTCGAGGCCCTGTGCCGCGCCCTGGGCGATCGTCGGCGGGCAGGAGTGCGCCGCGTCGCCGATGATGACGACACGGCCGCGGTTCCACCGGCCGTCCACGATGTGCTTCGTGAACCAGGTGTAGTTCGCGTGCGCACCCTTCTCGAGGTCGGCGCGGATCGCGTTCCACGGCCCGCCGTAGGCGCGCGACTCCTCCAGCATGATGCGGGTGGCCTGCTCGTCCGATACCCCGAAGCGGTCCTCCGCCTTCTCCACGAGGAAGGCGTACATGGAGTTCTCCCCGGTCGGGGTGTACCCGGCGATGTAGACGGGTCCGCCGTAGTAGAGCTCGGAACGCTCCACCTCGGCCGGCCGCGAGACGAAGGTGCGCCAGATGCCCATCCCGTTCGGCTCCGGAGCCGTCTCGATCCCGATCAGCCCGCGAACGACGGAGTTCAGCCCGTCGGCGCCGATCAGCAGGTCGTACTCCCCCGCGCTCTCGCCGTCGATGAAGAGCTCGACGGCGTCGCTCGCCCGCGCGTCGAGCCCCGTCACCTTGCGGCCGAAGTGCACGGTCGCTCCGGCCCGCTCCGCGTGCTCGAGGAGGATGCGGGCGAGTTCGGGGCGAGGCATCCCCATCGCCGCCGGATAATCCGGCCCGCCCGTCTTGACGTCCGGAAGGTTCGCCACCACCGGAGCGTCGGGTCCCGGCGCACGGAGGGTCAAACCCTCGAACGGGTAGCCCGCGGCCCGGATGTCGTCCCACGCGCCGAGGGCGTCGAACGCGCGCAGCGCGTTGCCCTGCAGCGAGATGCCCGATCCGAGCGCGCTGAGTTCGGGCTTCGACTCGAAGACGTCGACCTCGACGCCGGCCTTGGCCAGCTGGATCGCGGCGGCCAGTCCGACGACGCCGGCACCGGCGATCGCGACCTTGGAGACTGCGGTCATGTCAGAACCTCCCTGTTCTGTCGTGGGTGTGAGGGTCAGAGGATCGCGACCGGGTTGATCGGCGATCCGACGGCCCCCGTGATCGGCAGCGGCGCGGCCGACAGAAGCATCTCGTAGCGTCTCAGACGCGCGCACTCGTCGGCGAGCGCTTCGAGGTTCCACATCTCGCCGATCGTGAGTCCGATGTTGGGGATGACGACCTGGTGCAGCGGCTGGAACGCGGGGGCGTCGAACTCGTTGGGCCGCACTTCGAAGCCCCACGTGTCGGTGGCGATGGCGGCGATCTCGGTGCGGTGCAGCCAGCCGGCCGTGGTCAGGGAGAGGCCCGGCGCGGGACCTCCGGCGTAGTCGCCCCAGCCGTCGCGGCGGGTGCGGCCGTACTGGCCGGTGCGGACGAGGACGATGTCGCCCCGGCCGACGGCGCTTGTGGCCCCCTGCGCGGCGATGCACGACTCGAGGTCGTCGACGGTGATGGCGTAGCCGTCGCGCAGCTCGCCCGTCTCGGGCTCGAGGTGGCGGCCCAGGTCGAGCAGCACGCCCCGCGAGACGATGACGGATGCCGCGTGCTCGATGCCCGTCACGAGGTCGCCGTCGCTCGTGACGACGTCGCCGGCCCGTCGCCCGTTCCAGGCGTTGCCGTGGTCGAAGATGTGGCCGAGGCCGTCCCACTGCGTCGAGCACTGGAGGGGCATCGCGATGACGTCGTCGGCGCCGCCGATGCCGTGCGGGAATCCCTGATTGCCGCGCTCGGCGTCGGTGCCGGTGTCGGTCATGGTGTGCACGGGGTTGGTGCGGCGGCGCCACCCCTTCTGCGGGCCGTTGGTGTCGAACGCCTGCGCGAGCGAGATCACCGTGCCCTCGCGGACCAGGCCGGCGGCCTCGATCCGCTTGGCGGCATCAATGAAGTTGAGGGTGCCGAGCACGTCGTCCTCGCCCCATCGACCCCAGTTGCGGAAGGCCTCCGCGCGCACCGCGACCTCGCGCTCGGGGTCGGTGCGGTCGAGCTCGGCGGGGTTCTCGGTGGGCGCCGTGCCGGTCGACGGCGGGGTCATGAGCGCGGTTCCTGCGTCGTCGCCTCGGTGCCCGACCGCGGTTCCGCGACGCAGCGGACGACCTGCGTGCCGAGCCCTTCGATGGACCCCGTCATGACGTCGCCGTCGCGCAGGAATCGCTTCCAGTGCTGGCCGTTGCCGGCGGGGCTGCCGGTGAGCAGCAGATCGCCCGGCAGCAACGGCATCGTCTGCGAGGCGCCGGAGACCAGGGCGGGGATGTCGAACAGCAGGTCGGAGGTCGAGGCATCCTGCATCACCTCGCCGTTGAGCTCCAGCCGGACGTTGAGATTCGAGCCGTCGACGAACGGGGCGGGCACCAGCAGCGGACCCGTGGGCAGGAAGCCCGGGGCGTTCTTCGCCCGGTACCAGTCGGTGCCGATCTCTTTCATGTCCTTGCGGAACACGAGGTCGCGCGTCGTGATGTCGTTGACGATCGTGTAGCCGGCGATGTGGTCGAGCGCGTTCTCGCGGCTCACCCGGAACGCTTCGCGACCGATGACGACGGCCAGTTCGAGCTCCCAGTCGTGGACATTGCTGTACGCCGGCAGCACGAGGGGCACGTCGTCGCCGACGACGGCCGCCGGGAGCCCGATGAAGAAGTACGGCTCGCCGCTGCGCTTGCGCTCGTCCATGATGTCAGCGGCGAAGGAGCGGGCCTGATCCGGGGTGCGCGTGCCGTCCTGGGTGAGGCCGGCGACGACGAGTTCGATGACGTGCTGGCGGTAGTTCGCCCCGGTCTGCAGCACCTGCCGCGGCTCGACCGGCGCCACGAGGGTGAGCTCGGCGACGGGGCGCGTGTCGGTCGACTCGCTCGCGAGACGGGTCAGGCGGTCCCAGTCGGGGTCGGCGAGGAAGTCGTTCAGTGTGGCGGCGCCGAGGTCGTCGGGGCCGAGGTCGCGGACGCGGTCGCCGACGAGCAGCCCGAGCTGGGTGCCGCCGTCCGACCGGTAGCGCACCAGGGCGAAGGGGGCGTCGAACCGTTCGATCGTCATCGAGTGTGTTCCTTCTCGCTCATCATCGTGCGACGTTGGTGTCGCGGGCGGCCACGGCAAGGAGGTACCGTGACCGCCCGCGAGGCTTCAGCCCTGCCCCTGCTTGGCGTAGGGGTTGAGGAGCGCGTCCCGGATCTCGTCGGGCACGCCTTCCTCGGTCGCCGAGGGACCGTCGGCGGGCGGGAACGACTCCGTCATCGACATCGGCATGACGCTGTTGCGGTAGAAGTTGTTCGACCCCTGCGACGGCTTCCAGGTGTTGGCTTCCCAGTCGGGCACGTAGTTGCGGTAGCCGCCGGTGTTGAGTTCGATGCGCAGGCTCGACGGCTCACGGTAGTAGAGGAAGTTCTGCTCGCCGATGCCGTGGATCGAGGGTCCGTACTCGATCGGGTAGCCGTTCTCGCCGAGGAGGTCGGCGGCGATCAGCAGCTCTTCGCGCGTGTCGACCCAGAAGGCGTAGTGGTTCACGCGGCCCGCGCGGGTCGAGCCGTCGAGGACGACGCCGAGGTCGTGCGACTTCTCATTGGTGGTGAGCACGGAGAAGACCGAGATGGGGGCCTCGTCGAGCACGGTGCGCGCCATGAAGCGGAAGCCGAGCACATCGACGTACCACTGCACGAATGCGTCGACGTCACTGGTGGCGACGGTGACGTGGTCGAGCTGGCGCGGAGCGCCGGCGACCTTGCTGCGGCGCGACGGGCGGTCGGGGTAGATCGACGCGGCGTCGCCCTGGGTGTCGTGGTGGCGGGTGACATCCCAGTGGAGCGTCATGTTGTGGCCGAAGGGACCGGTGTAGCGGTAGGCCCGGCCGATGCCGTTGCCCTCGAACCACTCGCCTGTGACGCCGGCCGCCTCGATGTTCGCGACGGCGGCCTGCAGCGCCTCCGCCGAAGACGTGCGCCAGGCCATCGTCTCGAGGCCGGGCTCGTCGCCCTTCACCACCACGACGGAGTACTTGTAGTAGTCCCCCCAGCAGCGGAGGTACACGCGGTCGTCCTCGCGGTCGACCTCGACCAGTCCGACCTGGTTGACGTAGAAGTCGACGGATGCCTCGACGTCCGGCGTCGTGATCGCGACGAACGAGAGGTGGGACAGCAGCTTGATCATCTTCGATCCTTTCCGGTGGGACGGAGGAGATCCCGACCCTTCTTCCACTATCCGACCGAAGTCCGTATCAGGGAACCGGATTGCATCGATGGCGGTCATCGACCGCGGTTATAAGAGAGCGCCGCGGTCAGGCACGCCAAGGATGAGTTCAGCGATGCCGGCGTCGTGGTTCAGCTCCGCGAGGTCGTCGCAGGCAGCTCCGGCTATGGCATCGAGCGCCCGTCGGAGAGCCAAGCGCTCACGAGCCTCATACCGGCCCGGGCGGGTGAGAACACCATCGGCGTCGTGGATCGAAGAACGACGGATGCCGGCGACCGCGTCGATCTCGACCTCCAGGCGCGTCGCGCCCAGGCCATCGACGGACAACGCGGGGGCGATCGAGGTGTCCTGCCGCGTCGCGGTCAGCACGGCGGTCAGCCCTCCGTGCCCGACGACCTCGGCGAGGACCGCGTCCGGGGTGCGGTCGGCGGACACGACCGAGACGGGTGCTCCGGCGAGGAAACGGAGCCAGCCGATGCCGTCCAGCAGCGCCGCCCGGAAATCGGCCGGGCCGCTCACGACATCCACGAGGACGTGGCGCACCGCGACACCTCGTGCCGCCTCCACATCATCCGGACGGAGGAACGGCCGATCGACGACGACCGGGGCCGCGGCATCCGTCAACAGCTCCATTGCCGCACGCGACGCATGCGCGGGATGCGTCAGCACGACGGCGGCGGGGCCTGCTTCGAGAAGCCGCCGCACCCCATCGACGCCCTCGGTCGCCGCGTCGATGACGCAGACCGCCCCGGCGGGCGTGGTCGCGCGTTCGAGCCGGTCGGGAAGCTGCGCGACGGCCGCGGTGAAGCGCTGCTGGTGCGCCCATACCTTCGTGCGGCTCATGCTGCTCCCCCATCGCGGATCGCGTCGGCCACCGCGTCGGCGAGGATGATCGCGAAACGGGCGTCGGCCTCGAGCTCCTCGAACTCCATGGGCAGGTCGCCCCGCAGCAGCGCCGCCAGCGCACGCCACTCCTCGAGGTACCCGTCGCTGGGCTCGACGGGGAAGCGGAGGATGCGCCCTTCCTCGTCGCGCACCCGCACCGCGGCGCTCCCCGCGTGCACGAACGGAGGCGGGAAGTCGACATCGACCCGATCGTGGGTCGTGGCGATCCGCACCCGCCAGAGACTGTCGGCGCCCGACGCGTTGATGAGCGCCGTGAGGCGGACCAGCGCGCCACTGGCGCGGAAGCCGATGTCGTAGCCGATCGGCGGGAGCGCCCGTGCGAAGGAGATCTCCTCGAAGACGGGCGCCACGTCCCGCACGAGGGGCAGGTCGTGGATCGCGAGCCCCAGCACCAGCTGGCGCACGATCGCCGCCGACAGTGCGCGGTCTGCGGGATCGACCGGCGGGCGGTCCGGCGGCGACAGAGCCGGCACCGGGTCGGACACCGCCTCGTGATAGCGACCGTTGGGAGCGAGCGAAAGCGTCGCCGAGACGCTGAGCACACGGGCCGACGCGGCGTTCAGGTGGTGCTTGACGTGACCCCACGCGGGATCGAACAGGTGATTCGTGCCGACCACCAGCGTCACCCCCGCGCCCGTGCACGCCTCGACCACCGCGTCGAGCTCGGCCGACGTGGTCGCGATCGGCTTCTCACAGAACACGGCCCGCTTGCCGGCGCGGACCGCGGCGAGGATGAGCTCGGCGTGCGACGCGGGCGGCGTGCAGATCGCGACGACCTCGACGTCCGGATCGGCCAGAACGTCGGCGGCATCCGCTGAGAATCGCACACCATCTCGCCGAGCCAGCTGCTCGGCCCGCCCGCCTCCCAGGTCGGCGAGGTGCACGACGCGGAAGTCGGCGGGAAGGGCGCCGAGGGTCGGAAGGTGCAGAGCCCACGTGCCCGGCCCAGCGCCGATGATCCCGACGTTGTGCATCGTCGCTCCGTTCGTCGTGGGCGACACTACCCGGTCTTCGGCTGGAATGGAACCAAAGTTGGGTCAGATTGCGGCGTTCAGCGTACGAGTTGCGTCGTCGACGACAGCGCTTGTGTCAGAATCAACCATGGCCACGCAGTCCACACTCCGCTTCGGAGCCCAGACCGACGAGGTGACGAGCCTCCTCCGCATCGTCAACATGGTCCGCACCGGCGATGCGGTCACGCGACCCGACATCGGCCGCGTGACCGGCCTCGGCCGGGGCGTCGTCGCCCAGCGCGTCGACCAGGCCATCGAGATGGGCTTCCTCGGCGACGGCGAGTACGGTCCGTCGTCGGGAGGGCGCGCTCCCCGCACCCTGCGGTTCCGGTCGGAACAGGGGCTGATCGTCGTCTGCGCACTCGGTGCGCTGCACATCCACGTCGGCCTCACCGACCTCGACGGAGCGATCATCGACCAGTCGCACCGGGATTGGGAGATCGCCCGCGGCCCGGCCGAGACCCTCGAGGCCACCCTCGCCATGGTCGACGATCTCCGCGCGCGCAACGACGCCGCGCCGATCTGGGGCGTCGCGGTCGGCCTGCCCGGGCCGGTCGACTTCGCCACCGGCCGCCCCGTCGCCCCGCCCATCATGCCGGGGTGGAACGGGTTCGACGTGCGCCGACGGTTCGAGCAGCACTTCGACGCGCCGGTCTGGGTCGACAACGACGTGAACCTGCTCGCGTACGGCGAGCGCGCCCGCCGGCGCGACGACGACCTCGACCTGATCTACTGCAAGATCGGCACCGGCATCGGCGCCGGACTGCTGTCTCGCGGGCACATCCATCGGGGCGCCAACGGCGCCGCCGGCGACATCGGTCACGTGCGCGTCGCGGGTTCCGAAGCGCAGTGCCGGTGCGGGAAGATCGGATGCCTCGAAGCCGTCGCCGGCGGCTGGGCTCTCACCCGCGACGCCGAGGCGGCCATCGCCGGCGGCGCGTCCGGTCAGCTGGCCCGACAGGCCGCGGACGGCACCGCGCCGACGCCGGAGGTCATCTCACGCGCGGCCGAGAACGGCGACGCCCTCGCGATCTCGCTGGTCCAGGCATCCGCCCGCGTCGTCGGCGAATCGATCGCCGCCCTCGTGAACATGTTCAACCCGGGAGTCATCGTCATCGGCGGCGCCGTAGCCGCGGCCGGCGAGGTTTTCCTGGCCGAGGTGCGGCAGCGGGTGTACGAGCTGTCGCTTCCGCTCGCGACGCGCGATCTGAGCATCGTGCAGTCGGTCGACGACGTCAGCGAACCGTTGCGCGGCGGTGTCGAGATGGTCAAGGAGCAGCTCTTCGAGGCGACGTTCCCCCGCTGGTTCGCCGACCGGCGCCCTCCCGTGTCGCTCACCTCGAACGCCGCCTGACTTATTCCGTTTTTCGACTAAAGCGTGTACCTTAGGTGCTAAAGCCACCTGAGGAGCCGCGATGACGCTGTCCGCTCTGCGCGATGACGCGCTCTCAACGCGCCCCGACGGCTTCGTGCTGCGACTGTCGCTCCCGTGGATCCGGTCACTCCCCCTCGCCAGCCTGCACGACGTCGCGGTGGAGATCGACGGCGAACCCGCGGGCCAGCTGACCGCCGAGATCGGCGACCGGTCCGTGACGCCGGCGGCATTGCGGCACGAGCGGGGGTGGTGGTTCATCCAGGACCGGGTGGTGCTGCGCGGCCGGCGCCCCGTCACCCCAGGGCGTCACACGGTGACCGTCACGTTCCACCTCGTCATCCCCTATCTGCCGGCGGGCCCGGACGGGCCGCTCTCCCTCCCGTTCTCAACGACCCGAGCGCTCCAGACCGACGTCGCGCCGGTCGCCACCGTCTCACGCGATGTCGCCTGACCCGATCGGAACCCCATGACGACACCGATCCCCGACGCCTGGACCCTCTCGGCGAGCGCGTTCAACCTGACCCCGACCGTCATCGAAGCGCGTCGCGACGCGACCGAGGTGGCGGCATCGCTCGTCGCGGAGGGACTCGCGTCGCACATCGAGGTGGAACTCGGCCAGCTGTGGCGGTCGTTCCCCGAGCCGCTCGCCCGCGATGCCCGGGCGCTTCGCGATATGCTCGCGCAGCTCGGCGGCCGGGTGAGCATCGTGGGCGGCAGCATCGACGACTGGGCCGGGCCGAACCGTCGGCGCAGCGACGACGAGCGCTACGACTTCCTGCTGCCGCAATTGCGGACGGCGGCGGCGCTCGGCGCGACCGGCCTGCGACTGCCCCTGGGCCAGGCGGGCGCGGACCTCCTGCATCGCTTGGTGCCCGTGCTCGAAGAGCTCGACGTCGTGCTGTTCGAAGAGGCGCAGGGCTCGGGCTCGCCGTCGAACCCGGCTGTCGCGCCGGCATACGACACCATCGCGAGGATCGACAGCCCGCACCTGCGGCTTCTCGTCGACATCAGCATGCTCATGCCGGCGCTGCCGGTGACCTACCTCGAGCTGCTCGACGCCAGCGACCTCCCGCGCGATCTCGTGCGCCGGCTGCGCGACGAGTGGCAGGATCCGGCGACGACGGGGGCCATCGTGGACGTTCTCCGTGCCGGAGAGGTGCCGCCCGGCATCCATACCCTCTTCATGAACCTGCTGGTGCGATTCGGCCGTTCCTCGGTGGCCGAGCTCGACCCGGTGCTGCCCCTGCTGTCGGCCGTGCACCTGAAGTTCTGGGATCTCGACGATCGCGACGACCGGGTTTCGCGACCGATCCGCGAGCTGGGCGCGACACTGCGCCGGTCGGGATTCGCGGGCACGCTCTGCAGCGAGTGGGGCGGGCAGGAATGGCTCGATGACGACCCGCTCGAGATCACACGCGCGCACCTCGCGCTCGCGTCGGCCGCCCTCGCGGCGAGCCAGAAGCCGGCAGCCGCCTGACTCCCGCCGGTCAGCCCGGTTCGCGCGGCGGGTGTCGGGAAATCAGGAGAATCGGGGTCCGGTCGGCTGACCCGAGGCAGCCGGCCGGCGTGTCTCCTGCTTTCTCGACGCCCCCGCGGTCAAACGCCGGGGAGAATCCGGGGGCGCGACGCCGTGTGGGTGCGGTACGGCCCGTATGAGCCCCGCGCTTTCACGCCGGTGTCGGGGCCACGGCCGGTGTCGGGAAACCAGGAGAAACCCGGTCGGATCGGCTCACGCGCTGCCGCCGGGCGGCGTGTCTCCTGTGTTCTCGACGGTCTTCCGCAGCGCGCCCCAACCAGGGGAGGGGCACCGGATGCCGCAGCTCCGGCCTCTCGGGGCGCCGAACCCAGCCGACACGCCGACCGCACCGGCGGGTCGCGCACCAACCACGCCCCAATACCCGCCTGCCCTCCCGTTCGGGGCGCGTTCGCGCGTTCGGGGCGGGTTCTTCCGCGCCCCGAACCCGGCAGCGCGCCCCCAACCGAGACCCGCTGCCCCCGGCCCGGGTCAGCCCTCGTGGTTGTAGTACGGCCAGGGGAGGAAGCGCCGCTCGCCGCGCCGGTCGGGGCCGTTCAACGTGACCTCGCCGGTCGCCGCCCACTCGACACCGCGCGGGAACATCCGGATGAACTCGATGCGCCGGAACGTGTCGATGTCGTGGCCGATCGTGATCGTGAACGAGCGGCCTGCGCCGTATTCGTTGATCCAGGCGATCGGCTGGTCGGTGTTCATGCCCGGCAGCGCGGCGACGCCCTCGGGCGGGATCGCGACGGGATAGTGCGACATCGGCCAGACAGGGGCCTTCTCGTAGGACTCGAGGTCGTCGAAGGTCGTCAGAAGCACCTGCGCGCCGTCGGCGATCTCGACGCCGGTGAGGATGTCGTCGCCGGTGACGGTCCAGCGGGCGCTGATCCCTTCGGTGATCGGATGCCGCGGCTCCGCCGTGTCGAGCTGCGCCTCGCCCCACGGGCGAGGCCGCAGGCCCCCGGCGACGGTCAGGCGCGACCCGCGCATGACGTTGTACTCCTCGGGGTAGCCCCAGTCGTCCTCCTGCGCGGCCGACCCGTGGAACCAGACGATCCCCTTGCCGTCGTCGTGGACGAACTTGAGCAGCGCCGCGTCGGTCTCGGCGCCGAAGCCGACCGCCTTGTCGAAGTAGCCGTCGCGGCCCTCAAACACGACGATCACGACGTCGTACTTGTCGATGACGGCGGCCCCGAGTCCGCGCGGGTCCTCGACGACCCGCACCCGGAACCGGCCGGTGTCTTCGAGGAGGGTCGTCAGCCACTGGTTGTGCTGCCGGAAGCTGCGGTGCTCGTTGTCGTGCTCGCGGGTCATGTGCCCCGACAGGATGAGGGCGTCGAGCACGTTGCCGCCGCGCGTCATGCGAGCACGACCTCGCGTTCCACGGGCACGCGGTTGGTGACGTAGCGACCGGGGCCGCCGTCCTGCCCGGGCATGATCTGCATGTACAGCAGGCGCATCGTGAGCACGACCTCGACGGTCAGCTTCTCGCCCGGTGCCGGCTCATGGTCGAGCGGGATCACGACGTCGGGCCGGTCGGCGACGAACCACAGGGTGTCGGACTGCTCGGGCAGCTCCTCGACCCGGTACGTCTTGCCCTGCAGCTCGAACCGCAGCGATCCCTTCGGGACCTCGACGCCGTTGACGGATGCCGCGACATCGTCGACCGCCGACAGCCAGAGGCTGCGGTACCAGGGCAGCTGCACCGAGACCGCGATGCCGCCGTCGACGCGACGCACGTCCTTCTCGGAGAAGAGGGAGTTGTGGGTGGCCATGGCGCTTCCTTACGCGTACGTGTCGGTGAAGGTCTCGTGCGGCACCGGCGGTGCGGGCTCGAGCTTCTGGACGGTCTCGGGGCTGTAGGGGTGGTTCGTCGACGGCACCGGCTCGTCGGCCGGCGGCATGAAGACGGGCTTGCCGTCGTCGCCGAAGTACATGAGGTCGAGGTCGAACGCGCCCTGGTTCTTCAGGCCGAAGCTGACCCAGTTCTCCTCGAACGGGGCACGGGCGAGCTCGTAGCAGCGGAACTTCCAGAACTTCCACTCGCCGTCCTGCTTGAGGAAGTCGATGGCGTACTTGCACCACACCCAGTGCGCCCAGACCTTCTTGCCGAGCACTTCCTCCGGCGAGTACATGTCGGGGAACGCCTCGGCGACCTTGGGGTCGGTGAGGCCGGACTCGGTGCCGGCCATGAGCCACACGCCCTTGGCGGTCTTGCCGTCGGCGGCCACTTCGATGACGGGGGTCGTCGTGGCGTGGAGGATGAGCTTGCCGACCGGCGTCGGGCGATCGCGGTGGTAGCGGGTCACGCTCTCCCACGTCGTGTACTGCCCGGCGTTGGTGTAGCGGGCGCGGATCCCCTCCGTGCCCTCCTTCACCCACAGCGGGATGATCTGCTCGTCCTGGAACGCGTTGTGCAGGTACATGTACCGGTTGAACAGGTTCTCGACCTGCCCGCGGTCCTCGGCGCGCTGGGCGAGCCGCTGCGCGGCGACCACCTCTTCGCGCAGCCGCGCGACCTCGGCGGCCAGTTCGGCGACGGATGCCTCGGCAGTGGTCGTGTCAGACACTCGCGGTCTCCTTAACGGTCTCTTCGATCGCGCGCCGCATGAGGGCGTGCTGCTTCCTCACCAGGTCGATGGGGTCGGCCTCGCCGAGGTCGACGAAGGCGTGACCCTCCCACTCGCTGGAGAGATATCCCTGGTATCCGCCCACCACGAACTGCTTCACGATGCGCGGGATGTCCATCGCGGGCTCTTCCCCGTCAGGACCGATGTCGTAGAACTTCGCGTGCACGTGGAAGATCTGCGGCATGATGTCGAGCCATTCCTCCGGCGGCACGAGACCGTGCATGTTGAACGCCAGGCGGGTGTGCGGTCCGAAGCCGACCGGGTCGACGCCTTCGCCGATCAGGTAGTCCTCGAACTTCTGGTTGCGCACGTGCATGGGCGTCGGCTCGTGCCAGATCTCGTCCATGACCGAGAAGTGCCGGGGGTCCATGCCCATCAGCTCGAGCTGCTCGAGCAGCGTCGGCGACAGCGAGTGCATCGTCGACGAGAAGTCGGCGGTGAAGCCCAGTCGGTCGGACTGCAGCTCGTCGTACATCTCGCGGATCTGCAGCACGTGCGGGTTGTTCGGACCCGACGGCGCGTGGATCTCGTAGCCGAGCTTCTGGTCGTACTTCTCCGCCAGCGGGAGGAGGCTGCGCAGCAGCTCCTTGCCGTGCGACCGGATCACGACCCTCTTGAAGCCGAGGGTGTGCGCGGTCTTCAGCTGCCGGGCGAGGAAGTCGTGCTCCTCGTCGGGGGTCATGTCGCGGTCCTTGCGCCGGCCCATGTCGAGGTTCGTGCCGACCGCGCTGGGCTCGAGGCCGTACTTCTCGATCGAGTCGAACCAGAGCTTGACGAACTCCTGGTCGACGTCGGGGTAGGTGCGCAGCAGCTGCGCGATGTTGAACTCGATCCCCGGGCCGATGCCCTCGTCGTGCACGGCGCGGATCAGCGTCTCGGGGGTGTAGAGCCCGGCCGCGAATTCGCTCGTCATCGAGTAGAGGGTGGTACCGAGCTTGATGCCGGTCCCGGCGATCCCACCGGCTTCCTCGTGGTGGCTCATGCGTTCGCTCCCGTCGTGGCGGGCAGGTGGGCGGCGAGCGCAGCCCGGGCCTGCGAGGCATCCGTGATCATGTGCGAGCCGGCCGCCTCGGCAGCCGAGCGCTGCACGGCCTGTTCACCCGCGATGATGTCGAAGGGCGACTGCCAGTAGTTCCAGTGCCATCCCTCGTACTCGCTCGAGATCGCGCCGGAGTACCCGTTCTCGACGAGGAGGCGGATGAGGTCGCGCACCGGCACCGAGGGCTCTTCGCCGTTCTCGTCGATGCCGAAGAACTTGCCGTGGACGTGCTTGATCCACGGGAAGATCTCGAGCCAGTCGTCGACCCGTGCCGGACCGAACAGACCGGTCCCGTTGATGCCGAAGTCGATGCCGAGGTCGGGACGCCCATTCTGTGCGGCCAGGGCGATGAATCGGCCGAAGCGCTGGCCGTGATCGGCCTGATCGGCCGGCGGGCCCTGCTCGTAGAACTCGTCCCACAGCGCGACGACCTTGCCGAGCAGCTCCTCCGAAGCACCGCGGCGGCGGTACGCCTCGACGAGCGACGGCGCGAAGCCGGAGACGGTGGCGCCCCAGTCCATCGTGAAGCCGAGGAACGGGGAGCCGACCTTCTCGTACCGGTCGCGCAGCGCGAGGATGCGCGGGTGCGACGCGTACTGGTCGGCGTGCACCTCGAGGGCGAGCGTCACGCCGTGCTCCTCGGCGATGGGGGCGAGCGCCTCCATCGAGTCGGGCGTGATCGAGATCTGCACGCGCGCGATGGGGAAGCCGAGCTTCGCGGCGGCCTGGATCTGGCGCCGCATGTACTCGAGCAGCTCGTCCTGGTTCAGGAGGCGATCGCGATGGATGCCGATGTCGGCGTTGACCGCGAGCGACGTCGTGACGAGGCCGGTCTCGGCGACGAGATCGCGGAACCAGCCCGCGTATGCGTCGTCGATCGTAGGGAACCCGCGGAAGCTGGAGAAGCCGATGATCTCGAGTCCGGGGCCGTAGCCCTCGGCCGCGACCTTGCGGATCAGTCCCTCGAGGTCGTACTCGCGACCGTGGAAGGCGCGGGTGAAGCTGTAGAGGGTGACACCCTGGATCGGGGTGCCGAGGGTGCCGGAGCCTGGACGGGTCATGCGGCCACCGCCTTCCGTGCGGTCATCGTCTTGGTGTCGTGCTCTTCGATGTGGAGCACTTCGTCGGCGCCGATGACGATGTAGGGGATGTAGAGGACGAGGCCGACCTCGACGGTGTGATCGGCGTCGCCGTCGGCGACGGGGATGTCGCCCGAGAGCACCGCCGAGTCGACGGGGAACCACCACTCGTCGGTGTTGGGGATCAGCTCTTCGAAGGTGAAGGTGCGGCCGTTCATCTCCCACCGGAGGGAGTCGGCCGGGGCCTCGACGCCGTCGACCGCGAGGGTCGCGCCGGCGATGCACGAGGCGGGAAGTGCGCGGTACCAGGGCAGGCGAACCTCGACGGAGGCTCGGGCCCCGTCGGTGGTGAGCGTTCCCTGCTCGATGATGCGATCGGGGATCACGAGTCCTCCTCGACTACTTTGTCTATGTTTCTACAGTGTAATGTCGTATTTCGACATAAGCAAGTCCGGCTAGCTGGTCGCGAGCCGGGCGGAGATGGCACGCGCGCCGTGGACGGCGAGCGCGACACCGGTCAGCGTCGGATTGCATGCCGTCGCCGTGGGGATGACGCCGTTGCCGGCGACGAAGAGCCCCTCGACACCCCACACCTCGCTCTCAGGCGAGCACACACTCGTGCCGTCGTCGACCTCGCCCAGGCGGGTCGTGCCCTGGTAGTGCAGCGAGGCGCCGAGCGGCATGACGAACGGCCGGTCGTCGAGCGGCTCGCCGACCGCCTTGCCCAGGCGCACGATCTCCTCCTTGCCGCGGGCGATCACCGCCTGGTCGTGCGGCGTGAGGGTGTAGTGCAGGGTCATGGCCGGCATCCCGTAGCCATCCGTATCGGCGTCGGAGAACTCCACGCGATCGGATTCCTGCAGGTCCTTGGCGCAGAACAGCCCGAGCCCGACGATCGACCCCGGCGCCGCCGGGTCGTCGTCGGCGAGCTTCACCGGCGAGGCGTCGAGCTGCATGACCTGACCGTGGAAGGGCATGTCATCGGTGAACGGCACCCACGTGACGCCGCTGTACTCGCTGAGTCCGGTCGACCCCGCGGCCTGGTCGTCGGCGGTCTGCTCGAGGTCGCGGATGCGGACGGCGAACACGATCTGCGCCTGGTCGTTGAGGTAGCGACCGAGGGCGGGCGGACGGATGCCGGAGGCCCACAGCAGCTGCGGGGTGCGCAGGGCGTCCGCGGCCACGACCACGAACCGCGCGCGCACCTCGGCGCTCTCGCCGGTGCGCCGGTCGGTCACGACGACGCCTGCGGCCCTCCCGTCCTCGACGAGCACGCGCGTGACCAGGGACTCGTCGAACAGCGTGAACCGGGGGTTGTCGCGCGTGACGTCGCCGAACACGACATCCGATCCCGACCAGACGAGGTTGCCGTCCTCGCGTCGGTGCACGGCCAGCGGCATCCGCTGCACGCGCGTCGACGCGATGCGTCCCGCGTCCTCGGCTGCGGCCAGGCGATTGCGCACGAGCTCCCCGTACGGCGAGGCGTCGAACGCGTCGGTCGTCACGCCGAGGAGCCGCTCGCCTTCCGCGAGGAGCTCGTCGAGCGTGCCGTCGGCCTCGAGCACCGCGATCCGCTCGCTGTCGTTCGGACGCGGGCAGGCGCCGGTCCAGTGCGCGGCCATCCCTCCGACGTTGCTCGACATGGCCGCCACCGGCAGCCCGTCCTCGCCCTCGACCTGGTACCCGCTCTCGAGCAGGAACGTGCCGGGCCGGGCCCGGCGCTGCGAGGTCTTGACGATGCCGCCGACCCGGTCGTCGCTGTCCTTCGCGTTCGGACCCTCCGATCGGGTCTGCGCTCGTGCGCGCTCGGCGGGGTCGGCGATGTTCTTGACGTGCGCGCCCGGCGGCGTCGTGACGGTCGGCCCCACCTCGAAGAGCGCGATCGTGGCACCCGGCGAGCGCTCGCTCAGCACGCGGGCGTAGGCCGCGCCGGCCGGTCCGCTGCCGACGATGGCGACGTCCACCGCGTCGGGATAGCGGCCCGTCATGCCGAGGCCGCCAGTTCGCGCACGAGGGCGACGGATGCCTCCGACTCCTGGGTCGGGTAGTACTCGAGTCCGATCGGCCCGTCGTAGCCCGCGGCGCGGAGGATGCCGAAGCGCTCCGCCCAGTCGAGCGATCCGCTGCCGGGCTCGCCGCGACCGGGAGCGTCGGCCAGCTGCACGTACTTGACGAGGGATCCGGCGTTCTCCAACTCGGCCGCCATGTCCTCGCCCTCGACGGCCGAGTGGTAGATGTCGTAGAGCACGCCGAAGTACTCGGAGTCGACCCCGCGGGCGACGTACACCGCCTCGGCGGTGCGGTCGAGCAGCGACCCGGGGTGGTCGACCCGCACGTTCACGGGCTCGAGCACCAGCGTGATCCCCGAACCGTCGATCTGGGCGGTCGCCTTCTGGTAGATCTCGATCAGCTTGTCGAGCTGAACTTGCCGCTTCCACCCGCCGAACCCGGTGCCGCTTCCCACGACGATGCGGGGGCAGCCGAGGTCGTTCGCGATCGCGACGCCCTCGTCGAGCTTGCGGAAGAACTCGGAGTGGTCCCACGGCGGGATCATGAACTGCGTCCGCGGCTCGGACAGCTGCGCCGTCAGCTGGGTGCCGGTCTCTTCGAGCGCCGCCTTCAGCGCCGGGAGGTCCTTCGGGGCGGCCGGCGCGTCGACGCCCGTGGGCCCCCACATCTCCACGGCAGTGAAACCGGCAGCGGCGGCGGCGCGCACGCGGTCGTGATACTCGCCCGCCTCGGTGAAGAGGAGTTCGATGTTGGGTGCGAGCTGGTACATGAGGAATCCTTCGGAAGTCGGGGTTGGAGGTTCGTCGAGATCAGGCGGCATCGCTGTGACGGATAACGGATGTCGCCGGCATAGATCGCCTCGATAGGATGGGTCGACTCGCCGAAGCCGGAGGGATCACACTGCCGTGACCGACAACCCGCTGCTGTCCCGCCTCGACCTGAATCTGCTCGTGGCGCTGGACGCGCTGCTGACCGAGCGCAGCGTGACGCGTGCGGCCGATCGTCTGCACCTGAGCCGGCCGGCGCTGAGCGCGTCGCTGGCCCGCCTGCGCACGCACTTCAACGACCCGATCCTCGCCCGGCGCGGCAACGCGTACGAGCTCACGCCGCTGGCACTGCGCCTGTCGGAGCACACCACCATCGCGCTCGACGCGGCGCGGCGCGTGTTCGAGAGCCAGGCGACGTGGACGCCCGAAGAGTCCACCCGCGAGTTCTCGATCTACGGCTCCGACTACGGATTCGCCACCATCGGCGCCGCCGTCTCCCGGCTCGCCGCGCAGGCGGCGCCCGGCGTGCGGTTCCGGTTCATGCTGCACAACACCCCGATCGTGGACGACGCGGCGAACAGCCTGCGCTCGGTCGACGGCATGGTCATCCCCCACGGCTACCTGACCGACCTGCCCTTCGACGACCTCTGGCGCGATCGCTGGGTGGTCATCGCCGACGAGTCCAACGAGCGCGTCTCCGGAGGCCTCACGATGGAGCTGCTCAGCGAACTGCCGTGGGTCTTCACCTACCGCTCGCGCTCCGCCTTCACCTCGGCCAGCCGGCAGTTGCAGATGCTCGGGGTCGAGCCCGTGGTCGATGTCGTCGTCGAGAGCTTCCTCGCGCTGGGGCGCTTCGTGGCCGGCACCAACCGGCTCGGCCTGATCCAGGCGGCGCTCGCCCCGGAGGTCGCGCGGCTCGGCGGCCTGCGCGTGCTGGAGACCCCCTTCGACGCCACCCCGACGGCGAACGCCCTGTGGTGGCATCCGGTCCACAATCGCGACCCCGAGCACGCGTGGATGCGACGCATCTTCGCCGAGGCGGCCCGCGAGGTGCAGGCGACCCTCGCCGCCGGCGACCGCTATCTCGAGCCCGCGGGGTCGCTCACGGACTCGATCAACCTTTGAGTCCACCGGCGAACCCCTGGATGAACTTCTTCTGGGCGAACATGTAGAACGCCAGGATCGGGATCATCGAGATGATCACGACGGCGAAGATCTTGTTCCACGCCGACACGAGGCCGCCGACGTAGGTGTACATCGCGACCGGAAGCGTCTGCGTCTCGGACCCGCCGAGGAAGATGAGCGAGTTGAAGAAGTCGTTCCACACGATGAGGCCGGTGAGGATCGCGACCGTCCCCGTCGCCGGCGCCATGAGCGGCAGCACGACGCGGAAGAAGGCCTGCGTGGGCGAGGCGCCGTCGATGACCGCCGCCTCCTCGTACTCCGTGGACAGCCCGCGGAAGAAGCTCGCGTAGAGGAACACCGACAGCGGCAGGAGGATGCCGATCCACAGCAGGATCATGCCGATCGCGTTGCCCGTCAGGCCGACGCTGCGCGCCCCGATGTAGAGCGGGACGGTGCCGAGCTGAGCGGGCAGGATGATCGCGATGAGCACGAGGTAGTAGGTCAGCGTCGTCCAGTGCCGGGTGCGCCGTGAGATGACGTACGCGGCGACCGAGCCCACGAGCACCAGCCCGAAGATCGCTCCCGCGGTGATGATGACGCTGTTGACGATGCTCAGCGGGATGCTGTTGCGTCCGGTCGACGTGAGGACCTCGACGAAGGAGCTGAAGTCGACCGTGGTCGGCGGGGCGATGGCACTGGTGGTCAGCGCCTCTTCGTCGCTCTTGAGGGAGGTCACGACGAGGATGTACAGCGGCACGAGCCCGAGGAGCGTGACGATCCAGACGAGCACCTCGCGGGTCGCGGTGAGCTTGGTGTAGCGGAACATCGGTTCAGGCCTTTCGCGCGTCGCGGTCGCGAGTGACGTACTGCTGGAGGATGGCGAAGAAGAGGATGATGACCGTCAGGACGAGGGCCAGCGCCGAGCCGAAGCCGAACTGCCCGAGCGAGAACGCCTGCTTGTAGACCTGGGTGGCGAGCGTCTCGGTGGCGCCGGCCGGTCCGCCGCCGGTGAGGGCGAGGATCTGGTCGAAGATGCGCAGTCCCTGGATGATCCCGAGCGTGGTCGCGATCGCGATCGACGGGCGGATCGCGGGGACGACGACGTGCCAGAAGCGCCCCCAGATCCCGGCGCCGTCGAGGGCCGCGGCCTCTTCGATCTCGACCGGCACCGAGGCCAGGCCCGCCAGGTAGATCACCATGACGAATCCGGTCTGCTGCCAGACGACGGTGATGAGGATCGCCCAGATGGACCAGGTCGGGTCGGCCAGCCACACCTTCTGGAACTCGGTGAGGCCGAGCGCGCCGAGCAGCCCGTTGAGGGGGCCGTTGAACTGGAAGATGAACTTCCACACGTACGCCACCGCCAGCGGGCTGAGCACGACCGGCATGAAGAGCAGGGTGCGCAGGATGTAGCGGGACTTCAGCGTCCGGTTGATGGCGAGAGCGAACAGCAGGCCGAGGACGTTGGTGAGGATGACGGAGCCGAATGCGAGGAAGAGCGTGTTCCAGACCGAGCCGAGCAGCAGCGGGTCGCTGAAGATGCGCTCGAAGTTCTCGAGCCCGATGAACTCCCAGTCGCCGAGTCCGGTCCAGTTCGTGAAGGCGAAGAACCCGCCCGTGAGCGTGGCGACGTAGTGCACGCCGATCACCAGGATGATCGCCGGAAGCGCCCACCACCAGTGTCCGTAGCTGATCAGCGGCTTGCGGCGGCTGCGGGGCGGCGGAGTGCGCCGGGCACGAGGCGGCACCGTGAGGGTGCGTGTGGTGTTCTCGTCGATCGTCGTCACAATGGTCTGCTCTCTGACCTCGTCGTCATGCGCTCCGACCACGGCAGCGCCTTTGGTCCATGATCACACCCTTGCGTCGAAATCACACATTAGTGATAGCGATATGCGCTATAAGTTCAGGTGCAAAGCCCGAGCCTGGGCAGCGCTCCGCGCGGTGGCAGGATGCTTCGGGTGACCCCTCCCCCCGGCCCCGACGAGAGCCTCTCCCGGCTGTGGTCTGCGTTCGTAGACCCGCCCGACGCCGCACGACCGAGGGCCTGGTGGCACTGGATGGACGGCAACGTCGACCCGGCCGGGATCGAGCGCGACCTCGAGTGGCTCCACCGGGTCGGGGTGCGCGGAGTGCAGCTCTTCGACGGGGGCATGGGCGTTCCCCTCGTCGTCCCGGAGGCGGTGCGGCCGGGGACGCCGGAGTGGCGCGCCGCCGTGTCGACGGCCGCCCGCACCGCGGAGCGACTCGGGCTCGAACTCGCCGTGGCCACCTCGTCGGGCTGGAGCGCCGCGGGCGGACCGTGGGTTCGTCCCTCGGACGCGATGAAGAAGGTCGTGTGGTCGGAGACCGTCGTCGACGGCGGCGATCGCGTCGAGATCGCGCTCCCGCCGCTTCCCGATGTCGCCGGCCTCTATCAGGACACCCCGCGGGAAGGCGGCGCCGCCTCCGAGCGGTTCGCCGTGGATTGGCGGGTGCTGGCGATCCCGCACGCGCACTCGGCCGACGCGCTCCGCCCCGACGCCGTGACGAGCTCGGGCGCGATCGAGGACGCCGCGCTGCTCGTCGACGGATCGTTCGCCACCGCGTTCGCTCTCCCCCGCGACCCCGACGGGTGGTCGGACGCCTGGGTCGAGCAGCAGTTCTCCCAGCCGGCGACCGTGCGCTCCGTGGTCGTCGGACTTCCCGGGCCCCGAGGGTTCGGGGCGGCTCCGGCCGCGTCGGCGGTGCTTCGGGTGAGCGACGACGGCGTCGAGTACCGGGACGTCGTCGCCCTCGACCCCACGACGGTGCCCGCCCGCACGGCGAGCTTCGCGCCCGTGACGGGCCGGCGTTTCCGCCTCCTCCTCTCGGGTGGGAGCGCCGCCGATGCCCTGCCGCCGCTCTCCCCCGGGGTGCGCGTCCCTCCCGTCCTGCGACCCACGGCCGAGTTCCTCCTCACGCAGTTCGCGCTGCACGGAGCAGGACGGGTCCACCACGCCGAGGTGAAGGCCGGCCTCGGCGCGGCCTTCGACTACTACGCGATCGACAGCCCCCTCAACTCGGCCGAGGGCGCCGCTCCTCCCGAGAGCGTGATCGACGTCGGCGCCTTCGTCGAGAACGGCGTGCTGAGCTGGGATGCACCTCCGGGCCGCTGGCTCGTGCTGCGGCTCGGCGCCTCCCTCACCGGCCAGACGAACGGCCCCGCTCCGGCCGACTCCACCGGGCTCGAGGTCGACAAGCTCGACGGCGCCCGCGTGGCGGCGTACCTCGATGCCCACCTCGCCCGGTTCGCGGGCACGGCCCCCGAGGGCGCGCCGGGGTTCGCGGCGCTGCTCAGCGACAGCATCGAAGCAGGTCCGCAGAACTGGACGGACGACATCGCGGACGAGTTCGCGAGCCGCCGGGGATACGACCCGACGCCGTGGCTGCCGACCCTGACCGGGCGGCTCGTGGGCAGCCCGTCCGAGTCCGACCGCTTCCTCTACGACTACCGCCGCACGCTCGCCGAAGTGCTGGCGAGCGAGTACTACGGCACGCTCGGCGCCGAAGCCCGGCGTCGGGGAATGACGTACTACGCCGAAGCGCTGGAGGATGGGCGGCCCTCCCTCGGCGACGACCTCGCCATGAGGGCGGCCGCCGATGTGCCCATGGGCGCGATGTGGACGTTCGCCCCCGAGCGCGGGCCGCGACCGACGTATGTCGCCGACCTCAAGGGCGCCGCCTCGGTGGCCCACGTCTACGGCAAGGAGTGGACCGGCAGCGAGGCCTTCACGTCGTTCGACGAGCCCTGGTCGTGGACCCCAAGGTCACTGAAGCACATCGCCGACCTCCAGCTGTCCCTGGGGGTGACCCGCTTCTGCCTCCACACCTCGCCCCACCAACCGCTGGCCGCCCCTCCGCCGGGCATCGCGCTCGCCCCTTTCCTCGGGCAGGCCTTCACGGTCCACGAGACCTGGTCCGGGATGGCATCCCCGTGGATCGACTACCTCGCGCGCTGCTGCGCCGTGCTCAGCGCGGGCCGACCGTCCGTCGAGGTCGCCGTGTTCGTCGGCGAGGAACGGCCGGTCACCGCGCTGCCCGCGGACGACGTGCTCCGGCTGGCGGCTGACGGCATCGACGCGGACTTCGTCGGGATCGACGGCCTGCTCCGCGTGCTGCGCGTCGAGCAGGGCGAGCTCGTCTCGGAAGGCGCGACGTACGCCCTGCTCCACCTGGGCGGATCGTCGCATCGCATGACCCTCGCCGCGCTGGAGGCCGTCGAGCGGCTCGTGGACGACGGCGCGCGCGTGGTCGGCTCCCGCCCCGCGACCTCTCCCTCCCTCGCCGATGACCCCGCAGAGTTCGAGGCGGCATGCGACCGCCTGTGGGGAACCGGCCGGGTGAGCGACGTCGACCTCGACGAGGCTCTGGCAGGTTTCGGCATCCGCTCCCCGCTGCGGATCGAGGGCGGGCCGGTCCGCCGCATCAGCCGGATCGTCGACGGCGCTCGCGTCACGTTCGTCGCCAACCCGACGCCGGAGGCGCTGCGTCTGCGTGTGACCGCGCTCGACGGGCGCCGGCTCGCCGCGTGGGACCCGGTCGCCGTCACGCGTGCGCCGTTGCCCACCGAACGGTCCACGCCCGACGGCCCGGTCGCTCACACCGTCGAGCTGGCGCCGTTCGGCTCGCTCTTCCTGGTTGCCGACGAAGCCGACATGTCCGCCCCGACCTCCGTGCGAACGCCGGCCGAAGTGGAGCTTCGCGGTGACTGGATCGCCTCGCTCCCCGGACTGGAACCCCTGACGATGCGACCCGGACCCACCCTGTGGACCGACGCCGACAGTACCGCGCGCGGCTTCTCGGGGGTGGGAACGTACCGTCACGAATTCCGGATGCCGGAGCACGAGAAGACTCATGCGAGCTGGAGTCTCGAGCTCGACGTCGTGCGCGACATCGCCCGGGTCGTCCTGAACGGCCAGGACTGCGGCGTCGCCTGGACGGCTCCGTTCCGCGTCGACGTCTCGTCGGCGTTGCGGCCGGGGCTCAACACGCTGGAGGTGCACGTGGCGACGCCGTGGCGGAACCGCCTGATCGCCGAGGCCGCGCACGCGAGCGGCGAGCTGTTCGCACCGGCGACGACGGTGTTCACGCCGACCGCGGAGCCCCTGCCCGCGGGTCTGAGCGGGCGGGTGCGCCTCGTCTCCGAGGCCTGACACGCGGCCTGGGACCCGACACGACGGATCAGCCACCCGATATGTGCACATAAGCGACCGTTATGTCGAAATGATGCAAATGGTGTCACAGTGGAGGTGCGGCCCCCGAAGCCGCGGTCAGCTGCACCGCTGACGACAATGACGTCACGAAAGGTTCGATATGTCACAGCACGACGCCGCACGGCGCATCCGCTGGTCGCTCCTCGCGGTTCCCGTCGCGGGTGCCCTGGTACTCGCCGGGTGCTCCGGCTCGAGCGACAACGACGCTGACGGGGGCGACACCGGCAACGGCGACCTCGCCGGCTTCTCGGTCATGGTCGCACAGGCCAACGATCAGGACGACTTCTACGCGCAGATCCTCGAGCAGTACTCCGAAGAGACCGGCGTCGAGGTCGAGGTCATCCCCTACCCCTCCGACGCCTACAACACGCAGGTGACCACGCAGCTGCAGGCGGGCAACGCCGCCGACGTGATGATCCTCGCTCCCGGCACGGGGCAGCCGATCTCGGTCATCACGCTCGCCGAAGCCGACTTCCTCGAGCCGCTCGACGAGACCTCGGCGGGCCTCATCCCCGAGGGCAGCGAGGCCGAGTACCAGATCGACGGCGCCACCTTCGCCCAGCCCACCGCGCTCACCCCCGTCGGCATGGTGTACAACGTCACGGCGGCCGACGAGGCCGGCGTCACCGCGTACCCCGAGACCTACGAGGAGCTGCTCGAGGCGTGCACCACCGCGCGCGACGGCGGCAAGACGTTCACGGTGCTGGCCGGCGGCATCCCGTTCAACACGGGTCTGTTCTCGATGCTGATCTCGGCGACCCGGGTCTACGCCGAGACCCCCGACTGGAACGAGCAGCGCGCCGCGGGTGAGGTCACCTTCGCCGACAGCGGCTGGCGCGAGGTCCTCGAGGACGTCGTCGAGATGAACGACGCCGGATGCTTCCAGGACGGCGCCGCGGGCGGCACGTTCGACAACATCACCGCTGGCCTCGGCGGCGGCACGTCGCTCACGGCCGCCGTTCCGGGCAGCGCCGCTGCGTCCATCAGCGACGCGACCGGCGCCGAGCTGAACGTGCAGGCGTTCCCGCCGGCCGACGGCCAGGAGGCCTTCACCGTCACGGGTGCGAACTACGCGTGGGGCATCAACGCCTCGTCCGACGCCGACGTGAAGGAATCGGCTCAGGCGTTCCTCGACTGGGTCGCCCAGCCCGAGAACGCGCAGGCCTACGCGGAGCTGTCCGGCAGCGTGCCGATCACCGGCATCGACCCCGAGACGCTCCTCCCGCAGTACGAGCCCATCGGCGACCTGCTCTCGAGCGGCGCATACGCGGGCCTGCCGAACGCGACCTGGCCGAACCCCGCCGTCTACGACGCGCTCGGCACCGGCGTGCAGGGCCTGCTGACCGGTCAGAAGACCGTCGACCAGGTGCTCGACGAGATGGATGCCGCGTGGGGTTGAGCCCGCTCGGCCTCCCCTGAACACATCACCGGCCGCAGCCCAGGGATTCGCTCCCTGGGCTGCGGCCCCGTTTACGCCGAAGGACCGCACCATGGTGAGTGCCCGGATCCGATCGCTCCTGTCGCGCATGACGACGGACGAGAAGCTCGGCCAGCTCCAGGTCGTCTTCCGCCCCGATCTGGACGACGCCGCGGCGCTCGTGCGAGCGGGCATCGGGGCGATGTTCTGGCCGCAGTCTGCCCGCAGCTCGAACGCGCTGCAGAGCGAGGCTATCGAGAACACGCGGCTCGGCATCCCGCCCCTCATCGGTCTGGACGTGATCCACGGCCAGCGCACGATCTTCCCCGTGCCGCTGGGTCAGGCCGCGTCGTTCGACCCGGCGATGGTCGAGGCGCTCGCACGCACCGCTGCCGCCGAGGCCCGCTCGGGCGGTGTCACCTGGACGTTCTCGCCGATGGTCGACATCGCCCGCGACCCCCGGTGGGGTCGGGTCGTCGAGGGTTTCGGCGAGGACGTGCATCTCACGGCCACGATGGGCGCGGCGATGGTGCGGGGGTATCAGGGCGACGACCTCGCGTCTCCGGGCTCGATCGCCGCGACCGCGAAGCACTTCGTGGCCTACGGCGCGGCGGAGGGAGGCCGCGACTACAACACCGTCGACGTCTCGGACGCGCGGCTGCGCAACGTCTACCTCGAGCCGTTCCGTGCCGCGGTCGAGGCGGGGGTCTCGTCGGTGATGGCCTCGTTCAACACGGTCGCGGGCGTGCCGATGCACGTTCACCGCGACCTGCTCACCGGCGTCCTCAAGGACGAGTGGGGCTTCGCCGGGGTGGTCGTCGGCGACGCCGACGGGGTGCCGAATCTGCTGGATCACCGCATCGTCGCGACGCTGAGCGACGCCGTGCACGCGGCATACAGCGCGGGGCTCGACATCGAGATGGGAGGCTCGGCTGCGGGGTGGGATGCCTCGTCCCTCGACCAGCGCCGCCTGGACGACGCGGTCATGCGCGTGCTGGCGTTGAAGGAGGCGCTCGGGCTGTTCGAGCGCCCGTACGCCGACGAGTCGGCGGAGCGCACCGCGCCGACGATCGCCTCGCGGTCGGAGGCCCGACGCGCGGCTGCGCGCTCGGCGGTGCTGCTGCGCAATGACGGAACGCTCCCCCTCGCTGCGCCCGCGCGGATCCTCCTCACCGGCCCGTACGCCACCTCGACCGATCATCTGGGGGCGTGGACGCAGTCGTTCGGCGCCCGCGCGATCAGCATCGCCGAGGCTCTCTCGGCGCGCGACGACGCTGATGTCGATGTCATCGAGGGGGTGTCGTTCTTCGGCGCCCGCTCCGACGACGTCGACCTCGTCGCAACGGCGGCGCTCGGCTACGACGCGGTCGTCGTGTGCGTCGGGGAACCGTCCTCCCTGTCGGGCGAGGCAGCCTCGCGGAGCGACCTGCGACTGCCGGGACGGCAGGCGGACCTGATCCGGGCGGTCGCCGGCACCGGCATCCCGTTCGTCGTGGTCCTCGCCAACGGCCGTCCGCTGGTCGTCGCGGACTGGATCGATCACGCGCCGGCCGTGCTCGAGGTCTGGCACGGAGGCACCGAGGCGCCCGCGGCGATCGTCGACCTGCTGTTCGGCGACGAGGAGCCGGCCGGCCGACTGCCGATGTCGTTCCCGCGCTCCGAGGGCCAGGTGCCGATCCACTACGCGCACGAGAACACCGGCCGCCCCGCGACCGTCCGAGGCGCGATGGAGCTGGAGGCCGTCGACGTGGCCCTGGCCGGTCCGGCGAACCTGAAGGACAAGTACACCTCGAAGTACCTCGACCTCGATCTCGGTCCGCAGTTCCCGTTCGGGCACGGCTCCGGCTACGCGTCGTTCACGCACGCAGCTCCGCGTCTCTCGGCCACCGAGCTCGGCCCCGGCGATTCGACGATCCTCTCGATCGAGGTGACGAACACCTCGGCGCGGGCCGGCGACGAGGTCGTGCAGGTGTACCTCGAAGACCTGGTCGCGACGGTCGCCCCTCCCGTGCGACGGCTGATCGCCTTCGAGCGGCGGAGTCTGGCCGCGGGCGAGACGGGCACCTTCTCGTGCACGATCGGGCCCGAGCAGCTGGGCTTCTGGCTCCCCGACGGTTCGTTCACGGTCGAGCCGGGCGGGTTCGTGCTCCACGTCGGCCCGACGCTCGACCGAACCCAGGCGCTCACCCTCGAGGTGCGCGCCTGACCGCGCACCACCGGCGACGGCCGCGACCGCGCCAGATCCCGGCGAACGCTGAGCCGCGCGTAGCGTGGCAGGCCGCGAGCGCGCTCCATTACTGCGACTGCTGCATCGGGCGACGGCGCGGATACCGGAAAGTGCAGCGGATGCCTCGGGCCGGGGCATCCGGAAGCGTCGTCCGCGCAGTCGCGATGCGGTCGCCGCTGTGGTGGTCAGAGCGCGGTGTACCGGAAGTCGCGGAACCGCGCCGAGCCCGAGCCCGCCGAGTACAGGGCAGGGCGCAGGCTCAGCAGGTCGCCGACCGTGTTCGCGTGGTACCCCGACGTCTCGTACCGCACCCCGTGTCGCGTCCACTCACCACCGGCGACGCGGTACCAGCCGATGACGATGTGCCGGTCGTTGCGGAGGCGCAGGGCGATTCGTCGTGTCGGCGGCACGGGCTCGCGCCAGTGGGTGCGGATGCCTCCCGAAAAGCTCAGCATCCGCTCGCCGTCGATGCCCATGCCGCAGAACAGCCGGCTGTTGAAGAAGAGGAGCAGCCCCGCCTGCACGTCCCCCTCGAGCTCGACGTCGACTTCGACCTCGTAGGAGTGGTGGCCCGCGAGGATGGCGAGGGGCGAGGCATCCGCCGGCGACGATCCCTTGCCGTCGACCACGAGGCCGTCGTCGACCCGCAGCCGCGCGGCTTCATCGGGGCCGGGAGCGTGGAACGCCCATCTCTCACCGAGGCGCAGGTCGGAGAAGTCGTCGGTGAAGGAGGGCGACGGATGCTGCGCCCCCGCGCCCGCCGGAGCGACGAGCTCCCCGCCCGGATCGTCGACGGCACCGTCGGGCCAGCCGTCTGCGCTCCAGCGGACGGGTTCGAGCAGGATCTGCCGGCCGAGGGTGCGGTAGCCGTTCTCATAGCCGTGCGAGACCATCCACCAGTCGTCGTCGTCGGGCGGAGCGCCCGGTCCGGGGACGAGCGTCGCGTGGCCCCGCGACCACCATTTCTGCGCGGCATCCGTCGTCCGTGCGATCGGGTTGCGGGGGTGGTTCTCCCACGGCCCGTCCACCGAGCGCGACCGAGCCACGATGACCATGTGCCCCGTCGGCGGTCCCCCCGTGCCCCCGACGGCGCTGACCAGGTAGAACCAGGCGCCGCGGCGGAACAGCTTCGGCCCTTCGAGGGCGTACGCCTCGGTGACCCATTCGTCGGGGTACCGCCAGCCGTCGTAGACGTGCTGGAGTTCACCGGTCGTCGACAGCCCGTCGTCGCTCAGCGCGATGCGACGGATGCCGCTCACGAACAGCCAGCGTCGGCCGTCCTCGTCGACGACATGGCCCGGGTCGATCGCGCCCCGGATGCCGAGGTCGATCGGCGTCGACCAGGGCCCGGCCATCGAGTCGGCGTGGATGACGTAGATCGACGGCTCGGTCAGCTCGGACCACGGTGCCGGGATGAACGGGATGTAGATGAAGAAGCGGCCGTCGTGCTCGGCGATGTCGACCGCGAAGGTGCTGCCGAGCGGCTCGGGGAGCGCGGCCGTGACGTAGGTCCAGGTGACGAGATCGCGGGAGCGGTACAGCAGCAGGCCCGGGGATGCCTCGAACGACGAGTACGTCATCCAGTACTCGTCGCCGACCCGGATGATCGCGGGGTCGGGCCGGTCGCCGGGGAGGACCGGGTTGGTGAAGGTGGTGGTCACCGCACCGCTCATGCCGGCTGCAGCTCCCGCATCGACCGGCGGATCAGGTCGTGCTGGCGGCGGACGAGGAGCAGTGGGTCGACCTCGCCGAGCTCGGCGAAGGCGTGACCCTCCCACTCGCTCGACCAGTAGCCGCGGTAGCCGCCCTCGACGAACACCCGCACGAGCGCGGGGTAGTCGATCGCGGGTTCCAGACCCGACTCGTCGATGTCGTAGAACTTGGCGTGCACGTGGCTGATCTGCGGCATGATGTCGGCCCACTCCTCGGGCGCGACGTGGCCGTGCATGTTGAACGCGAGGTGGGCGAAGGCACCGAGGCGGGCGGGGTCGAAGCCGCGGTTGCGCAGGTAGCCGATGAACTGCTCCTGCCGCTCGCGCATGGGAGCGTCGGTCGCCCAGATCTGCTGCAGGCGCTCCACCGCCTCGTCGTCGAGGCCCGCCCTGCGCACGGCGCGCAGCAGCGTCGGCGACATCGCATGCATGGTCGACGAGAAGTCGGCGACGAACCCGAGCAGCGGCGAGTCGAGCTCGGCGAACGTCTCACGCACCCGCAGGATCGGCTCGGCGTTGGGTCCGAGCGGGGCGTGGATCTCGTAGGCCAGCTGCAGCTCGAGCCGCTCGGCGATCGGCAGCAGGCGCCGCAGCAGCTCGGGCTTGGCGCTCTGGATGCGCACGAGCGGAAAGCCGAGCTTCTTCGCGCCCTGGAACATGAGCTCGCTGAACTCGAACTCCTCGTCGGGGGTCATGTCGCGGTCGCGGCGGCGCCCCATGTCGAGGTTGGCCCCGAACGAGCTGGCGACGAACCCGTGCCGGTCGAACGCGTCGCGCCACGTGCGGACGAACTTGTCCGACACCACCGGGTAGGTGGGCAGCACCTGCGACGCGACGATCTCTATCCCCGGTCCGATCCCGAGCTCCGCGACCCGGTCGAGCAAACCGTCGAAGTCGAACCACCCCGCCCGGAACTCGGCACTCGCCGAGTAGAGCGTGAGCCCGAGCTGGAACGGGTCGGCGTCGGTCGCGGCGGGCGGGGGCGGCACGTCCCTGACCATCGGGGGGACGGATGCCGCGGCATCCGTCACCGTCAGCGTGAGGTGATCGCGCACGAAGTTCGGGACATAGATTCCCGGCCCGCCGTTGTCGCCGGGCGCGATCTGCATGTACGGCAGCCGCAGCTGGCCGGTGAGCACGACGTCGTGCGTTTCGCCGAGTGCGACCGGCTCGTCGCGGCGCACGACGAGCAGCGGGTGCTCCTGCAGGAACCACAGCGTCTCGCTCTGCTCGGGCAGCTCGTCGAGGCGGTACTCGCGGTCGGGGGTGACGAAACGGAGGTCGGTCTCGGCGACGGGCTCACCGTCGATGGTCAGTTCGAGGCCGCTGATCGACGAGAGCCACAGGCTGCGATACCAGGGCAGCGTGAGGCGCAGGGCGAGCCCGTCGGAGTGAGGGCGGAGGCTGTCTTCGTGGATGAGTCCATTGGGCATGAGGGTGTCCTGTTCAGAGGCCGTCGGCGACCTGGCGCATGAGGGAGTGCTGCCGTCGCACCTGCTCGATCGAGCGCCACGGTTCGCGCTCGCCCTCGTATTCGCTGGAGAGGTAGCCCGTGTATCCGGCCTCCTTGAGGGCGCGCAGCACCGGCTCCCACGGGATCTGCTGGTCTTCGAGGCTGTCGTCGATGTCGTGGAACTTCGCCTGAATGAAGACGACATGGTCGATCACGTCGAAGACGTCGGCCGGGTCGACGCCGATGCCGTCGAGGAAGGCGGGCCGCCGGCCGGGAAGCTCGCCCGGGCGCAGCGGGATGGGCCGGTCTTGGAAGATACCCGTATCGAGCAGCAGGCCGAAGTGCTTCCTGCCGGTGCGCTCAATCAGGGCGATGTAGTCGTCGACCACCTCGTGCTTGATCGGCGTCGGCGAGTGGATCTCGGGGCAGATGACGACGTCGAGCTCCTCCGCGAGCGGGAGCGACTGCTCGACCACCTCGGTCCAGATGGGGTGCGGGATGAGGTCGCTCGACACGACGCCGATCTTGGGCCGGACGAACCGGAAGCCGAGCCGCTTCGCGAGCCGCAGGTCGCGCTGCAGCACGGCGGCGCCCTCGTCGACGGTCATGTCGCGGCCGTTCGGTCCGCTGGAGTGCAGGCGGGTGTCGATCCACGAGCCGTAGTTCGTGGGCTCGAGACCGTACTGGTCGAGCAGGCGGAACCACTCGTCGACCCACTCCTGGGGCGGGTTCGGGTAGTTCGGGACGTGGCCTTCGCCGAGGATCTCCACTCCGGTCGCGCCGAGGTCGGCGATCGAGCGGAGCGCGGTCTCGAGGTCCATCGTGGTGCCGTAGTCGCCCATATAGCTGTAGAGCGACACCCCGTATTTGAAGGGCGCACCGGATGCCTCCGGCGACAGGGTCACGTGCTTGGTGACCTGGTACCGGCTGGGCTGGTGCTCCTGCGGGATGTACGACATGCGCAGGCGCAGGTCGATGGAGAGTTCGTGGATGCCGTCGGGCAACCCGCCCGCGAGCGGCACCGTGACGACCGCGGCGTCTTCGAGCTGCCACCGCACGTCGGTCGACTCCCACAGCTCGGCGAGCGTGTAGGTGCGTCCCTGAAGGGTCCAGGTCGGGACATCCGGCTCGACGTCGACCAAGCCCGGGATGCTGACGCCGATGCCGTCGATGAGCGAGGCCGCCATGCCGCGGTACGAGGGCATGCGCACCCGGAACTGGAAGCCCGTGATCGCACCACCCTCGCGGACGTTGCGGAATCCCACCGACTGGATCAGGTCTCGCTCGAGAAGCATCTGCGCCCGCTCTCCTTCGTGTCGCGCCGTCGCGGCATTTCGAGGCTATCCCGTTTCGTCGCCTTCGCTCATAAGTACTTCTGATTCGCGCATAAGGACTGGTGCGGCGGGCACCCTTTGACTCGCTCGACTTATCCACAGATCCCCGGACCGAGCCTTTCCGCCCTCGGTCGGTGCGCCAGTGTGGGGACTTGTGCCCGCGCCCAGGAGGCGTGAACACGCTCCACTGAGCATCAACGAAGGGAAGTCATGAAGACCAACCGTCCTCGCATCCTCTTGGCAGCAGGAGTCGCTGCCGCACTGACCTGCGGTCTGTCGCCGCTGGGCGCCGCTGCCGCGACGCCGGAAGCTCCCGTCCCGCCGAGCGCGAACGCGGTCGTCCTGGGCTACGAGGTCACGCAGTCCGCGGTCCCGAACATCGCCGCCGGCTACACCGGAAAGGCGACGGTGCGGGTGGCCAACCAGACGACCAGCAACGGCGGACACGGCGCGGTCCTGCGATTCACCGCGCCCGAGGGCACGACGTTCGCCGACACCAGGCTCACCTCGGTGTGGAGCAACGGAGCGGGGGTCTACGACTACGGCACGCTGTCCGCCGACAAGCGCACGCTGGTCGTGAACTGGAGCGACTACGTCAAGGCGGGCTACTGGGTCGACCTCACCGTCACGCTGCGCTCGGACGCCGACAACAGTCGGCGTGGCGCCGTGGGGGGCGGCTCCTTCTCTGTCGACTCGGGCCTGGCTTTCCCGCTCGTCCTCGAGCAGGACATCAGCTACGAAGCGGTCGACGCGTTCACCCTCGCGCAGACGGCGGCTCCCCGCATCGCGCCGGGTGAGGCCGGGGTGATCAAGGCCCGCTGGCAGAACAACCTCGACACGAACACCCGCTACGGTGCGACGTTCCTCGTCGATGCGCCGGAGGGGACGAGGTTCGCGAGTGCGAGCATCGCGCTCGAGCAGAGGGACGGCTACAAGGCATCCTGGGCGGGAGTCCTTTCCGCCGACCGCCGCACGATGACGATCAAGCAGGATGCCCACTACCTCAGGGCCGGAGTGTGGGCGGAGATCTCCCTCCCGGTGGTCTCCGACGACGACAACACGCGCACCGGCACCGTCGAGGGAGGCAGGCTCGTCGTCAGTGGTGGACTGGAACTGCCGACCGGGCTGAGCACGCCGCTCGCCTACGAGTCGGGCTACGTCGCTCCGCAGATCGCACCGGGTGACCCTGTCTTCCCCGGCCATCGGCGCCGAGATCACCGACACCAAGCGTCCGGAGTTCGCCGGCACGGCGCACCCCGGCGCCGTCGTCACGGTGACCGACGCCTCCGGCGAGGAGGTCGCGAGCACCACCGCAAACCCCGACGGCAGCTGGAAGGCGTCCGCCGCTTCCGACCTCGACAACGGGTCGTACTCGGGCACCGTGTCGCAGTCCTCGGACTCCACCACCGCCCGGTACGAGTTCACGGTGAACGTGCCCGATCCGGTCGAAGTGGTGACTCCGGTGACGCTCACCGCTCCGGCCCTCGATGCCGTGATCGAGCCCGGCAAGCCGGTCTTCGCCGGCAAGGGGAACCCGGGCGCGACGGTCGTGGTGAAGGGCCAGTTCGGCACCCGCCTCGGCACCGCCACCGTCAAGGCGGACGGCACTTGGGAGGTCGAGTCCGTGGTCTCGCTCGTCGCTGGCAGCTACATGGGTACGGCGGTGCAGACGGCCGGAGCGGACGTCACCAGCGCGACGTTCCGGTTCACAGCAGTCGCGAACACCGACGTGAAGCTCACCACGCCGAAAATCGGCGCCGCCCTCGCACCCGGACGCCCCGTCTTCGCGGGCACCGGCCACCCGGGCGCGACTGTCACAGTGCAGGGCAGGTTCGGGACCGTCCTCGGCACGGCCACGGTGACGGCCTCGGGCACCTGGTCGGTCACCTCGACCGTGTCGCTCGTCGCCGGCTCCTACTCGGGCACCGCGAAGCAGAACGTCGCCGGCAAGGCCACCAGCGCTCCGTTCGAGTTCACCATCGATTAGCCCCCGCCCCCAAGCGAGGATGCCTCGCCACCTCCGACGGTGGCGAGGCATCCTCAGCATCCAATCGTGCTGAGAGCGATGAAACGTCTCTCATTCACCGCGGAAACGGATCTGGACGTTGCTATTGATCGTCTTCGTGGCCATCGCGGGTACTGCGCTCGGCATCCTGCTGACGACCGCGACCGTGCCTCGCGTCACCGTCGCCCCGTTCGTCAGCGTCGTCGCTCTCACCCCTCTCGTAGCCGCCACCATCTTCGTGTCCGACTCCGGCGATATCGCCGCCGCGCCCGTCTTCGTTGCGATGAACAGCCTGGCGGCAAACGGTTCACGGGGGCGCCCTGTGGAAGCAGGCGATGCCGCAGGCACCCCGCGGCCTGGCCTGGTT
This sequence comes from Microbacterium sp. NPDC057407, assembly GCF_042803895.1. Classification (NCBI taxonomy): domain Bacteria; kingdom Bacillati; phylum Actinomycetota; class Actinomycetes; order Micrococcales; family Microbacteriaceae; genus Microbacterium; species Microbacterium sp. NPDC057407. The sequence continues at coordinate 23,819 of NZ_JBHVCA010000005.1, read as the reverse complement.
CTGCTGGATGCACTTCGCCCGCCCGATCTTCCTGCGCGGCCTTTACCAGGCCCAGCATCGCGGCGGCCTTAGTCGCGCTTACGACAAGACTGAGAACGGATAGTTTTCGCATCGACGGCGTGCCGCTCTCCCCGGGTCCAAAGGGGTCGACCTGCACCTGGTACGTCGATGCGGGGGTAGCGGGTCTAGATTCGCCGTCACGAAAGACCCCCCATCCACCATGACATCCTGGCGAGGACGGGGACCGCTGATCGCGTCGGGCCCTCAACGTGATCGGCGCTGAGGGATCCGGAACGAGCCGCCTTCAGTCGACGCGATGTGCCGCCGAGCAGGAGAGCGGTCCAGACTTACCCTCTCGCCGTGTCCGGTCCCAGCACGACCGCGACGAGGTTGTCGATGGCGCCCTCGTCGAGCGGGCTCTGGGTAATCACGCGAACGAGCAGTGCGCCGAAGACCATCTCGATCACGGTGTCGACCGGCGTGTCCGCGCGCAGATGGGGAGCTTGTCCGATCGCGGCGGTCAGTCGCTCGGTCAAGGCGACGGTCGGTACGAGGAGTTCCTCGAGCTGGGAGGCGATTTCGGGGCTGTGGGTGGCTGCCATGATGATCGACCGCATCGGTCCGACGCTTTGCGGATCGTCGATGAGCTCTGCCAGTCCCGCCAGCCAGCTCGTGAGGTCGTTGCGCAGGTCACCGGTATCGGGAACGGCGAGTTGCTCAGACAGCACGAGACCCTCGACGAGAGCCTCGGCCACCACGGCGCTTCGCGAGGTCCACCACCGGTAGATGGTCTGTTTCGAAACCCCGGCCCGGCTGGCGATCCCCTCCATCGTCAGACGGTCGTATCCGACTTCGGCCAGCAACTGCGACGTGGCCCGCAGCACCGCTTGACGGGCGGCCTCACTGCGCATGGGGCCACTGCGGGGTGCGGTCATCCTCTGCTCCTGACTAGACGAGACGTTGCGTATACTCTAGCCACGGCGGTCGCCCTCATCCACGCCTGCGCTCCGCGGAAAGTGAGAACGCATTGTCCGGCCTGCTGCACCGCCTGGGGAAAATTGCCGCTGCCCGCGCGTGGCTGATCATTCTGGTGTGGAGTCTCGTGCTCGCTGCTGCGGGGGTCGCCTTCGCGGTGGGATTCAAGAGTGTTTCAGCAACGTTCGACATCCCCGGAACCGCGGCGGGCAAGGTCGTCGAAGAGCTGCAGGAGCGGCTGCCCCAGTTCAGCGGCGGCACCGGAACCGTGGTCTATCGCACGACCGACGGCGAACCGTTCACCGCGGAGCAGCAGCAGGCGATTTCGGAGCTTGTTGAGTCCGCGCGCGACCTCGACGACGTCTCGGACGTGATCGATCCGTTCGCCACGCAGCAGCAACTGGCCGATCAGCAGCAGCAGATCGATGAAGGACGCGCGCAACTCGACACAGCGCGGGCCCAGGCCGACGACGGTCAGGCGCAGCTGGATGCCGCCCGTCAACAGATCGACGACGCCCAGGCGCAACTGGACGCTGCGCGCGCCCAGCTCGAATCCGCTGGCCCGTCCGCCGCCGCGCGCGCTGCGCAGCTCGCCCAGCTAGATGCTCAGCAGGCGCAGCTGGATGCCGGACTCGCGCAGCTGGACGCTCAGCAGCAGCAGCTGACGGATGCTCGCGCGCAGATCGAGAACAACACCGTTGCGCTCGAGGAGGGCGCGGAGCTGCTGTCATTTGCCGACGAGATCCGCACCGTGTCGCCCGACGAGTCGACTGCTCTCCTGGCCATCACTTTCGATCGCCCGCGACTCGAGCTGTCGGATGAATCCAAAGAGGCAGTAATCGCCCACTTCGCCGACGATCCCGTCGAAGGAACCGACGTGGCATTCTCGACGGACATCTCGCAAGGCGTGCCCGAGGTGCTCGGCGTCGGCGAGGCGATCGGCGTGGTCATCGCCGGGATCGTGCTCCTCACGGTGCTCGGCTCCGTGCTGGCGGCATCCTTCCCGATCGTGACCGCCATGACCGGCGTCGCCGCCGCCGTGCTGGGAACCCTCTCACTGTCGGGTGTCATCGAGATAGCCTCGATCACCCCGGTTCTCGCGGTGATGCTTGGCCTGGCGGTCGGGATCGACTACAGCCTGTTCATCCTCTACCGACACCGCAAGAACTTGCTTCAGGGCGCCGAGGTGCGGGAGTCGATCGCGCTCGCGAACGGGACGGCCGGCAACGCCGTCGTCTTCGCCGGGGCGACGGTGATCGTGGCCCTTCTCGCACTGAACATCGTCGGCATCCCTTTCCTCGGCCTCATGGGCACGGTCGGCGCGGTTGCCGTCGCTGTCGCCGTGCTCATCTCGATCACGCTGACGCCGGCCCTCCTCGGGCTTGCGGATATGCGCATTCTCAGCCGCAGAGCCCGCGCCCGGATGTTCCGGTCAACCGCCGGCGAGGACAGCGTCAGGCGACGTGTGCGCGCGAATGCGGTGCGCGAGATGTCCAACGTGCGGGCGATCACGACGGCGGTGCTCGCGGTCGTCGCGCTGCTGCTGCTCGCCGTCCCGGCGCTGTCGATGCGCCTCGGACTTCCCGACGGCGGCTCCGAAGCGCCGGACTCGACGGCCTATCAGGCGTACACGTGGACGCAGGACGCGTTCGGCGAGGGTGTCAACGGCACTCTTCTCGTGACGGCGGACCTGCCGGCCGGCCTCTTTGAAGGAGATGTTCGAAGCGCGCAGCTGTCGGTCGCACGGGAGCTCGCCGCGCAGGAGGACGTCGTCGCCGTCGCGCCGATCGGCATCTCGGACGACTCGACGCTTGCGGCGTTCCAGGTGGTGCCGACGGGCGGACCGAACAGCGAGAGCACGGATCAGCTCGTGCGCGAACTGCGCGCCCTGCCGCCGATCGACGGTGACATCGTGCTCGGCGTCTCGGGCCAGGCGGCGATCAACATCGACATTTCCGCCGGGCTCGGCGACGCGCTCCCCGGGTATCTCGTGGTCGTCGTCGGGCTGTCGTTCCTCATCATCACGATGGTGTTCCGTTCGCTGGTGGTCCCGCTGCTCGCGACGGGCGGCTTCATCCTGTCGCTCTTCGCGACGTACGGCGCGCTGACCGCGGTCTTCCAGTGGGGGTGGCTGGGCTGGCTGTTCGGCGTGCACACCCCCGGGCCGATCCTCAGCTTCCTGCCCGTCATCCTGGTCGGCATCCTGTTCGGTCTCGCGATGGACTACACCTTGTTCCTCACGTCGGGTATGCGGGAGGCCTTCGTACACGGCTCGCCTCCTCGGCTAGCTGTCGCGCGCGGCGTCCGTGCCGGGCGCACCGTCGTAATCGCCGCGGCGATCATCATGGTTTCCGTGTTCGGAGGGTTCGTCACCTCGGAGTCGATCCTCGTGAAGGGCTTCGGGTTCGGCCTCGCCGCCGGCGTGCTGATCGACGCGTTCATCGTGCGCATGCTGCTGATCCCCGCGCTCATGCACCTGCTCGGCCGTGCCGCCTGGTGGCTCCCCCGATGGCTTGACCGCATCATCCCCGACGTCGACGTCGAAGGAGCCGCCCTCGAACGCCGACACATCACGCCGGAACAGCGAGACGCGGCTGTACAGTCAACCGGATAGACCGGTGCATCCGCGCGCCTCGTCCGAAAGCGCTCGCCCTCGCTGTTCCGGCGCCCGGTTTCGGACGACAGCCGCACGCGCTCGCCCACGTTCACGACCGCCCTCCTTCGCGCAGTGCCCGATGAGGGTCCCAGGTGCGCGCAACGGCTCCGCCCGTACCAGGATCGACGGCGATCGCTGATTGTCTGTGATAGCGATCGCCGCGTACTTCGCAGATCGGCACCCGATACGCACACAATCGCCGGAAATCTGCGAAGCAGCGCGCTTTCTGCGAAGCTGCCGCCCGCTCAGCGCTCGAGCACGACGGCGAGGCCCTGGCCGACGCCGATGCACAGCGCGGCGACGGCCACTCCCCCGCCGCGGCGGCGCAGCTCGTGCGCGGCGTGGCCGATGATGCGACCACCCGACGCGCCGAGCGGGTGACCGATCGCGATCGCGCCGCCGTGCACGTTCACCCGGTCGGGGTCGAGGTCGGGCCAGCCGGCCAGGCACGCTAGCGACTGCGATGCGAAGGCCTCGTTCAGCTCAACGAGATCCACATCGGCCCACGTCCGCCCGGCACGCGCCAGCGCCCTGTTCGCCGCCTCCACAGGCGCGACCCCGAACACGTCCGGATCGTTGCCGAACACCCCGCGCCCGGTGATCCGCGCCAGCGGCTCCCCGTCGATCGCCCCCTCCGCACCGAGCAGCACCGCCGATGCACCGTCGTTGATCGGCGACGAGTTGCCCGCCGTCACCGTGCCGTCCGCGGCGAAGAGCGCCTTGAGCGCTCCGAGCTTCTCGAGGGACGTGTCATCGCGGATGCCTTCATCCCGCGTCAGCTCGGCACCCGAGACCTGCACGATCTCATCGTCGTACGCGCCGGCGGCCCAAGCCTCCGCCGCGAGTCGGTGGCTGCGGAGAGCAAAGGCGTCCTGCGCCTCGCGGGAGATCCCGTAGATCCCGGCCAGCTTCTCGGCGGACTCTCCGTTCGAGATCGTCCAGTCCTTGCGCAGCGCCGGATTCGTCATCCGCCAGCCGATCGCCGTGTTCCACAGCGTCTGGTTGCCGACCGCGGGCCACGGTCGCGCGGACTTCTCGACGACGAACGGCGCCCGGCTCATCGACTCGACGCCACCGGCCAGCACGATGTCGGCGTCGCCGGACTCGATCGCGCGCGAACCCTGGATCACCGCCTCGACGCTCGACCCGCACAAGCGGTTCACCGTCACCCCGGTCACCGTCGTCGGGAACCCCGCGAGCAGGGCCCCCATTCGGGCCACGTTGCGGTTGTCCTCGCCGGCCTGATTCGCGTCGCCGAAGATCACATCGTCGATCCGCGCGGCATCCAGCCCCGTGCGCTCCACCGCCGCCCGCATCACCACCGCTGCCAGGTCGTCGGGCCTCGTCCCCGCCAGAGCGCCGCCGGCGCGGCCGAACGGGGTGCGGACGGCGTCGTAGATGTAGGTCGCGGGCATCAGTGTCCTCCGACGGCGGCTGCGGCATCCGCCTCGATCAAATCCAGTCCGGTCAGCTCGGCGAGCGTCTCGGTCGTGTTGTCGCCGAACGCCTCGCGCACGGTGAACCGCCCGTCGACGATGTCGAAGACCGCGTGGTCAGTGTAGACACGCGTGACGCACCCGACACCGGTCAGCGGATACGTGCAGGCCGCGACCAGCTTCGACTGGCCCGTCTTGGTGAGCAGATCGGTCATCACGAACACCTGCTTCGCCCCGATCGCGAGGTCCATGGCGCCGCCCACCGCCGGGATGGCACCGGGCGCGCCGGTCGACCAGTTCGCGAGGTCGCCGGTCTGCGACACCTGGAACGCACCCAGCACGCACACGTCGAGATGCCCGCCGCGCATCATCCCGAACGAGTCGGCGTGGTGGAAGTATGCGGCCCCCGCGAGCGCCGTCACCGGCTCCTTGCCGGCATTGATGAGGTCGGGGTCGACAGCGCCCGGCTCGGGCGCCGGCCCCATCCCGAGAAGGCCGTTCTCGGTGTGCAGGATGATCTCGAGGTCGTCGGGGAGGAAGTTCGCCACCAGCGTGGGCGCACCGATGCCGAGGTTGACGTAGGCGCCCTCGGGAATGTCGGCCGCGATCCGGGCGGCGAGCTCGTCGCGCGTGATGCGTGTGCTCACTGGTCCACCTCCGATACGACGACGGATGCCGCAGCCGGGCGCCCTTCGACGTCGACGCCGCCGACGAACTCGCCGTCGCGCAGCCACGCCCGCTCACCCACGGCGACCACCCGGTCGACGAAGATCCCCGGAGTCACGACGGTCTCGGGGTCGATCCAGCCGAGCGGCACGAGCTCGTCCACCTGCACGACCGTGGTCGTCGCGGCCGTCGCCATGACCGGACCGAAGTTGCGCGCCGTCTCGCGGTAGACGAGGTTGCCCCACCGGTCGGCACGGAGGGCCGAGATCAGCGCGTAGTCGGCCCTGATGGGGTGCTCGAGCACGTAGTCGCGGCCGTCGATCGTGCGTCGCTCCTTGCCCTCCGCCAGCTGGGTGCCCACGCCGGTCGGCGAGAAGAAGCCGCCGATCCCGGCGCCGGCCGCGCGGATGCGCTCCGCGAGATTCCCCTGCGGCACGAGTTCCAGCTCGATCTCGCCCGCCCGGTACAACCCGTCGAACACCCACGAATCGTGCTGGCGGGGGAACGAGCAGATGATCTTGCGCACCCGACCCTTCGCGAGCAGCGCCGCCAGGCCGGTGTCGCCGTTGCCGGCGTTGTTGTTCACGATCGTGAGGCCCGACGCGCCCTGCTCGATGAGCGCGTCGATGAGTTCGACCGGCTGGCCGGCCCGGCCGAACCCGCCGATCATCACGGTCGCACCGTCGGGGATGCCCGCGACGGCGGCCGCGGCATCCGTCACCGTCTTGTCGATCACGAGACCTCCTCGGCCAGCGCCTCACCGGCTATGCGGAACGCCGTGTTCGCCGCCGGAACGCCGGAATAGATCGCCGACTGCAGGATCACCTCGCGGATCTCGTCGACGCTGAGCCCGTTGCGGCGCGCGGCCCGCACGTGCATGGCGAACTCCTCTTCGTGCCCGTGGGCGATGAGCGAGCTGAGCACGGCGATCGAGCGCGACCGCCGGTCGAGTCCCGGACGCGACCAGATGTCGCCCCACGCGACGCGCGTGATGAAGTCCTGGAAGTCGGCGGTCAGCGCGGTCGTCGCGGCGGTCGCGCGGTCGACGTGCTCGCTCGAGAGCACCTCCCGCCGCACGACCATGCCCTGGTCGTAGCGCTCCTCGTCGGTGAGTCCCTCACCGTCCGGTCGTGACATCGGCGTCTCCTTCCACGCGGGCGAAGAATCGTCGCAGCAGGTCGGCGACCGCCTCGGGCTGCTCGGCGGGCGGCAGGTGCGCGGCATCCGGCACCATCGCCGACTCGCCGCGCGGCACGCCCGAGGCGATCTCGGCGGCCTTCGCCTGCGGAGCCACCCGGTCGTGCTCACCCCACACCGCCAGCACGGGCGCGCTGATCTCGCCGAGCCGGTCGCGCACGTCGTACTCGGCGAGCGCTTCGCAGCACCGCGCATAGCTCTCGTCGTCGGCGGCGGCCAGGGCGTGCAGCAGCCGGCCGGTGAGTTCTGGATGCTTCGCCACAGACCCGTCCGCGAACCACCGCTGCGCCGACCCGACGATGAGGCTCGACGTGCTCTGCGCGCGGGCCTGTTCGGCCCGCTCGTGCCACGCCGCCGGTTCGCCGAGCTGGGCGCCCGACGCGAGGATCGCGGCCGCCCGCACCCGCCCGGGATGACGGAGGGCCAGCTCGAGCCCGGTGGCCCCGCCCAGTGAGACGCCCGCGTAGAGGAACTGCTCCTCGTCGACGACGACGGCCACCGCGTCGGCGAGGTCGGCCACCGTGAACGGTCCGCCGGCGGCCGGCGACGCCCCGTGCCCGGGCAGATCCCACGCCGTGACGCGGAAGCGGTCCTGCAGCAGGGGTGCCACCGACTCCCACAGGATCGTCGACGTGCCGAGGGACGGCCCCAGCACGAGCAGCGGCGCGCCGTCAGGTCCGTTCGGGGCGGTCAGGGCGACCGCGGGCACGCTCACGAGCCGACCGCCGGGTCGGGATCGCTCGCCACGCGCGGCGCGAGGCCGGTGTAGCGGGCGGGATCGAGCAGGTCGTCGAGGTCGAGGTGCGCCGCTTCGGGGAGGGCCCGGATCCGCTCGGCGAGCGTCTCGGGCGACCCCGCCAGCGCGTGCGCGAACCGCTCCGGGCCGACGAGCGGCACGAGCACCGCCCGCAGCCGCTCGCTCACGAGCAGCCCGCCCGTGAGCGCCAGGTTGCGCGCCACCGCGTCGCGGTCGACCCGCAGCCCGCGCGCGAGGTCGGCGGCGTGCGCGGCGGCCCCGAGCGTCACCCGCAGCAGCTCGCGGAGGGCGGGCCACTCGGCGTGCCAGGCGCCGTCGGGGCGTTCGTCGACGGCCAGTGCGGCCGCGAAGTGCAGTGTGGCCCCGAGCTGCGGGGCGCGGATCGCGGCCGACCGGATCAGCACCGCCCGCACCGGGTTCTGCTTCTGGGGCATCGCGCTCGAGCCGCCGCCGGTGCCCTCGGCCAGCTCGCCGATTTCGGTGCGACTCAGGGTCGCGACATCCGCCGCCATCTTGCCGAGCGCGTCCGTGACCTGCACCAGCGCGTCGCCGAGCTCGGTCACCGGCCACCGTTCGGTGTGCCACGGCGCGGCCGGCGCCCGCAGACCGACCTGGGCGGCGAACGTGCCGGGCAGCCGGAGCGCGACGTGCGGCCCGAAGCCCTCGACGAACGACGCGAGCGTTCCCGCGGCGCCGCCCAGCTGGGCAGGCAGGGCATCGCGTGCCGCGACGAGGCGGGCGAGGGACCGACGGATGCCGCGTTCCCACCCGGCGGCGCGGGCACCGACGGTGGTCGGCACGGCGTGCTGGGTCAGCGTGCGCGCCGCGGCGACGTCGTCGGCGTGCGCGCCGGCGAAGGCGACGAGCGCGTCCGCGGCCGTCGTCAGGTCGGCCCCGATCGCGTCGGCCGCCGACCGCGCCACGATCATGAGCGCGGTGTCGAGGATGTCCTGGCTGGTCGCGCCCCGGTGGATCCACGGCGCGTCCTCGGCCGCGACCGCGTCGCGCAGCCCGGCGACCAGCGGGATCACGGGGTTGCCGTCGGAGACGGCGGCGGCCGACAGGTCACGGGCCGAGACGCCGTGGCCGCGGCATCCGTCCCCCTCCGCCTGCCAGCCCAGGGCCCCCGACACCCGCTCGGCGATCGACGGATCGATCGCGCCCTCGGCGGCGAGCGCCCGCACGAGCGCGACCTCGGCGGTCACGAGCGCATCGACGACCGCGTCGTCCGATACGACGGCGTCTCGGCCCGCGGTCACGGGAGACAGCAGGCCGGCGTCGAAGGGAGCGAGGTCGTCAGAAGGCAAGGAACACCGTCTCGTCCTCGCCCTGGAGGCGGATGTCGTGGCGCAGGTGGCCCTCGGGTGTGCGGGCCGCGATGAGGGTGCGTCTCTCGTCGGGGTCGAGCGAGGCGAGGAACGCGTCGGCGGCGAGAGCGTCGGCGTCGTCGGGGAGGTAGATGCGGGTGTGCAGCTTGTCGGGCAGGCCGCGGGCGTAGACGATCGCCGCGAAGAACGCTGCCCGGCCGGGAGCGGCGCCGGGGATGCGGGTCCAGAACTCGAAGCGACCCTCGTCGTCGGTGAACGCCCGGCCGAAGCCCGTGAACGTGTGGTCGTCGCGGCGAAGGGTGCCCCGCGACCGCGGCACCGCGCCGTCGGCGTCGGCGCCCCAGATCTCCACGAAGGCGTCGGGGATCGGTGCGCCCGCTCCGTCGAACACGGTCCCGCCGAGCACCACCGCTCCCGGCGAGTGCGGGAACGCGATCTGGTTCATCTTTGCGAACTCGACCCCGTACGCGAAGAACGGGCCGACGGTCTGGCCGGGCGTCGGACGGTGAGTCCTCGTGGGCACCGTCATGTCACTCGCCCTCCGGCTCGAACCAGGTCGCGTCGGGGCCGTCGACGACGATGTCGAAGCGGTACCCGGTCGACCACTCCGGTGCGGTGAGGTCGTGGTCGTAGACCCCGACCAGGCTGTCGCGGTCCTGCGGGCGCCAGATCGTGTTGTAGATCGGGTCGAGCGCGAAGAGCGGGTCACCCGGGAAGTACATCTGCGTGACCAGCCGCTGCGTGAACGACGAGCCGAAGATCGAGAAGTGGATGTGCGCCGGACGCCATGCGTTGAGATGGTTCTTCCACGGGTACGGGCCGGGCTTGATCGTCGTGAAGAGGTATTCGCCGTCGTCGTTCGTCACGGCCCGCCCGGCGCCGGTGAAGTTCGGGTCGAGGGGCGCGGGGTGCTGGTCGCGCTGGTGGATGTACCGGCCCGCGGAGTTGGCCTGCCAGATCTCGATGAGCTGATTCGCGACCGGGCGTCCCCACGAGTCGAGCAACCGCCCGCGCACGGTGATGCGCTCGCCCAGCGGCTCGCCCGCGTGCTGCAGGGTCAGGTCGGACTCGATCGCGGCGACGTCGCGCTGCCCGAACGCGGGCGACAGCAGCTCGATCGTCTCGGGGTCGACGAGCTTCGGGTTCTTCGTCGGGTGCCGCAGGATGCTGGAACGGTACGGCGCGAAGTCGTGCATCGTCGCCGGCAAGGTCTCGCCCGCGGCCTCGCGTCGGGCGTAGTCGGCGTGGAGCTCGCCGATCTCACGGGTGATCTCGGACTGGCTGGCCTGGTCGGGGGCCGCGAGCAGGGTCTCGGGCGCCGCCGCGGTGGGTGGGGTCACGGGTCTCCTTCGACGCGATCGGATGCTGCACCCATCGTGCGCGCTTCCGTCGGCGTGTTGCGGAGTCGTCCCACTGAATGGGAATGTCGTTCGCCGAGTGCCATGCTGAGCACATGGCGAACTCTCCTTCGGGGGACTCGGTCACCGACCGCCTGGTGCGGGTGCTCGAGACCTTCACCCCCACCCGCACCGCGCAGACGGCCGCCGAGATCGGACGCCGCAGCGGCCTGCCGAGCTCCACCGCGCACCGCATCGTCGGCGAACTCGTCGATGCGGGCCTGCTCGAACGCGACGACGAGCGGCGGGTGCGGATCGGCATGCGGCTGTGGGAGCTCGCCACGCGCTCCTCGCACGCGCTGCGGCTGCGGCAGGCGGCACTGCCATACATGGAGCGGGTGCAGCAGCGGGTGCGAGAACACACGCAGCTGGCGATCCTCGAGCACGACGAAGCGCTGTTCCTCGAGCGGCTGAGTGCCCCGGCATCCGGTTCCAATGTCACCCGCGTCGCCGGACGCCTGCCGCTGCACGCCTCGTCGTCCGGCCTCGTGCTGCTCGCGTTCGGCGACCGCGACCTGCAGGACCGGATCATGTCGGCGCCGCTCGCGAGGCTCACACCGCGGACGCCGGTCGACCCCGCGCAGCTGCGTCGCAAGCTGTCGGAGGTGCGGACGGTCGGGCACGCCATCGCGCCCGGATACATCGAAGAAGTCTCGACCGGCGTGGCCGTGCCGGTGCGCGACGAGACCGGCGCGGTGATCGCGGCGCTCTCGGTCGTGCTGCCGCGCGACGCAGAGGTCGAGTTCGCCCTCGTCGAGCTGCACCGGGCCGCGCGCGACATCGAGCGATCGCTCGGATACCGGCGCTGAAAACTTCCCGTTGATCGGGAGGACGCGCATGGGATCGTCGCCGGGCACCGCACACTGAAGCGGTTCCCACGTCGAAGGAGACGACATGCCCACGACGCTCCGCACCCGCGTCGCCATCATCGGCGCCGGCCCCGCCGGCCTGCTGCTTGCTCACCTGCTCGCCGCGGCCGGCATCGAGTCGATCGTCATCGACCAGCGCACCCGCGAGCAGATCGAGAGCACCATCCGCGCCGGCATCCTCGAGCAGGGGACGGTCGAGATCCTCGAGTCGAGCGGCGCCTCCACCCGGGTCCGCACGGTCGGCAGCCGCCACGACGGCATCGAGCTGCGCTTCGCGGGCGAAGGCCACCGCATCGACTTCGACGCGCTCGTCGGCCGATCGGTCTGGCTCTACCCCCAGCACGAGGTGCTGAAGGACCTCATCGCGGCACGCCTCGCGGGCGGCCAAGACCTGCGGTTCGGGGTGACCGCGGAGCGGGTGGAGGACGCGCCGTCCGCTCGTCCCCGCGTCATCGCGACCGACGCCGACGGGTCGCGCCTCGTCATCGAGGCGGATTTCGTCGTCGGGGCGGACGGGTCGCGCAGCGTCGCGCGCGCCGCCGTCAGTGGATCGTCGACCGGCGGGTACTTCCGCGAGTACCCGTTCGCGTGGTTCGGCATCCTGTGCGAGGCGCCCCCGTCGGCGCACGAGCTCATCTACAGCAACTCGCCCGACGGGTTCGCGCTCGTCAGTCAGCGCAGCGCCACGGTGCAGCGCATGTACTTCCAGTGCGACCCCGAGACCGACCCGGCGGCGTTCAGCGAGGCGGAGCTGTGGGACGCGATGCAGAAGCGCGTGCCCGGCACGACGCTTCAGGAGGGCCCGATCTTCCAGCGGGACGTGCTGCGGTTCCGCAGCTTCGTGGCGCATGAGCTGCTGCGCGGCCGGGTCGCGCTCGTCGGCGACGCCGCGCACACCGTGCCACCCACCGGCGCGAAGGGCATGAACCTCGCCGTCGCCGACGTGCTGATCCTCGAACGGGCGCTGCGGGCGCTGCTGCTCGACGGCGACGACGGTCCGCTGACCGCATACCCGGAGCAGGCGCTGCACCGCATCTGGAAGGCCCAGCACTTCTCCTGGTGGATGACGAACATGCTGCACGTGGCACCGGATGCCTCGGACTTCGACCGTCGCCGCCAGCTCGGCGAGCTGCGGTCCGTCGTCGAGTCGACCGCCGCCCGGGCGTACCTCGCCGAGGCCTACACGGGGTGGCCGCTGCCGTGAGGCGGCGGGTGCGGCTGACGCTGATGGGCGGGGTGAGTTAGGAGGAGCGGTGCGCCTCTGGCGCAGGTTCTGCACGCGCGTGCGCTCGACGCGCGCGCACGCGCGCCTCGCAGCCACATCGAGCGTGCCGATCGGAAATGATTGACATGCTGTTCCCGCGTAGGAGTGATCAGGACTCACTCTCGCGCGATACGCCAGTGACTCCAGCCGATAGTTCAGAACCCGGCGGCACTTGCGGCGAAGTCGTGTAAGCCTTGGTCAGAGGCTGACTGGCACCGAGGACGTTCACCTGGGCCGTAGTGCATCGGGCGGACTCTCGCGGACTCGCGAACCGATTGAAGGGGTGACACGTGCCGGGCCTCAGCCGATGATCCAGTCCTCGCGGACGATCATGTCGACGAGTCGGCCATGCTGCACGCCTCGCTGGGCGCAGACGTACGGGATTTTCGGCTTCCCGGGCCCACCGTTCGTCTCACCGGAGATCACCATGTAGGTTTCGTGCTCGGCCACGGCGATGACGAACGGGTCGGCGCCGTTCTTTCGTCCTTGCTTGATCCACGTGGGGTACTCGAGCCCGATCTCACCTGCGATAGCGGCGACCTCGGCAGTGGTCGGGTACACGCAGCGTGATCGGTTCATGCCGGGTTCTTGGCACCACTCCTTGAGCGGTGCGTCTGCCCTGATCGCTTCATTCCAGGCCTCTTCGGAAACTCGGAGCCGACCTTGGTCGATGAGGTCGTCCATCCTGTCCCAGAATCGCGGGAAGTTCCGGAACGGATAGAAGCGCTCGATGCCGTCGATGAGCGCGCTCGTATCGACCGAATAAACGGTGTCGGGTCTCACGCAGCCCCCGCAACTTCCGCGAGCTTCCCAAGTTTGTCGTATGACACCTCAAGCAGCTGCGCGACGTCGCGCGCGCTGATGGCACCGTCGTCGTGAGCTCGGAGGATGGTTCTAATGAACGGGCGCCCCAGATCGCGGGCTTTCAACTGGTAATAGATCGGGACGTCTTTATCGGCGTTGGCGTCCTTCTCGTCGCGCTTGTACTTCTGGTATGCCTCGCGAAACACCGGCTTCATCTCTTGGTATTCGTCCCACGTCGCCAACTTGAGATCAACGAGGCGCAGCAGACCAGACTCAGCGCTGGCACCGAACCCATGCGCCAGGCCGGCGAGGTCGGCGTACCTCGTTCTGTCGACGCCTTGAGCGGCACGGGCGAAGGCCTTTGCCGGCATAAGCGCGGCTGCAGCGGCTTCGTCGCAGTAGCGCTCCTCCGGAGAGGCGGCATCTCGCGAGAGGTCGCAGAGGCCGCTGTGTCGACGGCCGACGTGAACAAGCTCGTGCAGCAGGGTGTAAATCTTCCCTCGGGGCCAGTCAGCGCCGTTCAAGGCGATCACGGGGGCGGGTCCATCTCCTAGTGAGAACCCGCGCATCTCGTCCATGCTCACGTTCTGCACCTGTATAACGAGGTAGCCCCGGCGCTCGACGACGCGGACAAGGTGTCGGAGAAGGTCCTCCGGACGGAGCAGCACTCTCGATGGCACGTCATTTAACCCGAGCGCCTCGCGCAACACGTGTCCGGCGTCGGCCGGGGAGGCGCCATCGTCGAACAGGACGACATCCGGGGATACGAAGGGCGTCTCGGTACCTTCCTCAATGACTTCCTGGATCGCGTCTTGCTGTCGGCGCGCACGAAGGATGGCCCGGCGAAGCGAAGTGGACTCGCCGGAAGCCGCTGTGCTCGGTCGGCGGAAGTCAGGCAGATCGAAGATCTCCTCGTTTCGAGGGGGCGCCTCGACGAACAGCGCCGCGAACGGGCGGTCGTAAGCGTCAGCCGCCCTGCGCAGTTGGATGATCGTCGGCTCGACCTCGCCGTGCTCCCACTCCACGATCCGATCGGCTCGCACGCCGATCCGCTTGGCCGCCTGCTCGACACTCAGTCCAGCTGTGCGCCTCGCCCATTCCAGAACCTGCGGCTGCACGGCCATGCGTCGATGCATCACATCGATCCCCCCGTCGCCACACTCAGGATGCTACACAGGTCCGAGCGTGCCACGGTGGACGGACAGTGGCCGACTTCTGGCGGTGTGCGCCCATCTGGCGCGTCGGGGGACAACAGTCGAGACGGAACGTCGTGCCGTGCCGTTGAGGCGCGATGATTGCGCAGGGTTTAGATCCGAAGCCGGTTCCGTGCCCTCGCGAAGAAACGGTCGGGCGGGATGTGACCGGCGCGCCGGGTTCGGAGCCGGGGTCACTCGTGCTCGGGGAGCAGCGGGGTCGACCACCCGGGGTCGCGGCCGAGTTGGGTCGCTCGCGACACCGACGCGGAGCCGAACTTGTCGCGCACGGCATCCAGTACGGTGTCGAGGCGCAGGCCGTCGTCCCAGTCGATCGGGAGCTCGGGCTGCACGCTGTCGGCGCGACCGAGCTGCGACAGTGAGACGCCGATCAAGGTGATGCCGCGTTCCTCGATCTGGGGCTGCGCGGCGGCGAGCAGCCCACGCGCGATCGTGAGCAGCACGGCGGTGCGATCGCCCGGGGTGCGCATCGTCCGCGACCGCGTGGCCCTCGTGTAGTCGCCGAACCGTAGCCGGAGCACGACGGTGCGACACACCCGCTCCTTCTCGCGGAGGCGGCGCGCCAAGCGGTCGACGATCTGGCTCAGGATGACGTCGAGCTCCTCCGGCGAGCGCGGCGCGGTGCCCAACGCCCGCTGCGATCCGATCGAGCCGCGGCGCCGCGTCGTGTCGACCGGGCGGGGATCGCGCAGCCGAGCGAGCGCGTGCAGGTGCGCGCCGGCGGCCTTGCCCAGCAGGCGCTCCGCGGTCGCCGCCTCCAGCTCGGCGAGCTGGCCGACGGTGCGGATGCCGAGCCCGTGCAGCTTCTCGGCGGTCTTCGCCCCCACGCCCCACAGGCGTTCGACCGGCAGCGGCAGCAGGAACTCCTCCTCGCGTTCCGGCTCGACCACGAGGAGTCCGTCGGGCTTGCTCACCGCGCTCGCCACCTTCGCGAGGAACTTCGTGCGGGCCACCCCCACTGAGATCGGCAGCCCGACCTCGGCGCGCACCCGCTGCCGCAGGAGCACCGCGATCTGCTCGGGGGTGCCCGCGATGCGGCGCAAACCGCCCACCTCGAGGAAGGCCTCATCGATCGACAGCCCCTCGACGAGCGGAGTGGTGTCGCGGAAGATGTCGAACACGGCACGGCTCGCCGCCGAGTAGGCCTCCATCCGCGGCGGCACGACGATCGCGTCGGGGCACAGATCGCGGGCCTGCCGCCCACCCATCGCGGTGCGCACGCCCCGGGCCTTCGCCTCGTAGCTCGCGGCGAGCACCACCCCGCCGCCGACGATCACCGGCCGACCGCGGAGCGCCGGCGCGTCCCGCTGCTCCACCGACGCGTAGAAGGCGTCGAGGTCGGCATGCAGCACGGTCGCCTCGCCCCGCATCCGCCTCCCCCTCGCTCCCCCGCATGCTCCCACCGACCGACGACATCGCCCCGGGCCGCGGCATCCGCCCCATAATCCCTCTCGCCCGACCACGCCAGTCCCTCGCGCCGGAACGCCCGGATCAATAACGTCGAAGGATGGCGCACGACGAGCTCCGTCCCGAGGACCTGTACACCGGCCCCATCGACCTGGCCGGGATCGAAGCGATCGAGAGTGAAGACGCCGAACACGAGATTCCGGAGATCAGCTACGACGAGCAGCGGTATCCGGCGCGGCCGCGCAGGCTGCGTCCGAGGGATCACCTGCGGGGCAGCAGTGTGCGGCGCATCCGCACCGACCCTCGCACGGCGAACGGCACCAACCCGTCGTACGTCGAGTGGCTCGTGCGGCAGGCGATGCTGAAGGACGCCGACGTGCTCGCCCGCCAGCTGTCGGGCCAGCCGACGATGTGGCGCAACGCCTACGCCCGGCCGGACGCCCGGCGTGCCATAGCGACGAGCGACGTGTGGTTCACGGCGTACCCGATCTCGCTCATCACCCGCCCGGGGCAGTCGTTCCTGTCGGCGCTCGGCGACGACGCGCTGTGGTCGACGTTCGAGCGCATCGGGATCACCGCCATCCACACCGGACCGGTGAAGCGGGCCGGCGGAATCGCCGGCTGGCTCGAGACGCCCAGCGTCGACGGTCACTTCGACCGCATCAGCACCCAGATCGATCCGACGTTCGGCACCGAGGACGAGTTCCGCGCCCTGTGCGACGTCGCCGACGGTCACGGGGGCAGCGTGATCGACGACAT
This sequence comes from Microbacterium sp. NPDC057407, assembly GCF_042803895.1. Lineage (NCBI taxonomy): Bacteria > Bacillati > Actinomycetota > Actinomycetes > Micrococcales > Microbacteriaceae > Microbacterium > Microbacterium sp. NPDC057407. The sequence goes on along the minus strand of NZ_JBHVCA010000005.1, from coordinate 7,090 downwards.
CGTGCCCGGACACACCGGCAAGGGGGCCGACTTCCGCCTCGCCGAGATGGGGTTCAAGGACTACCCGGGCATCTACCACATGGTCGAGATCCCGCCCGAGGACTGGGCGCTGCTGCCCGACGTGCCCGAGGGGGTCGACAGCGCCAACCTCGACCCGGCGACCGAGCACGAGCTCGCCGAGCGCGGGTACATCATCGGGGCCCTGCAGCGCGTGATCTTCTACACCCCGGGCGTCAAAGAGACGAACTGGAGCGCCACCGCTCCCGTGATCGGGCCCGACGGGATCACCCGGCGCTGGGTGTACCTGCACTACTTCAAGCAGGGGCAGCCGTCGATCAACTGGCTCGATCCGACGTTCGCGGGCATGCGGCTGGTGATCGGCGACGCGCTGCACTCGCTCGGAGAACTGGGCACGAGCGCGCTCCGCCTCGACGCGAACGGGTTCCTCGGCGTGGAGAAGAGCGCCGAGGGTCTGCCCGCGTGGTCGGAGGGGCACCCGCTCTCGCACGCCGCGAACCACATCATCGCCGGCATGGTGCGCAAGGTCGGGGGGTTCACCTTCCAGGAGCTGAACCTCACGATCGAGGACATCCGCGACACCGGCGCGGTCGGCGCCGATCTGTCGTACGACTTCATCGGCCGGCCGGGCTACCATCACGCGCTCGCCACGGGGCAGACCGAGTTCCTGCGTCTCGCGCTGACCGAGTCGATCCGGCACGGGGTGCAACCGGTGCAGCTCGTGCATGGCCTGCAGAACCACGACGAGCTGACCTATGAACTCGTCCACTGGGCGACGCGTCACGGCGACGACCTGTTCCACTTCCGCGGGCGCGACATCTCAGGAAGCCAGCTCGCCGAAGAGGTCCGCGCCGACCTCACCGAGAGCCTCACCGGCACCGCCGACTACAACCGGGTGTTCACGCAGAACGGCATCGCCTGCACGACCGCGTCGCTCATCGCCGCGACGCGCGGCATCGAGCGGCTCGACGACATCACCGACGACGACCTGCCCGCCATCCGCGACGCCCACCTGCTGCTGTGCGCCTACAACGCGTGGCAGCCGGGCGTGTTCGCCCTGTCGGGCTGGGACCTCACCGGCATGCTCACCGTGCCGTCGGAGGAGGTGTCCGACCTGATCGCGGCCGGCGACACCCGATGGATCGAACGCGGCGCCCACGACCTCCTCGACGTCGACCCCGACGCCCGCCGCTCGGCGGCCGGGATGCCGCGCGCCCGCTCGCTCTACGGCGCACTCCCCGCGCAGCTCGACGACCCCGAGTCGTTCGCGTCGCGGCTGGCCGGCATCCTCGACCTGCGTCGTACGCACGGCATCGCCAGCGCGTCGCAGATCGACATCCCCGAGGTCGCGCACGCCGGGATGCTCGTGCTCGTGCACCGCCTCGACGACGGGGATGCACACGCGGATGCCGCGACCCAGGTGACGGTGCTCAACTTCTCGCACGAGCCCACCGAGGGCACGGTCCGATCGGAGCAGATCCTTCCCGGCAGCGACGTGATCGACGCGGCCACCGGCGATGTCATCGGACGCGTGGACGACCTGTGCAGCTTCTCGGTGTCGCTCCCCGCGTACGGCGCGACGTTCCTCCTCCTGCGTCCGGAGGAGACGGATGCCGCGACCCACGCGTAGCGGCGATCTCTGGGCGCACCGGCCGTCGAGATTCGAGGAGACACGCCGTCGACCGCCGCCCGGGAGGCGGCCGCCTCGGCGTTTCTCCTGATTCTCCGACAGCGGACCCGGTGCGTCAGCGGAGCGCGGCGTCGATGCCGGCCAGCGGCACGGGCAGCCAGTCGGGGCGGTTGCGCGCCTCGTAGATCGACTCGTACACGGCCTTGTCGAGGATGAGCGCGCGCAGCAGGACAGGGTCGAGCTCGGCCGCCCCGGCCGCCACGTAGGCGTCGACGAAGGCCGTCTGGCACTCCGCCGCCCACGCGCCGGCGTCGGGTCCGGCCGCCACAGCGCCCGCGTAATCGAAGGAACGGAGCATCCCGGCGACGTCGCGGGGCGGCAGATCGGGGATCGCACGCTCCTCCATCGGGCGGAGCGGTTCGCCCTCGAAGTCGACGATGCGCCATCCGGCGCCGGGCACGGCGAGCACCTGACCCAGGTGCAGATCGCCGTGAATGCGCTGCAGCCGCGGCCATGGCCGGGCGAGCGCCGCCTGGTAGACCGCCTCGATCGCGTCGCGCCGCTCGGCGACGGCGGGCACCTCGGTGGCGCCGATCCGCAGGCGGCGGCGCCACGCCGTGCCGACCGCGGCGACCTCTGCCGGTCCGGCGTCGGCGGTCTCGAGCGCGGCGCCCAGGGCGCCGTGCACACCGGCGACCGCCGTGCCGAGGTCGCGGGCCGCGCCGGTGAAGTCGCGCCCTTCGGCCGCCGCTTCGAGGGCGACAGCCCACCCGTCGCGCACGCCGGGCAGGAACTCCTGCGCGAAGGCCAGGGTGCCGTGGGCGACGCCGGACTCGCGACCCACGTCGGGCCACTCCGCGTCGATGCTGCCGAGGAACCGCGGCACATAGGGCGAACCCGCGTTGCTGAGCACGCGCTGCACCGTGACATCCGGGTTCTCGCCGTGGTGGAGCGTGCGGAAGAGCTTGAGGATGATCGTCGGCCGGCCGTCTTCGTCGAAGACGATCGACGTGTTGGACTGCTCCCCGGTGAGCACCCGCGAACCCGTCACGCGGCTGACGTCGACGCCCATCTCGGCCAGCAGCGCCTTCGCGAACGCGGCGTCGCGCGCCGCGTCGGTGAAGAAGCCGGATCCGTTGCGGCCGACGACGGCGGCCGGGTCTTCGGGCTCGGCCACCACGGACAGCGGCACGTGATACAGGGTCGGCCGGGCGCCCTCGTCGTCCATCAGCAGATAGCGTGTCGCCCCGCCCGCCGGTTGCGTCTCGAGAATCCGGAACCGCGGTCGGTGGCTCTTCCCGGCGTACCACCGCTGCCGCGCCACCCAGGCGCCGAGGTCGTCTGCGAATCCCACACTTCACCTTGGCCGGTGAGCGGACCGACCGGAAGGGGCTGGACGCGGCATCCGCCTCCCGTTATGCGTCGCCGTCGGACTCGTCTTCGCCGCGCGGCGTCATGAACCACTCGACGAAGCGAATGGCCCGACCGTCGGGAGCGAACCACACCTCCCACAGGTTGGAGTAGGTCGCGTGACCCGGATACTCGACGGTGCCCTTGATGACGGCGAGCCGGTCGTCTTCGATGAGGACCGACAGGTCGTGAATCGGGTCGGTCGGCTCGGGCTCGCGCCACATCTCGACGATCGCGTCGATTCCGGCCACCGGCGCGGGGTCGTCGGGGCGGAACCAGTACTCCGCGTCGTCGGTGAAGATCGCCCGCACGTCGGCCTCGTCCTTCGAGGCCCACGCCCTGACATAGCCGTCGAGCCATTCGTTCGCACGTGTCATGCTCCGTGTCTACCCCTACCCACCGACACGGCCCGCGCCGGAGCATCGACCGCTCGCCGCTAGAGTGGCGAGGTGGTACAGCCCGCACCGACGAGCCCCGCACCCGCGCCGCGGCCGGGAGCCGTCTACTTCCTCGGCCGGGCTGTTCTGCGGCCGCTGTTCTGGCTGCTGTACCGCCCCCGAATCGTCGGTCGCCAGCACGTCCCGGCGCACGGGCCGGTGCTGCTCGCCAGCAACCACCTGTCGTCGCTCGACACGGTCATCATCCCGACCGCCGCGAACCGTCCGGTGCAGTTCCTCATCAAGTCGTCGTACTTCACCGGTCCCGGTGTGCTCGGTCGGGTCAAGCGCTGGTTCTTCCGGTCCATCGGCGGCGTCCCCGTCTACCGCGCGACCGGCCGCGACGCGCGGGCCGCGCTCGATGCGGGCAGCAGCATCCTGCGCGCCGGCAGCGTCTTCGCCGTCTTCCCCGAGGGGACCCGCTCCCGCGACGGCAAACTCCACGAGGGCCACGGCGGCGCGGCCTGGATGGCGCGCGACACCCGGGCGACGATCGTCCCGGTCGGCCTCATCGGCACAGGCACCGCCCGACCGTTTAGCCACCTGCGTCCTGGCAGGGCACGCGTCGAGGTGCGCTTCGGCGAACCGCTCGACCTGTCCGACCTCGAGGGCGTCCCAGACGGCAAGGCCCGCCGCGAGATCACCGAGCGCACGATGGTCGCCATCGCCGGCCTCAGCGGCCAGGAGCGTTCCGGCAGCGTCAACGCCTCCTCGCGGGACTGACCCCGCGCTCCTCAGGGGAGCAGATCGAGCATCCGCGGCCGCGCCTTCGTCGCGTGAATGATCAGTTCGTTACCGCCGCGTACGCGGCGAGTGCATCGCGGATGAACTCAGATCGGGTCTTGTGCGCCCGAGCCGCCAGCGCGTCCAGCTCTGCGAGCTCCTCGCTCGTCAGCCGCAACGCGACGACCTGGGACGGTTCCGCGCCGCGGCCAGGGCGGCCGCGACCGCGCCTCTTCAGTGCCTCGACGTCGTATCCGGCTTCAGCCTCGGCCGCCCACTCGGCGATCTGCCCTTGTGTGACCGGCTGACCGTTGATGGTTTCACCCGTGCTCATAGGAGAATCGTAATACGAAAAGCCGTCACGGACCAGCATCTGTACGATTCGGGGCAAACAGAAAGCCCGCGGCCTCAGCCGCGGGCTTTCTCACTGTCTCAACACAGTGCGCGCCCGAAGGGACTCGAACCCCTAACCTTCTGATCCGTAGTCAGATGCTCTATCCATTGAGCTACGGGCGCATGGCTTCCGCCGTAGCGCAAACCGACGTCCAGAATACCCGACGGCGGCCTGCGGAGCGAATCGGGCGAACGGATGCCGGAATCCCGGGCGTGTCCGCACACCCGAGGTCATCCGCCCCCGAGGTCATCCGCCGCCGACCTCATGCGTCGAGCTCGGTGAGGTCGATGCCGCCCGCCCTCGCGGCAGGCGCATCCTCGACCGGCCCGGCATCCTCGCCGGCGCCCGCCTCGCCCTCGGCGACCTTCCGCCGATGCGCGGCGAGACGCGGCAGATCGACCAGGCGCAAGGACTGCATCCGGGCGGCCCGCATGGTCTCGTAGTCCGGGTCCAGATCAGGACGCATGCCCTCGGCCCGCAGACGACGCTGGAGATTCGCTTCGACGTCGCCCCACGCGGCATCCCTCGACTGCTCCACCAGGGTGCGCACGGCGTGCGGGTCCTCCGCGATCCGACGCAGCTCCTTCGCCACGCCGACGTACTGGCGATGACGCTTGCGCAGGTTCCGCATGTCGCGGTCGCGGTAGTCGTGAGTGCCGTCGGGATCGGTGAACTTGCCCCACGCCTTCTTGCGCTGACGTTTCGCGAGGGCCGCGGCCTCCTCCTGCTCCTCCGCGAGCGCGATGAGGGTGTCGTGGGCGAACGGCGCGATCCGCGAGATCTCGAACGGCTCGTCGTGCGCGATGGTCTCGACGAGGATGTGGTTTCGCACCGCGAGCCGCGCCGCCGCAGACGCGATGGACACGCCCTCGGCGATCGCCTCCGCGGTCTTCCCCATCGCACCTCCCCCTCCGAGGCTAGCGTCCGCGGCCACCCCGCGAGCGCACCGGCCGGACCCCGGCGTGATCAGGTCGTCATGTGTGCGCTGCTCCGCGATACCAATCCCCCGAACGCGGCGCAACCCCCACCGTCGCGTTCCGGGCGACCCCTAGCGTCGGAGCACTGTCCTCCACCAGGGGACGGTCCTTCACGAAAGGAGCGCCAATGGGAATCCTCGATGACGCCAAGAACGCGGCCGGAGCCGTCGGCGACAAGATCAAGGACGCGTGGGAAGACACCACCGACCGCGTCGGAGACAAGGTCGACGAGATGAAGGCCGACGCAGAGGTCCGCAAGGCGGAAGCCGAGCGCGACTCGGTCAAGACCCGCAATGACTTCAAGGAGGGTCTGCGCGACTGACCCGCAGACCTCGCCACGGCCCGGCCGTGGCGCCCGCCGAGGGGCCCCGCTGATTCGCTCGGGGCCCTGGCACCACCCGGAGTCCAAACCGATCCGGGCCGCAGATCCGAACAAACCCCAACCACGCGGCATCCGTCGCACAGCACACAGGAGAAACGCACATGCGCTCGTCACCCAACCGTCTCGTCGCCACCATCTTCGGCGCCGTCTACCTGCTCGTCGGACTGCTCGGCTTCACCGCAACGGCCGGAGTGGACTTCATCGCCACCGACGGCGGTCTTCTGCTCGGCATCTTCGAGGTGAACCCGCTCCACAACATCGCCCACCTCCTGATCGGTGCGGCGCTGCTCATCGCGGGCCTCCGCAACGCCCGTGCCGCCAAGACCGTCAACATCATCGTCGGCGCGGTCTACCTGCTGCTCGGTATCGTCGGGTTCTTCCTGGTCGACACCCCCGCGAACATCCTCGCGCTGAACACCCCCGACCACTTCCTGCACCTGGCCAGCGCCCTGGTGCTGCTCGGTGTCGGACTGGGTGCGGAGCGCAACGTCCGCACCGACGTCCCCGGCCGCGCGGTCTAAGGGATTCCTCATGACCGCCACGATCCCCGCATCGGAGCAGCCCGGCATCGTCCGGGCACCCCGGACCGCCGGCGCCTTCCACGGCGCGGGCGCGTCGTGGGCGGCCGTGGCGGCGTGGGGCGCCGGGCTCATCGAGCTCGCCGTCGGCGCCGGCGCGCTGACGCAGGGAGGTGCCGCCCGGGGGGCCGGCATCGCTCTCGTCGCGCTCGGCGCCGGCGGGCTGGCGTGGGGCGCCGTCACTCTCGCCCGCGGACGCATCGTCGTCCCGCGGACGGCAGTGGCCGGCGCCCTCGCCGGTACCGCAGCGGTCGTCGCCGCGCTTGCGGCCGATCCGGTGCGCACGAGCGTGCTGGCCGCCGCTTCCGCCGCGGCCCTCCTCCTCACGATCGCCTTCGCGTGCGCGGCCCGTGTGCGAGCCGCGAGCCGCGGGCGGACGGATGCCGCTCCCCCGCGCGTCTGGGCGATCCTGGTCGCCGCGACCCTGGTCGCGGGCGTCGTCACCCCGGCGCTGGGCGCCACCGAGGCCGGCCGCAACGCCGTTCCGCACGGCGAGCACTTCGTCGACCCCGGCCACCACTGAATCCGACTTCGGCCGTCC
>NZ_JBHVCA010000004.1:215888-253804 GCF_042803895.1 Microbacterium sp. NPDC057407 | reverse complement strand
GCACGAGAGCGATCAGGGCGCACCCGACGGCGGAGACGGATGCCGCGATCCCGACGAGCCGGCGTCGGCCGACCGCCGGGATGAGGCGGTCGGTGACGAGCCGGGACAGCAGCACCACGGCCTGGTACACCGCGTAGCCGAGCGGCGCGATCCACGCGAGGGCGGCGAGGTCGTCTTGCAGGTAGACGGTGCTCCACGTGCTCACCGCGGAGTCGGCGACGAAGACGGCGAGGATCACCAGGCCGAACACCCAGATGCCCGCGCGGGGCAGTCTCGCCCGCTCACCCGGCGGCAGAGCCTCGTCGACCGGAACCTCGCGGACGAAGAAGCGCAGCCCGGCGAGCGCTACGCCGAGCGCGATCGCCCCCGCAGCCGCCAGTGCGACTCCCGCCGCGGACGCCGACAGCGCGACGGCGGAGACCAGGAGGGCGCCGGCGATGGCCGCCGCGGTCGCTGCCGCGAAGAACCCTCCGAGAAGGTGTCGGCCGTACACCCGCTGCACGGCGACCCCCTGCATGGCGGCGGACGCGTCGACGCAGCCGAGCCCGACGCCGAACATCGCGAAGGCTGCGAGGAAGACGGGGAACGGGGTGGGGAAGGCGATGATCGGCAGCGTGGCGGCCTGTACGAGGAGTCCCAGCGTGAGCGCGGCGTGGCTGCCGAACCGGACCGCCACCGCGTTCGCGACGACCGATCCCCCGGCGGCCGCGATGGCCACCCCGAGCACGATGAGCGTGACGATGTCGTCGCCCACGTTCTGCCGCGCCTTCAGCGCGGGCAGCGACGTCACGATGACGGCGTAGCCCAGTCCCTGCGCGGCGTACGCGGCCGTCACTGCTCCGCGGGCGGCACGAGACGTCGGCGGCGCGACCGGTCGGTCGTCGGGCTGCGGCGAGGTCACGCAGGGAAGCTTAGGACCGTCCGCGCAGAACGGCCTGCTTCACCTCCGCGATCGCCTTGGTCACCTCGATGCCACGGGGGCAGGCCTCGGTGCAGTTGAACGTCGTGCGGCAGCGCCAGACGCCCTCTTTGTCGTTGAGGATGTCGAGGCGCACGTCGCCGGCGTCGTCGCGCGAGTCGAAGATGAACCGGTGGGCGTTGACGATCGCCGCGGGGCCGAAGTACTGACCGTCGGTCCAGAACACCGGGCACGACGACGTGCACGCCGCGCAGAGGATGCACTTGGTGGTGTCGTCGAAGACCTCGCGGTCGACGATGGACTGGATGCGCTCCTTGCCCGGCTCGGGCTTGGAGTTAGCGATGAGGAACGGCTGCACTTCGCGGTAGGACGCGAAGAACGGCTCCATGTCGACGATCAGGTCCTTCTCGAGCGGCAGACCCTTGATCGCCTCGACGTAGATCGGCTGCGAGATGTCGAGGTCCTTGATCAGCGTCTTGCAGGCCAGGCGGTTGCGGCCGTTGATCCGCATGGCGTCCGACCCGCAGATGCCGTGGGCGCACGACCGACGGAAGGCGAGCGATCCGTCGACCTCCCACTTGATCTTGTGCAGGGCGTCGAGAACGCGGTCGGTCGAGTAGAGCTCGACGTCGTAGTCCACCCAGCGCGGCTCTTCGTCGACCTCGGGATCGAAGCGGCGGATGATGAAGGTGACCAGGAAGGACTGGATGCCGGTGTCGGCCGGCGTCTCGGCCTCGGTCGTCTGCGCGGGCGCGTCGGCTGCCACCAGGGTCGCCATCAGTACTTCCTCTCCATCGGCGGGTAGCGCAACTCGCCGGCCTCGTTCTTCGTGAAGACGACCGGCTTCCAGTCAAGCCGGATGTGGTCGTCGGCATGCGACGAACCGGGGTCGCCCGACAGGTACGCCATCGTGTGCTGCATGTAGTTCTCGTCGTCGCGCGTGGGGAAGTCGTCGCGCATGTGTCCGCCGCGGCTCTCCTTGCGGTTGCGGGCGGTGACGACCACGACCTCGGCGATGTCGAGCAGGAACCCGAGCTCGACGGCCTCGAGCAGGTCGGTGTTGTAGCGCTTGCCCTTGTCGTCGACGTGGACGTTCTTGTACCGCTCGCGCAGCTCTTCGATGACATCCAGGACTTCGCCGAGGGACTCGTCGGTGCGGAACACCTGGGCCTTGCGGTCCATCTCGTCCTGGAGCTTCTTGCGCAGCACGGCGATGCGCTCGGTGCCCTGGTTCGCGCGAAGCCCCTCGATCATGGCGCGCACCTCGGCGGCGGGGTCTTCCGGAAGCGGCACGAAGTCGGCGGTCTGGACGTATTCCACCGCGTTGCGGCCGGCGCGCTTGCCGAAGACGTTGATGTCGAGCAGCGAGTTGGTGCCCAGGCGGTTGGAGCCGTGCACCGACACGCACGCGCATTCGCCCGCGGCGTACAGGCCGGGCACGACGGTGGTGTTGTCGCTGAGCACCTGCGCGTCGTTGTTGGTCGGGATGCCGCCCATCGCGTAATGGGCGGTGGGCATCACCGGCACCGGCTCGACGACGGGGTCGACACCGAGGTAGGTGCGCGCGAACTCCGTGATGTCGGGGAGTTTGGTCTCGAGCACTTCGGCGCCGAGGTGCGTGCAGTCCAGCAGCACGTAGTCGCGGTGCGGCCCGGCGCCGCGCCCCTCGGCGACTTCCTGCACCATGCAGCGGCTGACGATGTCGCGAGGAGCGAGGTCCTTGATGGTGGGCGCGTAGCGCTCCATGAACCGCTCGCCCGAGGCGTTTCGCAGGATGGCGCCTTCACCGCGGGCACCTTCGGTGAGCAGGATGCCGAGGCCCGCCAGACCCGTCGGGTGGAACTGGAAGAACTCCATGTCTTCCAGCGGCAGGCCCTTGCGCCAGACGATCCCCACGCCGTCACCGGTGAGGGTGTGCGCGTTGGACGTCGTCTTGAAGATCTTGCCGAAGCCGCCCGTGGCGAAGACGACCGCCTTCGAGTGGAAGACGTGCAGGTCGCCCGTGGCCAGCTCGTAGGCGACGACGCCCGCGATCTCGGTGCCCCCGCCGTCGTTCTTCACCGTGATGAGGTCGAGCACGTAGAACTCGTTGAAGAAGTTGATGCCGAGCTTCACGCAGTTCTGGAACAGCGTCTGCAGGATCATGTGGCCGGTGCGGTCTGCGGCGTAGCAGGCGCGGCGGACCGGGGTCTTGCCGTGGTCGGCGGTGTGGCCGCCGAACCGTCGCTGGTCGATCTTGCCGTCGGGCGTGCGGTTGAACGGCAGGCCCATGTTCTCGAGGTCGATGACCGCGTCGATCGCCTCCTTGGCGAGGATCTCGGCCGCGTCCTGGTCGACCAGGTAGTCGCCGCCCTTCACCGTGTCGAAGGTGTGCCACTCCCACGAGTCCTCTTCGACGTTGGCCAGGGCCGCCGCCATACCGCCCTGCGCGGCCCCCGTGTGGGACCGCGTGGGGTAGAGCTTCGAGATGACCGCCGTCCTCGCGCCCGGTCCGGCCTCGATGGCCGCCCGCATGCCGGCGCCGCCGGCGCCCACGATGACGATGTCGAACTGGTGGTAGTGGACGCCGTCCTTGACGTAGGAGTCCGCGGTCTGAGTGGTCACGTGTGGATTGCCTCTGTTGTCTCTCGCCTGATGATGTGCTTTCAGCCCTGGGCGCTGCAGATCTCCTGCAGGACGCTGCCGTCCGTCAGGTTGGGGACGCACGGGTCGAAGGTGAAGACCACCAGCGTGCCGAGCAGGATCAGGAAGCCGGCGGTGATCCAGAGCGCCCAGACGAGCACGGTGCGCGTGCGAGCGTGCGTGACGTAGTCGTTCACGATCGTGCGCATGCCGTTGGCGCCGTGGATGAGCGCGAGCCACAGCATCAGCACGTCCCACCACTGCCAGAACGGCGACGCGAGCTTGCCCGCCACGAAGGCGAAGTCGATGCCGTGGATGCCCTCGCCGAGCATGAGGTTCACGAAGAGGTGCCCGAAGATCAGGACGAGCAGGAGCACGCCCGAGACGCGCATGTAGACCCAGCCCCACTTCTCGAGGTTCGGGCCCTTGCGGCGGACGGCGGCGCGCGGCGCGCGCGGGTCGGCGATCGCGGTCATCACTCTCCTCCCCAGCCGTAGGCGAAGACGATCGAAAGGTGGCGGACCGAGAACGGGATCATCGTGACGAGGAAGAGCCCGATGACGCCCCACCACAGCTGCCGCTGGTGACGCGTCGCCCAGGGCCACAGGTCGACCAGGATGATCCGGAGGCCGTTGTAGGCGTGGTAGGCGACGGCGCCCACGAGCACGACCTCGCCGATGCCCATGATCGGGTTCTTGTACGAGCTCATCACCGCGTCGTAGGCGTCGGGTGCGACGCGGATGAGCGCGGTGTCGAGCACGTGCACCAGCAGGAAGAAGAAGATCCCGACGCCGGTGATGCGGTGCAGCACCCATGACCACATGCCCTCGTTGCCGCGGTAGAGGGTGCCGCGCGGCACTCGAGAGGTGGTTTCGGATACCGACGGTGTGACGCGTGCTGGTGCAGACACGGCCGTCCTCCCTGGATCGAACATGATGGGGCGGGAAACGTTGCCCCTGAGGCGACCCGGCTCTCTCTGCTCGGGCCACCGGCGTCACGCGGGCGCTGAGACCATCCTATTCCCGCATTTCAGGAGGGGGCGACGAAGGGGAGCCTTATCGCCGTCGAGGTCGCCGAGTTCTTCGCCTGTGGAAAGTCCGGGGCTTCTTGCCGCCGCCCGCTAGCCTGTTCGACATGCCAGAGCCCATCGACGACTTTTACGCCGTGATCCCCGCCGGGGGCATCGGCAGCCGGCTGTGGCCGCTGTCGCGGGCCGACGCCCCGAAGTTCCTGCACGACCTGACGGGTTCGGGCCAGACGCTGCTCCGCGACACGTGGGACCGGCTCGAGCCGCTCGCCGGACCCGACCGCATCTCCGTGGTCACGGGGCGCGCGCACCGCGCGGCCGTGGAGAAGGAGCTGCCCGGCATCCCCGACCACAACGTCTTCCTCGAGTCCGAGCCGCGCGACTCGACGGCCGCGATCGGCCTCGCCGCGGCCGTGCTCTCGCGCCGCGAGCCCGACGTCATCATCGGGTCGTTCGCCGCCGACCACGTGATCCGCGTCACTCACCTCTTCGACTGGGCCGTGCGGCAGGCGGTGGCCACCGCGCGCGAGGGCTACATCTGCACGATCGGCATCCAGCCGTCCGAGGCCTCCGTCGGGTTCGGGTACATCCGCAAGGGCTCCGAGCTGGTGATCGACGGCGCCCCCGAGGCCGCGCTCGTCGAGAGGTTCGTCGAGAAGCCCGACCTCGACACCGCGAAGGAATACTTCGCCGATCGGTCCTACCTCTGGAACGCGGGCATGTTCATCAGTCGTGCCGATGTGCTGCTGGGCGAGATCGCCGAGAACGAGCCGCAGCTCTACGCCGGCCTGATGGACCTCGCCGACGCCTGGGACGACCGCGAACGCCGCGGACCGGTGGTCGACCGGGTCTGGCCGAACCTCACGAAGATCGCGATCGACTACGCCGTCGCCGAGCCGGCGGCGGCCCGGGGGCGGCTGGCGGTGATCCCGGGTCACTTCGACTGGGACGACGTGGGCGACTTCGCCAGCCTCGCGAAGCTGAATTCCGGCGGCCGCAAGAACGATCTGGCGATCCTCGGCGAGAACGCCCGCATCCTGTCCGACGCGGCGAGCGGCATCGTGGTCAGCCAGACCTCGCGGGTGATCAGCCTGATCGGCGTCCGCGACATCGTCGTGGTCGACACCGACGACGCCCTGCTCGTCACCACGAGCGAGCACGCGCAGCGCGTGAAGGGCGTCGTCGACGCCCTGAAGCTCAACGGCCGCGGCGACGTGCTCTGAATCCAGCGGCGATGACGACCCGATCTCGTCACATTGCGTCTTTGTAACCATTCGGCCCGGACGCCTCGCCGTGACTGCAAGCGCCCCGTCACAGTGGGTAACTTTGTGCAGTCCCCGTGAAGGACGCGGGGCCGTATCAGTGGAGGCTGAGTTGACCATCTCACGCACCAAGAAGCTCGCGGGTGTCGCTGCCGCTGCGGGCCTTCTCGTCGCCCTCGCGGGCTGCGGCGCCGCTCCCGAGACCGCGCCGACCTCGAGCGAGTCCGCCCCCGAAGTCGTCGAGGGCTTCACGCCGTGCCTCGTCTCGGACGACGGCGGCTTCAACGACAAGTCGTTCAACCAGTCGGCCCTCGAAGGCATGGAGCGCGCGGCCGAGGAGCTCGGCGTCGAGCCGATCGAGGTCGAGTCGAGCTCGGCCAACGACTACGCCCCCAACCTCGAGAACCTGATCGCCGAGGGCTGCACGTTCATCGTGTCGGTCGGCTTCAAGCTGTCGGCCGACACCATCGCCTCCGCGACGGCGAACCCCGACGTGAACTACGCCATCATCGACGACTGGGCCGACGCGGACGGCGACGGCACCACCGACGCCCCCAACATCAAGCCGCTGCAGTTCGACACGGTCCAGGCCGCCTACCTCGGCGGCTACGCCGCGGCGGCGTGGTCGGAGCAGGCCGGCGTCAACAAGGTCGGCACCTTCGGCGGCATCCCGATCCCGCCGGTGACCATCTTCATGGACGGCTTCGTGCAGGGCGTCGAGAAGTACAACGAAGACAAGGGCGGCTCGGTCGAGACGTTCGGCTGGGATGTCGAGGCTCAGGACGGCTCGATGACCGGTGGCTTCCAGGCCAACGACACCGCGAAGCAGACCGCGCAGGGCATCCTCGACCAGGGTGTCGACGTGATCCTCCCCGTCGGCGGCCCGATCTACCAGAGCGCGCGCGACGCGATCGCCGACGCCGGTTCCGACACCGTCATGCTCGGTGTCGACTCCGACCTCGCCGCGGTCGACGAGTCGGTCGCCGACCTGGTGCTCGTGTCGATCATGAAGCGCATCGACCAGGCCGTGTACGACGCCACGATGAGCGCCGCGACCGGTGACTTCGACGTCGAGCCCTACGTGGGCACGCTCGAGAACGAGGGCGTCGGCCTGTCCGGCTTCGGCGCCTTCGAGTCCGAGCTGCCCGAGGGCCTCGAGGACGAGCTCGCGGCGCTGCAGGAGCAGATCATCTCGGGTGAGCTCGAGGTGACCTCGCCCAGCTCGCCGTAGTCGAACCGACTGCTGACCGCGGCCGGGTGGATGCCTCATCCACCCGGCCGCGGTTCTTCCAGCCCGATGGAGACACTGGATAAGGTGCAGATATGAAGCTCGAGCTCCGTGGCATCACGAAGCGCTTCGGATCCCTCGTCGCGAACGACCACATCGATCTCGTGGTCCAGCCCGGAGAGATCCACGCCCTGCTGGGCGAGAACGGCGCAGGCAAGTCCACGCTGATGAACGTCCTCTACGGCCTGTATCAGGCCGACGAAGGGGAGATCCTCCTGGACGACGCGGTCCAGAACTTCCGCGGCCCCGGTGATGCGATGGCCGCGGGAATCGGCATGGTGCACCAGCACTTCATGCTCATCCCCGTCTTCACCGTCGCCGAGAACGTGATGCTCGGCCACGAAGACACCAAGGCGCTCGGCGCCCTCGACCTTCCCAAGGCGCGCCAGCACGTGCGGGATGTGGCGAAGCGGTTCGGGTTCGACGTCGACCCCGACGCGATCGTGGGCGACCTGCCCGTCGGCGTGCAGCAGCGCGTCGAGATCATCAAGGCGCTCTCGCGCGACGCCAAGGTGCTCGTGTTCGACGAGCCGACCGCGGTGCTGACGCCGCAGGAGACCGACGAGCTGATGGCGATCATGCGGCAGCTGCGCGACGAGGGCACGTCGATCGTCTTCATCACCCACAAGCTCCGCGAGGTGCGCGAGGTGGCCGACCGCATCACCGTGATCCGCCTCGGCAAGGTCGTGGGCGAGGCATCCCCCACCGCCACCAACGCCGAGCTGGCCTCTCTCATGGTGGGGCGCGCCGTCGAGTTGACGGTGCACAAGGACGAGCCGAAGCTGGGCACCGGCGGCCTCGCCGTCTCGAACCTGCGAGTGCTGACGGCGACCGGCGCCGTCGTCGTCGACGACGTCAGCTTCGACGTCCGACCCGGCGAGATCCTCGCCCTCGCGGGTGTGCAGGGCAACGGACAGACCGAGCTGGTCGAGGCGATCGTGGGTCTGGCCGATCGGGTCACCGGTTCGATCACCCTCGACGGCGAGGAGCTGGTCGGCAAGAGCGTCCGCGGCATCCTCGACGAGGGCGTCGGGTTCGTGCCGGAGGACCGGACCGAAGACGGCCTGGTCGGGGGCTTCTCGGTCGCCGAGAATCTGATCCTCGACCGCTCCGCCGACAGCGCCTTCGTAGGTGGCGGCACGATCCGCCGCGGTGTGCTCGACGACTTCGCCAAGGCGCGCATCGCCGAGTACGACATCCGCACGCAGGGCCCCGACGTGCCCGCCGGAACCCTGTCGGGCGGCAACCAGCAGAAGGTCGTGATCGCGCGTGAGATGAGCCGCGACCTCAAGCTGCTCGTCGCCGCGCAGCCGACACGCGGTGTCGACGTCGGGTCGATCGAGTTCATCCACACCCGGATCGTCGAAACGCGCGATGCCGGTGTGCCGGTGCTCGTCGTGTCGACCGAGCTCGACGAGGTCGCCGCCCTCGCCGACCGCATCGCCGTGATGTACCGCGGCGCGATCGTCGGCATCGTGCCCGGCGACACCCCGCGCGATGTGCTGGGACTGATGATGGCCGGCGAGACGCCGGGGAGCGGGGTGGCCGCGTGAGCGACGACGGCAGGGGAATCACACCGGGAGCGAGCGAGCCGACTCGGGGGCTGCCGCCCGAGCAGCTCCCCACGGTCTCGGGGCCGCTGACGGGGACGTCGGATGCCTCGGCCTCGCCGGGCCCGGACGGCGGGGTCGCGCCGCCGCCGCGGCAGAACGTCGTCATCAAGGAGATGCTCCGCAGCAACTGGGTGACGACGATCCTCGCGATCGTCGTGGCGATGGTCGTCGGCGGCATCCTGATGGCTCTGACGGATGAGGACGTGCGCGCGGCATCCGTCTACTTCTTCGCCCGCCCTGGCGACACGTTCGTCGCCGTGTGGAACTCGGTCTACGGCGGCTACGAGGCCCTCTTCCGCGGCGCGATCTACAACCCGCGCGCACCCGACTTCCTGACGCAGATCCGGCCGCTGACGAACACGCTGGGCTTCGCGGCGCCCCTGATCGCGGCGGGTCTCGGCGTGGCGCTCGCGTTCCGCGTCGGCCTGTTCAACATCGGTGGCCGCGGTCAGATCCTCATCGCCTGCGCCGTCGCCGCTCTGGTGACGTTCAACCTCGACCTGCCGATGTTCATCCACCTGCCCCTGACGCTCGCCGCGGGTATCGCCGGCGGTGCGATCTGGGGCGGCATCGTCGGCGTGCTCAAGGCGCGGACGGGCGCGCACGAGGTCATCCTCACGATCATGCTGAACTACGTCGCGTTCTACCTCGTCGCGTGGATGGTGCGCACCCCGGGCATCCTCCAGCGTCCGGCCGGTGACCAGCCGATCTCGGCGCCGACGCCGGAGACGGCGCAGTTCCCGGCGCTCATCGGCGACCGGTTCCCGCTGCTGGACTGGGGTTTCGTGATCGTCATCGGCGCGACGGTGTTCGTGTGGTGGCTGGTGGAGCGGTCCAGCCTCGGCTTCCGCCTGCGCGCGGTCGGCGAGAACCCGCACGCCGCGCGCGCGGCCGGCATCTCGGTGCAGCGCATGTACATCTACGCGATGCTCTTCGCGGGAGGTCTCGCGGGCCTCGCGGGCATGAACCAGATCCAGGGTTCGGTGACCACCGGCTTCGACGGCTACATCGACGCCGGCATCGGCTTCGATGCGATCACGGTCGCGCTCCTCGGCCGCAGCCGGGCGTGGGGCGTGTTCGCGGCCGGGCTCCTGTTCGGGGCGCTCAAGGCGGGGTCGTTCACGATGCAGGCCTCGCAGGGCATCCCGGTCGACATCGTCCTCGTCGTCCAGTCGCTGATCGTGCTCTTCATCGCCGCGCCGCCGCTCATCCGCACGATCTTCTTCCTCCCCAAGACCGATGCAGAGAAGGCCGCCAAGGCGAGAGCCAAGGTTGCGAAGAAGGCGGTGGCCGCATGACCGCGCTCGCTCCCACCACGGCCACCGACGGCACGATCCAGCTCGCCGTCGTGAAGGTGCGGCATTGGAAGCTCGCCATCAGCCTCGGCGTCGCCACGGTGCTGCTCTTCCTGCTGTTCCTCCTCGTGCCCCGCGGCGGCGTCAGCACCTTCCGGCTCGGCGACGCGTCCTCGGCGATCGCGCTGCCCACGGTCAGCGTGCCGGCAGGCCCGACGTACTGGGGCGTGCTGGTCGTCTTGGTCCTGCTGACGCTGTGGGCGGTGTGGGATGCCTGGTCCTACCGCCGCACGGGCATCTGGCTGCCGATCGTGTTCGGCGTGCTGGCGATCTTCGCGTTCCTCACGTGGGCCGCGGCATCCGCCCCCGCCTCCGTGCCGGTGACGGGCCTGCTGTTCGGCGCGCTGTCGCTGTCGGTGCCGCTGATCTTCGGCGCCCTCGGCGGCGTGATCGGCGAACGCGTCGGCGTCGTGAACGTCGCGATCGAGGGTCAGTTCCTGCTGGGCGCGTTCAGCGCGGCCCTGCTGTCGAGCATCACCGGGAACCCGTTCGTCGGGCTCGTCGGCGCGATGATCGGCGGTGTGCTGGTCGCCTTCGTGCTGGCCGCGTTCTCGATCAAGTACCTCGTCGACCAGGTGATCGTCGGTGTGGTGCTGAACGTGCTGGTGACCGGCCTCACGGGGTTCCTCTACGGCGCGCTGCTGGTTCCCAACGAAGCCGCGCTGAACAGCGCCGTCCGCTTCACGCGGTGGAAGATCCCGGTGCTGGGCGACATCCCGATCATCGGCCCGGTGCTGTTCAACCAGACCTTCATCGTCTATCTGATGTACGTCACGGTCGCCGTCGTCGCGTGGGGTCTGTACCGCACGCGGTGGGGCCTGCGGCTCCGCGCGGTCGGCGAGCACCCGCAGGCCGCCGACACGGTGGGCATCAAGGTGAACACGAGCCGGTTCTGGAACGTGTCGCTCGCGGGCGCGATCGCCGGCATCGGCGGCGCGTACTTCACCCTCGTCTCGGTCGGCCAGTTCACGAAAGAGATGACGGCGGGGCTCGGCTTCATCGCCCTCGCCGCGGTCATCTTCGGTCGCTGGGACCCGATCCGGGCGACGCTCGCGGCCCTGCTGTTCGGCTTCGCGACGAACCTGCAGAACCTGCTCACGGTGCTCAAGACGCCGATCCCCAGCGAGTTCATGCTGATGCTGCCGTACGTGGTCACGATCATCGCGGTCGCGGGCTTCGCGGGGCAGATCCGCGGACCGGCAGCGGCCGGCAAGCCGTACATCAAGGGCTGACATGACCGGATGCCGCGAACTCGACGGATGCCGTGGCGCATCCGACCCTCCTGATACCGCTGTAGAGAAAGGCCGTCCGTGACCGACATCGACTGGGATGAGCTGCGTGCGGCCGCGACGGACGCGATGCAGCGCGCCTACGCCCCGTACTCCCGCTACAAGGTGGGAGCCGCCGCCCTGGTGACCGACGGACGCATCGTGACGGGCTGCAACGTCGAGAACGCGTCGTACGGGGTCGGCCTCTGCGCCGAGTGCGGGCTCGTCAGCGAGCTGCAGATGTCGGGCGGGGGCAACCTGGTCGCGTTCGTGTGCGTGAACGGGCACGGCGACACGATCATGCCGTGCGGCCGCTGCCGTCAGCTGCTGTACGAGTTCGCGATCCCCGGGATGCTGCTCGAGACCGTCTCCGGCATCCGCACGATCGATGAGGTGCTGCCCGACGCGTTCGGCCCGCGCGACCTCGAAGAGGCGGCCCGATGACCGGCGCACCGCAGCAGGCCGGCGGTGTCGAACCGCACGACGCCGTGGACGTCATCCGCGCCAAGCGCGACGGCGGAGAGGTTCCCGAAGACGCGCTGCGCTGGATGGTCGACGCGTACACCCGGGGCTATGTGGCCGACGCGCAGATGTCGGCGTTCGCGATGGCGGTGCTCCTCAACGGCATGACGCGCGCCGAGATCCGCGTGATGACCGATGCGATGATCGCGTCGGGCGAGCGGATGAGCTTCGCGGGCCTCGGCAAGCCGACCGTCGACAAGCACTCGACGGGCGGGGTGGGCGACAAGATCACGCTGCCCCTCGCCCCGCTGGTGGCGTCGTTCGGCGTCGCGGTGCCCCAGCTGTCGGGCCGCGGGCTCGGCCACACGGGCGGCACTCTCGACAAGCTCGAGTCCATCCCCGGCTGGACCGCGGCCCTCACCAACGACGAGCTGTTCGAGCAGCTGCGCGACGTGGGCGCGGTCATCTGCGCCGCGGGATCGGGGCTCGCCCCGGCCGACAAGAAGCTCTACGCCCTGCGCGACGTCACGGGCACCGTCGAGGCGATCCCGCTGATCGCGTCGAGCATCATGTCGAAGAAGATCGCCGAAGGCACCGACTCGCTCGTGCTCGACGTGAAGTTCGGGTCGGGCGCGTTCATGCGCGACGTCGACAAGGCGCGCGAGCTGGCTCGCACCATGGTGGAGCTGGGAACGGACTCCGGAGTGTCGACGACGGCGCTCCTGACCGACATGAACACCCCGCTGGGCCTCGCGATCGGCAACGCGAACGAGGTGCGGGAGTCGGTCGAGGTGCTGGCGGGCGGCGGACCGGCCGACGTGGTCGAACTCACGGTCGCGCTCGCACGGGAGATGCTCACCCTCGCCGGACAGCCCGACGCGGACGTCGAGGCGGCACTGGCGGACGGCCGCGCGATGGACGCCTGGCGCGCGATGATCCGCGCGCAGGACGGCGATCCGGATGCCGCGCTCCCCGTCGCTCACGAGACCCACACCGTGACTGCCTCCGAGTCGGGGTTCGTCACCCGGCTCGAGGCCTTGCCGTTCGGGATCGCGGCCTGGCGGCTGGGGGCCGGACGCGCGCGCGCCGAGGATCCTGTGGTGCACGCCGCGGGCATCGACCTGCACGCCAAGCCGGGCGATCGCGTCGAGGCGGGTCAGCCGCTGTTCACCCTGCTGGGCCACGATGCGTCGCGTTTCGAAAGGGCGCTCGGAGCGCTCGACGGCGCGTGGGAGATCGGACCGGATGCCCCGGCCCGCACCCCCCTCGTGCTGGAGCGCATCACCGCCTAGGCTCAGGCATCCGTCGCCCCACTCACCGCCCGCAGAACGTCTCTCGGAGGAGAACCCCATGCCCATCGACCAGAACGCCGACGCCCTGCTCGACGGCGTCTCGATCCGGAGCCTGCCGAAGGTCTCGCTGCACGACCATTTCGATGGCGGGGTGCGGCCCGCGACCATCATCGAGCTGGCCGACGAGGCCGGTGTCGACGTCCCCGAGTCCGACCCCGACGACCTGGCGGACTGGTTCGCCGAGAAGAGCGACTCCGGCTCGCTGGTCGAATACCTGAAGACCTTCGACCTCACGATCGCGGTCATGCAGTCGCGCGAGGCGCTGACCCGGGTCGCCCGCGAGTTCGTCGAGGATCTCGCGGCAGACGGCGTGATCTACGGCGAGGTGCGCTGGGCTCCCGAGCAGCACCTGGCCGGCGGGCTGTCGCTCGACGACGTGGTCGACGCGGTTCAGGAGGGCATCGAGGAGGGCGAGGATGCCGCGGAGCGCGGCGGCCACGACATCCGCGTCGGGCAGCTCATCACCGCGATGCGCCACACCGACCGGTCCCTCGAGATCGCGAGGCTCGCCGTGGACTGGCGCGGCCGTGGTGCCGTCGGGTTCGACATCGCCGGGCCCGAGGACGGCTTCCCGCCCTCGAAGCACCGCGCTGCGTTCGACTACCTGGCGTCGGAGTTCTTCCCCACGACGGTGCACGCGGGTGAGGCTGCGGGGCTCGACTCGATCCGTTCGGCGCTCATCGACGGACGCGCGCTGCGCCTCGGGCACGGCGTGCGCATCGCCGAGGACCTCGAGGTGGTCTCGCGGGCCGGCGAAGAGGTGCTCGTGCAGTTCGGCGACCTGGCCCGCTGGGTCCGCGACCGCGAGATCACGCTCGAGCTGTCGCCGTCCTCGAATCTGCAGACGGGCGCGATCGACCGGTGGGGCACGACGATCGAGGACCACCCGTTCGACCTGCTCTACCAGCTGGGCTTCTCGGTGACGGTGAACGTCGACAACCGGACGATGAGCCGTACGTCGCTGACTCGCGAGCTGGCGCTGCTGGCCGAGACGTTCGACTACGGTCTCGACGACCTCGAGGCGTTCCAGCTCAACGCCGCGGCCGGTGCCTTCCTCGCCGTCGAGGAGCGCGAGGAGCTCATCGAGCTCATCGCCGAGGGCTTCGCCGGCTGACGCGGAGTTCGCGGGGCCGTCGGTGGCCCCGACCGTCAGCCGGCCAGTTCGTCGGCGAAGGCGAGCAGCAGGGCCGTCAGCTCGGCATCCATCTGTTCGTCGGTGATGGTCGGGGTGCCGTCGCCCGGTTGGGGACCGTAGTCGCCGAAGGACGCGTGGCTCGCTCCCTCGATGACCTCCAGCTGCGCGTCGGCGGGAAGCAGAGGGCGGGCGTCGTCGATCTTCTCGGGCGTCGACAGGCCGTCCTCCGTCCCGGCGATGCTGAGCACCGGCAGATCGGACGAGGACAGGTCGGTCGCGCAGTACGACGCGAAGAGCACGAGCGCGTCGGCGTCGTCGGCGAGCTGGCACGCGCGCACTCCGCCGAGCGAGTGGCCGCCCACGGCCCACGTGTCGACGCCGGGCACGAGGTCGGTGAACGCGCCGAGCGGCCTCAGATCGAAGAAGGCGAGATTCAGCCACGGTTTGGTGATCACCACCGCCACCTCGCCGTCCGCGACGAGCCCGGCGAGGTTGTTCGCGTACGCCCAGGGGTCGACCTTGGCGCCCGGGATGAACACAAGCCCGGTGTCGGGTTCGGCGTCCGAGGGTGTGAGCACGATGGCGCCCGACGTGTCGGTGATCGTGATCGCGGGGTCGTTCCGCACCTCGGCGAGCGGACCCGGCTCCGCCATCATGACCCCGACCTGACTCCACACCACGATGCCGATGACGCCGAGCACGAGCAGCGCGCCGATCGAGCCGAGGATCCACCAGACGATTCGTCCGGCCTTCCGGGGCGGTCGGTCGGGAGCGGGCGCGGGGCGAGGGGCGCGATCGGTCACGCCACGAGCGTAGCCCGGTGTCAGACCCCGATCTCGGCCTGTCGCGCCTCGACAAGCTCGACGATGCGGGAGAAGAGCGGATGCTGCGGCTCGAGGCCCGTCACGGACGACGTCAAGGTCGCGGCATCCTGTTCCCGCAGCATCCGCTGCAGGTCCACGGACTGGGGATCTTCGCTGTCGTCGAACGCGAGGGCTGCGCCGATCGCGTCGAGGAGGGCGTCGACGGGAAGGCCGAGCTCGGCCGCCTCGGCGGCGGGACCGACGAACCTCTCGTGGCGCGACAGCTTGCGAAGCGGCTGGCGGCCCACGCGCCAGACGGTGTCGGGCAGCGCCGCGTTGCGAAAGCGCCCGAGGATGGTCGCCCGGTAGTCGGCGAGCTCGCCGGCGTCGAGACCGTGCTTGGCCGCGAGAAGCGCCGACGTCTCTTCGAGAGCCGCGGAGACGCGGTCGGCGATGGCAGGATCGGCGAGGGCGTCGGCGATGGTGTCGATGCCCGCACGCGCGCCGAAGTACGCGGTCGTCGCGTGACCGGTGTTCACCGTGAACAGCTTGCGCTCGATGTACGGGGCCAGGTCGTCGACGAAGTGCGCGCCGGGGATGTGCGGGGGAGTGTCGCCGAACGGCGGCCGCTCGATCGCCCACTCGTAGAACGGCTCGACCGTCACATCGACACCGGCGCCGTCGGGCTGGGCCGGGACGATCCGGTCGACCGCGGTGTTGGCGAACACCGCGTACGCGCTGACCGCTTCCCAGCCCTCGCCCGCGGCGGCCTTCATCTCCTCGCGGAGGAGGTCGGTCGCGTTGATGGCGTTCTCGCACGCCATGATCTGCAGCGGCGGCGCCGAGGGATCGCGGTGACCGAGCCCGGCCACGATGTGCGGCGCCACGAACTTCAGGATCGTCGGGCCGACCGCGGTCGTCACCACGTTCGCGGTGGCGATCTCGTCGATCACCGCCTGCGGGTTCTCGGCGCTGTTGATCGCGCGGAAGCCGGTCACCACCGTGTCGCGGCCACCTTCGCCCACCTCGTGGACGGTGTAGCGGTCGACGGCGTTGATCGCGTCGACGAGCGGGGCGGCGACATCCGAGAACACAAGCTCGTATCCGCCCTCGTGCAGGAGCAGGCCGACGAAGCCGCGGCCGATGTTGCCGGCGCCGAAATGGACCGCCTTCATCACACGCCCGACGCCGACACGAGCTGGTACAGCTCCTCGGGCGACTGCGCGGCCTTGAGCCGGGCCACATCGTCCTCGTCCGAGAAGAGGATCGCGATCTGCGACAGGATCTCGAGGTGCTCGTCCCCCTTGCCGGCGATGCCGATCACGAACGTCACCGGCTCGCCGCCCCAGTCCACGCCGCCGTCGTACCGGACGACCGACAGCGCCGAGTCGAGGATCGCGGCCTTGGTCTCGTTCGTGCCGTGCGGGATGGCCAGCTCGTTGCCCATGTAGGTCGAGACGGTCTGCTCGCGCTGCTGCATCGCGTCGAAGTACGCGCTCGTCACGGCACCGGCCGCCTCGAGGATGTCGGCGGCCTCCTTCATCGCCTCCTCCCGGGTCGCGCTGCCGCTGTGGATGCGAACCTGCCCGATGCTGAGGACGTCACGTGCCATGTCGATTGCCTTTCGCGTGTGCGATGTTCGTCAGAGGGCCACGGGGTCGGGGGCCTCACGCCGCCCGACCCCGCAGCTGTCTCAGGGGGATGGAGCCTACGCGCCGCAGCGCCTACGCACCATCCTGGTGCTGGTCGCGCACCAGCTCCACAACCTCGTCGTAGCGCGGCGAGTTCATGAAGTTGTCGACCGAGACGTGCACCGAGTTCGGCGTCTGCTGACGCGCCCGGTCGGTGAGCTGGTTCTGCGTGATCACCAGGTCGGCCGAGGCATCCAGGTTCGCGATCGCCTTGTTGACGACCGTGACGTCCTCGATGCCCGCCTTCTTGATCTTGTTGCGCAGGACGCTCGCGCCCATCGCCGACGAACCCATGCCCGCGTCGCACGCGAACACGATGTTCTTGATCTGGCGCTCGGTCATCGTCGACGGCTCCACGCCGCCGCCCACGCTCGTGGCAGCGCCCCCGCGGAGGTTGCGGAGCGAGTCGGAGGACTTGCCCTTCGCGTTCTCGGTCTGCGTGATCGCCGCACCGAACGCGTCGTCGGTGGCGGCCAGGGCCTCGAGGTCACGCTTGCGCGAGGCGCGCAGGATGACCCACGAGATGACGAAGGTGACCGTCGCCGAGAGGAGCACCGACAGGTACACGACCAGCAAGTTGGGCACGCCGCCCGCGGACGGGTTCACGGCCTGCGCCGTGACCGCGATGATGCTGCCCGGTGCGGCGGGCCCGGCAAGAGCGCCGCTGCCGATCATGTTCGTCGTGACACCGGTCATGCCACCCGCGATGAGGGCCAGGATCAGCGTCGGCTTCATCAGGGCGTACGGGAAGTACACCTCGTGGATGCCGCCGAAGAACTGGATCACGGCAGCACCGGGCGCAGAGGCGCGCGCCGCGCCGAGGCCGAAGAAGGTGAACGCGAGCAGCAGGCCGACACCGGGGCCGGGGTTCGCCTCGAGAAGGAACAGGATCGACGAGCCCTGGTCATCGACCTGCTGCAGGCCGAGCGGGGTCAGCACACCGTGGTTGATGGCGTTGTTGAGGAAGAACACCTTCGCGGGCTCGATGAGGATGCTCGTCAGCGGAAGGAGGTTGAACTCGACCAGCCAGTTGACCGCGTTGCCCAGGATCGTCATCAGGCCGTTGACGAGCCAAGCGATCGGGTAGAAGCCGACCACCGCCATCACGAAGCCCCAGATACCCGCCGAGAACATGTTCACGAGCATCTCGAAGCCCGCGCGGATCTTGCCCTCCCACAGGCTGTCGAGCCACTTCATCGTGTAGGCGGCCAGCGGCGCGAGGATCATCGCGCCGATGAACATGTGCACCTCGTTCAGCTGCGAGGCGCCCTCCGGCAGGGCGGCGTTGAAGTCGGCGACGAGCTTGTCGGACCCCGCGATGGCGCCCATCGTCGCGATCGAAGCCACCACACCGCCGCGGATGCCGTAGACGATGCTGCCGCCCGTGTAGGCGATGAGGATCGGCAGGAGGTAGTGGATGAACGGTCCGACGATCGTCGAGAGGTCGGCGTTCGGCGTCCAGCCCACGTCGATGAAGAACGCGGTGAAGATACCCCACGCGATGAGCGCGGGGATGTTCGGCATGATCATGCCGGACAGGAACGTGCCGAAGCGCTGAACTCCGACGCGCGCCCGGTTTCCGCCGCTGGTGGCGGGAACAGACGTCGTTGTCATGGCTGTGTCTCCTTGTTCTCGGGGGTGTTTCCGTCACCGCGGTCGCGGCTGTCGGATGCGGCCTGCTGGGCCGCGGTTCGGGCGGATGCCGCGTCGTCGGCGGCGAGGGCGGCCCGGGCGATCGCCTGCGCGTCGTCGAGGCCGTACTGCAGAAGGGTCGCCCTCACGTCGGCGAGAGCCGTGGGGGCCATGGACAGGCTCGTGGCGCCGAGGCCCACGAGCACGACCGCGAGGAGCGGATCGGCCGCCGCCTCACCGCAGATGCCCACGGGCTTGCGGTGGGTGCGTCCGGCCTCGCCGACCTCGCGGATGAGACGCAGCACCGCGGGGTGCCACGGGTCTTGGAACGACGCCACCGAGCCGAGCAGGCGGTCGGCGGCCATCGTGTACTGCGTGAGGTCGTTGGTGCCGATCGACGCGAAGTCCGCGGAGCGCAGGATGCGGTCGGCGAGCAGCGCCGACGACGGCACCTCGACCATCACACCCGCCGTCTTGACGCCGTAGTCGCGGGCGAGGTCGGTGAAGTACGCCGCCTCCTCCACCGTGGCCACCATCGGGGCCATGACCCACAGATCCGCGTCGGTCGCGGCATCCGCTTCGGCCAATGCGGTGAGCTGTTCGCGCAGGATGTCCTCGCTGGCGCGAAGGGCACGGATGCCTCGCAGCCCGAGTGCCGGGTTCTCTTCGTGCGCGTCGTTGAGGAAGGCCAGCGGCTTGTCGGCGCCCGCATCGAGCACGCGCACGACGACCTTCTTCCCGGGGAAGGCGGAGAGGAGCTTCGTATATGCCTCGCGCTGCTGCTCGACCGTGGGCGCCTGGTTCGAGCTCAGGAAGAGGAACTCGGTGCGGAAGAGCCCGACGCCCTCGGCGCCGAGCGCCACCGCGTCCTCAGCTCCGTCGGGATTGCCGAGGTTCGCCAGCAGGGGGATCGGCGTGCCGTCCGCGAGTGCCCCGTCCGTGATCGGCGCCGAGCTGGCCGCCGCACGATCGGCGGCACGGTTGCGTGCGCGTTCGAGCTCTTCGGAGGTCGGCTCGGTGGTCACCACGCCGGCCGCGGCATCCACGATCACCGTCTCGCCATCGCGCAGACCCGTCGCGGCGACCGCGCCCACGACCGCGACGATCGACTTCTCGCGAGCGAGGATCGCGGTGTGCGAGGTCGGCCCGCCCTGGGTCGTGACCAGGGCGAGCACCTTGTCGAGGTCGAGCAGAGCGGTGTCGGCGGGCGCGAGATCCTTCGCGACGAGGACGAACGGATGCCCGGGGTCGGGCACGCCCGGAGCCGGCACCCCGCGCAGCCGCGCGATCACCCGCTGGGCCACGTCGTCGAGGTCGGCCGCGCGCTCGCCGAGGTAGCCGCCCAGGGCGGTCAGCTGGTCGCGGAACGAGGCGAACGCGTCGAACACCGCGAATTCGCCGGTCTTCCCCTGGCCGATCCGCGCGTTGACCTCATCGGCGAGGCTCGGGTCCTCGGCCATCATCGCCTGCGCCTCGAGAACGTCCTGTGCCGCGCCGCCGGCCTGAGCGCCCCGCTGCTCCAGCTCGCGGGCGACCGCAGCGACGGCTTCGGCGACGCGGGCCTTCTCCTCGTCGGCGGTCAGCTCGCTCGGGCTGTCTGCCGGTGCGGGAAGCGGCTCCGACATCCGTGCCACCGGTCCCTGGGCGACGCCCAGGCCGATTCCCACGCCACGGAGCTCACGGGGGTAGGTGGTGTCGGTCATCGGGTCACTCCGCGTCGTGGTCGGTGGTCAGGAGCTCGGCCAGCCGGTCGAGCGTGGCGTCGGCGTTGTCGCCGTCGGCGGTCAGCGTCACGTAGTCCCCCTGCTCGACACCGAGCGCGATGACGCCGAGGATGCTCGCGGCGTTCACGGGCGTCCCCGAGTCCTTCGCCACGGTGACGGGGATGCCGGCGTCCTTCGCCGCCTGCGCGAACAGCTTCGCGGGACGAGCGTGAAGTCCGTGTGACGAGCCGATCCGGACGGTGCGTGAGATGGGGGGCATGGGGGTGACCTCTCTGTCGTCAGTCCTGCGGTCGGTCTCTCAGCGGAATCGGGTCGGCGGGGACGCCGGCATCGGCACCGCCCGCGGTCGGGGGCCTTCGGGTGGCCCCGACCGCGTCACGCACGAGGGCGAGCGTCCGTGTGCCGTCTCTGTCCGTGAAGACGTCTGCCGGCAGCAGCACCACTGTCGTGCCCCGCGCGGCCGCATCCCTCTCGATCCGCTCGAGAGCGTGAGCGAGGTGCGGTCCCACGAGGACGACATCGGCGGCATCGAGGTCGATCGGGAGCGACTGCTCGGTGCCTGCGAAGGCGGTGTAGGCAAGGCCCTGGTCATGGGCTGCGTGGCGCACGCGCTGGGCGACGAAGGTGCTCGACGCACCCGCTCCGCAGACCACCAGGATCCTCATCGATCCGCCTTCATACGGCCATTCTTGTGAATGGGCTGAGAGGCGACAACCAGTCCTTCTTCCGGGAGGGCGGAAACCGGCGAGTCCGGATTCCGCCAGAGAGGGTCGCGTGCCGGGCGTCCGTGGTTGACTTGCTGGACCCCCGGCGACGAGGCCCCGACCGAAGGATTCCCGTGACGAGAGCGCGACAGGACCGCCTGCTCGGCCTGCTCGTACGCGACGGTGACTGGGCCACTGCGGCGACCCTCGCCGATGCGCTCGGCGTCACGCCCCGCAGCATCCGCTCGTACGTCACCGCCGTCAACGCGCGCGTGGCTCCCGGCGTGGCGATCGAGTCCGGCCCGCAGGGCTATCGGGCGGGGGCCGAGGCATCCGCTGCTCTTCGTGCTACCGGGACGGATGCCGGCACCCCGCGTGACCGGCTGCACACCGTCGTCCGCGCGCTGCTGGACTCGCCCGACGGCGTCGACGTCTTCGAGGTCGCCGACGCGCTTCACGTCAGCCCGGCGACGCTGGACGCCGACCTCGCGCGGGTCCGCGCATTGCTCGGCGGCACCGAGCTCACCCTCGAACGGTCGGCGTCGCGCGCGCGGCTGCGCGGAACCGAGATGGCGCAGCGCCGGCTGCTGAGCCGCCTCGCGCACGACGAGATGGACGCGGGCTCGTTCGACATCGCCGCGCTCCGCCGCACCCTCGGCGAGGATTCCGTGGGGGCGGCGGCGTTCGGACCGTTCAAGGCCGATCTCGTCGCCGAGCTCGGCGCCCTCGGCTACTTCGTGAACGAGTTCGGGATCGCCGACGTCGTCATGCACATCGCCATCGCCGCCGACCGCGTCGCGCAGGACCGCGGCCTCGACGGCGAGGGCGGCGACCCCAGCCCCGCGCAGCAGGAGATCGCCGACGTGATCGGCCGACTGGCGCAACGCCACCTCGGGGTCGACCTCGGTCGTGGCGATCTGCAGCACCTCGCGACCCTCGTTCTCACACGCGTGGTCGCCCCGGGCGCCGAGGCCCCCGCCGACCACGCGCGCGCTCGCCTCGATCCCGAGGTCGAGGCGGCCGTCCGCGACGTCGTCGGAACCGCGTCGGCCGAGTTCCTCGTCGACATCGCGCACGAGGACTTCATCCTCCGGCTCGCCCTGCACGTGCAGAACCTGCAGCACCGGGCGCGTGAGCAGGCCTGGTCGCGCAACCCCCTCACCCGATCCCTGAAGACGACGTATCCGATGATCTTCGAGGTGGCGGTCTTCATCGCCAGCCGCCTGCAGGAGCGTCTGGGAATCCCGCTGCCGGACGACGAGATCGCCTACATCGCCATGCACGTGGGCGGTCGGCTCGAGCGCAGCCGTCGTGGCGACCAGCTGCTCACCGCGACGATCGTGTGCCCCGGCTACTACGACCTGCACGAGCTGCTCCGGTCGAGCGTCGACCGTTCGCTCGGGCAGGCGATCGAGGTGGTCGGAGTCGAGACGCGGGTCGACCCCGACTGGGGATCGATCGACACCGACCTGGTTCTCACCACCATCGATCCGGATGCCCCGGTCGAGCGCATCGTGAAGATCCAGCCGTTCCTCACCGACGCCGACATCGAACGCGTGCAGGCGGCGGCCGGTCGCATCCGACGCAGCAGGCGCCTGGCGCGGCTGCGCACCGAACTGGAGCGGTACTTCGACGAGTCCGCCTTCGTCCGCGGGCTGAACGACATCGGGGCGCCCGGCTCGCGGGGCGTCGAGACCGGCCCGTCCGTCGAGGAGCGGGTCATCCGCCGCCTCGGGTCGACGCTCATCGCGCAGGGCGTGATCGACGACGACTACGTCGAGCGGACCATCGAGCGTGAGCGCCTGTCATCGACCGCGTTCACCGACGCGCTCGCCGTGCCGCACGCGCTGGGCATGACGGCGACCCGCACGTCGATCGCCATCGGCATCGCCGACCCCTCGATCCCCTGGGGCGACGGGAGGGTGCAGGTCGTCGCGTTGGTGGGGTTCTCCGAGACCGACCGCGAGGCGTTCCAGACCGTGTTCGAGCAGTTCGTCGAGGTGTTCTCCGAGCGCGACAGCGTCCAGCGCATCGTTCGCCGCGGTACCGACTTCGGCGGCTTCCTCGACGAGCTCGTCGCCGTCATCGACGGCTGACCCGGCCCTCCCGCCGCCTCGCCTCTCCTGCGCTGGGCACCCGGGTTTGGGGCGTGTGTTGTGCGCGACACGCCGGGGTGTGCGGCGTGTCGTGCTCGTTCGGCGCCCCAAGGCCGGGGTGGGTGCGGGGGACGGGTTTGGGGCGTGTGTTGTGCGCGACGCGCCGGGGTGTGCGGCGTGTCGTGCTCGTTCCGCGCCCCGAGGCCGGGGTGGGTGCGGGGGACGGGTTTTGGGGCGCGTGTTGTGCGCGACACGCCGGGGTGTGCGGCGTGTCGTGCTCGTTCGGCGCCCCGAGGCCCCGTCAGCCAAGGCGTGTCGCCGGTTCAGTCGGGGGCGGTGACGCCGAATGCCCGGAGCCGCGCGCCCAGGGTCGCCGGAGTGGCGATGTGCGACCACCCCCAGCGGACGAGGGGGCGCCCCGTGACTCCGCGGATCCAGTCCTCCCGCTCCTTCTCGGCCTCGAAGACCTCGTCTTCGGTGCGATCGATCTGGAGTCTGCCGCCGACGTACTTGATCCGTCCGTCGAATTCGCCCAGCGCGCCCGCATCATCGAGCCCGAAATCGACGAAGAAGTTCTTGCCCGCGTGCGGCGCGGGGACACGGAGTTGCAGTCGTGGCCTCCGATAACCGAGCTGCGCGAGCCGAAGCCGGCTCACGCTCTCACCGGGACGCTCGGCCCGGCCGTCGGCGAAGGCGAGAACCCGAGTTGCGCGCGCCACACCGTGCGCGCTCCGCCGGGCGGTCTGCACGGCGCTGTCTGCCCAGGCGAGAGCCCCCTGCTCGTCGTAGTCTCGGCGATCGCGCACGAACAGCGATCTCAGGGCGGCATCGGCGACGGCCACAGCGGCCTCCGGTGTTGCGGTTCGCGCGACATCCGCGACCGTCCGACGGGGTGAGGTGCAGTGCAAGCCCGCCGCCGCGATCACCTCGTCCACGTCGAGGACGCCGCGATGACGGATCACACCACGCGCCCGCCCTGGCCGTTCATCGGGAACGATCACGTGGAGCTTCGACGGATCCGGATCGTAGAGCGGCAGCCCGAGCAATGCTGCGGCGGTGTGGTGAGAGAAGACCGGTGGCTCGACCGCTACGCGCGCGAGCGCCGCGGCGCGAGCCGTGATCTGCGCTTCCGGAGTCGATCCCTCCCATTCGTCGCGGATGGCGAAGAGTCCTGCCCGAAGCGGGACGAGGAGTGACGACGTGGGTTCGGCGCGCCGTTTGCGCGACGAGTAGCCCCAAGCGTCGAGCTCTGCAGCGGTGACGATTCTGAGCGCGGAGGTCATGCTCGATCCTGAAGGTCCCCGTCCGACGGGACCGGCCGACGACCGACATCCGTGCCCCCGGACCGAGATGAAGGGCCTGTGGAGGAGGGAGTCCGTTCGTGCCGGTGCCCCGTTCTGGGGCGGCGAACGGGTCCGGCGCGCCGAGCAAGCCGGTGAGTCGTGCACAAAACGCGCCCCAAACCCGGGAAAACGGCCGCGGGGCCAGGACAAAACGACAGAGCGGATGCCGCGGCGGCGGTCAGCCGCGACGGAGGCGTTCCTGCAGGCCGAGGCGCACGGCGGGCCACTCTGCCGGAAGAATCGAGAACACGACGGTGTCGCGCAGGGTGCCGTCGGGGCCGAGGCGGTGGTTGCGCAGCACGCCGTCCTGCTTGGCCCCGAGCCGGGCGATGGCCGCGCGTGACTGCCGGTTGTGCCAGTGGGTGCGGAACTCCACCGCGATCGCATCGCAGGCGTCGAAGGCGTGGGCCAGCAGCAGCAGCTTGGCCGCGGTGTTGACGGCGGTGCGCTGCGCGTCCACGCCGATCCACGTGTGGCCGATCTCGACGTGCCGGTTCGCCTGGTCGATGTTGCAGAACGTGGTCTCTCCGACGATTCGGTCGTCGCGGAGGCGGCGGATGGCCCACGGGTTCATGTGCCCCTCGTCGCGCCAGGCCAGGCGCTGGACGATGTCGGCATCGACCCCGTCCGGCGACGGCACCGAGGTGTACCAGGCATGCTCGAGCCTCACCGCCGCCTCGGCGAGCTCGGGGCCGTGGTCGATGTGCAGCGGTTCGAGCCGCACGACCTCGTTCTCGAGAACCGTGGACTGTGTCAGACGCATGCCCCGAGCCTAGAGCCCGGTCATTTCTCGTCGTGCATCGCCTGCTCGGCGGCGTGCGCACCGGCCCCCGGGTCGGCGGTCTTCGAGGCTTCGCGCGCGGCGGCGATCGCCCGCTGCCCGGCCGGAAGCCAGACGGCGAGCCCGATCACGACGAAGGTGAGGATGCCGGCGGCGACCAGCAGCAGCTCGATCGGCATCACGTCGGCGAGCGGGCCGAACACGACCATGCCGATCGGCATGGCGACGGCCATCACGATGCCGACGAAACCGAAGACGCGGCCCTGCCGCTCGGGCTCGACCGTCTCTTGCAGCAGGGTCATCGACGGGGTCGAGAAGAACGGCACGGCCAGACCGACGAGGAACATGAAGCCGAAGAACACCCACACGTTCGGCGACAGCCCGAGGCCGATCGAGAGGCCGCCGAAGACCAGCGACGACACGACGATCAGGCCGATGCGACTCCGCTGGGCGAAGAACGACGCGACGAGAATGCCGCCCAGCACCATGCCGATGCTGAACACGACCTCGAGCACCGCCAGGTTGACCACATCCTGTGTCTCGCCGGCGGGGAACGAGCGCACCAGCATCAGGGGCGTGAGGTTGGACGGCGCGACCGTGAGCACGAAGATGATCGCGAACACCACCAGCAGCCACCGCACGAACGCGTGGTGGGCGATGTAGCGCACCCCGTCGACGAGGTCGGCGAAGTACCCGGTCGCGACGTCGGATGCGCGCCGCACCGCCCGGACCGGGATGAACGCGAGGATGCCGATGCCGATCACCGCGGTGACGACGTCGATGAAGAAGATCGGGACCAGAGAGGCGGCCGTGCCGCCGGTCGCGGCCGACGACCAGGCGTAGGTCGCGCCCGCGGCCGCCGGAGCGAGGAGCGCCATGGCGGACTGGATGGATCCGTTGATGCCGTTCACCCGGATGAGGGTGCGGGTGGGCACGATCTGGGGGAGCAGCGCCGACACCGCGGGCATCTGGATGCCGGCGCCCGCGGAGCGGATGGCGAGCACGGCGAACAGCAGCCACACCGCGTCGAAGCCGGTCATCATGATGAGCGCGAGGGTGAGCGTCGCCAGTGCGATGGCGGTGTCGGCGCCCATGATGAGGAACTTGCGGTTGTGCCGGTCGGCCCACACCCCGCCGAAGATCGAGACGATCGCCTGCGGCAGGAATCCGAAAAGGGCCGCCAGCATCATGTAGACCCCCGACCGGTACTC
Source organism: Microbacterium sp. NPDC057407 (assembly GCF_042803895.1). NCBI lineage: Bacteria > Bacillati > Actinomycetota > Actinomycetes > Micrococcales > Microbacteriaceae > Microbacterium > Microbacterium sp. NPDC057407. The sequence goes on along the minus strand of NZ_JBHVCA010000004.1, from coordinate 227,516 downwards.
GATCGTGAGGTACCAGAAGACGGCGTACTGCACGAGCATCGAGCCGAACAGGCTCACGGTCTGCCCGCTCAGGAACAGGACGACGTTGCGCAGCCAGTGCGCGGGGTCGGCCGCGGGTTCGGGGCGATCGTCGGCGTGCGCGCTGGCCATCATCGACTCCTCGTCGTGCTCTGTTCGCACGAACGCATGCCACCCCCGCCACGCGCCCGCCCGGCGACTCTACCAACGGGGGCCGACACGGGTCAGGGGTGGCCAGAACCGGCCGCCGCTCAGGCCCCCAGCTCGCCCAGAAGCCTCCGCGCACCCTCCGCGACGCGTGCGATGCGGTCCGCGGCGTCGGCCGGGGAGTCGCCGCGCACGTCGAGGTAGAGCTTGAGCTTGGGTTCGGTGCCGCTGGGCCGCACGATCACGCGTGAGCCGTCGTCGAGCCACACCCGCAGCACGTCGCCGGGCGGCAGGTCGTCCACCCCCTCGAGGAGATCATCGACCCGCGCGACCGCGATGTCGCCGATGGCGGACGGATGCCGCGCCCGTAGCGCCGCCATGATCCGGGCGATCGTCGACACGTCGTCGACGCGGACCGAGATCTGGTCGCTCGCGAACGCGCCGAACGTCTCGTCGAACTCGGCCAGCAGGTCGCTGAGCGTCGCGCCGCGACCCCGGGCATCGGTGACCATGCCGAGCATCGCGATGGCCGCCGAGATGCCGTCCTTGTCGCGGACGGTCTGGGGGTTGACGAGGTAGCCGAGGGCCTCTTCGAACCCGAACACCATCCCGGGTGCGCGCGAGATCCACTTGAACCCGGTGAGGGTGGCGTGGAAGTCGAGGCCGTAGTGGTCGGCGACCGCCTGCAGTCCCGGCGACGACACGAGCGAGCACGCCAGCGAGGCGCCGGCGGTGCGGCCCGATTCCGCGGCGAGCCGCGCAGCGCGCCACCCGAGCAGCAGGCCGATCTGGTTGCCGGTCAGCCGCCGCCAGCCGCCGTCGGCCGCGGGGTCGGGGATCGCGACGGCGAGCCGGTCGGCGTCGGGGTCGTTCGCGATGACGAGCTCCGCCCCGACCTCGCGCGCCCGTGCGTACGCCAGATCCATCGCGCCGGGCTCTTCGGGGTTCGGGAACGCGACGGTCGGGAACGTGCCGTCGGGCTGCAGCTGCTCGTCGACGGTCACCGGAGCGGGGTAGCCGGCGTCGTCGAGGATGCGCGAGAACGTCTCCCACCCGACGCCGTGCATGGCGGTGTACACCCAGGTGAGCCCGGCCGCACCGGCGGGCGCGGGGGCGACCGCGGCGGTCGCCGCGATGTACCCCTCGACGAGCGACTCGGGCGCGGTGTCGTACGCGCGCGACCGAGGCAGCCCGCCGACGTCGCCGGAGGCTGCCACCGCGGCGATGTGCGCGGCGATCTCGGCGTCCGCCGGGGCGACGATCTGCGAGCCGTCGTCGGCGCCGCCGAGGTAGACCTTGTAGCCGTTGTCGTTGGGCGGGTTATGGCTGGCGGTGACCATGACGCCCGCGGCGGCGCCGAGCCGGCGGACCGCGAAGGCGAGGACCGGCGTGGGCAGCAGCCGGGGCAGGAGGATCGCGCGCAGCCCCGCACCGGCGAAGATCTCGGCCGAGTCCTCGGCGAACACCCGCGAGTTGCGGCGTCCGTCGTAGCCGACGACGATCGCCGGGGGCGCGGCATCCGACCCCCCTCCCGCCTTCTCGAGCACGTACGCCGCCAGTCCCGCGGCGGCCTGCGCCACCAGCACCCGGTTCATGCGGTTGCTCCCGGCGCCCAGCTCGCCGCGCAGGCCCGCCGTGCCGAACGCGAGGCGGGCGCCGAACCGGTCGTCGAGCCCCGCGAGCGCCGCGTCGTCGCCGCCCTCGGCCGCCGCGATGAGCCCGGCGAGCTCGTCGCGGGTCTGCTCGTCGGGATCCTGCGCGAGCCACGCGCGGGCGCGGTCCAGGACGGATGCCTCGTCCTCCGCTCCTGCGGGGACGGCGCCCGGCGCCGGCTCCGGCCTGCCCGGGTCGGCGGCCGGGACCTCCGCGCCGCTCACAGCGCCCCGATCACACGGGCGAGGAGCGACGAGATCACCGGCTCGGCCTCGCGGCCCGCGTCGATGACCTCCTGGTGGCTGAGGGGCGTGGTCTGGATGCCCGCGGCCATGTTCGTGATGAGGGAGAACCCGAGGATCTCCATGCCGGCCTGCCGTGCGGCGATGGCCTCGAGGGCGGTGGACATGCCGACGATGTGACCGCCGATGGTCTTCGCCATCCGCACCTCGGCGGGAGTCTCGTACTGCGGCCCGCGGAACTGGCAGTAGACCCCTTCGTCGAGCGACGGGTCGATGGTGCGGGCCAGGTCGCGCAGTCGCATCGAGTAGAGGTCGGTGAGGTCGACGAACGTGGCGCCCTCGAGCGGTGAGTCGCCGGTGAGGTTGATGTGGTCGCTGATCAGGACCGGCTGGCCCGGCTTCCAGGTGTGCTTGATGCCGCCCGCGCCGTTGGTGAGCACCATCGTGCGTGCGCCGGTGGCCGCGGCGGTCCGCACGCTGTGGACGACCCGGCGAGGCCCGTGCCCCTCGTAGTAGTGCGTGCGGGCGCCGATCACGAGCACCCGGCGGCCCTTCGGGGTGAGGACGCTGCGCAGCGTGCCGACGTGGCCCTCGAGAGCGGGCTTCGAGAATCCGGTGACCTGGGTGGCGGGGAGCGTCGCGGTGGTCTCGCCGATGAGCTCCGCCGCCTTGCCCCAGCCGCTGCCGAGCGTCAGGGCGATGTCGTGGCGCTCCACGCCGGTGAGCCGGGCGATGTCGCCCGCGGCCGCCGCGGCGATCTCGAAAGGATCGCTCGAGGGGTCGTCGAGCGGATTGTCGTTGGTGTCTGACATGCCCCCCACTCTAGGAACGGGCGGGGACGAGAGCCAGCCGGGCCGGAGGTGCGACGGGCCGTGTCGTCCGCGCGCTGCGGATCGGGAGAGAATGGAGCACATGTCCGTGAGCTTCGAGCGCACCCAGAGCGTCGCCATCATCGGCGGCGGACCCGGCGGCTACGAGGCGGCACTCGCCGCCGCCCAGCTCGGAGCCGAGGTGACGGTGGTCGAGCGCGCCGGGATCGGCGGATCGGCGGTGATCACCGACGTGGTCCCGTCCAAGACCCTCATCGCGACCGCCGACGCCGCCGTGGCGATCTCGGGGGCGAGCGATCTCGGCGTGCAGCTGTTCGCGAAGGGCGAGGGCGGGAAGCCGCTCAAGCCCGAGATCGCGATCAATCTGACCGCCGTGAACAAGCGGCTGCTGTCCCTCGCGCGTCAGCAGTCCGACGACATGCGCGCCGCGCTCGCCGAGGCGGGGGTGCGCATCATCTCGGGCCACGGGCGCCTCGAGGGCGAGAACGCCGTCGTCGTCTCGACCGGCGAGGGCGGCACCGACTTCGATCGCATCGAGGCCGACACGCTCGTCGTCTCGACCGGGTCGTCGCCGCGCATCCTCCCCTCGGCCCGGCCCGACGGCAAGCGGATCCTGACCTGGACCCAGCTGTACGACATGACGTCGGTGCCCGAGCACCTCATCGTCGTCGGCTCCGGCGTCACCGGTGCGGAGTTCGCGTCGGCCTACATGAACCTCGGCGCGAAGGTGACGCTCATCTCGAGCCGCGACCAGGTGCTCCCCGGCGAGGACTCCGATGCGGCGGCCGTGCTCGAGAAGGTCTTCAAGCGGGGCGGGATGACGCTGCTGTCGAAGTCCCGCGCCGACAAGGTCGAGAACCTCGGCGATCGGGTCGTGGCGACCCTCAGCGACGGCCGCACGGTCGAGGGCAGTCACTGCCTCGTCGCGGTCGGGTCGATCCCGAACACCGCGGGCATCGGGCTCGAGCAGGCCGGCGTGCAGATGACCGAGTCGGGGCACATCCAGGTGAACCGTGTCGCGCGCACCTCCGTGCCCAACATCTACGCCGCCGGTGACTGCACGACGTTCGTGCCGCTCGCCTCCGTCGCGTCCATGCAGGGGCGCACGGCCGTCTTCCATGCGCTCGGCGACGTCGTGATCCCGCTGGAGCGCCGGCGCATCACCTCGAACATCTTCACGGCTCCCGAGATCGCGACGATCGGCTGGCAGGAGAAGGACATCTCCGACGGCCTCATCAACGGCGTGGTGCACAAGCTGCCGCTGGCGGCCAACCCGCGCGCGAAGATGATGGGCATCAAGGACGGCTTCGTGAAGCTCATCGCGCGGCAGGGGAGCGGCACCGTGATCGGCGGGGTCATCGTCGGCCCGCGCGCGTCCGAGCTGATCTATCCGATCGCGATCGCCGTCGAGCGCCGGCTCACGGTCGACCAGGTGTCGCGCGTGTTCGCCGTGTACCCGTCGCTCTCGGGCAGCATCACCGACGCGGCCCGTGCCATGCACGTCGTCGACCACCAGATCTACGGCGGCTGAGTGCGAGGGAGCGGATGCCGCGGCATCCGCTCGCTCAGGAGATCGTGAGCAGCTGGTGCCCCGCGGACACCGTCGCGCCGGGGTCGGCATTGATCGCGCCGATGACGCCGTCCTTGTGAGCCTGGATCGGCTGCTCCATCTTCATCGCCTCGAGCACGACGACGAGGTCGCCCTTGACGACCTGCTGGCCCTCTTCGACCGCCACCTTCACGACCGTCGCCTGCATGGGCGACTTCACGGCGTCGCCGGAGGCGCCCGCCACGACCGTCGGGGCGTGGGAGCGACGCGACGGCGGCACGGCCGCCGGGCGGCCCGCCACGCCGGGCGCCGTCACGACCCGATCGGGGAGGCTGACCTCGAGACGCTTGCCGGCGACCTCGACGACCACCGTGTGGCGGCTCTCGGCCGGCTTGGGCGACTCGAGCTCGCCGTCCCACGGCGGGATGTCGTTGACGAACTCGGTCTCGATCCACCGGGTGTAGACCCCGAAGACGCCGTCCTCGGCGGTGAAGGCGGGGTCGCGCACGACCTTCCGGTGGAACGGCAGCACCGTGGGCATGCCGGCCACCTCGAACTCGTCGAGCGCCCGCCGCGACCGCTCCAGCGCCTCGGCGCGGTCGCGCCCGGTGACGATGATCTTCGCCAGCAGCGAGTCGAACGCGCCGGAGACCGAGTCGCCGGCCGTGACGCCGGAGTCGAGGCGGATGCCGGGGCCGCCGAACGTCTTGAAGACGTGGATCGGACCGGGCTGCGGGAGGAAGCCGCGGCCGGCGTCCTCGCCGTTGATGCGGAACTCGATCGAGTGGCCGTCCGCGACCGGGTCGTCGTAGTCGAGCTCGCCGCCCTCGGCGAGACGGAACTGCTCGCGCACCAGGTCGATGCCGGTGACCTCCTCGGACACCGGGTGCTCGACCTGCAGGCGCGTGTTGACCTCGAGGAACGAGATGGTGCCGTCCGCGCCGATGAGGAACTCGCACGTGCCCGCGCCGACGTACCCGACCTCCTTGAGGATGGCCTTCGACGCGGTGTAGAGAATGGCGTTCTGCTCGTCCGTGAGGAACGGCGCCGGCGCCTCCTCGACGAGCTTCTGGTGGCGGCGCTGCAGCGAGCAGTCGCGGGTCGAGACGACCACCACGTTGCCCGCGGCATCCGCCAGGCACTGCGTCTCGACGTGGCGCGGCTTGTCGAGGTACTTCTCGACGAAGCACTCGCCGCGGCCGAACGCCGCGATCGCCTCGCGCGTGGCGGACTCGAACAGCTCGGGCACCTCGTCGATGGTGCGGGCGACCTTGAGGCCGCGTCCGCCGCCGCCGTACGCGGCCTTGATCGCGATGGGCAGCCCCACCTGCTGGGCGAACGCGACGACCTCGTCGGCGCCGGCGACGGGCCCCGGGGTGCCGGGGGCGAGCGGCGCGCCGACCTTCTCGGCCACGGCTCGCGCGGTCACCTTGTCGCCGAGCGCTTCGATCGCCTCGGGGCTGGGGCCGATCCAGATGAGGCCGGCGCCGATCACCGCGCGGGCGAAGTCGGCGTTCTCGGCGAGGAAGCCGTACCCCGGGTGCACCGCATCGGCACCCGAGCGACGTGCGACCGACAGGATCTTCTCGATCGACAGGTACGTCTCGGCGCTGGTCGCGCCGTCGAGCGCGTACGCCTCGTCGGCGAGGCGGGCGTGCAGGGCGTCGCGGTCCTGGTCGGCGTAGACGGCGACGGAGGACTTGCCGGCGTCGCGGGCGGCGCGGATGACGCGGACGGCGATCTCGCCGCGGTTGGCAACGAGAACCTTGGCGATCTGAGGCATGCCTGCCAGCCTAGCGAGCGCCCTCCCCTCCGTTTTGAGCGCTTCGCACAAGAAGCGGCCCGAAACGTGGGGTTCCTACTACAACCCCGGCTCTTCACCCGCCGCGTCTTGCGCCGGCGCCGGGACGAGGGACGGGTCCGTCGAGTGCCACAGTGCCGTCCACTCGACGCCGAGTTCGCGGACCAGCCGCCGCAGCGTGGACAGCGACATCCCTACCACGGTCGACGGGTCGCCGTCGACGCGGGTGATGAAGGCGCCGCCGAGGCTGTCGACGGTGAAGGCGCCGGCGACGTGCAGCGGCTCCCCGGACGCGACGTACGCCTCGATCTCGGCATCCGTCACGTCGTCGGCGAAGGTGACGGATGCCTCGGCCACCGCGTGAACCTCGCGCGCGGCGGCGCCGGGCCGCACCCGCACCACGGCGTGCCCCGAGTGCAGCACGCCCGTGCGGCCGCGCATCTCGTGCCACCGCGCGATCGCGTTCTCGGCCGTGTACGGCTTTCCGAGCACCCGCCCGTCCAGCTCGAACATCGAGTCGCCGCCGATCACGATCCCGTCGAACGCCGGGTCGTCGTCGGCGAGCCGCGCGGCCACGTCGGCCGCCTTGCGGCGCGCGAGCAGGAGGACGTGCTCGTCGGGAGCCAGGGTGCGCTCCTCGGCCGCCTCGACGGCCGCGATCACCGCCTCCTCGTCGACGGCGGGGGCCACGGTGAGCGGCCGGATGCCGAACTGGCCGAGCAGCATCGAACGAGCGGGGGAGGTCGAGGCGAGACACACGCGCATGGCACCACCGTAGGCTCTCTGCGTGGCCGGAACGACAGCAGACCCAGGGCAGATCCTCGACCTCGAGATCGGCGACGTCGCCCACGGCGGCGTGTTCGTCGCCCGGCACGAGGGCCGCGTCGTGTTCGTGCCCGACGTGCTGCCGGGGGAGCGGGTGCGCGTGCGGCTCACCGACACGCGCAAGAGCTCCTTCTGGCGCGCCGAGGCGCTGGAGGTGACGGATGCCTCCCCCCACCGCCGTCTTCACGTCTGGCGTCAGGCCGACATCGACGTCGCCCCCGACCGTCGCCCGGGCGGCGCCGACTTCGGACACATCGCGCTGCCCTATCAGCGCGAGCTGAAGAGCCGCGTCCTCACCGACGCGCTGCGCCGCTTCGGGGGCATGGCCGACCCCGTCTCCGACGTCGCGCCGGCCGGCTCCGGCGTCGACGGCGAGACCGAAGACGGGACCGGGTGGCGCACACGCGTCAGCCTGCACGTCGACGCCGACGGCCGGATCGGGCCCTTCGCGGCGCGCAGCCACCGCGTGATCGAAGCGGACGACCTGCCGCTGGCGACCCCCGCGGTCGAGCGCTCGGCCCTCGCGCTGCGGAGCGCCGAGCCCGGTCGCATCGACCTCGTGCAGCCGGCCGACGGGCGCGTGCGCGTGCTGCCCCGACCGGAACGGCAGCCGCGCGGGCGCGGCCAGGCGCCGAAGCGCGGCCCGGCGGCGCCGGAAGTCGTCGTCGAGCGCGTCGGCGGCCGTGCGTTCCGGGTCGACGCCGGAGGGTTCTGGCAGGTGCACCGGCTGGCCGCCGCCTCGCTCACCGGGGCCGTCACGGCGGCGCTGCACGAGGCGGGAGGGGTGGACCCCGACGGGTGGCACCTCGACCTGTACGGCGGCGTGGGCCTCTTCGCCGCCGCCATCGCGGACGTCGGCGGCGCGGCGACGCGGGTCACCTCCGTCGAGTCGGACGCCCGCGCAACCGAGCACGCCGGCGAGAACCTCGCCGAGTGGGTCGGCGCCCGCGCCGAGACCGGCCGCGTCGACCGATGGCTCGCGCGGCTCGTCGCCGAGGCATCCGTCCACGAACGCGAGCGGCTGTCGCAGGGCATCGTGCTTCTCGACCCGCCGCGTGCCGGTGCCGGCCGCGAGGTCGTCGACGCGGTCGCGGCCCTCGCGCCGGCCGCCGTCGTCTACGTCGCGTGCGACCCCGTCGCCCTCGCGCGGGACGTCTCCACCTTCCGGGCGGCGGGCTACGAGCCGGCCGGGGTGCGAGGGCTGGATCTGTTTCCGAATTCGCATCACGTCGAGGCCGTGGCGACACTCACCCGGACGGGGGCCCGGCGCTAGGCTGGCCGCATGACGCGCGTTGCCCTCATCGACGACCACGAGTCCGTCAGGCTCGGTCTCGAGGCCGCGTGCGCGCGCGCCGGCACGAAAGAGGTCGTCTTCTCGGGCAGCACCGTGACCGACTACCTCAAGTGGCGCTCGTCCACGCACTCCGCTCCCGCCGACGTCGTTGTGCTCGACCTGACCCTCGGCGACGGCACGACCGTGACCGAGAACGTCCGGCGGCTCGTGCTCGACGGCTCGAGCGTCATCATCCACAGCGTCGCCGACCGCCCCGCCGCGGTCCGCGAAGCGCTCGCCGCCGGCGCCGCCGGAGTCGTGAGCAAGTCGTCGCGCATCGACGACGTGATGGCGGCCGTGGGAACGGTCGCCCGCGGCGAGCCGCTCAACAACGTCGAATGGGCCAGCGCCGTCGAAGGCGACCGCGAGTTCGCCGACGCGCAGCTGTCGGCGCGCGAACGCGAGGTCCTCCGCCTGTACGCGGCAGGTCTCCCGCTCAAGATGGTCGCCGACCGCCTGGGCGTCGCATATTCCACCGCCAAGGAGAACATCACCCGCGTGCGGGTCAAGTACGTGGAAGTGGGCCGTCCCGCCCCCACCAAGGTCGACCTCCTGCGTCGCGCCATGGAGGACGGCATCCTGGCCGAATCGGCCGCTGAGCCGGGAGGCGGTGCAGGTGACGGCTGAGGCACCCGTGTCGGTCCTCGACAGTGCGTGGGGGCAGATCCCGCACTCTCGTGAGGCGACGGCCGGAATCGGTTCCTTCACGCGCACGCGGGTCGAGCGCATCATCGGGATCGTGGCCGGGTTCGGCTCGCTCGCCCTCGGCGCGCAGGCGTTCCTGACGGCGCTCGGTCCGGCCGAGGAGCAGGAGGGGTGGCACTTCCCCCTCATGGTCTTCGTGTTCGCGCCGCTGGCCGTGATGATCGTCACGTGCTTCATCGGCCGCGGGGTGAGGATCTGCGCCGGGATCTTCGCCTTCGCCTACGTCCTCGCCCTGATCGCCTGGCCGGTGGCCGCGGCAGGCAGCGTGCCCGATCCGGCGGGCCAGCCGTGGATCTGGTACCTCGTCAACATCGCGACCCTCGCGGCCGTGCTCGCGTTCCCCCTGCCGCTGCAGATCGCCTGGACGGTGCTCTGCCCGCTGCTGTTCGGCCTGGTGCGTCTGATCCAGGCCCAGTTCAACGGCGTGTTCTACCCGCCGCTCGGCCTCGACGTCTCGTTCGCCCTCATCCTCGGCGGCGTCATCCTCACCCTCGGGTGGATGTTCCGCTCCGTGGCGGCCAACGTCGACGAGACACGCGCGAAGGCGGTCGCCTCCTATGCCACGGCGGCGGCGGCCGACGCCGCCGAGCAGGAGCGCGTCGCGGTCGCCGCTCTCATGCACGACAGCGTGCTCGCCGCCCTCATCGCGGCCGAGCGGGCCGACACGCCTCGCGCGCAGACGCTGGCCGCGGCGATGGCGCGCGAGGCCCTCACCCGGCTCGCGAACACCGAGCAGGACGCGCACGAGGGCCCCGACGAACCGCGTGACGCGAACATGATCGCGGACGACATCGCCGCGGGCGCGCGCGAGGTGGGGGTGGATGTCGCGATCCGCCGCACGCTCGACGAGGGCAGCCCCGCCGTTCCCGGCCGCGTCGCCCGAGCGCTCACACTCGCGGCCACCCAGGCCGTCGCCAATGCCCTGCAGCACGCCGACGGCGTGGGCCTCGCGGTCACGGTCACCGCCGGACACGGCGCCATCGCGATCGAGGTGCGCGACACGGGCAAGGGATTCGACCTGTCGGCGGTGCCGGACGACCGGCTCGGCATCCGCGCCTCCATCTTCGCCCGCGTGGCGGCGGTGGGCGGCACGGCGCACATCGACAGCGGGCACCACGGCACGATCGTCCACCTGGACTGGCGGGAGGGGGCGGCATGACCAGCGTCAAGAACGTCCTCGTCGCCCTGGGCGTCGCCTTCACCGCGTACATGGCCGCCCGAGGACTCTGGTGGACCGAGACCGTGCTCTTCCCGCTCGCGGTCGTCGGCGCCCTCGGCTTCTATCTCGCCACGACCTGGCTCTGCATCTTCTGGGAGCCGGTGCGGTCGGCGCCCACGCTGTCGGACGCCCACGCCACGGCCACCGTCCAGCGCAGCCAGCCCCGCCTGCCGGTGCTCGCGCAGGTGCTCGCCCTGGCGTGCGCCGCGATCGTCCCCACGGCGATCTCGCTCTCGGTCGAGCCCTCGTCGCGAACGGCTCCCTTCGCCACCTGGTACCTGGGCGGGATCGGCGCCCTCATGACGATCGTCATGGTGCGGCGCCGCCCCTGGACCGCCTGGACGGGCATCGTCCTCCTGGCGATCGCCTCCATGATGTGGATGGGCGTGGCGGGGGCCCTCGCCCTCGGCCTCGTCGGCTCCATCGTGTGGGTCACGTGCGCGCAGCTGCTCACCTTCTCGCTCGACCGCGCGGCGCGCGACACCGGCCGCCTCGCGCAGCTGCAGCGTGCCGCGTCGGCGTGGCAGGCCTCGCAGGCGATGCGGCAGCGGGAGCGGCGCGTGCAGGTCCAGGAGGCACTCGCCGTCGCCGGCCCGGTGCTCACTCGCACGGTGGCCACCGGAGGGGCGCTCACCGAGGCCGACCGGCTCGAAGCGCGCCTCGCCGAAGGACGCCTGCGCGACGAGATGCGCGGACCCCGCCTGCTCGACGACGATGTGCGGGCCGAGCTCGAGCGCGCGCGTCGGCGCGGCGCGAACGTGACCGTGCTCGACGAGGGCGGTCTCGAAGGGCTCGACGAGGCCACCCTGTCGATCATCCGCGGTCAGCTGGCCGAGGCGTTGCGGTCGGCCAGCTCCGACCGCCTCTACATCCGCACGTCGCCGGACGAGCGCGTGGCGGTGACCGTGGTCGGCCGGTCCCCGTCGGTCGGAGGACCGTCCGAAGAGGACGGCGTCGACCTCTGGCGCGAGATCCCGCACCCCGGCGTCGCCTGACCGTCCCCGAAAGACATCGCTCCCCGCGTCGGTGGGGGAGGGGTACCGATGCGGGGAGCGGAGCAGAAGAGGCGAGGGGCGGCGAAGCCGCCCGCCCCTCGCCTGGCGGACTGTTACCCGAAAACAGTCCGCGTGGCCGGACTCGGGTCTGCCGCAGTGCGGAGAGCGAGTCGGCCGAACGCAGAAGCGTTCCAGCGATTCAAGTATCGCCGGGGTCACGCCCCGAGTCTGTAGGTATTTCGGGGGACATTACTTCAATGGTTGAACAAAATTCAGATGCATGGATGTCTCGATACACCGCCTGCGGCGGC
>NZ_JBHVCA010000004.1:0-215790 GCF_042803895.1 Microbacterium sp. NPDC057407 | reverse complement strand
GCACTCGACACGAGTGTCTCGATACACCGCCTGTGGCGGCACTCGACACGAGTGTCTCGATACACCGCCTGTGGCGGCACTCGACACGAGTGTCTCGATACACCGCCTGTGGCGGCACTCGACACGAGTGTCTGGAGACACCGCCCGCGGCGCCACCCGAAAACCGGTTTCGAGGGGACCGCTCAGCCTGTGAAACCGCGCCAGCCGAGGTCACGGCGCAGCGGGGTGCGGAGGCCGCGCTGGGTGAGAGACCACGCACTCCGGGTCGTGTCGTCCGCGGCGACCGCCTCGGCGGCTTCACCGCTGTACGCCTCGGTGACGACGGCGATCAGCGCCGCGAGCTCGTCCTCGGTCGGCGCGCCGCGACGGACGTCGATCCTGACGCCCTCGGCCTCGTCTCCGGCGGTGCTCACAGCGGGATGTTCCCGTGCTTCTTCGGCGGGAGGCTCGCGCGCTTGCCGCGCAATGCGCGCAGCGCCTTCGCGATCGACACGCGGGTCTGCGCGGGCTCGATGATGCCGTCGAGCTCGCCGCGCTCGGCGGCCAGGAACGGCGACGCGACGTTGTAGGTGTACTCGTTCGCCAGTCGTGTGCGCACCGCCGCCACGTCCTCGCCGGCCTCCTCGGCGCGCTTGATCTCGCCGCGGTACAGGATGTTGACGGCGCCCTGCCCGCCCATGACCGCGATCTCGGCCGTCGGCCAGGCCAGGTTGATGTCCGCGCCCAGCTGCTTGGAGCCCATCACGATGTAGGCCCCGCCGTAGGCCTTGCGAAGGATGACCGTCACCAGCGGGACCGTCGCCTCGGCGTAGGCGTACAGCAGCTTCGCGCCGCGCCGGATGACTCCCGTCCACTCCTGGTCGGTGCCGGGGAGGTAGCCGGGCACGTCGACGAGCGTCACGATGGGGATCGAGAACGCGTCGCAGAATCGCACGAACCGGCTCGCCTTCTCACCCGCCTCGATGTTGAGGGTGCCCGCCATCTGCGAGGGCTGGTTGGCGATGATCCCCACCGATCGGCCCTCGATCCGGCCGAAGCCGATGACGATGTTGGGCGCGAAGAGCGGCTGCACCTCGAGGAAGTCCTCGGCGTCGACGATCCCGCGGATCACCTGATGGATGTCGTACGGCTGGTTCGGAGAGTCGGGCACGATCGTGTTGAGCGTGCGGTCGGCGTCGGTCGTCTCGAACTCGAATCCGCTCTCGTACACGGGGAGCTCGGCGAGGTTGTTGTCGGGCAGGAAGCCCAGCATCGTGCGCACGTAGTCGATCGCGTCCTCCTCGTCTTCGGCGAGGTAGTGCGCGACGCCCGAGCGCGTGTTGTGCGTGTGCGCGCCGCCGAGCTCTTCCATGCCGACGTCCTCGCCGGTGACCGTCTTGATGACGTCCGGACCGGTGACGAACATCTGGCTGGTCTTGTCGACCATCACGACGAAATCGGTGAGGGCGGGGGAGTAGACGGCGCCGCCCGCGGCCGGGCCCATGATGATCGAGATCTGCGGGATGACGCCCGAGGCCTGCGTGTTGAGGCGGAAGATCTCGCCGTACTTGCCGAGTGCGACCACGCCCTCCTGGATGCGCGCTCCGCCCGAGTCGAGCATCCCGACGATCGGAATGCCGTTGCGCAGCGCGAACTCCATGACCTTGATGATCTTGTCGCCGGCCACTTCGCCGAGGGACCCGCCGAAGGTCGAGAAGTCCTGCGCGTACACGGCGACCGTGCGGCCGTGGATCGTCCCGACCCCCGTGACGACGGAGTCGCCATAGGGTCGCGACTTGTCCATTCCGAAAGCCGTGGTGCGGTGGCGGACGTATTCGTCGAGCTCGACGAAACTGCCGGGGTCGACGAGCATCTCGATGCGCTCCCGCGCGGTGCCCTTGCCCTTCGCGTGCTGCTTCTGCTGTGCGACGGCCTCGGCATCGAGGACCGCCTCCTGGTAGCGCGCACGGAGGTCGGCGATCTTTCCGGCGGTCGTGAAGAGGTCGGGCTGGTCGGTCACGCGTTCCACCCTATCGGCGGGCCCTCCGCAGCGGTTGGAGGGTTGGCACAAGGGCTCGCGGCATCCGCTGTCGCCCGTGCCGCCCTCGCTCGTCGCGGACTCCGGCCCTCGTGAACTTCTCATGTCAATCTCATGGCTCCTGCTCTCCGCCGATATACAGTCAGGGGACTGTGACGCGTGGTAAAGAAGTTCGATTCGGTTCGATGTCGGTGAAGGCTGCGGGACTCCTCGTTTCGCTGGCCCTGATGGTCCCCTTCGCGTTCGCCGATCCGGCTGTCGCGTCGTCGACGGCGCAGGCCGAGACGGATGCCGCGCCCGAAGCCGCGCCCACCCCCTCGGTCACGCAGCCGCCGGTCTCCGAAGGCACTCCCGAACCGACCCCGTCGCCGTCGGAATCCGTCGTACCCGTTCCGACGCCGACGCCGACGGCGACGCCGACGAGTCCCAAGGGCGGCGACGAGGCTCCGGACGAGCAGACCGACGAGTCCGCCGATGCGGTGGCTCCCCTCGCGGCGACCACCGCGACCGTGCCCTCGGTCGGGCGCGCGGGCGGATCGAGCCAGTACGAGGTGTCGGTGAACGCGTCGCGCGCCGCCTTCCCGGGTGGCGCATCGACGGTCATCGTCGCGTCGGCCCTCGCCCCGGCGAGCGGCGTCGTCGGCGCGTGGTCGGCGGGCCACGTCGGCGCGCCGCTCCTTTACGTGCAGCAGTCCGCGGTCCCGTCGGCCGTCTCGGCCGAGATCCGCCGACTCGCGCCGGAGACGATCCTCGTGTACGGCGGCGACTCCGTGAGCGAGAGCGTCGTGTCGCAGCTGCGGACGCTGGCCGGTGACGTCCGGCGTGTCGGCGGCGCGAGCCGGTTCGCGCTCTCGCAGACAGTGCTGCAGTCAGCGGGTTCGTTCGACACCGTCTACCTCGCCGAAGGCGTCGACCTGGTCGCCGCGCCGCTCGCCGCGGTCGCCGCGGCCGCCAACGATCGCGGCTTCCTGCTGGTCCAGAAGGGGAAGTCCGCACCGGATGCCGCGACCCTCGCGGCACTGCGAGCAGTGGGTGCCGGCACTGTCGTCATCGTCGGCGGCACGAGTGGCATTCCGGCGGCGTACGAGAGCGCGCTGCGCGGCGCCGGCTTCTCGGTCGAGCGTCGCGTCGCGAAGGACCGGTATCTCTCGTCGGTCCAGATGGCGCAGGATCGCACCCGAGCGGTCCAGCGGGCTATCGTGTCGAACCCGGCGAGCCCCGCCGGCAGCGCTCTCGCGGCGTCGCTCGCCGCGGCGTCGGGCCAGCCGCTCGTGTACACGGTGCAGCTGTGCATGATCGACGGCGTCGCGAGCTATGTGCGCTCCAAGAACGTCGGCGTGACCGCGGTCGGTGGACTGGTGTGGCTGAGTACCCCCGTGGTCCACAACAGCTCCTGCACGGCGGAGCGGGAGCGCAGCCAGTCGGCTCTCAACGCGGCCATCCGCTCCACTCTCTCGGGCTACGCCGGGACGTACTCGGTGACGGTCCGCCAGGACGGCGGCCTGAACGCGGTGACCAGCGTGAACGGCGCCACACTCCGCGAGCCGGCGAGCATGATGAAGATCTACGCCGCGTGGGCGGCGCTGACGCGCATCCAGGCGGGGCGGGCGTCGTTCGGCACCGTGCTCCCGTCGGGCGTCGACCTGGGGTCGTGCATCCACGTGATGATCCACGCGTCCGACAACTACTGCCACACCGACATCGTGCACTGGATCGGCATCGCCGAGATCAACCGGATGATCCGCGCGGCGGGCTTCTCGAACACCGCCTACGGCTCCGTCCCGCCGGGAACGAGCGTTCTCTACGCCGGCAACCGCACCACCACGAACGATCTGGTCGAGATGATGGACGGGCTCGACGCCGGCCGCGTCCTCTCCCGGCGCTACGCCGACCACCTGATCGGAGAGATGCGGTCCCAGATCTGGCGTTCGCGGATCGCGTCGGGCATCCCGCCCGGCGTCGCGCAGGCGAGCAAGCCGGGGGCGCTGTGGATCGCGTCCGGCCTGCTCCAGGCCGACACGGCGATCGTGTACGGCAAGAACACCAAGTACTACCTGTCGATCGTCGGCGACAACGGGCCGCCGCAGGCCGCCCTGCGCGCCGTGTCGCGCACGGTCTACCAGCACTTCCACGGCGCGTTCGGCACCGCCGCGTCGTACCCGGTGCAGCAGATGGCGACGGTGCGTGCGACGGCTCTGCGCACCTCCCCCGGGGGCAGCATGGCGGTCGTAGTGGGCGCGGGAACGCCGCTTCAGGTGCACGACGCGAACCGCGTCTGGTACCAGGTGCAGTACGGCTCTCGGAAGCTGTGGGCGCTCGTGGGCGACCTGCGCAATCGGTGACCTCCTCGCTAGCGTGAGCACATGCCGATTCCCGCCGACGGATACCCGCTGACCGCTGCCGTCTCGCCTCGCGTGCAGGTGATCGAGACCACCGACTCCACGAACGCCGATGTCGTCGCCCACGTGACCGCCGCGCCCGACGAGTGGCCGCACCTCTCGCTGCTGCTGACGACCGACCAGCGGGCGGGGCGCGGGCGGCTGGACCGGTCGTGGACGACCCCGCCCGGCACCGCGCTGGCCGTGTCGGTGGTGGTGCGCGTCGGCGGCATCCCGATGGCATCGCGCGGATGGATCCCGCTCGTGGCGGGGGCCGCCATGGTGCGTGCGATCGCCGCACAGGTGCGGGGGACCGGACACAGCGCGACCCTCAAGTGGCCCAACGACGTGCTCCTGGACGGCGGAAAGGTGTGCGGGATCCTCGCCGAGGCCGTGCCGGGGCATCCGGATGCCGTCGTCATCGGCTCGGGCGTCAACACCCGCATGTCTCGCAGCGACCTCCCGGTCGAGACCGCCACGTCGTTCGAAGCGCTCGGCCTCGTCGCGGAGGAGGACAGACTGCTCGCCGACTACCTCTCGGCCCTCGCGGAGCACCTCGACGCGCTGACCGCCGCCCGCGGGAGCGCTGCCGCCGCGGGCGTGCTCGCGGAGGTCGAGGCGCTGTGCTCGACGCTCGGCAGCGACGTGGCCGTCAGCCTTCCCGACGGAGAGGTGCTGCGGGGGCGCGCGCAGCGGATCGACGACGACGGCCGGCTCGTCGTGCTGCAGGACTCCGAGTACGAGAGCGTGGTCTCGGCCGGCGACGTGGTGCACGTGCGCTGAAGTGTCGGGATCGCGCCGCGCAGATGACGCCGCGCGGCGATCCGCGCCCGCGACGTCGGCGCCCCCGGTCAGAATGAGAGCATGACGCAGCCGACCAGCTACGGTGGGCGCCCGTACACGCCGGCCCCGGGCGCGCCCACGCCCGAGCTGCGCGTGGCCCGCTTCCGCGGGCACGCCCGGCGCCTGACCTGGTCGGCGGCCGTGCTCATCGCCACCGCCGGAGCGTGCGGCTACTTCTACGGCAACCTTCCCGCCCCGCTCGAGAACTGGATGCTGCTCGCCGCCGCGGGTCTCGTCGTGCTGCTGCTGGTCGTCCTCCCGTTCGCGTCGTGGTGGGCGCACGTGTACACGATCACGACGCGACGGGTCATCGAGCGGTCCGGGGTGCTCGTGTCACGGCATCGTGAGCTCGCCCACGTGCGCGGCTACACGATCCAGGTGCGCCGCGGCATCCTCCAGCGGTTGTGGGGCGCGGGCACCCTGACGCTGTCGAACGGCGTCGATCCGCCGCTGCGCCTGGCGAACATTCCGAGCATCGCGCTCGTGCACGAGGCCCTGGCCGATCAGGTGGAGGTCAACCAGATCCTCGCTCATCGAGACGCCCAGCCCCCGTTTCCGCCCCCACCACCGCTGCCGTCGCCGGCCTGACCTCGAGCGCCGTCGCCGGTGCGCGAAGATGGTATCGGCAGAAAGGTGGCGGGATGACGCTGAGAGTCGGAGTCGTGGGCGGCGGACAGCTGGCCCGAATGATGATCGCCCCTGCGGTCGAGCTCGGCGTGGAGATCCGCGTCCTGGCGGAGGACGACGGTATGGCGGCGGCGCTCGCCGCCACCTCCGTCGGCGACTACCGCGACGCGCAGACCGTGCTCGTGTTCGCACGCGAGGTCGACGTGATCACCTTCGACCACGAGCACGTTCCGCAGGACGTCCTCGCCGCGCTGATCGACGAAGGGGTCGCGGTGCACCCGGGTCCCGCTCCGCTCCGCTTCGCGCAAGACAAGCTCTCGATGCGCGCGCGACTGGACGAGCTCGGCATGCCCCAGCCCGACTGGGCGGCGGTGACGGGTCCCGAGCAGCTGCAGGCGTTCCTCGACGCGCACGGCGGTCGAGCGGTGGTGAAGACGCCGCGCGGCGGCTATGACGGCAAGGGCGTGCGGGTCGTGGGCGCCGCCGCCGAGGCCGAGGACTGGTTCGCGGCGCTCGCCGAGGATGCACGCGGCGGCGCGCTCCTCGTGGAAGAGCTGGTCGACTTCTCGCGCGAGCTGGCGCAGCAGGTCGCCCGCCGGCCGTCGGGAGAGATCGCGGTCTTCCCGGTCGTCGAGACCGTGCAGCGGGGCGGCGTCTGCGCCGAGGTGCTCGCCCCCGCGCCGCGCGCCGGCGAGCGGCTCACCGAGGTCGCCGCGCAGATCGGCGTGGGCATCGCGGATGGCCTGGGGGTGACGGGGATGCTGGCGGTCGAGCTGTTCGAGACGACCGATGAGCGACTCCTGGTCAACGAACTCGCGATGCGTCCGCACAACAGCGGTCACTGGACCCAGGACGGCGCCGTCACCAGCCAGTTCGAACAGCACCTGCGGGCGGTGCTCGATCTGCCGCTGGGGGAGACGTCGCCGACGGCGGACTGGACGGTCATGGTCAACATCCTCGGCGGGCCGTCCGAGGGGGGCCTCGCCGACCGCTTCGCGGCGGCGATGGCGGAGTACCCCGACGCGAAGATCCACACCTACGGCAAGGCGCCCCGTCCGGGGCGCAAGGTCGGGCACGTGAACGTGGCGGGCGACGACCTGGACGACGTCGCCTACCGGGCGCGGGCCGCGGCATCCGTCTTCCTCGACTGATCCGCGCCAAGCCGGCGTGTCAGATCGTGCCGCGCCGTTGCGGGGTTCTTCCAGCCTCGCGCCCTAGCCTTGACGGGTGACCCGCCCGCTTCACTCCTCTGACGCGCCGCTGGTCGGCGTCGTCATGGGCTCCGACTCGGATTGGCGCGTCATGAGCGACGCCTCGCAGGTGCTCACCGACTTCGGGGTGCCGCACGAGGTCGAGGTGGTGTCGGCCCACCGCACGCCCGACAAGCTGATGCGGTACGGGCGCGAGGCCCGCGCCCGCGGGCTCAGCGCCGTGATCGCGGGTGCCGGCGGGGCGGCTCATCTGCCCGGCATGCTGGCGTCCGTCACAGCCGTGCCCGTCATCGGCGTACCCGTGCAGCTGTCCACGCTCGACGGGCTCGACTCGCTCCTCAGCATCGTGCAGATGCCCGCGGGCATCCCCGTCGCGACCGTGTCGATCAACGGTGCGAAGAACGCCGGCCTGCTCGCGGTGCGCATCCTCGGCGCATCGGACGCCGCGCTCGCGGACCGCCTCGAGCAGTACTCGCGAGAGCTGGAGGCGCAGGTGGAGGAGAAGAACCGGCGGCTCAAGGAGTCGCTGTGAGCGTCCTCAGCCCGCCGCGTGCGGGCGCGTCGTCGTCGCGGCCGCGTGTCGTCGAAGACCGGCCGCTGCGGCGTCCCGACACCTCATCGCCGGCGGTCATGAGCCGCCGGGGGTGGTGGCTCGTCGTCCTCAACTTCCTGCTGCCCGGGTCGGCGCAGGCCGTCGCGGGCAACCGCCGCCTCGGACGGGTGGGTCTGGCCTCGACGCTCGTCCTCTGGACGCTGCTGGTCGTCGCGCTCCTCTTCGCCCTGCTGGCGCCGCTCGCGGGCTTCAGCATCGTCACCGGTGCGTGGCTGCCGTCGTGGCTGGCGCTCCTGCGGCCCGTCCCGCTGCTCCTCATCCAGGGGCTGCTCCTCGCCTACGCCGTGCTGTGGATCGTCCTGACCATCGACACCCTCCGCCTCGTGCGCCTGGTGAAGACGGGGCCGGCGGCGCGCTTCGGCATCGCCGCGCTCGCGGTCGCCCTCCTCGTCGTCGCGAGCGGCTCGGCCGTGTTCGCGTCGAACGCCGTGGGAACGGTTCGCGAGACCCTGGGCGACATCTTCCAGGCGACCGGCCCGGCGGTCCCGCCGTCCGACGGGTACTACAACATCCTCCTGCTGGGCGCCGACAGCGGGGCGGGCCGCGACTCCATGCGCTTCGACAGCATCTCGGTGGTGTCGGTGAACGCCGAGACGGGCGCGACGACGATCACCGGCATCCCGCGCGACATGCCTCACTTCCCGTTCGCCGAGGGCCCCATGCAGGAGCGCTACCCGAACGGTCACGAGGGTCATGCCGATCCGACGTGCGGGTGGGGCAGCGGCATCAATCAGCTGCGCACCGAAGTCGAGGTGTGCCAGGACGGCAGCGCCCTCTACCCGGATGCGGCGGCGAACGCGTCGGCGCCCGGGATCGAGGCGACCAAGGATGCCGCGGAGGGCATCCTCGGCATCGAGATCCCGTACTACGTCTTCATCGACATGCACGGATTCGCGTCGCTGGTCGACGCACTGGGCGGAGTCGACATCACCGTCGAGGAGCGCCTGCCCAAGGGCGGCGGCCCGTCCTACGACGGGCAGCCCGCGGAGGAGTGGGCCATCGGCTGGATCGAGGCGGGTCCCCAGCACATGGACGGCGACACCGCGCAGTGGTACGCCCGCTCGCGGTACACCACGAGCGACTTCGACCGGATGGAGCGTCAGCGGATGCTGCAGCAGGCGATCCTCGCGCAGTTCACCCCGCAGACCGTGCTCACGCGATTCCAGGACGTCGCCGCCGCGGGCGCCGACATCGTGCAGACCGACCTGCCGCAGTCGCTCCTGCCGTTCCTGGCCGACCTGGCGCTGAAAGCCAAGGAGCAGCCGGTGACGACCATCGAGCTGACGCCCGAGGGCGGGATCGACGAGTACGAGCCCGACTACGCCTACATCCAGGAGCTGGTCCGCACCACGCTGCACCCGCCGACCCCGACTCCGACTCCGGAGGGCTGAGCCATGGTGGCGACCCTTCGCGTCGTGCTGGACCAGCTCGTCGCCCCGACCGATCCCGCTCTCGCGGAGGCATCCCGCGATCTCACCCGCGCCCTGATCGCCGGTGCGCCCGCGGGATGCGAAGTCGAGGGGATCGCGCCCGCCGGGGGAACGGGCGACCCCGGCGTGATCGGACTCGCTGGCGTGCGTCGCACGGCGCTCGCCCGCCGGGAGCTCGCCACAGCGCTGCAGCTGGGCGTGGGCACCGGCATCGCCGGCGGGATGATCCACTCCCCGACGCTGCTGGCCCCCCTCATCAAGCACGACCGGGTGCACGATCACGACCAGACCGTCGTGACGCTGTGGGATCTGCGCCCGTGGGACTCGCCCGGCGAGCTGCCGCGCTCGGTCGTCGCCTGGCATCGCGCGATGCTCAAGCGCGCCGTCAAGCACGCCGATGCCGTGGTCGTGCCCTCGCACTCCATCGCCCGGCAGCTCGGGGAGATATCGCGCATCGGCGACCGGGTGCGGGTCATCTCGGGGGCCGCCCCCCTCGATCTCGCGGTGCCGAACGACGAGGTGGGGCGCCGCCGGGCGCTCGACCTTCCGGAGGGCTTCGTGCTGCTCGCCGGCGGTCCGCTTCCGTCCGACGGCCTCGGGACCGGTTTCCAGGCGATCGCGGCCTCGGGCGCCGACCTCCCGGTGGTGGTGATCGATGTCGAGGACGGCGCCGAGCCCGCCGTCGCCGATCTCGCGCAGGCGGCGGGCATCCCCGAGCGGCGCCTCCACGTCCGTGGCCCGCTCGACGTGGCCGACCGAGCCTCGGTGTTCGGCGCCGCGGTGGCCTTCCTCGCGCCCAGCCTCCGCACCGGATTCCCGTGGCGGGTGGTCGACGCCCTCACCCTCGGGGTGCCCGTGATCGCGGCATCCTCCGACGTGCACCGCGAGGTCATCGTCGACGGCGGCGAGCTCATCGCGGAGACGGATGCCTCGGCCCTCGCCGAGGGGATGGGATCGGCTTTGAGCGGCGGATTGGCGACGACCGCAGCCGCCGAGAGACTGGCGGTGCTCGCGGGCGACCGAGGCCGCGCCTTCTCATGGCGCGAAGCAGCCGACAAGGTGTGGATGCTGCATGCCGAGCTCTGACCCGGCGTGCGCGGGGAAGAGACCGAGAACGGCGTGTCGCTGGCGAGGTTCGGCAAACTATTTGTCATCATGCGCCACTTGCGTCACACTGTTCACATGGCGGGGGCAGGGTTGACGAACGTGCGCGCAAAGACGCGGTGGTCGGGTGCGGCAGTGGTCGCCGTGATGGCGCTGATCGGCAGCCTGCTCCTCGCGCCCGCGGCCTCGGCGTCGACGACGGCGGTGGAGACGGCAGCGCAGCCGGCGGCGGCGCCGGCCGCGAACGACCCCGCGACGGCCGGCATCGTGCAGACGGCCGACCTCTCGACCTTCCAGCCGGGCAACATCGTGTCGGATGCGGTCTTCTTCAACCGGTCTTCGATGACCGAAGCCCAGATCCAGAGCTTCCTCAACTCGAAGGTCACCACCTGCCGGGCCGGGTACACATGCCTGAAGGACTACTACGACACGTCGCGGTCGACGACCGCCGACGCCATGTGCGGCGCGTACTCGGGCGGCGTGCGCGAACGCGCCTCGCGGATCATCTACAAGGTCGCGCAGGCGTGCGGCATCAACCCCCAGGTCATCCTCGTGATGCTCCAGAAGGAGCAGGGCCTCGTCCAGTCGACCGCGCCGTCGGCGTACGCATATCGCGCCGCCATGGGCCAGGGGTGCCCCGACACGGCCGCGTGCGACACCCGGTACTACGGCTTCTTCAACCAGGTGTACGGCGGCGCCTGGCAGCTCAAGCGCTACGCGAACCCTCCCGGCACCTCGCAGTTCTTCACCTGGTATGCCCCGGGAAAGACGTGGAACGTGCTCTTCCACCCCAACCGCGCGTGCGGCACGTCACCGGTCTACATCCAGAACCAGGCGACCGCCAACCTCTACTACTACACGCCCTATCAGCCGAACGCGGCGGCGCTGCGCGCGGGCTACGGCACGGGCGACGGATGCTCCTCCTACGGCAACCGCAACTTCTTCAACTACTTCACCGACTGGTTCGGATCCACCCAGGTGCCCACCAACGCGTGCGGCGTCCCCGCGGGCACGCGTGTCGCCACCAAGGCGTACGTCGTCAACGCCGCCACGCTGAACGCGCGCTCGGCCCCGAGCACGTCGTGCACCAAGAACGTGCAGCAGCTGTCGCAGGGCACGGTGCTGCGCGCGGTCGCGGTCAACGGCGACTGGCTCAAGGTCTCGCTCGAGACGCGCGAGGCCTGGGTGCACCGCGACTACGTGCGATACGCGACCGAGAGCGAGGCGGCGTGCGCGCTGCCGGGCGGCGTGACGTCGGCGGTGCGCGCCTACGTGGTGGCCGCCGGCTCGACGACGACGCGGATCGTCCCGAACGCCGGGTGTGCGACCTCCACCGGCCAGCTCGCACAGGGCACCATCGTGCGGGCGGTCCAGGTCAACGCCGACCGGACGTGGCTCAGGGTCGGCACGGGCGTCGGCGCCCGGTGGGTTCCGCGCAACGAGCTGCGTTACGCGACCACCGCTGAGTCGGCGTGCGCGATCCCCGGCGCGGTCGCCGCGGCTCACCTGCAATACGTGGTGAAGTCCGCCGGCACGACGGCGCGGATCGTCCCCAATGCCGCGTGCGCGACCGGTCGGGTGTCGATCTCGGGCGACACCGTCGTGCAGGCGCTTGAGGTGAACGCGACCAAGGACTGGATCAAGGTGCAGACCGGTCGCGGCGACCTCTGGGTGCCTCGGGCCGACGTGGTGCGGGCGACCGCCGACCAGGCGTGCTCCCTCACCCCGGCGTCGCGCCCCGCCACCCGCGGGTATGTCGTCCTCGATGCCGGCGCGACGGCGTACGCGAAGCCCTCGACGGCGTGCACGACCGGTTCGGCGGCCGTTCCCGGGGGAACCGTCTTCACGCCACTGAGCGGCACGGCCGCCGGCGATTGGCTGCAGGTGCGCTTCGGCAACGCCGACGTATGGCTGCCGCGCTCCGCGGTGCGCTACGCGACCGACGCGGAGGTGTGCAGCCCGCCGAGCGAGAGCCGGGCCGCGATGTACACGTACCGCGTGGTCGGGGCATCCGTCACTGCCCGGATGGCGCCGCGCACCGGCTGCGTCGCGGGGGCGACGGCCGTCGCGGCCGACACCATCGCGACCGCGACGGAGGTCACCGGCGACGGGGAGTGGCTCAAGCTGACGCTGCCGGTCGGGTCCCGGTGGGTGCCGCGCTCCGACGTGGTGCGCTACATCGCGCCGTGAGGCTCCCGCGCGTTCGGCGATTCACCAGGGTGGAGCCGACTAGGATCTCTACGGGCTGAAATCGTCGCGCTCGCGCCGGCCCGCCTCCCGAAAGCTTTGCTGACGTGACAACTCTCGACATCGCACAGTACGACGTGCCCGGCCGCGGCCGCGGCATCCTGGACGTCTTCCGCTGGCGGTACCTCCTGCGGCTCCTCGTGCGCAAGGGCACGGCGACGCGCTATCGCAACTCGGTGCTCGGCTGGACCTGGTCCTACGTGAAGCCCGCGGCGCAGTTCGCGGTCTACTACTTCGTGATGGGGTTCATCCTCGGCGGTCACGGCATCGACAACTTCGCGATCTATCTCTTCAGCGGCATCGTGATCATCAACCTCTTCAACGAGGCGTTCGGCAACGCGACCACGGCGATCGTCGACAACGGGTCCCTCGTCCGCAAGATCTACCTGCCACGCGAGCTCTTCCCCATCGCGGCGATCATCGTCGCCTTCGTGCACTTCCTGCCGCAGGTGCTCATCCTCTTCGTGGTGTGTCTGCTGGTGGGCTGGACCCCGTCCCTCTTCGGGATCGGCGCCGTCCTGCTCGGCACGTTCATCGTGGTGGCCCTCGCGCTCGGGCTGGGGCTGTTCTTCGCCGGTCTCAACGTGCGGTTCCGCGACGCCCAGAACTTCGTCGAGATCATCCGGATGTTCTCGGTCTGGACCTCTCCGGTGCTGTACCTCTGGGTGCTCGTCGCCGAGAAGCTGCCGTCGTGGGCGTTCTCGATCTACATGGCCAACCCGCTGGCGGTCGCCGTCGAGCTGTACCACACCGGGTTCTGGAGCGCGACGGTGTCCGAGACCCATGGCCTTCCCCCGGGGTTCGGCACGAGCACCGCCGTGGCACTGGCGATCTGCGTCTTCTTCCTGGTTCTGGGGCAGTTCGTCTTCCGCCGGTTCGAACGCACGTTTGCGCAGGACCTGTGATGCAGGCACCGATCATCGCCGAGACCGTCACTCCGCCGTCGATCATCGTCGACCGGGTCTCGAAGGACTTCCTCAAGCGCAACTCGCATTCGTTCAAAGAGGCCTTCATCGGGTGGATCCGTCGCCGCAAGGTGCGCGCCGACGTCTTCCGGGCGCTCGACGAGGTCAGCTTCCAGGTCGGCGAGGGCGAAGCCGTGGCCGTGCTCGGGCTCAACGGCTCCGGCAAGTCCACCACCCTCAAGCTCGTCTCGGGTGTGCTCGAGCCCGACGCGGGCCGGGTGTTCACGCGCGGGCGCGTGGCGGGGCTCATCGAAGTGGGCGCCGGGTTCCACCCCGACCTCTCAGGCCGCGAGAACGTGTACCTCAACGCGGCGATCCTCGGCATGCAGAAGACCGAGATCGACGAGCGCTTCGACGACATCGTGGCGTTCTCCGAGATCGGCGAGTTCATCGACCAGGAGGTCAAGCACTACTCCTCGGGCATGTTCATGCGCCTGGCGTTCTCGGTCGCCATCCACGTCGAGCTCGACGTGCTGCTGGTCGACGAGGTCCTGTCCGTCGGAGACGCCCCGTTCCGGGCCAAGTGCGCCGAGAAGATCAAGGAGCTCACCGCTCGCGGCGTGACCATGCTCGTCGTCAGTCACGACATGAACATGGTCAAGGAGCTCTGCGAGCGCGGCATCGTCATCGCGAAGGGCAAGAAGATCTTCGACGGCCCCGTGGACGAGGCCATCGCGGTGCTCAAGGGCTGACCGCTCGCACCGATCGCCTCAGTGCGCGGACCGGCGCAGCCCCGCGCGCACTCGCCGCGCGGTACGTCGCCACAGCGAACTCGCGAGCACTTCTCCCCGCAGCCCGGACTCGACCTCGAACAGACGCTTGTCGATGAACTTCGTGAGGTAGAGCACGAGCCCCATCCCGTGCGCATCCACGTACTCGCGCAGCGCCGCTTCACGGATCCGCGCATCCCAGAGCTCGTGGGCGCCGCGGGCTTCGATCACGCTGTTGCCGCCGCTCCCCGCCACGCCGACCCGCTGATGCCAGTACGCCAGCGGCTCGTCGCCGAGGAAGTCGAGGGGGCCGCGCGAAAGCACCTTGAGGTTGAACGCCCAGTCCCCGACGACGGGCAGCTGGTCGTCGTAGAGACCGAGCTCCTCGTGGAGCGCCCGCCGGTAGAGGAACCCGATGGGCACGAAGCGGTTGAAGAGGAGCGTGTCGTTCAGGGTCGGCGCCGGCAGGTCCGCTTGGAAGATCTCGCGATCGACCGGCACGAAGCCCTCCGGCGACGACTTCTCCCACACGATCTCGATGCGTGAGACGACGCCGGCGCGGTCGGGATGCGCCTCGAGGTACTCGGTCGCCCGTCGGAGGAAGTCCGGATGCCACGTGTCGTCGTCGTCGTGCAGCACCAGCAGTGGCGCCGTGGTGGCCAGCACGCCGGCGTTGGCGCTCACCCACCGCCCGCGCGCGGCGGGCGAGTGGATCACCGAGAACCGCGCCCTGATCTCGGGCGAGAGGGCGGCGAGCTGGGCGTCGACCGGCGCGGGCGCACCCCCGTCGTTGACGATGACGCACTGCCAGTCGGTGGTCGTCTGGCCGACGAT
Source organism: Microbacterium sp. NPDC057407 (assembly GCF_042803895.1). Lineage (NCBI taxonomy): Bacteria > Bacillati > Actinomycetota > Actinomycetes > Micrococcales > Microbacteriaceae > Microbacterium > Microbacterium sp. NPDC057407. The sequence continues at coordinate 200,811 of NZ_JBHVCA010000004.1, read as the reverse complement.
GCTGCGGATGGCCCGGGCGAGGAACTCGGGGCGGTCCTTGGTGCGGACGACGACGGCGACGGCGGCATCGGGCATGGCGTCTCCTAGGGGCGGCCGAGGCCGATGTAGGTCCACCCGGCGGCGCGCCAGGCGACGGGGTCGAGGCAGTTGCGCCCGTCCACCAGGAGCGGCCGGGCGACGGCGCCCGCGACCGCGACGGGGTCCAGGTCGCGGTACTCCCGCCACTCGGTCACGAGCACCACGGCTTCCGCGCCCTCCAGGGCTCGGTCGAGGTCGCGCTCGTAGGTGAGCTGAGGATGCTGCCGCCGCGCGTTGTCGATCGCCTCGGGGTCGGTGCACACGACGTCGGCGCCGAGCCCGTGCAGGCGGACGGCGACGTCGAGGGCGGGGGAGTCGCGGGTGTCGTCGGAGTCGGGCTTGAAGGCGAGCCCGAGGACGGCGACGCGACGGCCGACGACCGAACCGCCGAACGAGTCCACGAGCAGATCGACCACGCGCTGGCGGCGCCGCAGGTTGATCTCGTCGACGTGCTTCAGGAACTGCACCGACTCGCCGCGGCCGATCTCCTCGGCGCGCGCGGCGAACGCGCGGATGTCCTTCGGGAGGCATCCGCCGCCGAAGCCGACGCCGGCGTTGAGGAACCGCCGCCCGATGCGGGCGTCGTGCCCGATCGCGTCGGCGAGCATCGTGACGTCGGCTCCGGTGGCCTCGGCGATCTCGGCCATGGCGTTGATGAACGAGATCTTCGTCGCCAGGAACGCGTTCGCCGACACCTTGACGAGCTCCGCGGTGGCGAAGTCGGTGACCAGCCGCGGCGTGCCCGCGGCGATCGCCGGCGCGTACACCTCGTCGAGCGTCGCCACGTCCTCGCTGTCGGAGCCGCCCGTGACCCCGTAGACCAGGCGGTCGGGGGTGAGCGTGTCGGCGACGGCGAACCCCTCGCGCAGGAACTCCGGGTTCCAGGCGATGCGGGCGCCGGTTCGCTCGACGATCGGCCGCAGGCGCTCAGCGGTTCCGACGGGGACCGTGGACTTGCCGACGACGAGCTCTCCCGCGCCGAGGTGGGGCGCGAGGGCGTCGACGGCGGCGTTCACGAAGGTCAGATCGGCGCCGGCGCCGTCGTGGCGCTGGGGAGTGCCGACCGCGACGAAGTGGACGCGCGAGCCCGCGGCATCCGCCATGTCGGTGCTGAAGGTGAGCCGGCCGGACTCGACGCCCGCGGCCAGGATCTCGTTGAGGCCGGGCTCGAAGAAGGGGGCTTCCCCGGCGGACAGGCGACGCACCTTCTCGGCGTCCACGTCGATGCCCACCACCTCGTGACCGATGGATGCCATCGCCGCGGCATGCACGGCTCCGAGGTAGCCGCATCCGATCACGCTGAGCTTCATCGTCCGTCCTCCTGCGCTGCGCGCGCGATGTATTCGGTGAGGGACGCGTCCGCGTCCCGAGGGCTGAACCCGGTGGCCTCGATCTTGGCCAGATCGAGCACGCTGCGGCGCGGGCGCGGCGCGACCGGAGTCTGCGCGTTCGCGAAGTACTCCTCGGTCGTCACGCGCGAGACCCGTGCCGGGTCGTGCCCCGTGAGCCTGAAGACCCTGGCGGCCACGTCGGCCCAGCTCGACGGCTCTCCCGCCCCGGTCAGGTTGTAGACGCCGTAGGGCGCGCGGGTGTCGAGCAGATGGCGGATGCCTCGCGCCAGCTCGTCGGTGAAGGTGAGGCGCCCGACCTGGTCGGCGACCACGCCGGGATCGACGCCGCGCTCGGCGAGCGAGGCCATCGTCCGCACGAAGTTCTTGCCCTCGCCGATCACCCACGAGGTGCGCACCACGTAGTGGCGCGGCGCGGTCTGGGCGGCGATATCGCCGGCCGCCTTGGACTGGCCGTACACGCCCAGCGGGCTGAGCGCGTCGTCCTCGCGGTAGGGACGCTCGGACGAGCCGTCGAAGACGTAGTCGCTGGAGACGTGGACGAGCGTGAGATCGTTCTCGCGCGCGATCGTGGCGAGCGTGCCGACCGCCGTCGCGTTCGCGGCCCACGCCGCGGCCCGGCCGTCTTCGGTCTCGGCGGCGTCGACGGCGGTGTAGGCCCCGGCGTTGATGATCGCCCCGTAGTCCCGCCAGCGGCGTGCGCCGGGCAGCGCGGGGTCGGTGACGTCGAGCTCGGTGCGCGTGACGTACTCGACGTCGTCTTCGCCCAGGAGCGCCCGGAGGGCCGTGCCGAGCTGACCGCCCGCGCCCACGACGAGCGTCGTGCGGGGCGCCATGGGCTCGACTTCGGAGAGGCGAGGGTGAGCCAGGTCCTTCGGCGAGATCTCGACCTCGTCGAGCGGGATCGGCCACGGGATCCCGGCCGTCTCATCGGCGAGGTTCAGGAACGTGTACGACGCCGACGGCGACCAGTGGTCGTTGACGAGGTAGACGTAGGCGGTGTCGGGCTCGAGCGTCTGGTAGGCGTTCCCCACCCCTCGCGGCACGAAGATGGCCTTCGAGGGATCGATCTCGGTCGTGAACACCTGGCCGAACGAGGGCCCGCGGCGAAGGTCGACCCACGCGCCGAAGATCCGGCCGGTCGCGACCGACACGAACTTGTCCCAGGGCTCGGCGTGGATGCCGCGCGTCGTGCCGACAGCATCGTTGAACGAGATGTTGTTCTGCACCGGACCGAAGTCGGCGAGCCCGGCGGCGACCATCTTCTCGCGCTGCCAGTTCTCCTTGAACCAGCCGCGATTGTCGCCGTGGACGGGCAGGTCCCAGACGACGAGCCCCGGGATGTTCGTCTCGGTCGGTCCGAGGCCCTTGCCGAACGCGGTCACTCACTGACCCTTCGACGCGTAGAAGGCCTCGGTGGCGTCCTTCGCGGGGGCCCACCAGTCCTCGTTCTCCTGGTACCAGCGCACCGTCGCGGCGAGGCCGGCCTCGAAGTCGCTGTAGCGCGGCGACCAGCCCAGCTCGGTGCGCAGCTTCGTGGAGTCGATCGCGTAGCGCAGGTCGTGTCCGGCTCGATCGGTGACGTGGTCGTACGCGTCCTTCGGCTGACCCATGAGCTCGAGGATGAGCTCGACGACGTCCTTGTTGTTCTTCTCGCCGTCCGCCCCGATCAGGTAGGTCTCGCCGATCTCGCCCTTGTCGAGGATCGTCAGCACCGCGGACGAGTGGTCGTCGGCGTGGATCCAGTCGCGCACGTTCTCGCCGGCGCCGTAGAGCTTGGGGCGGATGCCGCGGATCACGTTGGTGATCTGCCGCGGGATGAACTTCTCGACGTGCTGGTACGGGCCGTAGTTGTTCGAGCAGTTCGAGATCGTCGCCCGCACGCCGAACGAGCGCACCCAGGCGCGGACGAGGAGGTCGGAGCCCGCCTTGGTCGACGAGTACGGCGACGACGGGTTGTAGGGCGTCGACTCGGTGAAGCGCGCCGGGTCGTCGAGCTCGAGATCGCCGTACACCTCGTCGGTCGAGATGTGGTGGAACCGGCGGTCGTGGCGGCGCGCCGCCTCGAGGAGCGTGTACGTGCCGATGATGTTGGTGTCGAGGAACGGCCGCGGGTCGTCGAGCGAGTTGTCGTTGTGCGACTCGGCCGCGTAGTGCACGACGGCGTCCACCCTGCCGAACAGCTCGTCCACGAGGGCGGCGTCGGCGATGTCGCCCTGGACGAACTCGAGGCGGCCCTCGGGCAGGCCGGCCAGCGAGGCGCGGTTGCCGGCGTAGGTGAGCTTGTCGAGGACGATCACCTCGTCGTCGGTGTGGTCGAGCACGTGGTGCACGAAGTTGGAGCCGATGAAGCCGGCACCGCCGGTCACAAGCAGTCGAGCCATCAGTGGTGGCCCCTCTCAAGCGTCTCGATCAGGTAGGTGCCGTAGCCGGACTTCACCAGCTTCTCGGCGCGTTCGCGCAGCGCCTCGTCGGAGAGGAAGCCCTGTCGCCAGGCGACCTCCTCCGGCACTCCGATGCTCAGGCCCGTCCGCCGCTGGATGGTGCGGACGTACTCCGCGGCATCCGTCATCTGGTCGAACGTGCCCGTGTCGAGCCACGCCGTGCCGCGGGGGAGCACCTCGACCTGCAGCGCGCCGCGCTCGAGGTAGGCCCGGTTCACGTCGGTGATCTCGTACTCGCCGCGGGCGCTCGGCGCGAGGTTGCGCGCGATCTCGACGACGTCGTTGTCGTAGAAGTAGAGACCCGGGACGGCGTAGTTGCTGCGGGGCGAGACCGGCTTCTCTTCGAGCGAGACGGCGCGGCCGGCGTCGTCGAACTCGACCACTCCGTAGGCGGAGGGCTCGGCGACCCAGTACGCGAACACGGCGCCGCCGTCGACGTCCGCGTAGCGCTTGAGCTGCGTGCCGAGCTTCGGCCCGTAGAGCAGGTTGTCGCCGAGCACCAGCGCGACCTTGTCGTCGCCGATGAAGTCAGCCCCGATCGTGAAGGCCTGCGCCAGTCCGTCGGGCGACGGCTGCACGGCGAACGACAGCGAGATCCCGAACTGCGAGCCATCGCCCAGGAGGCGCTCGAAGAAGGGCGCGTCGTGCGGCGTCGTGATGATCAGGATGTCGCGGATCCCGGCCAGCATGAGCGTCGACAGCGGGTAGTAGACCATCGGCTTGTCGTAGACCGGAATCAGCTGCTTCGACACCCCGAGGGTGATGGGGTGCAGCCTCGTGCCCGAACCACCGGCGAGAATAATCCCTTTCACGAGACTCCATCCTGCCATGTCGGCGTCTTCGGGCCCGCTGAGCGTCGCGGCGATCACTCAGGGAACCTCTCGATATCGTGGAAAGACCGTCTACGGCCCTCGCCGGCCAGGAAGGCCTCCCCCGTGCAGTGGTATGCGCTCGCCTGGGCGACGTTCGTGATCCTCGCGCTCCTCGCCGTCGTCGGCGTCCCGTTGGCGCGCCTCATCGGGCTCCGCGGCTTCTGGTCGCTCGCCGCGGCCCCCGCGTTCGCCGTGACCGTCGTCGGCGGCGCCTCGGTCGTCGCACCATGGGTCGGGCTGTCGTGGTCGATCCTGCCCGTCCTGCTGGTCGGGGTCGTCATCGCCGGGGTGCTGGTGCTCCTCCGCCGGTTGCTGCGGCGCACTCCCGCCATCCCGGTCGTGCGCCGGCGGTTCGACGTCTGGCTGGCCGTGGGCTTCGCCGTGGCGGCCGCGCTGATCGCGGTGCGCTTCGTCGAGATCGTCGGCGAGCCCGACGCCATCTCGCAGACTTTCGACAACATCTTCCATCTCAACGCGGTGCGCTTCGTCCTCGACACCGGGAGCGCGTCGCCCATGACCATCGGCCGGATGACCAATCCGAGCGGGGGACTGGGCTTCTACCCGGCCGCGTGGCACGCGCTCACCGCGCTCGCCGTGCAACTGAGCGGCGCCACGATCCCCGTCGCCATCACCGCGGTGACCCTCGTCACGTCCGCGGTGCTGTGGCCCCTCGGCATCCTCCTTCTCGTGCGCACTCTCTTCGGTCGCTCGAGGCTCCTCTCGATCGCCGTCGGCCTGCTCGCCGCGTCGCTCCCGGTGTTCCCGTTCCTCCTCATGGACTACGGCGTCCTGTACCCGTACCAGCTGGGGGTCGCGCTCGTGGCCCCCGCTCTGGCCGTCACGCTGCGGCTCCTGGGCATCGGCGCGGGCGCGCGCCGCGTCGGACGGGTCTGGTGGGCGGTGGCGCTGCTCGGGATGCTGCCTGCGCTCGTGCTCGTGCACCCGGGCGCGTTCATGGCCTGGCTGGCGCTCTCGGCGCCCTTCGTCGTGGTGTTCGTCGCGCTCGCCTGGCGCGATGCGCCGACGGCCGGCCGTCGGTCGCTGATCGTCGTGTCGTTCTTCGCCTATCTCGCGATCGGTGTGGTGGCGGCGCGCTTCCTCCGGCCACCCGGCGCCGCGCGGCAGTGGCCGCTGCAGCGGTCCGTGCCCGAAGCGGTGATCGAAGTCCTCACCGGCGCCGCGTGGTACCGAACGGCGGCGGTCGTGGCGGCGGTCGCCGTAGCCGCCGGTGTGGTGTGGGTGCTGATCCGCCGTTCGCCCGCCGCTGCGGCCGCGCTGGGGATGTACGTCGTCGCCGCCGCCTTGTACGTGATCGTCGCCTCACTGCCGTTCCTCGGGCTCCGCGATGCCTTCACCGGGCCGTGGTACAACAACCTCCCTCGGCTGGCGGCGCTGCTGCCGCTGGGCATGATTCCCCTCGCAGCGTACGGAGCGGCGTGCACGTGGGTGCACGTCCGCGGGCGTGCCGCCATGCGGCGCGCGGTGGGGCCGCGGCCGCGGTGGGCGCGTTCCGCGGGCGCCGTCGCTGTCGCGGTGGCGGCGGCGATCCTGCTGCAGGTCGGGCCGGGGAGCCCGGTGCCGATCGCCGTCGCGAACGCGCGGGCCGCGTATGTCTCGAACGACGCTTCGCCGCTGCTGACCGCAGACGAGCGAGCGCTGCTGTCGAGGCTCGACGAGCACGTCCCGGAGGGGGTCGCCGTCGCCGGGAGCCCCTGGACCGGCGCCTCCCTGGCGTATGCGCTCGCGGAGCGGCCGGTGCTGATGCCGCACACGCTGATGGAGATCACGCCCGACGTGGCGGCGATCAACGATGGGCTCGCCGAGGCGACCGACGGGAGCGTCGCGTGCGACGCCGTCGATGCCCTCGGGGTGGGCTTCGTCCTGGACTTCGAGGGACGAGAGGTCCACCCCGGCGAGCACGTGTTCCCCGGCCTGGCCGAACTCGCCGAGTCCGACGCCGTCCGCCTCGTCGACAGCGAAGGGTCGGCGCGCCTGTACGAGATCGTCGGGTGCTCACCGTGATCAGGGTCGCCGGAGAGCGCGCGGATAGGATGGCAGCACTATGCCCGAGACTCCAGACCGGGTCCTGATCATCGTTCCGGCGTGGAACGAGGCGCGCAACGTCGGCGCCACGGTGCACGAGATCCGGACGACCAATCCTCGCTACGACGTCGTCGTGATCGACGACGGCTCGACCGACGGCACGGCCGACGCCGCGCGCGCCGCCGGCGCCGTGGTGCTGTCGCTCCCGTTCAATCTCGGCGTCGGGGGAGCGATGCGCACCGGGTTCACCTACGCGCAGCGCCACGGATACCGGCGCGCGATCCAGGTCGACGCCGACGGCCAGCACAACCCCGCCGACATCGATCGCGTGCTCGCCGGGCTCGAGAAGGCAGACATCTCCATCGGAGCCCGTTTCGCGGATGTCGGGACCTACGCGGTGCGCGGCCCGCGACGGTGGGCGATGGTGTTCCTCGCGTCGGTGGTCTCCCGCACCGCGCACACCCGGCTGACCGACGTGACGAGCGGCTTCCGCGCCGCGAACGAGCGCGCCATCGCGCAGTACGTGAAGTACTACCCGGCCGAGTACCTCGGCGACACGCTCGACTCGCTCGTGGCCGCGTGCCACGCCGGCCTCACGGTCACCCAGGTCCCCGTGGCGATGCGCCCGCGGGCGTCGGGGCGGCCGAGCCAGAGCGTCGTCGGCGCCACCGTCTATCTGCTGCGGTCGATGTTCGCCCTGGGGCTCGCGATCATGCGCCGGCCGGCGTACATCCAGCCCGACGAGGCGGGAGCGGCCGCGTGATCGTCCTGGCCGGCATCACCCTCGCGGCGATCATCATCGCCCTGGTCCTGTGGCTGCTGCTGACCCGGCGCCTCCGCGAGAAGTACGCCGCGCTGTGGCTCATCATCGGGCTGGGCGTGCTGGTGCTCGGGGCCGTGCCGCAGCTGCTGCTCACGCTCACGAGCGCCCTGGGCGTGCAGGTGCCCGCGAATCTCCTCTTCTCGATCGCCATCGTGCTGCTGCTGGGCGTCTCGCTGCACCTCTCGTGGGAGCTCTCGCAGGCCGAGGACGAGATCCGGCGGGTCGCCGAGGAAGCGGCCATCTCGCGCGCCGAGATCGAGCGGCTGTCGGCCCGGCTCGACCGTCTCGAAACCGCCTCCGGCGACGAGCCGGGCGATCGGCGCAGCACGTCGTCGGCCGGGACCGACTAGCTTCCGTCGTCAGCGGTGCGCGCGAGCGTGCGACGCAGGATCACGAGCTGGTAGACCGTCACGACGAGCTCGGAGACGGCGACGGACCAGGCGATGAGCTCGAGGCTTCCGGCCAGTGCGGAGGCGACGATGAGGGGCGCCCCGATCGCCGCCGCGAGGATCGACGCGATCGCCACGTGGCGCACCTGCCCGAGCAGGATCAGGCAGGCGTAGCCGGCGATGGCGGAGCCGGCGACGAAGACGAACGCCGTCCCGAGCGCGACGCTCAGGCTGAACGGCACCAGCACTGCGCCGCCGCTCAGCACCTGCGACGCCAGCGGGCTGAGCGTCGCGATGAGTGCGCCGCCCACGACGCCGAAGCCGAGGCCGACGACGACGGCCCGCTCGCTGCGCGCGCGGATCCGGGCAGGCCCGTCCTCGGGAACCCATCCCTGGAGGAACTGCTGCACCGGCGCGAGCGCCAGCGAGCCGAACTTGAACAGCCGATCGGCCATCGCGTAAACCGGTGTCAGCGCGGGAAGCAGCGCCTGCACCGTGACGAGCGGAAGCGACACGTAGAGGCTGCTGACCAGGGAGCTCGTGACGGCATGCCGCTGCGTCGCCAGCAGGCGCAGGATTGTCGCGATGCGGTACGGCTCGGCCGGGCCAGGAGTCGCCGACAGGAGGATGTGACGGCGTTCGAGCACGATCGCCACCACGTATCCAAGCGCCTGCACGAGCAGGAACGCGCCGATCGTCGAGGTCAGCCAGGCGGCCAGCATCCCGAGCACCGTGCCGATCACCGATGGGAGGGTGTTCAGCAGGAACAGGCGGTCGGGCCGCGCCTGGCCGACGAAGTACCACGGCGATGCGACATACGGCAGCAGGTACGCGATCGTCCCGAGCGCAGAGACGGCCACGTCGCCCCGGGTGAGGAGCAGCGCGATGACGATCATCGTCGGCGCCGCGACCGCGTACAGCGTGAGCCGCGCCGAGAACGACTCCCGGAAGATGCCGGGCCGGTCCTCCGGGCGCGCGCCGGCGACCATCGAGGGGCCGGTGGCCCCCCACCCGAAGGCCACGATCACGCCGAAGACCCCCGCGAGCACCTGCACGACGGCGAGCTGCCCCCAGGCATCCTCGCCCGCCGCGCCGATGAGCACGGGGATCGCGAGCACTCCGACCACCGCCACCAGTCCGACGGTGGCGGAGAAGCTCAGGATGCGCGGGAGGAACGGGATGGGGACGCCGATCTGTGTGAGGACGGGAGCCTGGTCACGGGACGGGAGGGAGGCGGTGGCCGAGCGCCGGATGCAGCAGTCGGCCCGCCGTCAGCATCATGGCATTCGATGCGCCGTGGATGCGGCGGTCGCCGAGGTATCGGAGCGCGTGCCGAGTCGCCGACCCCGCCCCGAAGACGCGCTGCAGTTCGGAGAGCGCGGGGGAGGGCGCGACGCGCGTGGACAGCGTACGGGTCATCTGCGCGCGCCAGCCGTAGCCGAGGTCGTAGAGGGCGCGCGCGAGCGCTGCCGGGCTGCGGGAGCCGGCGTACCGGTCGCCGGCGGCGAGCAGGGTTCTGACGGCGGATGCCGGGCGGATGCGGCCGGATGCCTCGGCCACCTCGCCGAGGACGTTGCCGGTGTGCTGGACGTAGTCCTGCAGCACGTCGTCGACGACGAGAGTGGGGCCGAGCGCGGCCGCGCAGACGGCGAGCCAGTGATCATGGACCTCGACGCGCGTCGGCATGGCCGGGAACGGCAGGGCCAGGTCCAGGACCTCGCGGCGGAAGACGCTCATCGCGCCCGAGAACTGATTCGTCGCGGTCACGCCCAGCGCGTCGGCGGTGCGGCGGTGGGTGGTGGGTTCGATGACGCGCCCCGAGGGGAACTCGACCACTCTCGCCTGGCCGGAGACGATCGCGTGGTCGGCGAGGAGCGGTACGAGTCGCTCGAGCTTGTTCGGATGCCAGACGTCGTCCTGGTCGCTCAGGGCGATCCATGCGGCGTCGCCCGGAACCTCGGCGAGGGCGCGCTCGAAATTGCGGTAGAAGCCGACGCGGTCGTCGAAGCCGATCACCCGGAAGCGAGCGTCGCCCGCGGTGGCGTCGTCCACGAGCTCCCGGACGCGGCCCGCGCCGCCGTCCGCCGAGATGACGCAGACGAAGTCCCCGAGCGTCTGATCCTTCAGGGATCGCAGCTGCCGGGCGAACAGGTGGGGGTCGGGCTCGTACGCGGCCAAGGCGATCGCGCCGGTCACAGCGGGAACCGCCAGGTCAGCCGGGCGGCGGCGGAGGCGACGGCATCCGGCATCCGTCCCATCCGCCGCGCGCGCCCCGCGCGGCGACCCGCTCTCAGCAGCGCGAGGAATGTGCGCCGTTCTCGGATCGCGAGCCACACGATGAGGTAGTGGCGCGCCTCGAGGAGAGTGTCCCGCGCCGTCGTCAGCGGTCGTCGCGCGCGGTACTCGCGGTTCAGTGCGACGCGGTTCCGCGCACGGTAGTAGTAGCGGAACGGTGCGCTCACGGTGAACGCGAGCGGATCTCCGGACGGTCCCCGCAGCGCGCCGCGGGGCGACGGCAGGGCCACCTGGCGCCCGAGCGCGTGCGGGAGCCGGGCGCCGTCGGCGACCACGAACACGAACCCCGCCTCCTGCGCGCGCATCGCGAACTCCGTGTCGACGAGATCGATGAAGTAGTCGTCGCGGAACGGCCCGAGGGCCGTCAGCGCGCCGGTCAGGACGAGCAGGCCCGACTGGATCGGCTTCGGCGCGATCGCGCGCCCCCCGCGACGCCCGCGCGCTTGCGAGGTGTCGCCGAAGAACTCGGGGGCCGACCCCGCGACCGGGATGCTGTCGGCCGAGGCCGCGAGGAGTGCTCCGGAGAGCGAGCCCACCAGCCCGGGCCCAGGAGTCGAGTCCTGGTCGAGGAAGAGGACGGCGTCGGGGCGCGGCTGCGAGCGGTCGCCGGTCAGAGCGCCCACCCCGGCGTTCAGGGCGGCGCCGATGCCCGCGTTCTCGGGCAGGCGGATCAAGCGCGCGCCCTCGGACTCCAGGTCGGCGAACCGTGCGTCGTAGTCGGGGCCGCTGCCGTCGTCGACCACCACCACGGCGGCCACCTGGCCGGCCAGGTCGCGCACGTTGGTCGCCAGTTGCGGCCCGGGCCGATAGGCCGTCACGACCGCTCCCACGACCAGCCGATCAGCCGCGGACGGGTCGGCGGGCGGGCGATCGCGGGCGGCGGACATGGCTCTGCCAACTTACCAGCGGCCCCGCGTGCACCCGGGACGGCGCGGACCAGGCAGTCGGACAGCCGCGCCGTAGACTGGACGTCGATGTCCATCGCACACGGAGAGGGGCGGCTCCCATGAGCGACGGAGCCCGCGTGAGCGTGTGCATGGCGACGTACAACGGATCCCGGTACGTGCGCCACCAGCTGCTCTCCATCCTCGCGGAGCTCGAGCCCGACGACGAGGTGGTGGTGGTGGACGACGCCAGCACGGACGACACGGTCGCGGTGGTCGAGGGCGTCGGCGACCCGCGCGTCCGCGTCCACGTCCAGCCGGTCAACGGCGGCTACGTCCGTGCGTTCGAGTCCGCGCTCCAGCGGGCGTCCGGTGACGTGCTCCTGCTCGCCGACCAGGACGACGAATGGGTGCCCGGCCGCCGGGCGGCGCTGGTCGCCGCGGTCCGGCATGCCGGGGTCGCGGCATCCAATCTCGTCGTCCTCGGCACGGGGGAGCCGCTGCGCTCGCCGTGGTCGGGTCGGCCCTGGCGGCTGCACTCGCGGGCATCCGGGCACCGTCTGCGCAACGAGCTGCGGATCCTCGCCGGCGACGCGCCGTACTTCGGATGCGCGATGGCGATCCGCCGCGACGCGCTCGCGCTCGTCCTCCCGTTCCCCGCGTTCCTCGACGAGTCGCACGACCTGTGGATCGCCACGCTCGCCAACCGCGGCCGCCTGCTGCGTCACGTCGACGAGGCCACCGTGCGCCGTCGCCTGCACGACGCGAACGCGTCCTCGGCGCAGCCGCGCGGGATCCGGCCGGCGCTGCGGTCGCGGATCCTGCTGCTGCGGGCGCTCGGCGAAGCCGGGCGACGCCTGCGCGCCTCCCGCTCGCGCGCCACCCGTTAGGCGCGCTGGATGTCTCCCGGCGGTTCCGCCGGGATCGGCCGCAGCCGGTCGCCGTCGCGCGGGCGGACCGCCAGCATCGCGGGTCGCTCGATCGCGATCCAGCTCAGCCACGCCAGGGCGAACGTGACGACGATCGTCACCAGGATGTACACCGGCATCCCGAGTGCCGCGCCGCCCACGAGCACGGTCAGCTGCTGCACCGGCCACGCGTAGATGTAGAAGCCGTATGACACGTCGTTGCGCGCGACCCAGGCCGGCTGGGGCACCCAGGTCGACAGCGACAGCAGACCGTAGGCGAGCAGCGGCGCCGCCGCCTGACCTCCCCACCGGGGCACCAGCGCGATGACCGCGACCGCGACCGCGAGCGCCGCGAGGCCGAGCAGGCGGTTCACGCCGGCCCGTTCGATCACGAAGTACATGAGCGACCCCGCGAGGAAGAACGGCAGCAGGCGCAGCAGAAGGTCGAAGCTCACGTCGAGTCCGGCGCGCTGCGGGACGCTGCCGAACGCCCACAGCGCCACCGACGCCACCCACAGTGTCGCCACGACGACCGGCGATCTCCGGAAGATCGCCGCGAATCCGAGGACCCAGATCACGATGTAGCAGACGAACTCGTAGAACAGCGTCCACAGCGACCCGTTCCAGGCGCCGGGGTACGGCACGGTCTGCAGCGTCGCGCCGATGTCGTAGTGGTCGATGTAGAGGGTGATGTTGCCCCAGACGTACTGGAACGGGGTCACCGGTGTCGTGAGGAAGCCGTCGAGCGAGCCCTGTTCGAGGAAGAGGGCGATCGGCGCGAACACGAACGCCGTGACGACCAGGACGACGACGAACGCCGGGTAGATGCGCGCGACCCGATGGAGCAGGTAGTCGCCGGGCGTCGTCCGCAGCCGGCTGCGGGTGATGAGGAAGCCGCTGAGCACGAAGAAGCCCGCCACGGCCCATCCGCCGAGATTCTCGCCCTGTATGAGCGGCCCCGTGCCCTGACCGGCGATGTACCAGCTGTGCGCGAACAGCACGAGAGCCGCCAGGATCAGGCGGAAGAGGTTCAGGCTGTTGCGACGGTACGGGTAGGGCGTCCCCCGCAGCGCGGGCGGGAGCGTCACTTCAGCAGGTTCCGCGCTGCCATCTCGTCCAGCGAGCGCTGGTAGGAGTCGCCTTCGACCGGCTCGCTGAGCACCCATTCGACGAACCGGGTCACGCCCTCCTGGAAGCCGATCGCCGGTGAGTAGCCCAGCACCTCGCGCAGGCGGGACGTGTCGGCGATGTTGTGACGGATGTCTCCCAGACGGTAGTTGCCGGAGATACGCGTCGGGACGCGGGTGCCGAAGGCCTCGAAGAGCGCGGCCACGACCTGGTTCACGGTGGTCGGGACCCCGGAGCCGACGTTGAACACGCCCCCGGCCGCCGACGGAGCGGTGGCGCCCAGGAAGGTCGCCTCCACGACGTCGTCGATGTAGACGAAGTCGCGGCTCTCCTCGCCGTCCTCGAAGATGTTGATCTCCTTGCCCTGGCGGATGAGCGTCGAGAAGATCGACAGGATCCCGGTGTAGGGGTTCTTCAGCGACTGGCCGGGCCCGTAGACGTTCTGGTAGCGCAGCGAGACCGGCTCGATCCCGAGCGTGGGCGCCACCGTCATGATCAGCGACTCCTGCATCTGCTTGGTGATGCCGTAGACGCTGGACGGATGCAGCTTCGCCTGCTCGTCGGTGGGGACCACCGTGACATCGCCCTCGCCGGGCATGTGGACGTCGAAGTCGCCGGCGGCCATGTCGGCGTCGCTGCGATGAGGCGGGTAGACGGTGCGCCCGTCCGCCGTGCGGTACGCGCCCTCGCCGTAGATGGACCGCGAGGAGGCGACGACGATCCGCTCGACCCCGTGCGGCTCGTTCGCCAGCAGATCGAGCAGCTTCGCGGTGCCGCCGACGTTGGTCTCGACGTAGCGGTCGATCTCGTACATGGACTGGCCCGTGCCGGTCTCGGCGGCGAGGTGCACGACGAGTCCGACACCGCGGAGCGCCTCGCGGAGGTCTGCCGTCGAGGTCACCGACCCGCGGACGACCTCGGCGACGCCGTCGAGGGAGGCGAGGAGGGGAGACGTCGTGGCCGGGTCTGGGCCGTGCACCTGGGGGAGGAGCGAGTCGAGCACCCGGACCCGGTGACCGGCGTCCGCGAACCGGCGCGCGAGACGCGTCCCGATGAACCCGGCGCCCCCCGTGATGAGAACGTGCTGTGGCATGGGTCGCTCCTGGGGGTGCGAGATCGAGGGCGAGGTCGCGCTCACAGCGCGAGGATATGGGCCACGGCCGATTGTAGCCCGGGCACGGCGCGGTGCCGGAGAAGCCCCGGGAGCTCGGCGATCGCGTGAAGGCGCGACATGACGCGCGCTCGCGCCGCCCACGCGGTGCGGCCCCAGCCGCGCGTCTCCGCGAGCCCGCGGGCCATTGCGTAGTACGACCGCTCGTCGCGGAACCGGCGACCGTCCAGCAGCGTCTTCTGCGATGCGCTCCCCGCGTGACGACGGTAGAGGAAGGCGTGCTCGGGGTTGTAGGCGAGGGTTCCGCCGTCGAAGGCGATGTCCATCAGGAGGGCGAGGTCCTGGATGATCGGCAGACCGTCGCGGAAGTCGATGCGGCGCATGGTCTCGGTGCGGAACGTCAGCGACGGCCAGTAGAGCCAGTCGCCGCGGATGAGGCTCGTCGCCATCCGCTCGCCCGACAGCACGGCGATCCCCGAGCCGCCGCGGGGCGCGAGGAGACCCTGCTTCACGCGGTCCACCAGCGGGCGGACGGCGCGCCCGTGCTCGTCGATCACGCGGACACCGGGCTGGATCACGTCCGCGAAGGGCACGGCGGCGATGGTCCGCTTGACGACCGCGACGTAGTTCGGCAGGAGCAGATCGTCACAGCCGAGGATGGTGACGTAGTCGCCCTCCGTGCGGCGGACCGCCTCGCGGTAGTTCTCGGTGATGCCGAGATTCACCTCGTTGCGCACGTACGTCACGCGCGGGTCGCCCAGCGTCTCGAAGAAGGCCGGCACCGAGGCATCCGGATAGCAGTCGTCGATCACGACGAGCCGCCAATCGGCATCGTTCTGCGCCTGCACGGATCGGACGGTGTCGTAGAGAAGGGAGGGATCGCCCCAGAAGGGGATGACGATGTCGAGGGTCATAGCCCTCCGAGACTAGAAGACCAGCCTGGGAACCGCGTGCCCGGGCGGGCCTCAGCCGAAGCGGTTGTACACGTTCCAGCCGGTTGCGATGACCGACCCCGAGCCGCGTCCGCCGCGGCCGTTGCCTCGCACCAGCGCGACCGATCCGTCGGGGCGCACCGCGATGATGTCGGCGGTGCCGGACCCGTCGAAGTCGCCCGGGCCGAACACCGCCGTCATGCCCTGCCACCCGGTGGCGAGCAGGATCCTCCCCTTGAATCCTCCCGAGCCGTTGGTCGGGTGCAGGTACACATCGCCGTTGGAGCGTCGCGCCACCAGATCGCCGAACGAGTCACCGGTGAAATCGCCGGCGTAGAACAGCGCGGTCGCGGAAGCGAACGCCGTCGACAGGGTGGATGCTGTGCCGCTCCAGCCGCCCTTGCCGTTCCCGCGATGGAGCATGAGCCTGCCCGCGGAGTCGATGCCGACGACGTCGGTGTACCGGTCGCCGTTCACGTCGATGCCGCCCGCGAGGAGCCGGTAGCGGTCCCACCCCGTCCCGATCGCGCTCGGGGCGCCGTAGGAGCCGTTGCCGGTCCCGCGGAGGAGCTCGAACGTGCCGTTGCGGATACGTCCGATGTCGCTGATGCCGTCGCCGGTGAAGTCGCCCAGCGTGACCAGCTTGTCGTAGGCGGTCCAGCCGGTGCCGACGACGGAGCTTCCCTTCCAGCCGCCCGCCGCGTTGCCCCGGTGGAGGGTCAGCCGGCCCGCGCCATCGGTCGTGAGGACGTCCGCCAGCAGGTCGCCGCTCCCGTCGCCGGTGCCGGCAGGGCCCGCCGTCTTGCTCCAGCCGAAGATCTGCACCCAGTACGTGGAGTAGCACGGACCCGAGGCGAAACCGACCCCCACACCGGTGTAGCGGGAATCGAGGATGTTGGCGCGGTGACCCGGCGATCCCATCCAGGCCGTCACGACGGCGCTCGCGCTGTACCCCGCGGCGATGTTCTCGCCCGTCGCGGACCAGCCGGCCTTGGCGACCCGATCGGCGCGCCACGTCGACGTGCTGTGGGTGAAGGTGCAGGACGAGGCGAGGTGCTTCGCCCACGCCCGCGCAGCGCGGTCGAGGGACGGGTCCGAGATCAGCGGCTTGATGCCGGCCTTGACGCGCTCGGCGTTGGTCTGGGCGAAGACGCCGGCGGTCCCGTCGGTCGCCGCCTGCGCCGGCGCGGATGTCGCGAGTCCGGCACCGACGACGAGGACGGTCGAGACCAAGAGGGAGAGGATCCGGGCGCGCATGGGCGGGCCCTCCTTTGCACGCTGGGGTCGTACAAACGGTGTGGGCTGGGGGAACGCCCGAGCGCCCGGGTGAAGCGCTTCCGATCACGGTAGCCGAGGGGCTGGTGTGAAAGAAGTGCACATCTGTCCCCTTTTCGGGGGACAAGGCGTCCGGGCGTTCGCTCAGGAGCCGTGCCGGGGCCACCGGTAAGCTGATCCGGTGCGGCGGCGCGCTCTGCCCGCCGCGTCGCCGTGTCTGCGGCGCCGGTCTCACGAAAGCATGGACGTATGGATCTTCTCGTCGTCGGCTCCGGCTTCTTCGGTCTCACCATCGCGGAGCGGGCCGCGGCATCCGGTCGCAAGGTCGTCGTCATCGACCGTCGTCCTCACATCGGCGGCAACGCGTACAGCGAGGACGAGCCGACGACCGGCATCGAGGTCCACCGCTACGGCGCGCACCTCTTCCACACCTCCAACCCCGGCGTGTGGGAGTACGTCAACCGCTTCACGACGTTCACCGACTACGTCCACCGCGTCTACACGAACCACAAGGGCGTCGTGTTCCCGCTCCCCATCAACCTCGGCACGATCAACCAGTTCTTCCAGGCGGCCTACACGCCCGACCAGGCGAAGGCGCTCGTGCACGACCTCGCGGGCGAGTTCGATGTCAAGGACGCGGTCAACCTCGAAGAGAAGGCGATCGCGCTGATCGGGCGGCCGCTCTACGAGGCGTTCATCCGCGACTACACCGCCAAGCAGTGGCAGACCGACCCGAAGGAGCTGCCCGCCGAGGTCATCAGCCGGCTCCCGGTGCGCTACACCTACGACAACCGCTACTTCAACGACACGTGGGAGGGCCTGCCCACCGACGGCTACACCGCGTGGCTGGAGCGCATGGCCGACCACGCCAACATCGAGGTGAAGCTCGACACCGACTTCTTCGACGAGTCGCAGCCGCTGCACAAAGCGGCGACCGTCGGGCAGCTTCCCATCGTCTACACCGGACCGGTCGACCGCTACTTCGACTACGCCGAGGGCGCGCTGTCGTGGCGCACGCTCGACTTCGAGCAGGAGGTGCTCGAGGTGGCGGACTTCCAGGGCACGCCGGTCATGAACTATGCCGACGCGGATGTCCCGTACACCCGCATCCACGAGTTCAAGCACTTCCACCCCGAGCGCTCCGAGCGCTACCCCTCCGACAAGACGGTGATCATGCGGGAGTTCTCGCGCTTCGCCTCCCGCGAGGACGAGCCGTACTATCCCGTCAACACGCCCGAGGACCGTGCCGGCCTGCTCGCCTACCGTGAGCTCGCGAAGGGCGAGAAGGACGTGCTGTTCGGCGGCCGGCTGGGCACCTATCAGTACCTCGACATGCACATGGCGATCGGTGCGGCGCTGTCGATGTGGAACAACCAGCTCGCGTGAATCGCCACCCTAGACTCGCATCGTGACCACCGCGACAGTCGGCGCGCCCGGATCGCCGAGGCGGTACCTGCATTCGCTCTGGCTGCTGTCGGCCCGCGACCTGCGCGTCCGCTACGCGACCAGCGCTCTCGGGTATCTGTGGTCGGTGCTCGACCCGCTCGTGATGAGCGGCATCTACTGGTTCGTCTTCACCCAGATCTTCCAGCGCACGGTCGGCCACGAGCCGTACATCGTCTTCCTCATCACGGCGCTGCTGCCCTGGGTGTGGTTCAACGCGGCGGTCTCGGACTTCACCCGCGCCTTCAACAAGGACGCGCGCCTGGTGCGCTCGACCGCCATCCCGCGCTCCATCTGGGTCAACCGGATCGTGCTCTCCAAAGGCATCGAGTTCCTCTTCTCGCTGCCCGTGCTGGTGCTGTTCGTGGTGCTGGCCCCCGTGCCGGTCGAGCTGAACTGGGGACTGCTGCTCTTCCCGGTGGGCGTGCTGCTGCAGACCGTCCTGCTCGTCGGCCTCGGTCTGCTCGTCGCGCCCCTGTGCGTGATCTGGGGAGACCTGGAGCGCACGACGAAGCTGATCCTGCGGGCGCTCTTCTACGCGTCCCCCGTGATCTACGGCGTCTCCGACCTTCCCGGTGCGTTCGAGACTCTCGCCGCCTTCAACCCGCTGGCAGGCATCTTCACCCTCTACCGCGTGGGGTTCTTCCCGCAGGAATGGGACCCCTGGGTCGTGGGCGTGGGCGCCGTGATCTCGTTCCTCTTCCTGGCGCTCGGCGTGCTGGTCTTCCGCCGGCTGGAGCGTCCCGTGCTGAAGGAGCTGTGATGACGGCATCCGACCACGCCATCGAGGTACGAGACCTCGGCGTGCGCTTCCGGCGCAACCGCCGGGGACGACGCAGCATCAAGGATCTCTTCGCCGACTCGTCGCGACGCAGCAAGCCGGGGGAGTTCTGGGCTCTGCGGGACGTCTCGTTCGACGTGCGACCCGGCGAGTCGATCGGAGTGGTCGGGCGCAACGGGCAGGGCAAGAGCACGCTGCTCAAGATCGTCGCGGGGGTCCTGCTCCAGGACGAGGGCACGGTCACCGTCAACGGCGGCGTCGCCCCGCTCATCGAGATCACCGGCGGCTTCGTAGGCGATCTGTCCGTGCGCGAGAACGTGCGCCTGACGGCGGGTCTGCACGGGATGCCGAAGGCCGAGGTGGCGCGCCGGTTCGACGGCATCATCGACTTCGCCGAGCT
Organism: Microbacterium sp. NPDC057407; assembly: GCF_042803895.1. Lineage (NCBI taxonomy): Bacteria > Bacillati > Actinomycetota > Actinomycetes > Micrococcales > Microbacteriaceae > Microbacterium > Microbacterium sp. NPDC057407. Next base: position 181,656 of record NZ_JBHVCA010000004.1, on the reverse strand, counting down.
CGCCGACTTCGTCGACACGCCCTACAAGCACCTGTCGAACGGCATGAAGGTGCGCCTCGCCTTCTCGGTGGTGTCGCAGCTGGAGGAGCCGATCCTGCTCGTCGACGAGGTGCTTGCCGTGGGCGACAAGGCGTTCCGTCAGAAGTGCTATCAGCGCATCGACGAGCTCCTCTCGGAGGGGCGGACTCTCTTCTTCGTCAGTCACAGCGAACGCGACCTGCGTCGCTTCTGCACCCGCGGCCTCTACCTCGACAAGGGCCGGCTGCAGCTCGACGGGCCGATCGGCGAGGTGCTCGACGCCTACAACGCCGACTACGCCTCCTGACAGGCAACCTCCAGCACCGCCTCGGATAAGATGATCTGGGCTCCGGCCCCGATGGGTGGCCTGTCGCCCCCGCCGCCCTCGCGTCGCCCACCGCCGGCTCTGCGGAAAGACTCACACCCCCATGCGCCTCTTCATCCAGATCCCCTGCCTCAACGAGGAGGCGACCCTGCCGCTGGTCCTCTCCGGCATCCCGAAGCAGATCGAGGGGATCGACGAGATCCACGTGCTCGTGGTCGACGACGGCTCGACTGACCGCACCGTGCAGGTCGCCCGCGAGCTCGGGGTCGAGCACTTCGTCTTCCACACGCGCAACATGGGACTCGCCCGGTCGTTCCGCGACGGCGTCGACTACGCGATGCAGCACGGCGCCGACATCGTGGTCAACACCGACGGAGACAACCAGTACCCGCAGGAGCGGATCGCCGACCTCGTCCAGCCGATCCTGCGCGGCCAGGCCGACATCGTCATCGGCGACCGCCAGACGAAGACCATCGAGCACTTCTCGCCGTTCAAGAAGCTGATGCAGGGTGTCGGCAGCAGTGTCGTGAACTTCGCCGCCGAGACCGACCTCCCCGACGCCGCGAGCGGTTTCCGCGCCTACTCGCGCGAGTCGCTCATCCGGCTCAACGTCGTCACGCAGTTCAGCTACTGCATGGAGACGATCATCCAGGCCGGCAACAAGCGGCTGCGCATCGCGAGCGTCCCCATCACGACGAATCCCAAGACCCGCGAATCGCGCCTGTTCAAGAACATCTTCCAGCACATGGGCCGCTCCGCCCAGGCGATCATGCGCAGCTACGTGATGTTCAAGCCGCACGCCGTGTTCCTCACGCTCGCCGCGCTGTTCCTCATCGGCGCCGCGATCCCGTTCGGCCGATTCCTCGTGCTCACGGCGCTGGGCGTCGCCGGAGACCACATCCAGTCGCTCATCCTGGGGTCGGCGATGCTCGTCGGAGCCCTGCTGAGCATCGCCCTGCTGGTCATCTCCGACATGCTCCGCACCAACCGCACACTCGTGGAGGACGCACTGGAGCGGATCAAGCAGCTCCAGTACGCGCCGGAGCGCACGCTCGACCCCCGCCAGGTGTCGGCTGCCGACGCCGCCCAGCACCCGTCGCTGATCGTGAGCCCGGCCGCGGTCGAGGCGCGCACGCCCGTGCAGCATCGAGAGTCGCGAGGGTGACGTGACATCCGCTGCGACGATGGTCCGAGAAGCGGCGTCGTCGGGCGAACGGGTGATGACGGGATTCCGTCCCGAGATCCAGGCCCTGCGCACGGTCGCCGTGCTGGGCGTGATCATCTTCCACCTGTGGCCCCGTGCGCTCCCCGGGGGCTTCGTCGGCGTGGACGTCTTCTTCGTCATCTCGGGCTACCTCATCACCCTGCACCTCGTCCGCGAACACGAGCGGACGGGGAGGATCGCACTCAGCCGCTTCTACGCGCGCCGCATCCGTCGCCTGCTGCCGGCGGCGATGCTCGTGCTGCTGACGACCGCTGTCGCCGTCATCGCCCTCGTCCCGATCGATCGCATGATCGGGTTCCTCCGACAGATCGCCGCGAGCGCGCTGTACATCGAGAACTGGGTCCTCGCCGCCGAGTCGGTCGACTACTTCGCCACCGACGGCCCCGAGTCTCCCGTCCAGCATTACTGGTCGCTGTCGGTCGAGGAGCAGTTCTACCTGGCGTGGCCGCTCCTGATCCTCTTCGCCCTCGCCCTCGCCGCCCGCCGCGCGCGAGGCGACCGATCCCGCATGCTGCTCGGGGTTCTCGGCACGGTCGCGGTCGCCGGCTTCGCCTTCGCGGCCGCGGTCACGGCGATTGCTCCCCAGCCCGCGTACTTCTCGACTTTCGCGCACGTCTGGGAGTTCGCGGCCGGGGCGGTCCTGGCTGTGATGCACGCTCGGGGCTCTGACCCCGGGCGGATGCCTCCGGGCTGGGCGGCAGGGCTGCTGTGGGCCGCCTTCGGAGCGATCGCGGTCTCGATGCTGCTCTTCTCCTCGGCCACGGCGGTTCCCGGGCCGTGGACCGCTATCCCCGTGGCCGCCGTGATCGTCATCATCGCGGTCGGGCGGTCGTCCGCGAAATGGTCGCCGACGCCGCTGGTCGACTCCCGCCCGGTGCAGTTCCTCGGTGACACGTCGTACTCGGCGTACCTGTGGCACTGGCCGCTCATCGTGCTGATCCCGTATGCCCTCGGGCGTGAGCTCGACCTCCTCGACAATCTTCTGATCTTCGCCGTCACGATCCTGCTGGCCTGGGCGACGAGAGTGCTCATCGAGAGGCCCCCCGTTCGCAGCCCCTTTTGGTCGAAGCGGTGGGTCAGTTACGGATTCGCGGCAGCATCCGCCGCGATCGTCGTCGCCCTATGCGTCGTACCCACGATCGCCATCTCGCGGCAGTCCTCGGATGCGCTGGACCGGGTCATCGCGGGCGTGGAGGATCCCGCCTCCTGCGTGGGCGCGGGCAGCCTGTCCTCGAGGGACCAGTGCGACGTCGAGGCCGGCGAGACGGCGGATCCCGCGCTCGCCCTCGGAGAGATCGAGTACGAGGACGTCGCCATCGACGTCGCGGCCCGGACGGGCTCGAGAGGCGACTGCGCAGAGGGACCGTTCGACTCGCGCCGCTGCACTTTCGTCCCCGATGTCGCGTCGGGGGAGCGGATCGCCGTCGTAGGGGACTCGCATGTCGAGCACCTGCTTCCGGCCCTCGGCTGGATCCCCTCCGGCACGGGCTGGAGTGTCGACGTCTACGAGAAGCGTTCGTGTCCCTTCATCGACCCCGCGTGGCGCGCCGAGGGGGCGGCGGAGTACAAGCAGAACGATCCGGACTGCGTCCGCTGGCGCGAGGAGACCCTCGCCGCACTGGCTGCTGACCCCGAGATCGACACGGTGGTGACGACGACCTACGCCCATCGGGTCGGGGTCGACGGCGACGTGAGCGACCAGGAGTCGATGACCGCGGCGCTTCGCGCGACGTGGGATGTTCTCGAGGCCGCCGGGAAGCGGGTCGTCGTCATCGCCGACACGCCGCTGGCGCGCGAGAACGACATGACCCGATGCCTCGAGGAGGCGTCCGCTTCACGCGAGTGCGCGCTCGAGCGGGACGCCGCCCTCCCTGCGGATCCGCTGGCGGCGTCGGTCGATCCATCGTCGGATGGCCGGACTCTGATAGACCTCACCGAGGAGTTCTGTCTGCCCGATACCTGTCTCGCGCTTGCGGGAGGGATGCCCGTGTACGCGGACCGACACCACATCCTGCCCGGCTATGCACTGACGCTCGCGCCCGCGCTGCGCGACGGGATCAGGAGCGCGCTCGACCCGTGATCCTGGTCAGGGCGCGCGCGTCGGCGGTGTACAGTCGCACGGGTGGAAAGCACGGCCGTAACCCCAGAACTCGTGATCCGCGCCGCACTGGAATGCCTCTTCGTGGTCGCGGTGCTGGCCGGACTCCTCCTGTTCACCGACCTGAGGAAGCGGCTGTTCTCCCTCGGCGCGGGTGCGCTGGCCGTGGTCTACATCGTGGTCGGGGCGTGGTTCGTCGTGCAGATGGTCGACCGCTGGCAGTACGACTACCCCCAGAAGGTCTCCTACATCCCGCTCACGCGATTCGCGATGTACCAGGCGCAGCTCGCCGAGTCGGTCGAGCAGAGCTACTCCTGGCAGGCGACACTCGCGGACGGCAGCCAGCGGGAGGTGAACATCGCCGAGGAGTTCTCGGCGATCGGCCTGCCGCCGCTGTCCACGCGCATGCGGGTGCTCCTCGAGTGGATGCAAGAGCCCGACGGCTCCGAGCATCACACGCAGGCGGAGCACGAGCTCTCGCTGTACGCGATCGCTCTCGCCCGTGCGCTCGAGGAGGACGGCGTGGAACCCGCCGAGATCGGCTTCTACCGCGTCACCGGCACGCCGGGTGACGTCACCTCAGAACTCATGACCTCCTGGCCCGTCGAGGAGCTGGTCGAACGATGATTCGTATACGGCTGCACGAGAGCGCCACCGCCGAATCGCTGGCGCTGGCGAGGATCCTGATCTTCGCGACCTGGATCGTCTACGTCCTCGTAGACCCGATCCAGCGCCTCGCCCTCCTGCCCACCGAGCTGTTCCACCCGTTCGGCGTGTTCCGCTGGCTGCCGTCGGACTTCTGGGCGGCTCTCCTCACACCCGCCGGCCTGCTCGGGCTGACGCTCGTATGCCTCGCGCTGTTCGTCTGGGCGGGGATCGGCCTCCCGGCGGCGCGATGGGCTGCGGGTGCGGCGGTCGTGATCGCCCTGGTGTACTTGCAGGCGAAGAAGGGATTCGGCGGCCACTTCGACCACCGCGAACTGACACTCGTCTATGTCACGGCAGCGCTCCTGCTCACGCCCGCCTGGGACGCCTTCGCCGTGCGACGGGCGCCGGCCCGTCCGCGACGCCACGATGTCTACCGCGCGTCGCTGATCCTGCTGAGCCTGGTGGTCATCCTCCAGTACGTGTTCATCGGCGCGGCGCGCATGTTCATCGGTGGTCCGGGCGTCTTCATGGGCGGCACGCTCCAGAACTGGATCGAGAATCGCAACTTGCGGCCCAATCCGTTCGGCTTCGACATCGGCACCGCGTTTCTGGACCCGATCTGGGCGGTGCCGCTGGATCTGCTCTTCCTCGGTGGGACGCTGCTGGAGATCGCGGCGATCATCGTCCTGTTCCTGCCGGCGGGCTGGTTCAAGGTGGTCTTCGTCATCGGGTTCGCCGTGTTCCACATGTCGATCTTCCTGCTGATGAACGTGGCCTTCCCCGAGAACATCGTCCTGCTGCTGCTGTTCTTCGACCTGGCCTGGCCGCTGCGACGGATGCGGCGGGGCCACGAGGACGAGGGCCTGGCCTTCGTCGATCCCGCCAACGCGCGCGCGAGCGCGTTCCGGGAGCGAGTGGGCGAAGTGTCGCGGGTGCCGTTCGCCGACCGCTCGGGCGCCTCGGGTGGACTGGAGTTCCGCGCGGAGTCCGGAGCGACCGCCGAGGGCGAAGCCGCTCGCACCGAGATCCTCTATCGGACGCCGGGCCGCCTCGTGACGGCATGGGTGCGCGACCGCGTGCTGCGCCGCTCGGGCCCGGTCCGACCGGAGCGGTCTGGCCTGGGGCGCTGGCTCTTCGGTCCGCTGACCTCGTGAGGGGTCAGTCCTCGACGCCGAGCTGCGGCGCCTCGAGGCCGAAGCGGTCGCGCAGCGCGTACAGGGCGGCCTGATAGCCCGACATGCCGTGCACTCCCGTGGCCGGCGGCGTGGAGGACGATCCGAGGTAGACGCCCGGGATCGGCGTGCGCCACGGCACCGGAGACAGCACCGGACGACGCAGCAGCTGGGCGAGCGTGACGGCGCCGGCGGAGATGTCGCCGCCGACGTAGTTGGGGTTGTACTCGGCGAACTGCGCGGCGCTGCGCGACGCGCTCGCGAGGATCGTGTCGCGGAACCCGGGCGCGTGTCGCTCGATCTCCGCTGTGACGATCTGGGTCGGGTCGAGCGTCGATCCGCGAGGCACGTGCGTGTACGCCCAGACGACATGACGCCCGGCGGGAGCGCGGCTGGAATCGACGATCGTCGGCTGCGAACCCAGCACGTACGGGCGGGACGGATGCCGTCCAGCGGCCACTTCCCGCTCGGAACGTGCGATCTGCGCGCGGGTCCCGCCGATGTGGAACGTCGGCGCGGCGTGGAGGTCGGGATCGGTCCAGGGGACGGGCTCGGACAGCGCGTAGTCGACCTTCGCGACGGCGTCGCCGAAGCGGAATCGCGACAGTGCGCGCCGGTACCCGGGAGGCAGCGAGTGGCCGCCGAGCTCGAGAAGCGCCCGCGCGCTCACGTCGAGCACCGTCGCCTTCGCGGCGGGCAGGTCGCGGAGGTCGGCGATCCGGGTGCCCGTGGTGATGCTGCCGCCGTGGGCGAGGAGGTCGTCCGCCATCGCATCAGCGATCGCCTGGCTTCCGCCGATCGGGATGGGCCACCCGTGCGCGTGAGCGTGTCCGGCCAGCGTCATGGCCACCCCGGCGGGCGCGATGCCCGGCAGTCGGCCGATCGAGTGGGCCGCGACGCCCGTGAGCATCGCGGGCGCCGTGTCGTCGCGGAAGCGGAGGGACCAGGCGGGAGAGGCCTGCTCGAGCACCCGCATGCCGAAGCGGGCGACCGTCACGGGGTTCGCGGGAATCCGCAGCAGGGGGGCCGCGGTGAAGCGCCCGATGCGATCGGGATGGGCCGCCACCGGCGCGAAGAGATTCCGCCACGCCGCACCGTCTCGCCCCAGCCGCTCGGCCGTGCGATCGAGATCGCGATAGGCGATGCCCGCAGGTCTGCCCTCCAGCGGATGGGCGTAGGAGATCTCGGGCGTGACCAGCTCCACGCGACGCTCGAGCTCGAACGCCCGGAAGAACGGCGACGGCGGAGCCATCGGGTGCACGGCGGAACAGACGTCGTGGCGGAACCCGGGCAACGTCAGCTCGGCGGTCCGCGTGCCGCCACCGACGGTGTCCGCCGCCTCGAAGAGCTCGACGCGCAGGCCGGCGCGTGCCAGCGTGACCGCCGCCGCGAGCCCGTTCGGCCCGGCCCCGACGACCACGGCATCCACTGAGCTCACGGGAGTCCACCCTAGTCGGCGCCGGTGCGGACCGGGCTCAGCGGGCGTCCGGGACGATTGCTGTAGGCTGTCCCGGTCCCGCGCCGCCCTTCGCGGCCGCCATCCTCCCGCCACCTTCTGGAGCGCTCCTCCGTGTCCGAACCGAGTCTCGGCGATGCCGGAGCTGTCGATCCCGCCGTGTCCCGCCGCCGGCGCCGACGTCGGCTGCTCCGCTGGTTCCTCACCGTCGCGGTGCTGGCGGTCGTGGGATGGTTCTTCGCCAACTCCTTGGTGGAGAACTGGTCCGAGGTGGCCGCGCAGGACCTCGACTTCCATCCGCTGTGGATCGTCACGACGCTGCTCTTCATCCTCGCCGTGCCCGTGTCGGGCGTCCTGTGGGGCGGCATCGTGCGCACCCTGGACCCGACCGCGCGGGTCAGTCTCCGGGAGGCTGTGGCCGTCCAGTGCGCGTCCTGGGTGCTGAAGTACGTTCCCGGCCAGGTCGGCTCGGTGGTCAACAAGACGGTGTGGGCCGGGAAGAAGAGCATCAGCCGGACGCTGGTGATCATCAGCTTCATCTACGAGAACGTCTTCCTGCAGCTCGCGTCCCTCGTACCGGGAACGATCATCATCCTGATCAGCCTCGGTCCCGACGTCTTCGGCGACAACGTCACGCTGCTCCTGCTGCCCGTCCTCGCCATCGTTCCGCTCGCGATCGTGAGCTGGAAGCCCGTCTTCCACCGGATCCTGGACTTCCCGGCACGCCGCGTGCTCAAGCGCAGCATTCCGCGCGAGTACTTCCTCTCGACCCCGCGGACGATGCTGTTCGCGGCCGGCTTCGGCGTGCCGCGAGCCATCAACGGTGCCGGCTTCGTCGTCCTCGCGGCGACGGTGGTGCCCCTCTCGCCCTCGGACTGGCTGCCCTTCGCCGCGGCGTACGTCCTCGCGGGGGCGATCGGCGTCCTCGCCGTGTTCGTGCCCAGCGGCCTCGGCGTGCGCGAGGCCGTCATCGTCGCCATCCTGAGCGCCTACATCCCGGTTCCCCAGGCCATCGTGCTGAGTCTGCTCGCGCGACTGCTCGCCACCGTCGGCGACGCGGGCGTCGCCGGGATCTACGCCCTCGTCCGTGTCACCATCCCGAAGGAGCACCGCCCATGACCGGCCAGCGCATCACGATCATCGGGTCCGCCCTCTCCGGCAACAAGGGTGCCTCGGCGATGCTCGAGGCCGCCATCCAGACGCTGCGTGAGCGCCTCGACTCGCCGCGCTTCACGCTGCTCAGCATGTACCCGGCCGAGGATGCCGCGCAGAACATCTACCCCGATCTGGAGATCGTGGCCGCCGCACCCCGTCAGCTCGGCGTCACCATCAACTCGCTCGCCCTCGCCTACCGGCTCCTGCCCTTCCTGCGCCGGACGCTGCGCTCGCGCTCGGCGGCGATCCGGGCGCTCGCGGAATCGTCCGTGCTGCTCGACCAGGGCGGCATCACCTTCACGGACGGCCGCGAGAAGTTCCTGCTCTACAACATCGCATCGATCCTCCCGGCCCTGAACGTCAAGACGCCGGTGTTCAAGTGCGCCCAAGCCGTGGGGCCGTTCCGCAATCCGGTCAACAGGTGGGCCTCGCGCACCTTCCTGCCCAAGGCGCGCACGATCGTCACCCGCGGCCGCATCACGCACGAGTACGCCCAGGGACTCGGGCTCACGAACCTCGTCGCCGGCGCCGACTACGCCTTCTCCCTCGAGCTCGACGGCACCGAGGCGGCGGATGTCGGTGCGCACGTGAACCTGGCGTTCTTCGACGGCGACGTCGTCGGGGTGTGCCCGAGCGTCGTGCTCCAGAAGAAGGTGGACGCGCGCGGCGGGGACTACATCGGCCAGATCGTCTCGTTCGTCGAATCGGTCCGTGCCCAGGGCAAGCGCGTGCTGCTGATCCCGCACAGCGTTCGCACCGGCACCGAGAAGACCCACAACAACGATCTGCCGCTGTGCCGCGACATCCATGCCCGTCTGCGCCCCGGAGACGATCTGCTCTTCGTCGACCGTGAACTGACGTCGCAGCAGCTGCGCTATCTCATCGGCCGTTGCGACCTGTTCGTCGCGAGCCGCTTCCACGCCATGGTCTCTTCGCTGGCCATGGCCGTGCCGACGCTCGTCATCGGCTGGAGCCACAAATACCGGGAAGTGCTGGAGATGTTCGAGCTGGAAGAGTGGGCGTTCGGTCACGATCAGCTGAACCCCGAGCATCTTGCAGATCGGTTCGCCGACCTGTCCGCCCGCCGCGCAGAGGTCAAGGCCAAGCTCGACGAGCACCTCCCCGAGGTGAAGCGCCGGTCCCTCCTGCAGGCCGACCTCATCGCCGACCTCGTCCGAAGCGGGTCGTGACCGGCCCCGCGCCGACCTCCGCCGCCGCGGAGGAGGAGGGGGTCACGCGGTCGAGGCGCGCTGCGTACCCGGTCGCCGTGGTCGGCCTGGTGCTGCTGGTCCTCGGTCTCGCGGGCTCCTGGGCGCTGACGATCCCTCCGTTCCAAGGCCCGGACGAGGTCGCCCACTACAACTCCGTCGCGCGCCTGGTCGCGGGAGGCGGCTGGCCCCGGCCGTACGACGCGAAGATCACGGACGCGACGGTGACGGCGGTGGCCGAGTCGGGCTCCGCCTACCAGGATCAGTCGCTGGCGACCCTGCCCCGGCCGGAGGACCGATCGACTCTCCTCGAGGGCCAGGACTGGCCGCGCAACGGCACGGACCAGATGGTCCAGCACCCGCCCCTCGCCTACGCGGTCACGGCCCTGGTCGTGGCCGGGCTCGGAGGGGCGGACCTCCGCTGGGACCACGCCCAGCTGATCATGCGCGGGGTGTCGGCGCTGGCACTGTGCGCGTCGCTGCCTTTTCTCGTGGGCGTCACGCGACGGGTGACGGGGAGCAGGATCGCCGGGGTCGCCGGGGGTGCGGGCGTGCTGCTCGTGCCCTTCTTCTCCAACGTCGGCGGCTTCGTCACCAACGATGCGCTCCTCATCGCCCTCTGTTCCGCGGCGCTCTACTTCGGCGTGCGGGCCACGACCGGCGGCCGTCCGCTTCTCTGGCTGGCCGCCGCGGGCGCCGCGACCGGACTGGCGCTCTTCACCAAGGGGCTGGCGCTCTTCCTCCTCCCCGTCGTCGGCGTCTTCGCTGTCATGGCCGCGCTTCGGATGACGGGGTGGGTGCGTCGGATCGCCGTCGTGGCGATCCCGTTCGCGGTCGCGTTCTGCCTGGGCGGCTGGTGGTGGCTGCGCAACCTCCTGATTCTCGGACGGATCCAGCCCAACCAGCTGGGCGACCGGGAATCCCGCATCACGCCTGCCGACGGCTACGATGTGTGGCTGTTCATCGGCAACTTCATCACCCGCCTCGATCGCACGTTCTGGGGTCGCGGGGGCCGTGAGGAGCTGGCCTTCCCGACCTGGATCGTCGACGTGGCCGGGGTGCTCCTCCTGCTCGCCGTCGTGGCATCGTTCTTCTTCGCGCGGCGGCGGGTCGTGCTCGCCGCGCTGTGGGCGTTCCCGGTCCTGATCCTCGCGACCATCGCCGCGAACGCCCACTCGATCTACTGGGACCTCGGCGACCCCTACCGCGGGGTCCAAGGCCGGTACCTCTTCCCGGGCATCGCGGCGATGACCGCGAGCCTCGGCATCCTTTTCCTCGCGCTCGCGACCAGGCTGCGCGTCCGGCCCGGCGTCATCGGCGCGATCGCGGTCGCCATCGGCGCCGCGGTCTCGTCGGTGGGGCTGCTGTGGGTGTTCGACCGGGTGTGGGGCGCGGGCGGTGTGGCCGCTGCCGCGCAGGCGCATGGCGTGGCCCCCACTGTGTTCGTGGGCGGTGCGGTCCTCGTCGTCGCCGGGCTGGCTGCCACGGTCGTCGCGCTGCTGCGCGCGCAGGAGGCTCAGGGGCGTCTCGACTAGACTCTCTCCGGTCAACGGTCGCCTTCCGTGCGCGGGCGATGCGGGAAGGAAGCGATGCGCGCTGGCGTCAAGACTCGGCTGCTGAACAGGGCGAAGGCTCTGGCCCTCTCCCGGCGGCTGGACGGTGTCCTCGGGCTTCTCGCTCTCCCGGTCCGGCAGCGGCGCGGGGGCGTGAACCCCGTCGTGGGCGACTACTACGGCATGCTCGTCGGCCGGAGTTTCGACAGCGACGACGCCGCGGCCGAGCACTACTTCCGCGACGGCTGGAAGCTCGGCGTCATCCCCACGCCCTTCCTGCACGTGCCGGCGGCTCGCGTCTCCACCGCCATGTCGTTTCTCCTGCGTCACGAGCTGGCGCGTGTCGCGCGCGGAGCCGAGCCGCGTGGCAGGATCATCGGCGATCCCGCCAAGATGCTGCAGCTCGTCGACATCGGCCAACTCGTCGGTTCGCGTGGCGGATGGCTGGCCGAGCTGACCCGGCGGCTGCGGGCGGATCCCTCGTCGCAGACCGTCGTCCTGGGAGTGCGGACGGTGGTCTGGCGCGACTACCTCGCCAGCTGCCGCGCGCTCGTCGATGCCTCGCGCACCGTCGTGTCGAGCGGCATCATCGACCGGCCGCTGTATCAGTCGCAGGTCGGGGGATACGTCTTCCTCTCCGACGAGGCCGCGCTCGACGACTACATCGACCGCGGCGAGCTGGACGGTCGCCTGCTGACCCCGTTCTTCGAGGGCGAGTGGTACGAGGCGAGCGAGAGGTCCCAGGTGCGTCGGGGCAGGCCGGCGAACCAGCTCCTCGATTTCGTCGCCCGGGGAGAGGTCGGCCAGGCCGGACCGCATTTCTGGGGCAAGGTCCACCTCGACCGTCTCGGCGACGGCGCACGCCCCGCCAGCCTCCTCGCGCACTTCACGGCGACGGCCCGAGCCGACGAGCTCACGCCGGCGTCCGAGGGCGTCGCGCCCGTGACGCGGGCGACGGCGGAGCGCGTGGCCCGCGAGAGCGTCGAGAACTACCACCGCGACCTCGGCCGGCTGACGTCCTCGGGTCCGCTCGCCCGCCGTCACCGCGAGGTTCCGGTCACGCCCGCGCCGGAGGGGACGTGCCTCGTCGTCGTGGACGAGCGTCACATCCGCTCCAGCGCCGCCGTCGCCGAGCTGCGGCGGGCGGCAGACCAGGCTTTCCGCGGCTCCCGTTTCGTGATCGTCGAGTCGGACGGGGTCGCGCGCCGTTCCGATCTCCAGGAGCTCGTCGACACGACCCTGTCGCTCGATCTCCTCCCTCGTGCCGCCGGCGAGACCTTCGGTGCGGCCGCCGCCCGCGCCCTCGCGGACTCGCCCGCGGAGGCGTGGGCCCAGTGGACACCGCGCCAGCGGTGGCATCGCGGCTTCCTCGCCGCAGCGGTCGGGACGCTCCGCGCGAGCAAGGATGCCGCCGCTGTCGCCTTCGTGAACGGCGGGCTCCCGCAGGCCTGGCTCACCACCGACGACCCCACCTGGCTCGAGGACCTCGACGCCGGGGGCGTGGTCTTCCGCGCCCCCCGCGTGGGAGGTCCCGACCCCGACGCGAAACTCGATCTGGGACTCGTCTTCGACCTCGTGCTGCGCATCGGTCTGGCGGGGCGCGCCGTGTCGGTGCGGTCGAACGACGTCGTGCGCCTCTCGTCGGCGGATGTCTCGGCGCACGAGGATCGGGCGGCAGCCAACGCCGCGCGCTCCAAGGTGATCACCGACTGGTCGGTCGAGGCCCGCGACGCCGTGGGCGTCGTGATCCCGACCTATGAGGACTGGCACATGACCGCTGTCGCGGTGCGTCGGGTGCTCGACACCTCGGGTGAGGCCGAGATCGTCGTGGTCGACAACGGATCGCGCCGCTCGGTGACCACCATCCTCGCGTCGGCCTTCGCCGCGGAGCCCCGCGTGCGGGTCGTGCGGCTTCCTCGCAACACCGACTTCGCGACGGGGTCGAACTACGGCGCGTCCCTCGCGCGCGCCCGGACAACCGTCTTCCTCAACAACGACACGGCCGTCCTCGCCGGCTGGCTCGATCCGCTCGCCGCCGCGCTGCAGGACGAGTCGATCGCCGCAGCCCAGCCGCTTCTCCTCTTCGGCGATCGGACGGTGCAGACCGCGGGGACGATCTTCCTCGGCGGGATGACCATGCCGCGCCACCTCTATGTCGACGTGCATCCGTCCGACGTGGACGGCTCCCTCGACGAGTACGAGTTCTCCGCCCTGACGGCGGCCTGCCTCGCCGTGCGCTTCGACGATCTGGCGGCCGTCGGCGGCTTCGACGCCGGCTACATCAACGGCATGGAGGACGTCGATCTGTGCCTGCGGCTCAAGCGGCACACGGGCGCGTCCCTCCGGGTGCGGACGACCTCCCGGGTCGTGCACTTCGAGAGCCGCACCGCGGGGCGCCACACGCACCAGATGACGAATCGCGATCGCTTCGCGGAGCGGTGGCGCCGCGAGCTGGTCGAGGAACTCGATGACCGCGCGGTCTTCGACACCGGTCGGATCTCGCTCGACGACATCGTGTGGTCGCGCGAGGCGGCGAGCCCGCTGTGGACGCCCCAGCTCGTCCTCGGGCTCCGCCGGCCCGCCGTCAGCGTGAAGGAGGCGACCCCGCGGCTCCGGTGGGCGATCAAGTCGTCCGCCACGGGGGACCTCGCCGGCGACAGCTGGGGCGACACCTTCTTCGCCGCCGACCTCGCGAAGGCGCTCGAGCGGCTGGGGCAGGACGTGGTCGTCGACCGGTCGTCGTCCCACGCCCGCGACACCGGATCCTGGGACGATGTGACGCTCGCGCTGCGCGGCTTGGCCCGCTACATCCCCCAGCCCGGTCTGGTGAACCTGCTCTGGGTGATCAGCCACCCCGACCTGGTGACGAAGTACGAGCTCGAGTCGGGCTTCGATCGCGTCTACGCCGCGGGCCGGGGCTGGGCGGACTTCGCCCGCGACCGCTGGGGCGCCGACGTGTCGGTGCTGCTGCAGGCGACGGATGCCACGAAGTTCAACCCTTCGGCCCGCACGGCCGCGGAGCGCGCGGGAACCATCTTCGTCGGGCGCACGCGCGGCGTCGCCCGTCCGATCGTGACGGACGTCATCGCCGCCGGCGGCCGGCCCGAGGTCTACGGCGACGACGGCTGGGAGCAGTTCATCGATCCCGCCTTCCTCGCCGGCTCGGGGATGGACAACGACGATGTGCCCACGGCGTACGCCAACGCCGGCATCGTCTTGAACGACCACTGGCGCGACATGGCCGAGTTCGGGTTCTTCTCGAACCGCCTGTTCGATGCCGCCGCCGTCGGCGCCCGCGTCGTGAGCGACCAGGTGCCGGGCATGGCCGAGGTCTTCGGTCGGCAGGTGCAGTCCTACGCCTCCCTCGATGAGCTGCGGCTCCTGCTGGACCCGCACTCCGAGGCGTGGCCGCGGGAGGACGCCCTCACGGAGTCCGCCCACCGAGTGGTCGCCGAGCATTCCTTCGACCGGCGTGCCCGTACGCTGCTCGACGACGCACTCGCCATCCGGAAGGAGCGCCGCGCGTGAAGGATCCGAAGATCGTCATGACGCTCATGGTCCGCGACGAGGCCGACATCATCGCCGCGATGGTCGAGCACCACCTCGCCCAGGGCGTCGATCTCATCATCGCCACCGACAACGGCTCGATCGACGGAACGCGCGACATCCTCGCCGCGTACGCCGAGACCGGCCGCCTCGAGCTGCACGACTATCTCGCCCACGACAAGAACCAGTCCGCCGTCGTGAGCGGCATGGCGTCTCGCGCAGCCACCGAGCACGGCGCGACCTGGGTCATCAACGCGGATGCGGACGAGTTCTTCCTCCCGGTCGATCCCGCACTCACCCTGCGCGACGCGCTCCGCCACACCCCGACGGGCATCGGCGCCTTCGAGGCGAAGGTGGTGAACCTCACCGGGGCGCCCGCGAAGTCGGGTGGGGCGCTCACGCGCCTCGTGCGCCGCGACCAGCGCCCGGAGGAGACCCTGATGCAGACGGTCGCGCTGCATGCGCACCCCTCCAGCGACATGATCCATGTCGGCCGCCCGGACGTCGAGGTCGTCCAGGGCAATCACGGCGTGAACATCCCGAGCATGGGTCAGCCGCCGAAGGGCTTCGCGATCGAGGTGCATCATCTGCCGTGGCGGACGTATGCGCAGTACAGCACCAAGATCATGAACACGGGCCGCTCGTACGACGCGAACCCGACGCTCAACCCGAGCCCGCGTCATCACGGCATGCGCGACTACCGGCTGTGGAAGGCGGGACTGCTCGAGCACCTGTACGTCGTCCGGCATCCGGGTGACGACCCCGGGCCGTCGTTCCCCCTCGACGACCGGGTCGTCCGCGGCTTGCTGCGCCTTCTCGACACCGGCGCGGCGCTGCGGCCCGATCTTCTCGCCCCCAGCCTGTCAGCCGAGTTCGAGGAGTACACGCCCGAGGAGCGCGAGACGGCTCGCGAGATCGCCGACCTGGTGATCCCCCTCGAGATCGAGCACCTCGCGGCCAGCACGAAGTGGCGGGATCTCTACCGCGGCGAAGCGGCGGCTCGGCGGCGCGACGCCGCCGAGAAGGATCGTGCGGTCGAGCTCGCGGAGCGGCTCCAGCGGCGGCCGGAGGCCCGGCTTCGTCGGCTGGTGGGGCGGGTCATCCGCGCCCCGCGCGCCGTGGCCCGTCGCGCGCTCGACCGGCTCTGACTCAGGGGAGGCGCAGGCGCGTCTTCGCCCGGTCCACTGACTCGAAGAGCTGCCAGCGCCGGCTGCCGCGGATCTCGTCCAGTTCGGCGCGGACGGCATCGGTGCGCTGGGCGGCGGCGTCGGCCAGTGCCCGCTGCCGATCGACCTGTTCGGCGGCCGACCGGATCTCGGCGGTCGCCCGCTGGGCGACCAGGGACGCATCGTCCGCCTCGCGTCGGCACGCCGCCAGGCGGGTGCGGACGGCCGCGGACCTGTCCGCCTCGACGGCGGCAGCGAGCTCGGCCGCCACGGCCGTGAAGTTCTCCAGGGCCTGCTTCGCCAGGTCGTCGCGCGGCGCGGCATCCGTCCCCAGAGCCTGCGCCACCGCGCCGGCCAGCGTGTCCACGGTGACCCCGAACGGCTGCTCCGCGTCCCAATCCGCGGCGTAGGCGTCGACCTTCGGCTTGGCCAGGCTGACCCGGGGCACGCCATACGCCGACGCGATGACGCGACCGTGAAGGGATGCCCCGATCCACAGGCGCGACGCGGAGATCTCATCGACGCGGTCCCAGATGCCTCGGGCGGGACTCACCGTGACGTCGCGGGCCGGGGCCAGGCGACGGATCGCGGCGGCCACCGCTTCGGCGGACGCCTCGGTGTCGTGGCCGGGCGCCAGGCCCGCGGTGAACATCCGCAGCGGGACGTCGGCGTCGGGCAGAGCGGCGACGAGGGCGGCCGCCCAGGATTCGATGTCCTGCTCGCTGAGCGCGTGCTCCGACAGGTGCACGAGCACGGGCCCCGATGCGTTCCGCGGGCGGGGGCGGTCCTTCGCCACGGTGTGGGCGAAATCGGGGGCGAGCCGGTGGGCGATGCCCTGTTCGTCGAGGAAGGCGCTCGAGGCGCGATCGCGGACCGAGACGATGTCGGCCTCGCGCACCGCGGCGATGAGGCGCGGCTGGCGCCAGCCCGCCTCCCGCGCGATCCCCGAGAGGCCGACGGAGTTGAGGACGAGGGCGACACCCGCGTTGCGCGGCACCGCCGACGGGCGCGGGATGTACGGCGGGTCGAGCACCTGCCCGCCCATCGCCTTGGCGAGGGTCAGACGGCTCTCCTCGAGAGAGGAGTGCGCGAGCTGCCGGCGTGCGTCGGTGCCGTACGTCGTGAGGTAGGCGTACTCGGGCGGAGTGGCTCCCACTTCGCCGCCGACCACCCACGCGGCCTCGAAGTCCTCGGTGTCGAGCAGGGTTCGCCAGTTTCCGACCGCGTCGTCCAGGGGCGAGACAGCGGGGGCGATGGGCGCGCCGAATGACAGTGCCCATTCGGGCAGTCGATCCTTCAGCAGCACGGCGTAGAGGAGGTCGCCGAAGTTGTCTCGCTCGATCGCACCGGTCGCCAGGAGGCGCGGTCGCGAGTCGGTGGCCGACTGGGTCATGATGGGTCCTTCTCCGCGCGCGACGCACGCGGTGCTCGGGTCGACCACGTCGGCGTCGCTCCGATGCTACCCACCCCGGCACGGGAGTGCGTGCACGCTCGTTTAGAATCGATCGACCGCGCGAGAGGAGCCATGTGGCCGCCCCTGTCCTTGACACCGTCGGATCGGCCGCTGGAGGCTACCCCGCCGTGAGCCGCCGCGAGCGCGGCGCGATCGCGGCCGTCACCGCGGGCATCCTGGCCGTGATGGTGCTCTGGGCTCTGCTCGTGCCCGTCTTCGGCGCTCCTGACGAGCATGCCCACGTCAACAGCGCAGTCCGTCTCACGCAAGAGATCGCGTGGCCCGACCCGGGCGACGCGGCCATGTACGGGATGGTGGCGGCGGCCCGCGAGGAGGCCGCGCTGCCCGCGGCCGATCGCTCCACCTTCGCAGAGCTCGACGAGCGCGTTCCGGGCTGGGGCGGGGTCGATCAGATGACGCAGCATCCGCCCCTGTACTACGCGTTCGGTGCGGCGGTGCTGCAGTCCATCGGCTTCATGGAGCTGCGCGCCGACATCGCCGTCACCGCTCTGCGTCTTGCCGGCCTGATCTTCGCCCTCCCGCTGCCGCTGCTGCTGTGGAACTCCGTGCGCCGGCTCACGCGGTCACCGAAAGCAGCGGTCCTGGCCGCGGCGAGCATCCTGGCCGTCCCGCAGCTCGCGCACATCTTCGCCGCGGTGTCCAACGACGGGCTCACCGTCCTGCTGTGCTCCGTCGTCATCTGGCTCGCCATCCGCGCGATGACGGGCGATCACCGATGGCGGACGGTGCTCGGGATGGGGGCGGCTCTCGGACTGGCACTGCTGGTCAAGGGGACCGCGCTTCCTTTCGTGCCGTTCGTCGCCGCGGTGCTGCTGATCTGGCCACGTCATTCGCCGTTCCTCGCTCGTCTCCTTCGCGCCGGAGCATCCCTCCTGCTCGCCTTCGCGATCGGCGGCTGGTGGTGGGTGCGCAACGTCCTCCGCTTCGGCGACATCCAGCCCAGCGGACTCGCCAACGTCCGTGACACGGTGCCCTGGGAGCCGGGAACGGAGCCGAACCCGATCGGTTTCCTGGATCGCCTCTGGTCCCGCGCGTCGGTGAGCTTCTGGGGCAACTTCGGCTGGCTGGAGTTCCCGCTCCCGCAGATGCTGACCGACATCCTCACGGTGGCTGCGCTGCTCGTCGTCGCCTTCTACGCCTATCGCCGCGGCGCCACGCGCCTTCCCGCGATCGTCCTGACGGCGCTGCCGGTCGTCCTTCTCCTGATGCTGTTCCTCAACACCTGGCGGCACTACCTTCGCACCCAGCAGTTCACCGGAATGCAGGGTCGATACTTCTTCGTCGCACTGGTCGCCCTCGTGGCGGTGAGTGCCATCGCCTGGCGGCGATTCGTGGCGGCCGAGCATCGCGTGCGTGTGGGCCTGGCCCTGCTGGGCGTGTTCGCCGGTCTCGCCGCGTTCGGACTGTTCCGCGCGTACTGCGGCCTGTATGAGAACGACATCTACCGCATCACCCTCGAGGGGATGCGGGAATGGGCGGCCCTCGTCGCCGGCGGTTGGCTGTCGATCATCGCGGGGTCCCTCCTCGCGGCCGCCGCCGGTGTCTTCGCCGTGCTGGTGGCGTGGCGATTCATCGGCAGCCCGCCGCAGCCGACGGACACCGCTGCGGAAGACCTCCCCGCCCTCGCCGCGCCGACCGCCTGATCGCCGCGGCTGCACCGCCGGGAGACAGCGCGGATCACGCGCGGGCCGGCTCCAGCGGAGGCATCGGCTGCCACGAGCGGTCCTTGGCGATCGCGCGGCCGTCGCGGAGCCCGCGGAACAGGTTCGACGTGCCGCGGACGGTGCGCTCGACGAAGAGCAGGCGGATCAGCTCCTTGCCGAAGGTGAGCGCCGTCCCCGCGGCGAACGGCACCCGCCTGTAGACGCCGAGCGACCGATAGTAGTGCTTGATGTAGGCACGGTTGCGCATGATGTAGTACCGGTAGGCGTTGCTCGAGGCGTTCAGATGGCGCACGCCCATGTCCCACTGCTTGATCTCGCGCCCGCGCCGCAGCACGAACTCGTTGACGATCACCGAGTTCGTCTTGCGCGACGCCAGCCACCCGTACGTCTGGTCGTCCCAGTAGATGAAGAATCGGGGATCGGGCAGCCCGATCTGGGCCACGATGTCGCGATGGATGAACATGCCCTCGAAGCATCCGGAGTTCATCGGACGGTAGCCGGACGCGTCGAAGCCCGCGGGAGCGAACGGGATGGGAATGGCCAGCGGCTCGGCCACCCGGTACTGCCAGTAGAACTCGCTGCCGTCGTAGTCGTAGCGCCGGCCCTGGATGCTCTGGAACCGCGGCGCCCACTTGCCCATCTTGGCGAGGCCGTCGGGGATGACCTCGACGTCGTCGTCCATGAGCCAGATCCACTCCGACCCCAGTTCGTACGCCACGCGCACACCCTCGCTGAAGCCGCCCGATCCGCCGGTGTTCGTCTCCATGCGGCGGTAGACGAGCGTCGTGCCGATGCGGTCGGTGAACGACGCGACCAGCTCCGGGGTGTCGTCGACCGAGGCGTTGTCGATCACGACGACGTGGCCGGGCTTCGGGTCCATCTCGCCGATGCTGGTGAGAAGCCGCGAGAGCAGGCCCGAACGGTTGTAGGTGACGATCGCGATCGTCGCGGTCGCCGGGTCGAAGGGGCGCGCCGGAGCGGTCACGGGGTCGTCTCCTCGAAGGTCCGCTGCCAGGACGGCAGCGAGGTGAGCTCGTCACGGGCGGAGCGATACCGCGCGGCCAGGGCCGGCCATTCGCGCCGCAGCCGCCGGTGAAGGCGGACGCTTTCGAGCAGCATCCGCCGGAAGGCGCCCCGGTCGCGAGTGTAGATGTTCTTGCCCGACCCGTCGGCCGCGCTGACCAAGGCGCTGTCGAAGACCGGCAGGCGCCACCAGTGCGCGTCGCCCTTGCCGAACTCGACCTCGGGGTGCGCGACGTTCTCGGGCCGGGGGGAGTGGAACCAGTGCGAGATCAGCGTGGTCACCGTGAACCAGCGCAGACGTAGCCCGGTCGGGTTGTCGAGATCGTTCGCCCGGCGATGGGCGAAGACCACCCGGCCCCGGCGGGAGCGCATCGGCACGCCGGTGTCGCGGTGGACCACCGTCTCGGGGAAATCGGCGGCGAGGGCGCGTGCGGCGGGCATCGCGGTCGCCAGCGTGCGGCGCATGTGCTCCGGACCGGACAGCACGTCGCGCAGTGCGCGGTGCCGGAGCGCGACCGGGTAGTACTGCATCATCATGAGGTGCTTGAGGTCCATGCGGCGGCTGTGCCGGAGCAGCGTCCCGCCGCGCGGGACGGAGGAGTGCAGGAGGCCGCTCACGATGCGGTTCCGAGCATGGAAGTAGGCCTGCCAGTCGATCGAGTCGTCCTTGCCCACCCACGACACGTGCCACAGGGCGACACCGGGCACCGACACGGTCGGGTATCCGGCCTCGCGCGCGCGGAGGCAGTACTCGGCGTCGTCCCACTTGATGAAGGCGGGGAGCGCCAGGCCGATCTCACGGATGATCGAGACGGGGATGAGGCACATCCACCACCCGTTGTAGTCGGCGTCCAGACGCATGTGCAGCATCGGCGACTGCCGCAGGTTCGCGACGCTGAAGTCGTGCGGCAGCTTCTCCTGGTAGAGCGCGCGCCACATGAACGGCACCTCGTCGACGACCTCGGCCCATGCGTGGAGCTTGGGACGGTCGAGCAGATCGAACATGTGGGCCCCGACGATCGTCGGGACCGTCGCGTAACGCCCGAAGACGATCGAACGGCGCACCGACTCGGGCTCGATGCGGACGTCGTCGTCCAGCAGCTGCACGAAGTCGCTCTCGTGCCGCGCGAGCGTCTCGGTCATCGCCCGGGCGAAGCCGCCCGAGCCGCCCAGGTTGGGCTGCGAGACGATCTGGAGCGTCTCGCCGAGTGCGGCTGAGATCTGCGGATACTCGGGGCGCTCGTCCACCCGCCGGTTGCCCTGGTCGACCACGAAGATGCGGTCGATGAGCTCCAGCGCATCGGGGGACTCTGCGAGGCTCGCGAGCGTGGCGACGCAGTACTCCGGCTTGTTGAACGTCGTGATGCCGATGGACGCCTTGCCCTCGCGGACCGGCGCCGACTCGGTGGTCCAGTCCGCTCCCTCGAAGACGGCGTTCTTCTCGTCGGCCACGATGTCGAACCAGATGAACCCGCCGTCGCTGTACTGGTCGAGAACCAGGTCGAAGCGCGCCGTCGACTCGCCGTCGACCTCGCGGGTCTCGATCCGCTGGCGGACGCCCGACCCGTTGGAGCGGTAGACGAGGATGGTCGCCGGCCCGACGGTCCGCACGGTGAGGGCCACTTCGCGCACCGAGGTCCAGTGCTGCCAGTACGAGGCGGGGAACGCGTTGAAGTAGGTGCCGAAGGACACGCGGCGGCCCGCGAGGATCCGCGCGCGCGTGCGGCCGAGGATGTTCCCGAGCTGGGCCCGGTTCGACACGCGCACCGGCTCGTGGTCGATGACGGACCAGGTCTCGGGATCCACGTAGAGGGGCAGCAGATCGGGATCGCGGTCCGTGGGGAAGACGACGTTCTGGAGGACGTGGGGCACGGGGGATATCTCCGGAGGGCTGGCGGGCGCCGGGTCGGTGGGCCGAGAGAGAAGCCTACCCTGGTCGGCCTGCCGCTTCCCTGAGCGCGCTGCGGGGGCCGGCTACGCGCCCGCGCCGCCGCGAGGCAGGCCGTCGTCCGCGCCGGGCACGTCGATCCGCTCTCGCCAGGACCGCGACATCCCGGCCCGCACGGCGCACAGGACGAGCATCATCCACCCGATGCCGACGAGGGTGAAGCTCTCGAACATCGAGTCGATGATGAGCGCGATCAGGATGAGCGGCGTCCACGCGTAGATGACGGAGCGACGCTCGCTGGCGGCGAGCCA
This sequence comes from Microbacterium sp. NPDC057407, assembly GCF_042803895.1. Classification (NCBI taxonomy): domain Bacteria; kingdom Bacillati; phylum Actinomycetota; class Actinomycetes; order Micrococcales; family Microbacteriaceae; genus Microbacterium; species Microbacterium sp. NPDC057407. The sequence continues at coordinate 159,726 of NZ_JBHVCA010000004.1, read as the reverse complement.
CGCCCGCACGAAGGCGGTGGCGGCGAGCGCGACGAAGAGGATGAGCCCGACCCAGCCCAGCTGGAGGAGGACGTCGAAGAAGGCGTTGAGCCCGGTGGCGTGCGTCGCGTCGAGGAAGTAGTTGATGGTGCCGAACGGCTGCTCGAGGGGCGGCCACGCGCCGAACCAGCCCCACCCTTGGACGGGCTTGAAGCGCACGAAGTCGAGGATCATGTTCCACAGGTCGACGCGCATCGAGAAATCGGTGCCAGCTCCGAGCCACGCGATGATCGGGTGCCGGGCGACGTATCCGGCGACGAGGCCGATGACCACGGCCGCCCCGAGCCCCAGCTGCAGCGCCCCACGGTTCTCGGGCTTCGTGTGGCGCACGAGCGCGAGGGCGGCGACGGCGAGGCCGACGCCGACGGCGAGGACGAGCACGGTGGGGGAGTCGCTCAGCGCGGCGAGGCCTCCCGCGAGCACGACCGAGGCGATCGAGACGCCCGGGCGCACCGACTGGGTGCGGTACTCGATGAGGAAGGTGATGAGGGCGAGCACGGCGACGAAGCCGAGCATGTTGCGGGTGCCGAAGATGCCCTGGACGGGACCCAGTTCGGCGAGGCGCCCCTGCACGCCGAGGAACGGGAACGGCATGTCCAGGAGCACTCCCGCCAGCACCTCCACTGCCAGCGACGCGCCGAGCAGCACCCGCAGCACGTCGCCGACGGCTCGCGCCGTCTGCAGCGTGTCGCGCACGTGCCCGATGACCACGGCGAGGAAGGCGAGTGCCGCCGTGGTCACCCAGCTCCACAGCGAGTCCGAGGCATCCGTGCTCCAGAAAACGCTCGCGAGCGCCCACCCGAGGAAGACCATGAGGGTGGTGGGGACGAGCCGCACCAGCGAGATCTCGTCGCGGCGCGTGCCCAGCATGCCCGCGCCGATGACGCACAGCCCGACGATGATCGTCACGTACGTGACCAGTCCCGCGATGCGCTCGATCGCGAACGACGCGAACACGGCTCCCAGCACCGCGAGCGTATACGCCCGCGCGAGCGCCGCCGAGCTCAGCAGCGAGCGGAACCACCCCGGCGAGGAGTGCGCGGGCCGCGCCGTCACGGCGCCTGCTTCGCGGGCTCGCCGCGCTCGATCGCGGCGCTCTGCTCCGCGGGGCCCTCTCCCACATGGGGCGACTGCTTGATCTTCGCGCCGAGCATCACCACGAACAGCCAGCCCCACAGGATCAGCGGGCTCGATTCGGCCAGGCCCTGCACCAGCACGATCGCACCGACGAGCGTGGGGAGCAGGGTGAGCGCGCTGTAGGGGCGGTCGTCGCGCAGATCCCATCGGGGGCGGTCCACGGCGAAGAACCACGACCGCCAGACGAACGCGAGGTACAGCAGCGCCAGCAGCACCACTCCCACGATCCCGAGCTGCATGCGGATGTCGACCCACATGTTGTGCGCCTGCAGCACGGTCTGCCCGTGGTCGATGATCCAGCCGTCGAACGCCGGATCCCACGGGGCCCACGGGGTGGCGTAGCCCCAGCCCAGCCAGGGGCGCTCCGAGGCGCGGGCGAGGACCGCCTCCCAGATCGCCTCGCGCCCCGTCAGGTCGGAGCTGCGGCCGAGCGACCTGAAGATCGTGTCGCGCAGCAGGTAGAGCGCCGTGAGGCCGCCGAGGCCCACCACGGCGTAGCCGATGTAGTACCGGGTCCGCTCGCCGGGCCGGCGGGTGCGCCGCATCAGGAGGACGGTGGTCAGCACGACGACGACGCCCGCCGCCGCGACGTACGCGGTCGCCGACGACGCTCGCACGAACAGGAACGCCGAGAGCCCGATCCATGCCCACAGCAGCGTCCGCCGGGGAGCGCCGGCGGCGATCCGGATGCCGAACACGATGATCGCCAGCAGCGCCACCGGTCCGAGCAGGTTCGCGTTGCCCATGATCCCCTGGATGCGCCCGCCCCAGTCGAAGAGGTTGTCGCGCGACCAGTACTCGATGGGGTCGTCGGCCTCGCCCACCACGAACCCGGGCAGGATCGGCGCCTGGATGACGACCGAGACCCACAGCTCGAAGAGCAGCGAGAGCGCCATGACCCATTTCAGGGCGGATGCCGCGGCCCGCACGAGCTCGCGCCATGTGAGCACGCTCCCCACGAACAGCGCCTGGATCGTCGTGATCCACAGCAGCAGGAGAGTGAGGGCGGTGGTCTGCGGCCACGCCGACCAGATCAGCGACAGGGTCGCCCACGCGACATAGGCGACCACGAACCACGGGAGTCGGCGCCACTGCACCGGCGGGCGGATCGAGAACCACAGGATCACGGAGAGGATGCCTCCGCCGATCGTCACGACCGCCGCCGTCGGCTCGCCGAACGCGTGCACCCAGGCGGTGCCCGACAGCGCCATGAACATCACGAAGATGCACCAGCCGCGCAGCATCAGGTGCCCCGTCTTCTCACGGACCGGGGGCGCCGGCGGCGCGGACGCCGGATGCTTCGAGTGGACGGCCATCGCACACAGGTTACCCCCGGGGCGCTGCGCGTCCGCTGCGCCCCGGCGGCCGTCGTCCCCGCCCTACGCTGGGGGCATGCTCATCCCGCTGACGAACGAGCCCCGGGACTATTCGTGGGGCTCGCCCTCCCTCATCGCCGACCTCGAGGGCCGGGCGCCGTCGGGTCGCCCCGAGGCGGAGGTGTGGTTCGGCGATCACCCGGGCGATCCCGCCGTGATCCCCGACGGGCGCACGCTGGCCGAATGGCTCAGCGACGAGGCTGCGCGCACGGGCTCGCCGGAGCGGCTCCCGTTCCTGCTGAAGCTGCTGGCCGCGGCATCCGCTCTGTCGATCCAGGCGCACCCGTCTCGGACGCAGGCCGAGGCGGGCTTCGCGCATGAGGAGGAGGCGGGCATCCCGCGCGACGCGGCGGAGCGCACCTACCGCGACGCGAATCACAAGCCGGAGCTCATCGTGGCGGTGAGCCCGAGGTTCCGGGCCCTCGCCGGTCTGCGCGACCTCGACGCCACCCGGCGCCTGGCCGCTGCGCTGGGGCCGGGCGGTGCCGCGCTCGCGGAGCGGCTGGAAGCGGATGCCTCGCCACGCGACCTCGTGCGGTGGGCGCTGTCACCGCACAGCGCGGCGGAGGTCCGCGGCGTCCTGGACGCCGCCCGGTCGGCGTCGTCGGACGAGTTCGCGGCCGAGCTCGAGCTGGCGCGCGCGCTCCACGAGGGGTTCCCCGGCGATCCGGGCATCCTGGTGGCCCTCCTGATGAACCTCGTCACCCTGCGGGAGGGGGAGGGGATGTTCGTCCCGGCGGGCGTGCTGCACGCGTATCTCGAGGGCCTGGGCGTGGAGCTGATGGCCGCGAGCGACAACGTGCTGCGCGGGGGGCTGACGCCCAAGCACATCGATGTGGCCGAGCTGCTCGCCGTGCTCGACGACCGCCCCGGCCTTCCGCCGATCGTCCGGCCGCGCCCCGAGGGGCCCGGACGAGTTCGCTATGACGTGCCCGTCGCCGACTTCTCGCTGGTCCGCGTCGACGTCGGCGCCGGCGTCGAGGTCCGGCACCCCCTCGACGGCGCCGCGATCGTGCTCGCGACGGCGGGTGGGGTGCGGGTGGAGGGCTCGGCGGGCGCCGCCCCGGGCGCTTCGGGCGGGTTGGTCGATCTCGCGCCGGGCGCCGCCGCCTTCGCCTCGCCGGACGAGCGAGCGCTCGTCTTCTCGGGGACGGGCACGGTGTTCGTGGCGTCGCAGGGACGCGAGCAGTCCTCGCCGGCGTGAGCGGGCGAGTTCTCATCCGACCGTTATCGGGCGCGTCGCGCGCCCGGCGCGTCGCGAAGGTTCAAGACCGAGTTGAGGCTTTAGTATCTGCGACTTGACCTGACGGAACTACACCGGTGTAATTACTTCAACACGCACCCAGGCGTGGGGGGGATCACCGGGGGGAGAACGAAGTGACGGCATCCCAGTACCGTTCAGGCGTTCCCGACAATTGGTTCGTCGATCCAGTCCAGCTCGGGGTTCCGGGCGTTCGCCGACAGGCCGACGTCGAGGACGACAACCCGCTCAGCTGGCAGACCGACGCGCTGTGTTCGCAGACCGATCCGGAAGCCTTCTTCCCGGAGAAGGGCGGCTCGACACGCGACGCCAAGCGGGTGTGCCAGTCGTGCGACGTCCGCGGCGAGTGCCTCGAGTACGCACTCCAGAACGACGAGCGCTTCGGCATCTGGGGCGGACTCAGCGAACGCGAGCGGCGCAAGCTCAAGCGCCGCGCGAGCTGACCACCGCGTCGGCCGCGGCATCCGCGCCGCCGATCTGCGATCCGCGGCGCGTACGCCGCCGCGTGTCGCGGATGCCCGCCTAGGCTGACCACGCCATGCCCGCTCGAGTACACGCCATCCTCGTCGTGCGTCCCGACGGTCGCACGCCCGCCGCGTACCACCTGCGGCGCACGCTCGCCGCGATCGCCGAGCAGGCCCGACCGGTCGACGTCCTCACGATCGTGCTGTGCGGCGGCGATGACGCGCTCGCCGAGGTGGCGCGGTCGTCGACCGCGGAGTCCGTCGTCACCGCGCCGCACTCCACCGGATACGCGGGCGCCGTCGACCTCGTCACTCCGCGGATCGACGGCGACGCGGTCTGGCTCCTGTCGCAGGACACCGCCCCCGAGCGCGAGGCGCTCGCTCGCCTGGCGGGAGCGCTCGAGCGGTCTCCGTCGGCCGCGTTCGCCGCGCCCAAGCTGGTGCGATGGGACGACCGGTCCGAGATCGTGTCGCTCGGGATCGGGATGACGAGGCTCGGGCGCTCGGTGGGTCTCGCGGACGGCGAGCTCGACCAGGGCCAGCACGACGGCCGCGACGACGTCCTCGGCGCCGACGTGCGCGGGCTCCTCGTGCGGGCCGACGCGTGGCGCACGCTCGGCGGCCTCGATCACGGGCTGCACGGCGCCGACGAAGGTCTCGACCTCGGAGTGCGCGCCCACCTCGCGGGCGCGCGGGTCGCGCTCGCGCCGACGGCCATCGTCGCGACCGCCGGCGACGGCGTCGCCGGTCTCCCGGCTCCGCTCACGAGCCAGCGCCGCCGGCGCATCGCGTTCGCGTCGCGGGCGGCGCAGCTGCACCGCCGCCTCGTGTACGCCCCGGCTCCCACCGTGCCGCTGCACTGGCTGGCGATCCTGCCGCTGGCGCTGTGGCGCACCGTCGTCGATCTCGTGCGCAAGACCCCGGGCGACATCCTTCCCGAGTGGGGTGCGGCCGGTGTCGCGATGGTGCGCCTCGTCTCCGTCGCCCGGGCGCGGCGCCGACTCGCCGCCGTCAAGCGTCTCTCGTGGGCCCAGCTCGCTCCCTTCCGCGTGTCGCGTGCGCAGCTGCGCGATCGCGGCGACGACGAACCGGCCGACGTCCTGCCCACTTCGGCACGAAGGACCGACCTGCGCTTCTTCTCCGGCGGCGGCGCGTGGCTCGTGCTGGGCGCGCTGCTGCTCTCCATCGCCGTGTTCCCCGCGCTCCTGGCGTGGCCCGTGCTGGGCGGGGGAGCGCTGCAGCCCTTGCGGGCGACCGTGGGCCAGCTCTGGACCGACGCCGCGTTCGGCCAGCGCGCTCTGGGCCTCGACACGATCGGTCCCGCCGACCCGTTCGCCGCGGTCATCGCCGTCCTGGGCTCGCTCTCGCCGTGGGAGCCGTCGCGGGCGGTGGTGGTGCTGTGGGTGCTGGCGCTTCCCCTCGCCGCTCTCGGCGGCTGGTTCGCCGCCACGCGCGTCACCGAACGCTCGGGCCTGCGGCTCGCGGCGGGCGTGCTGTGGGCGCTCTCGCCCGCGTTCCTCGCCGCCCTCACACAGGGACGTCCTGCGGCGGTGATCGCCTACCTCCTGCTGCCGTGGCTCTTCGTGGCCGGATCGGCGGCCCACCGCTCGTGGGCGGGGGCCGGGGCGACCTCGCTGATCGCGGCGGCGCTCCTCGCGGTGGCGCCGTCGCTCGCGCCCGCACTCGCGGTGATCTGGCTCGCGGCGGTCGTCGTCGCGGCGGCGCTGCGCGCCGGGCGCGGCATCGCGAAGCTCGTGTGGGTCGTCGTCCCCGCCATGGCGGTGTTCGCGCCGCTGGTGTGGAGCGCCGTCCGGCGGGGCGAGTTCTGGGGTCTCGTGTCGGATCCCGGGGTCGTGTGGGCAGGGCCGCAGGTCGCCGCCGACGCGACCGGCCGTGCGCTGCTCACGGCCGGGATCCCCACGCCCGATCTCGCGGGCTGGACCACGTTGCTCCCCGAGGCGCCCACCTGGTGGGTCCCGCTGCTGACGGTGCCGATCGCGGTGCTCGCTCTCGTCGCTCCGCTCACCCAGCGGTGGGCGGCCGGCGTGACGCTGCTCGGCGTCACCGCGCTGGGCCTCGCGACCGCCTTCGCCGCCGTGGGCATCGCCGTGTCGTTCGAGCAGTCGCTCCCGGTGGCCGTCTGGCCGGGGAACGGTCTCGCGCTCGCGTGGCTGGGCGGGGTGGGTGCGGCGCTCGTCACCCTCGACGCCGGGCTGGCCCCGCGCCTGCGGTTCGCGCGCGGGGCGGCCGCCGCGGTCGCCGTGGTCGGTGTGGCCGTGCTGGCCGTGCCCGCCCTGCTCAGCGGCACCGCCCGCCTCACCAACGGCCCGGCCAGCACGCTTCCGGCCTACGTCGCCGCCGAGGGACGCGACGACCCGGATGTCGGGACCATCGTGCTGACCCCCCAGAACACCGACGGCATCTCGGCGCGGGTGATCTGGGGCGGCAGCGAGACCCTGGGCGGCCAGACCACCCTGCTCTCCACGCGCACCGAGGCAGCGGCGCAGGATGCCGCGATGGCCGACCTGGCCGCCGACCTCATGACCGACTCCGCCGAGGACGTCGTCGCCCAGCTCGCCGAGCGGGGGATCGGCTTCGTGTTGCTCGCGCCGGCGGCCGCCCCCGAGTCCGACGCCGCCCGCACCACGAGGCTGTCGGCGACCACCGCGCTCGACCAGCGCGACACGCTCGACGCGGTGGGCGAGACGACGAAAGGCTCGCTCTGGCGGGTGACGGCGGATGTCGCGTCCCGGCCCGGGGTCGAGGCATCCGTCCGCACCACCGCGGTGACGATCGGCATCGCGCAGGTGCTCGTGCTGGCCGCGGCGCTGCTGCTCGCCCTGCCGACGGCCGCCTCGCGGCGGGAGGCACGGCGCACGCCGCGCGTGGCCGGACCCCACTGGCAGGAGGGACGATGAGCGACAAGCGTGCTTTCCGGTGGGCGACCACCAGCACCCGGCGGCTGGTGGGGACGCTCGTGTCGGCCGCGGCCGTCGTGGGGGTCGTCACCGCCGTGACACTGCCGTGGCCCACCTTCGCCCGGGAGCCGCTGAGCATCGCTGCCGTCCCCGCACCGGCCGCGTCGGTGGTCGCGTGCGACGGCGGGCTGCTGTCGGTCGGGCGCGACGTCGCCGCGGCGGCGTCGTTCGCGGTCGCCGCGCCGCAGGACGTGACCAGCGGCGTCACCCCGGGCGCGCCCGCCCCGCAGCAGCAGGCGCTGCAGTCCGAAGGGGCGGGCGAGGGGCCGGCGGTCTACACCGCGCCGCCGCAGGGCCGCACGCGGGTGGACGTCGCGGCCGCGGGTGCGGCCATCGTCGCCGACGAGGATCTCGCCGGGTTCGCGGCATCCGCCTGCCGTCCTCCGCTCCTCGAGTCCTGGCTCGTCGGCGGGTCGGGCGAGACCGGGGCGGCCGACCTCGTCCTCCTGTCGAACCCGGGGGCGGTCCCGGCGACCGTCCAGCTCACGGTGTTCGGCGCGGAGGGCGCGCAGACGCCGCCGGGCGGAACGGACGTCGTCGTCGCGGCCGGCGCGCAGCGCGTCGTGCCGCTGGCGGGCCTGGTCCTCGGCGAGGCGAGCCCCGTGGTGCGCGTCTCGGCGGTCGGGGCGCCCGTGCACGCCTCGCTGCAGACGAGCATCACGCGCACGCTCACGCCCGGCGGGGTCGACCAGGTGAGCGCCATCGGGCAGCCCGAGACGTCGCCGACGATCACCGGCGTCGCGGTGACCGCGGCCCCCGGGGCGGAGGGGGCGTCCGATGCGGCCACCGTCCTGCGGCTGCTGTCGCCCTCCGCCGACGCCACGGCTTCGATCCGCGTCGTGCCCGTCGGCCGCGCGGACGCCGCGCTCGAGCCGGAGGACGTGGCCCTCGTCACGGGTCAGCCCGTCGAGGTCGCGCTCCCCGGCCTCGCCGTCGGCACCTACACGGTGCAGATCGACGCCGACGCCCCCGTCGTGGCGGCGGTGTGGCAGACGACCGGGTTCGGTGCGGGCGACGACTTCGCCTGGTACACGCCGTCGCCCGACGTCTCGGTGCCGAGCCTCTTCGCCACCACGTCGGGACCGCCGCCCGTGCTCTCGCTGGTGAACACCTCGGAGGAACCCGTCTCGACGGTGGTGTCATCGGCCGACGGCTCGTACATCGTGGAACTCACCGTGCCCGCCGGCGGCAGCACCACCGCGCGGCTGTCGCCCCGAACCGTCTACTCGCTCGACCCGGGCGAGGGCGCCGTGCGCGCGGGAGTGTCGCTCACGGGCGACGGCGCCCTCGCCGGCCTGCCGGTATGGCCGGCCGATGCGGCCGCGCCCGAGATCCTCGTCTACCCCTGACGCGCCGCCGTCGCGCGAGTCTCTCGGGTCACAGGAAGCGGAAGCGCTCGGGACCCAGGTCCCACGGATCGCGCTCGAGGTACTCGGCGGCCGCGCGGAAGACGCTGCTCTCGATCATCATGCGCCGGTGCAGATCGTCGTCGCGGTGCAGGTGACTGAGCCGTTCGATGGGGAGCCGGTACATGATGATCCGCCGCGCGTCGCGCAGCACCGTCCACCGGGGGATGCCGTCCTCATCGGATGCCGGCGGCATGTCGGCGATCTCGAAGCTCACGTCGCGCAGCTCGCTCCATGCCGACCTCAGGAACTCGGCGGCCGTCCCGACCGCCAGATCGAAGCGGTCGATGCGCGTGTCGAGCGGCGGCAGCGGCGGGCGCACCACCGGGCTGCGACCCTCGCGTCCGTGGCGGCCGTGACGCGAGCGCCGAGGGGCCCGAGCCTCGCTGGTCCGGGTACGCCGCCACGCCATGCGACCATCCTAGGCGCGGCGTCCCCGCCCTCGGCCACCCGGCCGATAAGGTCGCGGTGATGCGCGAGAGACTCTGCTCCAAGGTCGGCTGCGCCCGAGAGGCCGTCACCACCCTGACCTACGACTACGGCGACCAGATGGCCGCCCTCGGTCCCCTCGGTGCCGGCGGCGATCCGCACGCGCACGACCTGTGCGCGATCCACACCGACCGCCTGTCGGTGCCCAAGGGCTGGGTCGTCGTGCGGCACGAGACGCTGCGCGTCTGAACATCCGGCGCCCCCTCCGGGCGGGATGCGAGAATGGGCGGATGCCGACCCCTACGTCCGCCCCCGCCGCACGCACGCTCGAGTTCGAGGTCGCCGACCTGTCGCTCGCCGAGGCCGGGCGCCACCAGCTGCGCCTCGCCGAGAACGAGATGCCCGGCCTCATGGCCCTCCGCGAGGAGTTCGGCCCGACGCAGCCGCTGCGCGGCGCGAGGATCGCCGGTTCCCTTCACATGACGGTGCAGACCGCGGTGCTCATCGAGACCCTGGTCGCGCTCGGCGCGCAGGTGCGCTGGGCGAGCTGCAACATCTTCTCCACTCAGGACGAGGCGGCCGCCGCGGTCGTGGTGGGACCCACGGGCACCGTCGACGCTCCCGCCGGCGTGCCCGTGTTCGCGTGGAAGGGCGAGACCCTCGAGGAGTACTGGCGTCTCGCCGACCGCATCTTCGACTGGTCGGCAGAGGGCGAGGACGGGCCCAACCTCATCCTCGACGACGGCGGCGACGCCACCCTGCTCGTCCACAAGGGGGTCGAGTTCGAGCGTGCCGGCGCGGTTCCGGATGCCTCGCCCGCCGACTCCGCCGAGTACCGCATCGTGCTCGACACCCTGCGTGCGAGCCTCGCGCGCGATCCGCAGCGGTTCACCCGCATGGCGGCCGGCATCATCGGCGTCACGGAGGAGACCACGACCGGCGTCCACCGCCTCTATGAGCTCGCGGCTTCCGGCCGGCTGCTCTTCCCGGCGATCAACGTCAACGACTCGGTGACGAAGTCCAAGTTCGACAACACGTACGGCATCCGGCACTCGCTGCCCGACGGGCTGAACCGTGCCACGGATGTGCTCATCGGAGGCAAGGTCGCCTTCGTCGCCGGGTACGGCGACGTCGGCAAGGGGGCGGCCGAGGCGCTGCGCGGACAGGGCGCTCGCGTCATCGTCGGCGAGATCGACCCGATCTGCGCCCTCCAGGCGGCGATGGACGGCTTCCAGGTCGCGCGCCTCGAGTCGGTGCTCGACCAGGTCGACATCCTCGTCACCGGCACCGGCAACACCCGCGTGGTGACCCCCGAGCACCTGCTCGGGCTGAAGCATCTCGCGATCGTGGCCAACGTCGGCCACTTCGACGACGAGATCGACATGGCCGGCCTCGCCGCCATCCCGGGCGCCGAGCGCATCGAGATCAAGCCGCAGGTGCACGAGTGGCGCCTCCCCAGCGGCCGCAGCGTGCTGGTGCTCAGCGAGGGCCGGCTGATGAACCTCGGCAACGCGACCGGCCACCCGTCGTTCGTGATGAGCGCCTCGTTCACGAACCAGGTGCTCGCGCAGCTGGAGCTCTACACGAAGCGCGACGAGTACCCGGCAGCGGTGTACACGCTGCCGAAGACCCTCGACGAGAAGGTGGCGCGCCTCCACCTGGCGGCGCTCGGCGTGGAGCTCACGACCCTCACCCCCGAGCAGGCGGCGTACATCGGCGTGCCGGTCGACGGGCCGTACAAGCTCGACCACTACCGGTACTGAGCCGGCGGCTCACCGCGCCGGGAAGTCGCGCGGCCGCCGCGCCGCGGGAGGCGTCATCGCCGCGACGCGCGCGGCCTCGAGCTTCAGCGCACGCAGTTCGCGCTGACGCCGCACCGCGATGACGCCCATGATGAACGTCTCGGGGTCGACGGCGGGCACCGGCGAGACGTGCTGGGCCGCTTCGGCGGCGAGGGATGCCCCGGCCCGCGCGCGTGCCGCGGGCGCCAGGTTCCGGGCCGACGCGGCGAACTGGGCGAGGCGTCGCGCGAGGCGGTCGGGCAGTCGCCCGACATCGGCGACGGCCGCCCACTGCGTGAGCGCCGGCGGCACCGCGAAGTCTGCGGGCGGCAGGGGCGGCGTCCGGGTGCGCTCGGAGTAGGTGCCGGCGAGGAGGTCGCCCAGTCGCTGAGAGCGCGGCGTGAACGCGCCGACGAGCGCCGCCACGGCGCCCAGCGTCATCCAGAGCTCGAACACGCCCACCAGGGCGCGGATGAAGGCGTGCCGGAACCCGCTCGCACCCCCGTCGACGCGCACGATGCGCCCGCCGACCGCGAGCTTGCCGAGGCTGCGGCCGCGGGTGGTGGTCTCGACGACGGTCGGGATGACGACGAGCACGAGCACGATGGTCGAGATCGTGAGGATGGTCACCGCCGATTCGTCGACCGCGCCCGAGCCGAGCAGCCAGCCCGTCACCACCGAGAAGAGGATGAGGAGTGCGACCCCGATCAGCATGTCGATGAGCACCCCGAGGGCCCGCAGGAAGAAGCCGAGGGGCTGGACGTCGAGGGCGACGGCCTCGCCGGTGAGGATCTCGTCCTGATGGACGTCGATGACGGCGGCGCGGCCCGATGGCATGAGTACAGTAAAGCAAATGGATCTCGACGCCCTCACCGCCGCTCGCCGGGAGGAGTGGGCGCGTCTGGATGAGCTCAGTCGCACCCGACGCCTGCGCGGGGCCGAAGTGGACGAGCTCGTCGATCGGTATCGCGCCGCCTCCGCCGACCTGGCCGACGCGAAGACGTCGGCGGGCCGCAGCCCCCAGGGCGATCACATCTCCACGATGCTCGCCCGGGCCCGCCTTCGCCTCACCGGAGCTCCCGAGAACGTCCTCCGCCAGATTCCGCGCTTCTTCGCCCTCCAGCTTCCCGCCGCGCTCTACCGAGTGCGGTGGACAACCCTCGCGATCGCCGTGGGGTTCGTCGCGGTCGGCACGATCGTCGCGCTGTGGATCTCCAGCGACCCCGCGCTCGTGGCCACGCTCGGCAGCCGCATGCAGCTCCAGCAGTACGCCGAGAACGACTTCACCGACTACTACAGCGAGAACTCGCCGGCCGTGTTCGCCGGGACGGTGTGGACCAACAACGCGTGGATCGCGCTCCAGTGCGTCATCTTCGGCGTCACGGGATTCTGGCCCGTGTTCGTGCTCGTCCAGAACGCCGTCGGCGTGGGCACGGCGGCCGCCGTCCTCCTCGCCTTCGATCGCGGCGACGTGTTTCTGCTCCACATCGCACCGCACGGGCTTCTCGAGCTGACGTGCCTCTTCGTGGCAGCGGCTGCCGGGCTCGGCATCTTCTGGGCGTGGGTCGCGCCGGGGCGCCGGTCGCGCGCCGAAGCGCTCGCCGCGGCGGGGCGTTCGCTGGCGACGGTCGCGATCGGGATGGTGTTCGCGCTGGCGGTCGCAGGGCTCATCGAGGGCTTCGTCACGGCGCAGCCCTGGCCCTGGCCCCTGAAGATCGGCATCGGCGCGGCGGCTCTGGCCCTCTTCCTCTTCTACATGATCTTCGTGGGCGGGCGCGCGTACCGTCGCGGCGAGACCGGCGACCTCACCGAGTACGAAGCCGGGACGCCGACGCTCGTCGCCGGCTGAAGCCGTCCTCCGTTTTTTTAGTCGATCAAAAGACGGTAGGCTCGGGGCATGACCTCGCACCCCGTCGCCGCACTCGACGCGGCGGCTCGGATCCGCGCGGCCGGGCTCCGGGTGACCGACTCCCGGCGCGCGGTGATCGAGGCGCTCGATGAGAGCCCGCACGCCAGCGCCGACGAGATCTTCGCCCTCGTGGCCCGGGGCGTCCCGCACACGAGCCTGCAGTCGGTCTACAACGCCCTCGGCGACTTCGTCGACGCGGGCCTCGTCCGCCGCATCGAACCGGCGGGGCGCCCGGGTCTGTTCGAGCTGCGGGTGGACGACAACCACCACCACCTCGTCTGCACCGGCTGCGGCGCGGTCCAAGACGTCGACTGCGCCGTCGGCCCCGCGCCCTGCCTCACCCCCGCCGAGAGCCACGGATTCGCCGTGAGCACCGCCGAGGTGACCTTCTGGGGCCTCTGCCCGGCCTGTGCCGCGGCATCCGTCCCCTCCTGACCCGACTCCGCCCGAAGCCCCCTGAGAAAGGAACTCCCATGCCGGAGAGCAACGACACCGTCCCCGAGATCGGCGAGGACGTCGGCAACGCCGACCAGGCGGTCACGCCCATCGACACCCCGGTCGACGAGCGGGAAGACGGCGAGACCCGTCCGCGCCCGAACGAGGCCGAGGGATGCCCCGTCATCCATGGCGGTCAGCCCCACCCCACGACCGGCAACGCCAACAGCGTGTGGTGGCCGAACCAGCTGAACCTGAAGATCCTGGCGAAGAACCCCGCGGTCGCCAACCCGCTCGGCGAGGACTTCGACTACAAGGCCGCCTTCGAGGCGCTCGACCTCGCGGCGGTCAAGGCCGACATCGCCGCGACGCTCACCGACTCGCAGGACTGGTGGCCGGCGGACTTCGGCAACTACGGCCCGCTCATGATCCGCATGGCGTGGCACAGCGCGGGCACCTACCGCGCGACCGACGGCCGCGGCGGCGGCGGGGCCGGCCAGCAGCGCTTCGCGCCGCTCAACAGCTGGCCCGACAACGTCAACCTCGACAAGGCCCGCCGCCTGCTGTGGCCGGTGAAGAAGAAGTACGGCCAGTCCATCTCGTGGGCCGACCTCATGATCCTCGCGGGCAACGTCGCGCTCGAGTCGATGGGCTTCAAGACCTTCGGCTTCGCCGGCGGACGCGCCGACGTGTGGGAGCCCGACGCCGATGTCTACTGGGGTCCCGAGACCACGTGGCTCGGCGACGAGCGCTACTCGGGCGACCGCGAGCTGCAGAAGCCGCTCGCGGCGGTGCAGATGGGCCTCATCTACGTCAACCCCGAGGGCCCCAACGGCAACCCCGACCCGCTGGCCTCGGCGCGCGACATCCGTGAGACGTTCGGCCGCATGGCGATGAACGACGAGGAGACCGTCGCGCTCATCGCCGGCGGCCACACCTTCGGCAAGACCCACGGCGCCGCGCCCGACTCGAACCTCGAGGGCAACCCCGAGGCCGCGGGCCTCGAGGCGCAGGGCCTCGGCTGGAAGAACCACCACGGCTCCGGCCACGGCGACGACACGATCACGTCGGGCCTCGAGGTGACGTGGACCTATCACCCGACCCGGTGGGACAACGAGTTCTTCCACATCCTCTACGCCTACGACTGGGAGCTCATGCGCAGCCCGGGCGGCGGGCACCAGTGGCGCCCGGTCAACGGCGGCGGCGCCGACATGGTCCCTCTGGCGCACTCGAACGGACGGCGCGAGCCCCGCATGCTCACCAGCGACATCGCGCTGCGCACCGACCCCGAGTACGACCGCATCTCGCGGCGCTTCAAGGACGACCCCGACGCCTTCGCCGACGCGTTCGCCCGCGCCTGGTTCAAGCTCACCCACCGCGACATGGGCCCGATCGAGCGGTATCTCGGACCCGAGGTCCCGGCGGAAGAGCTCCTGTGGCAGGACCGCGTGCCGGCGGTCGACCACGAGCTGATCGACGCCGACGACGCGGCGGCCCTGAAGGCCCAGGTGCTCGCCTCGGGCCTCACGGTCACGCAGCTCGTCGAGACGACGTGGGCGGCGGCATCCTCGTTCCGCGGCAGCGACAAGCGCGGCGGCGTCAACGGCGCCCGCATCCGCCTGGCCCCGCAGAAGGACTGGGAGGTCAACAAGCCCGCGCAGCTGGCGACCGTCCTCGCCGCGCTCGAGTCGATCCAGGCGTCGTTCAACGAGGGTCGCACCGACGGCAAGAAGGTGTCGCTGGCCGACCTCATCGTGCTCGCCGGGAACGCCGCCGTCGAGAAGGCGGCCGCCGACGCGGGCGTCGAGGTCGAGGTGGACTTCCACCCCGGCCGCACCGACGCGACGCAGGAGCAGACCGACGAGGTGTCGTTCGCGTACCTCGAGCCGATCACCGACGGGTTCCGCAACTACTACGGCCCGCGGGCGTTCATGCCCGAGGAGCACCACCTGCTCGACCGCGCGAACCTGCTCACGCTCAGCGCGCCCGAGCTGACGGTGCTGGTCGGCGGGCTGCGGGTGCTCGGCGCGAACTGGGACGACTCCGACTACGGCGTGTTCACCGATCGCAAGGGCGTTCTCACGAACGACTTCTTCGTGAACCTGCTCGACCTCGGCACGACCTGGAAGCCGCTCGACCCCGGCGCCCACGCGTTCTCGGGCAGCAAGGACGGCTCGGGCGAGCCCGTCGGAATCGGCACCCGTGTCGACCTCTTGTTCGCCTCGAACTCGGAGCTGCGCGCCGTCGCCGAGGTGTACGCGAGCGACGACGCCAAGGAGAAGTTCGTCCGCGACTTCGCGCGGGCGTGGGGCAAGGTCACCGAGCTCGACCGGTTCGACCTCGTCTGAACCGGCGTCCTCGCACGCAGAAGCGGCCCGTCCCTGAGGGGGCGGGCCGCTCTCGCACCTGCGCGCGATGCTGAGTCGCCAAGACACGCCGCTCGCCCCGCCGGAGATCGGCGTGTCTTGGCGACTCGCGGCGGTGCGGGGGCGCTACTTGACGCGCGCCTCCGCCTGGACGGGGGGCAGGGTTCCCTTCGGCTCGAAGAGCGCCCGGTGCAGGTAGCCGGCCAGCAGCCCGCCGACGATCGGGAACACGATGAACACCCACAGCTGCGACAGCGGTGCGACGCCCCCGTAGATCGCCGTGGCGATCGAGCGGGCCGGGTTCACCGACGTGTTGTCGATCGGGATCGAGACCAGGTGGATGAGCGTCAGCGTCAGACCGATCGCGAGGGGCGCCAGGGCCGCGGTGCCCCGGGTCGAGTGGGTCACCCCGAGGATGATCAGCACGAAGATCGCCGTCAGCAGCACCTCGGCGATGATGGCGGCGCCGAGGTGGAAGCCGCCGGGCGACCCGAAGTCGCCGGTGCCGAATCCGTTCGAGGCGAAGCCGGAGTCCTGGGCGTTCGCGAGCCAGTTGTCGGTGCCGAAGATGCCGATCAGCACGATGAGCGTCGTGCCGAGCACGCCTCCCACGACCTGGGCGATGATGTAGCCGATCGTGTTGCGCCATTCGAACCGGCCCGCCGCGGCAAGCCCCAGCGTGATCGCGGGGTTGAAATGTCCGCCCGAGATCGGGCCCCAGGCGTAGGCCCCGGCGACCACCGTGAGACCGAACGCGAGCGAGACGCCGACGAACCCGATGCCGAGCGGATTACCCTCCGATCCGGCCGGGTAGTTGGCGGCGAAGAGCGCCGAACCGACGCCGCCGAAGACGAGCAGAAATGTTCCCAGTGCCTCAGCGACGAGTCTGTTCACCGTGGTGGGCGGGATGGCTGTATCCGACATGGCGGACTCCTTTCCTCGTCGCGAGGGTATCGCCCCTCCCAGCCGGCTCCCAGGGAAGCCCGGCGGAATGTCCGCGGGTTACGTGCGGGCCCCGGCCGGGGCCTGCGGCAGACGTCAGAGCCGCCCGGCAGCCTTCAGCGCGAGGTAGCGGTCGGCGATGCGCGGCGGAAGCTGCTCGGGCGACGCGGAGATGGCCTCGGCGCCGGCCCGGCCCATCGCCGCGGCGACGGCGGCGGCATCCCGAGCCGTCTTCTGCTCCGCCGCTTCGCGGTAGACGGATGCCGCGTCCGGCCGCTCCTCCGGGGCGACGTCCTCGTCGGTGACGGTCCCCACGAGCACGGTCGTGCGGCGCGTGAGCGCGGGCAGCGAGCCGAGGAAGCCGCGCGCGGCCTCCGGCGCGTCCTGCGCGGTGAGCAGCACGACCAGCGACGGCCGCGACGTCAGCAGGCGCACCTGCGCGAACGCGGCGTCCCAGTCCGTGTCGATCAGCTGCGCCTCGACAGGGGCCATCGCGTCGACGAGCGCGGGCAGAAGCGCCGAGCCCTCCACCCGCGTGACGCGCGCGCGGGTGACGCGGTCGAACATGAGCAGGTGCGTGTGGTCGCCGGCGCGCGAGGCGAGCGCCGCGAGCAGCAGCGCCGCCTCCATCGCGGCGTCCAGGCGCACGCCGTCGCCGACGCGCGCCGCTGACGTGCGGCCGGTGTCGATGACGATCACCACATGCCGGTCGCGCTCGGGACGCCACGTGCGCAGCATCGTCGTCGACGATCGCGCGGTGGCCCGCCAGTCGATGGACCGCACGTCGT
Organism: Microbacterium sp. NPDC057407; assembly: GCF_042803895.1. Lineage (NCBI taxonomy): Bacteria > Bacillati > Actinomycetota > Actinomycetes > Micrococcales > Microbacteriaceae > Microbacterium > Microbacterium sp. NPDC057407. The sequence goes on along the minus strand of NZ_JBHVCA010000004.1, from coordinate 142,415 downwards.
CGCCGCGGACGTACTCGCGGAGGCTGTCGAACTCCGTGCCCTGGCCGCGCACCTGGACGCTGGTGTTCCCGTCGAGCTCGCGCAGCCGGGCCAGGCGGGAGGGGAGGTGGCGCCGGGCGGTGAACGGCGGGAGCACCCGCACCACGCCCGCCGAGTCGTGCCGGGCCTGACGCCCCGCCAGTCGCAGCGGACCGTCGGAGCGCACGACGACGAACTGCGACCGCAGCTCCCCCCGCCGTCGGGGAAGGAGCGGCACCGCGAGGGTGCGGCTCTCGCCCGGCGGCAGCGTGAGCGCGATGCGCGCGTCGGGGGCTCCCGCGGTCGGCTGCCACGCATCGCGCACCCGCCCTCGGATCGTCCGTCGGCCGAGGTTGCGAAGGCGCAGCTCCGCGACCGTGCTCGCACCGAGGAGCACGGCGCCGGGCTTGCGGCGGCGCACTTCGATGCGCCGCGGGTCGGGCGCGGCCGCAGCATCCGCCGTCGCCGCGACCAGGCACAGCAGCACCCACCCCGCCGTCGTCAGCCAGGGGTCGACACCCGCCGCCGAGAGCAGCACCACGGGCAGCGCCCCCAGGGCGACCAGGAGGGGCAGACGTCCGGTGAGGTACATGGGGCGGGTGGCTCAGATCGGGACGCGGGTCTGCTGGACCACGGATCCGAGGACGGCGTCGACCGAGACGCCCTCGAGCTCGGCATCGGGTCGCAGCCGGAGACGGTGACGCCACGTCGGAACCAGCATGGTCTGCACGTGGTCGGGTGTGATCGCGGGGTAGCCGCCGAGCCACGCCCACGCCTTCGCGGCGGCGAGCAGGGCGGTGGCCGCGCGGGGGCTCACGCCCAGCTGCACCGACGGGCTGCGGCGCGTGGCCTGGGCGAGGTCGACGACGTAGCCCAGCACGTCGTCCGAGACGGTGACGGATGCCGCGGCCCGCTGCGCCGCGCGGATCTCGTCGGCGCTCGCCGCACGCCGCAGCCCCGCGGCCGAGAGGTCGCGCGGGTCGAATCCACTCGCGTGCCGTCGGAGGACGGCGAGTTCGGCGTCGCGCGCGGGCACGTCGACGATGAGCTTGAGAAGGAACCGATCGAGCTGCGCTTCGGGCAGGGTGTAGGTGCCCTCGTGCTCGACGGGGTTCTGGGTCGCGGCGACGAGGAAGGGGTCGGGGAGCGCGCGGGTCACGCCGTCGGTCGAGACCTGTCGCTCCTCCATCGCCTCGAGCAGCGCCGCCTGCGTCTTGGGCGGAGTGCGGTTGATCTCGTCGGCGAGCACGACGTTGGTGAACACCGGGCCTTCGCGGAACTCGAACTCGCCGGTCTTGGCGTCGTAGACCAGCGATCCGGAGACGTCGCCCGGCATCAGGTCGGGGGTGAATTGGATGCGCTTGGTGTCGAGCCCCAGTGCGGTGCTGAACGCGCGCACGAGGAGCGTCTTGGCGACGCCGGGGACCCCCTCGAGCAGCACGTGACCGCGGGCGAGCAGCGCGATGAGCAGGCCGGTCACGGTGCCGTCCTGCCCGACGACGGCCTTGCCGACTTCGAGCCGCACGCGGTTCATCGCCTCGCGCAGCGCGGCGTCGTCGTTCACGGTGGCGGCCGGCGTGGTGGTGTCGGTCATCGGGGGTTCCTTTCGGGACGGGTCGCCGCGGTGACGGCTTCCTCGAGCTGTCGGAGCCGCTGACGGAGCGCCACGAGCTCGGCGTCGTCCGCGGGCAGGTCGTCGATGAGGATGCGTCGCGCTTCGCCGCGGTCGAGCTGCGCGCGGGCGGCGGCGGCGTCGGCGATGTCGGCGGCCGAGGCGGACGGACCGAGGCCCAGGGTGCGGGCGAGGCGGTCGAGGGCGCCGAGCCGCAGCTGGTCGGCTGCGTGAAGGGCGTCGCCGGCCTGCGCGTACAGGCGCGCTCGCCCTTCCGTGGTCTCGGATGCGCGGACGGTGACGGGAAGGCGCTCGGTCACGAGGGGGCCGAAGCGGCGGCCGCGCCAGATGCCGGCGGCGAGGGCCGTGACGAGGAGCAGCACGATGACCGGGCTCACCCACGGCGGCGTCAGGTCGCCCAGCGTGGGATCGGTGTCGGGCAGGTCGGTATCGCCGATGCCCGGTTGGTACCAGACCACGAGGTCGTGGCGGCCCATGAGGTTCACGGCGAGCGCCGCGTTGCCGTCCTCGGCCAGGTACTCGTTCGTGAACAGGGTGGTGCCGTCGATGACGGCCGTCGTGCGCTCGCCGACGCGCGACACGAGCAGCCCCGCTCCGTCGCCGGCGGGATAGCAGGCGGCGGTGTACCCGGACCCGGCGTCGTAGACGGCGCCCGGCTCGACCGCTCCGGCGCGGACGGCCGCCTCGACGTCGCACGCCGGGTCTGCGAGCCCGAGGGGCGCGGTGCCGGCGAGAGAGGCATCCGCCACGGCGAGCTGGAGCGTGCGCGAGCGGGGGTCGATCAGCACGACGTCGGTCGCGCCGCGCGTGAGCCGTCGCCAGCCGGCGTCGGACAGGGCCGGGGTGTCGGGCAGGACGAGGGTCGCCGCACCGCCGTCGAGGGCCGCGGCGGCGTCGCGACGGTCGCGGACGACCTGGACGTCGACGCCGTGCTGCCGAAGGATCTGCGTGAGACCGCGCGTGCCGTCGGGTCCGGTCGACTCGGGGTCGAGGGCGTCGCGCTGGGTCCATTCCCCCGAGGCCGCGATGGCTGCGCCGAGGGCGCCGACGATGAGGAGCGCGATGCCCACCGCCACCCAGGTGGCGATGCGCCGTCGCGCGGGTCGCCCGGACGGCGGCGTCGCCGCCGGTGCCGGGGTGAGGTCGGCGGGGGCGCTCACGCGAGCACCTTCTCGGTCGAGGCGGGTCGCGCGGAGGCGACCGCGGCGTCGGCCTCGGCGACCAGGCGGTAGAGGTCGGCGGTGCCCGGCCTGCGGAGATAGCGCACGTCGTCGAACGCCCGCGCGGCGTCTTCGAGCGCGTCGGCCAGGTCGGGGAAGGCGCGGGCGCCGGCTCGGGCGAAGCCGTGCACGGTGGCGCCCGGCGGCGTGTCGACGACCCCCCGCTCGGCGCATCCGCGGGCGAGAGCACGGAAGCGGAGGATGACCGCCTGATCCCACTCGGCGCTGCGGGCGTGGGATGCCGCGGCCTCTCGCAGTTGGGCGGCGGAGCGGCCCTCGGCCTCGCCGAACAGCGCGGCTGCGGGGGCGGCGGCCCGCCGTGTCGAGCGGGGAACTCCCCAGACCGCGAATGCCACCGCGATCACCGCCACGACCAGCGCCGCGGCGACGACCGCGGCCAGGGAGCCCCAGCCGTCGGACAGCTCCGGGGAGAACAGGCTGGTGAAGAAGTCGGCGATCGCACGTGCGGCACGGTCCAGGGGCGTCGGCTCGGCGATGTCGTAGGCCGGGTGGGACAGCTCCTCTTCCGCCCAGCGCCGCGCCTCGTCGCCGTCGGGGGTGAGCGGCGGCACCGAGTCGGCGACGGGCGCGGCCAGCCCGACACGGAGCGACGCGCTCAGGCCCACGGCGACTCGCGGTCGGTGCCGTCGGTCGCGGCGCCCGGCGCCGCCCACGTCGTCGTCGCCCCCGGGTGCGCCTCGGCGGTCGCCTCGCCGGAGTCCGTGCCGCCGGCTGCCGGCGCCTCTGCGTGCTGCTGCGGTGCGGGAGGCTGGTGCCCGTACGACGGGGCGGCCGCCGCGGGGTTCGGCGCGTGCGGCGGCTGACCCGCCGGCGTCTGCGCGGAGGCGGGTGAACCGGACAGGACCGCGCCGTACGGCGGCTGTGCGGAGACGGGCCGACCGGCGGGGGCACCGTACCTGGGGGCGCCGTACCCGGGGGCACCGTAGCCGGGGCCGCCGTACCCGGGTGCGGCGTAGCCGGCCGGATAAGCGGGAGCGACCGGGTACCCGGGCGCCGCCGGGTAGGCGCCGGTGAACCGCGGCGCGACGGCGCGACCGATGTGCTGGCGGTAGGGATCGGGAAGATCCGTGGCTCCGGCGTCGCGCCGCTCGACGTACGCGAGCAGGTCGAGGTCGAGCCCCTCGTGCCGCATGCGGCAGTCGATGTAGATGATCCCCGTCGCCGTCGACTGGACGACGATCGCGACGGACTGGATCAGCAGCGCGAGCGCCTGGGTGACCACCAGGCCGACGATCGCGGCGGTGACCCCGGACGGGTCGGTGGTGCTGGTGGGGGCGAGGATCCCACCGATCCCCGACGTCAGCAGACTGACGGGGAACGTCACGGCCTGCGCGACGAAGCCGAAGACGAACGCGATGAGGACGATCACCCCGAGGATGGGCCAGAACCGACGCTTGGTGAGCGACCATGAGAGCGCGAGCGCCCTGCCGATGGTCGCGTGCTCGAGGATGATCGCCGCCGGGACGAGCAGCAGCTTGGTCGACAGCCACAGGAAGAGCGGGATCAGGGCCAGCACGAGAGGGATCGCGAGGGCGAAGACAGCGGGTCCGACCGCGACCCCGAGGGCGACCAGGGCAACGAAGATGAGGGCGAACGCCGCGCCGATCACGAGGACGAGCAGCGCCGCGTAGCCGACGAGCCGCCACGCGACCGGCTTCACCTGCCGCCAGAGCGCGCCGAGCGTGAGCTTCTCGGCGACCGCCGCATGGGCGACCTCGGCGACGACGATCCCCTGCACGATGACGCCGAGCACGCCCGAGGCCAGTCCGAGCACGAACCCGGCGATGAGGGTGATCGCGACGGAGCCCGCGAACAGCGTCTCGTAGTCGTCGGTGCCCGGCATGACGGTGAAGAGCCGTGAGAACGACGCGTAGGCGATGCCGACGATGGCCGCGTTGGTCACGAGGTACCCCAGCGTCTGCACGACGAGGGCGAAGCCGAGGAGCACCTTCGGGTTCTGCCGGAGCGCCGTGAACGAGCGGCCGAGGATCGTGCCGAACGAGAGCGGATGCAGCGGGATGATCCCCGGGCGGGATGCCGGAGTCCAGGCCGGATAGGCGGTCACTGGCTGTCGTCCTCCTGGGTCTGGCTTCCGGGTCGCGCGCGCGAGGCCCGCATTGGTGCCTATCGTGTCATACCGGCCGGGCGCGGCATCCGATTCCACAGCCTTCGGCCGTCTCGCGCACTCATCCGCCACCCGGGCGGTGTTCGGCCTGCGCTCAGCCGCCGTCGACTACTCTGTGGGGAGCGCAAGGGGACGGCGCGGTGCGCGCCCTGCCCTGGCGACGAAGAGAAGGACGAATCCGCGCGATGACATCACGCATCCTGGTGGTCGACGACGACACCGCCCTCGCCGAGATGATCGGCATCGTGCTGCGCACCGAGGGATTCGACACGGTGTTCTGCGCCGACGGCGCGCAGGCGGTCGAGGCCTGGCGCACCGAGCGCCCCGACCTGATCCTGCTCGACCTGATGCTCCCCGGCATGGACGGCATCGAGATCTGCACGAGGGTGCGCGCCGAGTCCGGCATCCCGATCATCATGCTCACCGCCCGCACCGACACCGCCGACGTCGTGAAGGGCCTCGAGTCGGGCGCCGACGACTACATCGTCAAGCCGTTCAACCCCAAGGAGCTGGTCGCGCGCATCAAGACGCGGCTGCGTCCGGCGAGCCAGCCCGCGAACGACCACCTGCGCATCGGCGACCTCACGGTCGACGTCGCCGCGCACGAGGTGCGACGCGGCGACGCGGCGATCGCGCTGACCCCGCTCGAGTTCGAGCTGCTCGTCGCGCTCGCCTCCAAGCCGCAGCAGGTGTTCTCGCGCGAGATGCTCCTCGAGCAGGTGTGGGGCTACCACTACAAGGCTGACACGCGCCTGGTGAACGTCCACGTGCAGCGTCTGCGCGCGAAGGTCGAGAAGGACCCCGACAACCCCAAGATCGTGACGACGGTGCGCGGCGTCGGCTACCGCGCCGGCGCCGTCGTGTGAGGGCCGGATGGCAGCCCCGAGCACAGGGGTGACGGCGACCCGCACGCCGCTGACGGGATGGCGCGACTGGCGCACCTGGCCCGGCAACGTCACCGCGCTGTGGCGCAGGTCGCTGCGATTCCGCACGATCATGGTCACCCTGGGCCTCACCGCCCTCGCGGTGATCGTCGCGTGCGTGTGGATGGCGCTCGCGATCCAGAACGACCTGTTCGTGTCGCGGAAGGACCAGGTGCTCCTCAACGCGCAGCGGGCGACGGCGGCGGCGCAGGTCACCCTCGACAGTGCGACCGCGCAGGACGACGTGCAGCTGCAGAACGCGATGGGTCTCGTGCAGACCACGCTCAACCAGCAGTCGGCGGCCGACGCGTACGCCGTGTTCCGCATCGGGCCGCCCTCGCCCGGGGCGCCGCAGGACTTCACGTCGGATCTCGGCTTCGAGGAGCTCCTGACCCCGGGACTGCGTGAGAGCGTCCGCGCGAACGACGACCGTCAGGTGTGGCAGTCGGTGGCCCTCACCGCCGAGGACGGATCCAGCATCCCGGGGATCGTCGTCGGTCAGCAGCTCGACGTCCCCGGAGTCGGCCCGTACGAGCTCTACCTCGCCTACGACCTGGCCAACGCGCCCCAGACCCTCGGCTTCGTGCAGGGGACGCTGTGGATCGTGGGCATCGGACTCGTGCTGCTCATCAGCGGCATCGCGTGGTTCGTGCTCCGTTCCGTGACGACCCCGATCGGCGAGGCGGCCGACACCAGCGCACGGCTGGCCGCCGGCGAGCTCGGCGTGCGCCTCCCCGTCCGCGGCGAGGACGAGCTGGCCACCCTCGGCCGGTCGTTCAACGCGATGGCCGACAGCATCGAGTCGCAGATCAAGGAGCTCGCCGACCTCTCGCTGGTGCAGCAGCGGTTCGTGTCGGACGTGTCGCACGAGCTGCGCACGCCGCTCACGACGATCCGGCTCGCCGCCGACATGATCAACGACCAGCGCGACGACTTCGACCCCGCGACGGCGCGCGCGGCGGAGCTGCTCAACAATCAGGTGCAGCGGTTCGAGACGCTGCTCACCGACCTCCTCGAGATCAGCCGGTACGACGCCGGCTCGGTGCAACTCGAGCTCGAGCCGACGAGCCTCGCGCACCTCGCCGAAGACGTGATCGCATCGATGGAGCAGCTCGCCGAGCAGCATCGCACCGACGTGCGGCTGGTCGCGCCGGGCGGCTACTCGCCGGTCGACATGGACCCGCGCCGGGTCCGCCGCATCGTGCGCAACCTCCTCGGCAACGCGATCGAGCACGGCGAAGGGCGGCCCATCGTCGTCACGGTCGACAGCGACCAGCAGGCGGTGGCGATCGGGGTGCGCGACTACGGTCTCGGCATGAAGCCCGACGAGGTCGAGCGGGTCTTCGACCGCTTCTGGCGCGCCGATCCGTCCCGCACCCGCACGATCGGGGGCACGGGTCTCGGGCTGTCGATCGCGCTCGGGGACGCCCGGCTGCACGGCGGAGAGCTGGGCGTGTGGTCCGAGCTCGGCCGCGGCACGAACTTCGTCCTGACCCTTCCCCGCAAGAGCGGCCGGCTGTCGGGCCCGTCGCCGATCCCCCTCGACCCCGGTGACGACTCGATCGCGTCGATGGACGACCTGGGGCTGACCCAGCCGATCACGCTTCCCCGCTCCGCGGCGGACGCGGCGGATGCCACGGCCCGGGGCGGTGCGCAATGACCCGGCGGCGCGGCATCCTGGCCCTGCTCGTGGGCGTGCTCGCCCTGGCGCTCGCGGCATGCTCGGGCCTGCCGACCAGCGGCAAGGTCAACTACGGGCTGAGCACGTCCGACGCGCCCGACTCCGACGACGTGTCGTTCCTGCTGCCCGACAGACCGCAGCCGGGGGCTACGCCCGAGCAGATCGTGGAGGGCTTCATCCGCGCCGGCTCCGGACCGGGCGCGCGGGCGCGATGGGACCGTGCGCGGGAGTTCCTCACGCCGGAGTTCGCCGGTGTGTGGGACCCGGGTGCCGGGGTCACGGTCGACGAGTTCGAGGACCGGGTGTACACCCAGCCCGAGGACGGACTGGTGGCGCTCACGCTGAGCGCCGTCGGCACGGTGGACGACAACGGCACCTATGAGCGCGTGGAGATCCCCGAGCGGCAGCTCCCCTTCGAGCTCGAGCAGGTGGACGGCGAGTGGCGCATCCGCGCGGCGCCCGACGGCGTCGTGCTGGATCGCGCGGAGTTCCCCCGGGTGTTCCACAACTACTCGCTGATGTACTTCGACCCGTCGTGGCAGTTCCTGGTCCCCGATGCCCGGTGGTTCCCCACCACCGATGCGCCCAGCCAGATCGCCGATCGGCTCGTCAACGGAACCCCCAGTGCGTGGCTGGCCGAGTCGGTGAAGTCGGCCGTGCCGGAGGGCGTCGCGATGGTGGCGGCGGTGCGGCAGCAGGGCGACGCGTACGACATCGACCTGTCGGCCTCCGCGCTCTCGGCCGACTCCGCCACGCTCGATCGCATCTACACGCAGTTGCAGGCGAGCCTCGCGACCGCCGGTGTCTCGGACGTCGAGCTGACGGTGCAGTCGGCGCCGATCGCCGCCGAGCCGGTCGCGGTCCGATCCACCAGGATCCCGGGCGCGCCGCTCGTCCTCACCGAGGACGGCTTCGGTTTCCTCACCGGCGAGGCGCTGGAGCCGATCCAGGGTCTGTCGCAGATCGTGGAGCAGCTCTCGCCGGCGGCGGTCCAGGTCGGCGCGGACCGTGCGGCGGCCGCGGCACGCCTGACCGGCGGAGAAGCGGTCCGGCTCCTCGATGACGGGCGGTACCAGGTGCTCGACACCCGGGAGGGCCTCGTGGACCCGACGATCGACCCGTTCGGGACGGTGTGGTCGGTGCCGCGCGAGCAGCCCGCCGCGGTCCGGGTCTTCCTGGCGGGCGACACGGCGCCGCTCGACGTGGCGGACGCGTTCGCCGGCGCGACGGTCGTGCACGCGATGTCGGTCTCGCGGGACGGCGCCCGGGTGGCGGCCGTGGTCACCGCCGGGGGCCGGACGGCCCTGTGGGTCGCCGGCGTGGTGCGAGATCCCGACCAGGTTCCGATCCGGTTGGGCGCGCCGGTGCAGCTCAGCCTGATCGACGGCAGAGCGCGCGGACTCGCGTGGCTCGACGACCTGTCGGTCGGCGTCCTCTCCGGCGATGCGGAGGGGTCGACCGTCCTCGAGCAGGTCGTGGGCGGTACGTCATCCACGCAGAGCGCTGCGGCGGGCATGGTCGAGATCGCCGGAGGCACGACGCTCTCGAGCGTCCGCCTGCGCGGGGAGGACGGGACCCTGTCGGTCAAGCGGGGCACCACGTGGCAGCCGACGGCGTCGGGCGTGCTGCTGCTCGCCACCCAGCAGGGCACCCCCGAGTAGCGGCTCCTCCCCAGCACCCCGGGGCGACCACTCCGGCCACTGAACTCTGTCGAGGGGCCCGCGCTCGTGCCGCGAGCTGACAGCGTGTCTTCATGAGCCGGTTCCGAGCGTCAGAGGTGGTGCGCACGGCGGTCGGCGACGCGCTGGCGCTGCTGCTCCCCGTCGCGTGCGCGGGCTGCGACGCGCCCGATGTCGTGCTCTGCCCGTCGTGCGCGGCCGCGCTCGAGCCCCGACCCGTGCCCCGCGTCCTCGACGCCCCGGGCGGTGCCGTCACCGTCTGGAGCGGGCTTCCCTTCGACGGCGTCGCGGCTCGCGTCGTACGGGCGATCAAAGAGGAGGGGCGCACGGGGCTCGTGCGCTCCCTCGCCCCCGCGCTCGCGGCAGCCGCCTCGCGTCTGGGGCGGGACGACGCGGTGCTCGTCCCTCTCCCTACGTCGCGCGCGTCGTACCGCCGTCGGGGCTACCGCGTCCCGGATCTCCTCGCCGCGCGCACCGGCAGGCGCGCGCGCCGCCTCCTGCAGACCGCGCGGCGCACCGCCGACCAGCGCGGCCTCGACCGCGACGAGCGCCGCCGCAACGTCGCGAACAGTCTGCGGGCGACGACGGATGCCGCGGCCCAGCCGGTCATCGTCGTCGACGACGTGCTCACCACGGGGGCCAGCCTCGCCGAGGCGGTCCGCGCGTTGCGCGAGGCCGGCGCGGAGGTCGTCGGCGCGGCGACCGCCGCCGTGACGCCGCTGCGGATGAACGGCGGGCATCGCGGCGGCGTCTCCATCGAAACTCACAGGTGACAGTCGCGAGGTGCCGGGCTACCGTTGGGGGCACAAGGCGACTGAAGGTCCGCCCTTGGCCGGGAGGACCGGAACAAGGAGGTCAGGGATGGAAACCAGCATCGTCGGCGTGGGAGTGGGGATCACGGATCGCTTCCGCTCGGTCGTCGAAGACAAGGCCGCCCGCATCGAACACCTCGCTCCGCGCGCCCAGCGCGTGGACGTCAAGGTCACGCACCGCGCGTACCACAACGGCCGCGTAGAAGACGACACGGTCGAACTGACCCTCACCGGAAAGGGCCCGATCGTTCGGGCCGAGGCCACTGACGGTGACAAATTCACCGCGCTCGATCTCGCGGTCGACAAGTTGTGCGAGCAGCTTCGTCGCGCGAAGGACAAGCGCGTGGATTCCCGCAACCATCCCCGGGGCGCCAAGCTCGACAAGGAGAGCGGCGCCCTCCAGGGCATCGATGTGCAGCCCGCGTCCGCCGACGTGCTCCGCGCCGTCGCGACCGGCGAGATCCCGATCGTCACCGGGAACGAGGAAGAGGACGGCTACACCCCCGTCGTCATCCGCACGAAGCAGTTCGAACCCGAGTGGATGTCGGTGGAGGAGGCGGTCGACCGCATGGAGCTGGTCGGCCACGACTTCTTCCTGTTCGTCGACGCCCGCACCGACCACCCCAGTGTCGTGTACCGCCGCAAGGGCTGGGACTACGGGGTCATCTCGCTCACGACCCAGACCGCCCCGGAGGCTGTCGCCTAGCGACCCGAAGGGGGAAGGCCCCGGTCGCGCTCCGCGGCCGGGGCTTCGGTCAGTCGATGAATCCGTCGAGGATGCTGCCGATGACCAGACCGCCAAGGATGCCGCCCATGAGGTCGCCGCCGCCGCTGCGGCGCCCGCCGCCCCATCCCTGCTGCGGTCCGCCCCAGCCGTCGGGGCCGTTCTGCGGCCGCGACGAGTCGATGTCGCGCTGCGCCAGCTGAAGCGCTTCGCCGGCGAGGAAGGCGACGCGCCGCGCCATGGCCATCGCCTGCTCGCGGTGATCCTCGTCGATGACGGTGGCGGCGCTGGCGGACGTGCCGAGGTAGCGGTCGAGGTCGATCCGGATGCGCTCCGCTTCGGCCAGGCGGGTGCGCGCATCCGCTCCGATCCACCCGCGGTGCCCGGCGATCACGTCGCGGGCGACCGCCAGCTGCCGGTCGCCGTCGTCGATGGCATGACGCACGTGCTCGAGCGGCGGGATCGGCCGCGCGGCGCGCTCGCGGGCCTTCGCGATCGCCTCGTCGAGTCCCGCGTTGGCGGCGCGCAGTCGTGAGAGCTGCGTGAACGGGTCGGTGTTGACGCCCGCTGCCGGCAGCGACGCGAGGGCCGCCTGCAGTTCGGAGATCGCGGCGCTCACGCCGGGGGAGTGCGGCTCGCGCAGTGCGACGGCGATGTCTTCGCGGGAGTCCTCGACGATCGCCGAGAGCGTCGACTCGGCGCGCAGCGCCTCGACCTCGAACGTCTCGACCGCGTCGATGAGCGTGGCCGCGCGACGTGCGGCCTCGGCGCAGGCCTCGAGTGCCAGGTTCGCCTGCTCGCGCTGACCCGCCTCGCGGCGGCGCTCGGCGATCCCGGCGCTGTGTTCGGCGAATCCGATCAGCTGCTCGGCCTCGGCCGGATTCGCCTCGACCTGGGCGAGCGCCTCGGCGGAGTACCGGGCGGCCAGGCGCTGGATCGTCTCGCGGGCCTGCGGCAGTCGGGCACGCAGGCGAACGGCATCCGCCCGCACTCCGGCGATGATCTCGGGAGCCCGGCGGGCCCGCTCGATCGGCGCCGCGAGCGCCTCGGTGCGGTCGTCGAGCAGATCCTGCGCCCAGTCGCACAGCTGCACGATGCGCGCATTGCGGGTGCGCAGCTCTTCGGGGGTGTCGGGGATCTCGTCGTGGTTGAGCTGGTGCAGGTGGAAGGCCTCGGCGAGGTGCGTCCGCACCGCGTCGAGCGCGTCGCGCAGCTCGCGAGTGGGCTCGACGCCCAGCTCCGCCTCGGCGAACGCGAGCTCGTCGGTGGTCACGCGGATGCGCTCATCGGCCTCCACCAGCGCCGTGCGCGCCCGGCGGGCGAGATCGGCGTCCTGCGCTTCCAGCTCTTCCTGCTCGCGCTTGCGTCTGCCCCAGAATCCGGCCATGCATCGATCCTACGGGCGGTCGCCCCGAGACGGCCGTGAGCCCGTCGGCGCCCCCGTCCCGGCGTCAGTCGCGGTGCCGCGGCTTGCGCGCCTTGCGGTCGTCCGACTCGAAGCGGCGCTCCGGGCCGCGATCCCGGTCGTCGCGGCGTCGGGACGGCCCGCCCGTGTCGAGTCGGAGTTCGATGAGGCGGCCCGAGATGCGCGTGTCGGACAGGCGGTCGATGGTGCCGCGGGGCAGGTCGGCCGGAAGCTCCACCAGCGAGAAGTCGGGCCGGATCTGGATCGCACCGAAGTCGTCGCGCCGCAGTCCGCCTTCGTTGGCGAGGGCGCCCACGATCTGGCGCGGCTCGACGCGGTGCCGCTTGCCGACCGCGATGCGGTAGGTCGCCATCCCCTCGCGCGCGTGACGGGGACGGCGCTCGGGCCGGTCGCCGGCGTCGCGGTCGAAGCGGCCCGGCCGGTCGTCGCGATCCCGTCGCGGCCGCTCGGCCGGCTCGGGGTCGGGCTCGAGGAGGAGCGGCGAGTCGCCCTGCGCGACCACGGCGAGCGCGGCGGCGACGTCCACCTCGGGGACGTCGTGGTGCCGCACGTAGTGCGCGACGATGTCACGGAAGCCCTCGATGCGGTCGGTTTCGGCGAGGGCCGCCGTGATGCGGTCGTCGAAGCGCGAGAGGCGGGTGACGTTGACCTCGTCGACGCTCGGGAGCTGCATCTCGGTCAGCTCCTGCCGCGTCGCGCGCTCGATCGCCCGCACCAGCCCGCGCTCGCGGGGGGTGACGAAGCTGATCGCGTCACCGGAGCGGCCGGCTCGGCCGGTGCGGCCGATGCGGTGCACGTACGACTCGGTGTCGGTCGGGATGTCGAAGTTCACCACGTGAGAGATGCGCTCGACATCGAGGCCGCGGGCCGCGACATCCGTGGCCACCAGGATGTCGAGCTTGCCCGACTTGAGCTGATTCACGGTGCGCTCGCGCTGCACCTGTGCGACGTCGCCGTTGATCGCGGCGGCCGAGTACCCGCGTGCCCGCAGCTTCTCGGCGATCTCCTCGGTGACGCTCTTGGTGCGGCCGAACACGATCATCCCGTCGAAGTTCTCGACCTCGAGGATGCGCGTGAGGGCGTCCATCTTCTGCGCGTAGGACACGATCAGGTATCGCTGCGCGATGTTGGCGGACGTCGTCGTCTTCGCCTTGACGGTGATCTCTTCGGGGTCGTGCAGGTACTGCTTCGACATGCGGCGGATCGCGGCGGGCATGGTCGCCGAGAACAGCGCGACCTGTTTCGTGTCGGGGGTCTCGGCGAGGATCGTCTCGACGTCCTCGGCGAAGCCCATCTTGAGCATCTCGTCGGCCTCGTCGAGCACGAGGTACTGCAGCTCCGACAGGTCGAGCGTGCCCTTGTCGAGGTGGTCCATGATGCGACCGGGGGTGCCGACGACGATGTGCACGCCGCGCCGCAGGGCTGACAGCTGCACGCCGTAGCCCTGGCCCCCGTAGACGGGGAGGACGTGGACGCCCTTCAGGTGGGCGGCGTACTTCTCGAACGCCTCGCAGACCTGCAGCGCCAGTTCGCGCGTGGGGGCGAGCACCAGGGCCTGCGGGTTCTTCTGCGACAGGTCGAGGCGGTCGATGATGGGCAGCGCGAAGGCGGCGGTCTTGCCCGTCCCGGTCTGCGCGAGGCCGACGACGTCCCGGCCGCCGAGGAGCGTGGGGATGGTCGCCGCCTGGATGGCGGACGGGGTCTCGTACCCGACGTCGCGGAGCGCCTTGAGCACCGCATCGCCCAATCCGAGGTCGGAGAACGTCATCTCGGCGGGCTCGGAGGGAGCCTCGGCCTCGATCGGGGAGTCGGTTTCGGTCACGCTTAAGGGTAGTGCGTGCCGCCTGGGAGTCGACAGGACGCCTCGGCCGCGGCATCCGTCCCCGTCACGTCCGCGCGGGTCGCCCCCGCCGGGGCCGCTCGGTCGACAGCTCGAGCGACATCGCATGATCCGGATGCTGCGCCAGGCGCCGTTCGACGTGGTCGAGCCACCGCAGTTCGGCCTCGGCGGCGAACACCGTCGAGTCGTACACGAGCGTTCGCGCGAGCGCCTCCGGGGTCGTCCCGTCGCCGGCGGAGGCGGTTGCGGCGCGCAGGGACTCGAGACGCTCCGCGGCGACCCGGCGCTGGGCGCGGAGGAGTTCCGCCACGTCGACGCCGGGAAGCGTCGCCGCCAGCGAGAGCTTGATCGCGAGCTCGTCACGCGTTCCGGGGCCCCGCTCGACCGGAGCCGTCAGCCACCGGCGGGCCTCGACGGAGCCCGCGACGGTGATCTCCCAGTACACGTGCCCGTGCTCGTCCGCGTCGCTCTTGACGACGAGGCCGTCACGTTCCAGGCGCTCGAGGGTGTTGTAGATCTGTCCCACGTTGAGGGGCCACGTCGAGCCGGTGCGCCGGTCGAATTCGGCCCGCAGCTGATAGCCGTAGCACGGGCCCTGATCGAGGATGGCGAGCAGGCTCTGCCTCACCGACATCGCATCCTCCTGCCCAACCGCACCCCGGGTGAGTACATGCCGAGTATATGGATGCCGGGAAACCCCGATCCCCGAAGGCGGTGCCGGACCCCGCTCACACCCAGCGCACGCCAAGGTCACGGCCCGATAACATGGGAAGGTATGCCTCGGCCCCCGAGCCCGGGCGGCACCGGCGCCATCGCGCCACACCCGACAGATGGAGACACTCCGTGGCCAACCCCCTCGAGAAACTGCTTCGCGCCGGCGAGGGTCGCATCCTCCGGCGGCTGCAGCAGGTCGTCAAGGCCGTCAACGCCCTCGAAGAGGACTACGCCCACCTCACCGACGAGGAGCTGCGGGGCGAGACGGCCGAGCTCCGGGCCCGCTTCCACTCCGGCGCGACGCTCGACCAGCTCATGCCCGAGGCGTTCGCCGCCGTCCGCGAAGCAGCCAAGCGCACCCTGGGGCAGCGCGCCTACGACGTGCAGATCATGGGCGGCGCCGCCCTCCACCTCGGCAACATCGCCGAGATGAAGACCGGTGAGGGCAAGACGCTCACCGGTGCCTTCCCGGTGTACCTCAACGCGATCGCCGGCAAGGGCGTGCACGTCGTCACCGTCAACGACTTCCTCGCCTCCTACCAGGCCGAGCTGATGGGTCGCATCTACCGCGCGCTCGGAATGACCACCGGCATCATCGTCGCCGGCCAGACTCCCGAGGTGCGTCGCGAGCAGTACAACGCCGACATCACCTACGGCACGAACAACGAGTTCGGCTTCGACTACCTGCGCGACAACATGGCGTGGCGCAAAGAGGACCTCGTGCAGCGCGGTCACTTCTACGCCATCGTCGACGAGGTCGACTCGATCCTCATCGACGAGGCCCGCACGCCGCTCATCATCTCGGGTCCCTCGTCGGGCGAGGCGAACCGGTGGTTCATGGAGTTCGCCAAGATCGCCCGCACGCTCGAGGCCGGCGTCGACTACGAAGTCGACGAGAAGAAGCGCACCATCGGCGTGCTCGAACCGGGCATCGAGAAGGTCGAGGACTACCTCGGCATCGACAACCTCTACGAGTCCGCCAACACGCCGCTGATCTCGTTCCTCAACAACTCCATCAAGGCGCTCGCGCTGTTCAAGCGCGACACCGACTACGTCGTCATGAACGACGAGGTCATGATCGTCGACGAGCACACGGGCCGCATCCTCGTGGGCCGGCGCTATAACGAGGGCATCCACCAGGCGATCGAGGCGAAGGAGGGCGTGCCGGTCAAGGCCGAGAACCAGACGCTCGCCACGGTCACGCTTCAGAACTACTTCCGCCTGTACGAGAAGCTGGCGGGCATGACCGGTACGGCCGAGACCGAGGCGGCCGAGTTCATGTCGACCTACCAGCTGGGCGTCGTGCCGATCCCGACCAACAAGCCGATGATCCGCAAGGATCAGCCCGACCTCGTCTACAAGAACGAGCAGGCGAAGTTCACACAGGTCGTCGAAGACATCGCCGAGCGCCACGCCGCAGGGCAGCCGGTCCTGGTGGGAACGGTCAGCGTCGAGAAGAGCGAGTACCTGTCCCGGCTCCTCGCCAAGAAGGGCATCAAGCACGAGGTCCTCAACGCGAAGAATCACGCGCGCGAGGCCGAGATCGTCGCCCGCGCCGGCCGTCTGGGCGCGGTGACCGTCGCCACCAACATGGCCGGTCGAGGCACCGACATCATGCTCGGCGGCAACGCCGAGTTCCTCGCCGTGCAGGAGATGAAGGCGAAGGGTCTCGACCCCGTCGAGACTCCCGACGAGTACGAGGCCGAGTGGGACGCCGTCTACGAGACCGTCCGCGACCGCGTGGCCGAAGAGAGCACGAAGGTCGTCGAGGCCGGCGGGCTGTACGTCCTCGGCACCGAGCGGCACGAGTCGCGGCGCATCGACAACCAGCTGCGCGGTCGCTCCGGCCGCCAGGGAGACCCCGGTGAGAGCCGGTTCTACCTGTCGCTGACCGACGATCTCATGCGGCTCTTCCAGTCCGGCGCCGCCGAGGCCATCCTCGCGCGCACGAACTTCCCCGACGACGTCGCGATCGAGTCGGGCATGGTCACGCGGGCGATCAAGTCGGCGCAGAGCCAGGTCGAGGCGCGCAACGCGGAGATCCGCAAGAACGTCCTCAAGTACGACGACGTGCTCAACCGCCAGCGCGAGGCGATCTACTCCGACCGCCGCCACATCCTCCAGGGCGACGACATCGCCGACCGCGTGCAGCACTTCATCGAAGACGCCATCAACGCCGTCATCGACGACCACACCGGCTCGGGTCACAACGAGAGCTGGGACTTCGACGCGCTCTGGACCGAGCTCAAGACCCTCTACCCGGTGGGCGTCACGATCGACGAGGTCGTCGCCGAGGCGGCGGGCCGCAAGGGCGGCATCACGGCCGAGGGCCTGAAGCGCGAGATCCTCTCGGACGCGCGGATCGCGTACGACAAGCGCGAGCAGACGCTGGGCACCGCGGCGACCCGTGAACTGGAGCGTCGCGTCGTGCTGCAGGTGCTCGACCGCCGCTGGCGCGACCACCTCTACGAGATGGATTATCTCAAGGACGGCATCGGCCTTCGTGCCATGGCCCAGCGCGACCCGCTCATCGAGTACCAGCGCGAGGGTTACCAGATGTTCCAGGCGATGATGGGCCAGATCAAGGAGGAGTCGGTCGGCTACCTCTACAACCTCGAGGTCGAGGTGCGCCGCCAGGGCGAGGGCGAGGCGCAGGTCGAGGCGAAGGGTCTCGGCGCCCAGCCCGTCGAGGGGCAGCGCCTCGAGTACTCCGCGGCCAACGACGCGGGTGAGGTCGAGGTCCGCAACGACCGCGGTCAGGTGCAGCAGGCGGCGACCAACCGCCTCCGGCAGGCGGCGGCCGCGGCATCCGCTCAGCCCGCCGCCGCGCCCGCAGCCGAGCCGCAGCGCGGTGCCTTCGGACAGCGGACGGATGCCGCGGCCCCCGCTCCGCAGCAGGCCCCGCTGAACCGAGCCCAGCGCCGGGCTGCCGAGCAGCGCAAGAAGTAGCGACGGCGCACGCCCGGCGGAGATCGATCTCCTTCGCCGGGCGTGCCACGCGCCGTCCATTGGCCCTCACGCACCCCGGATATCCTGGGCCGATGGCCCCTCTCCGCCCGCTCGACCAGTCCAGCAAGCTCAAGGATGTCCTCTACGAGATCCGCGGGCAGGCCCTGGTCGAGGCCGACCGGCTCGAGAACGAGGGTCACACCATCCTCAAGCTCAACACCGGCAACCCGGCGGTCTTCGGTTTCGAGGCGCCGTTCCAGATCGTGCGCGACATGATCGAGGCGGTCCCGCACGCGCACGGCTACAGCGACAGCCGGGGGATCATGTCGGCGCGGCGCGCCGTCGTCTACCGGTACGAGGAGGACCCGACCTTTCCGTCGTTCGGCCCCGACGACGTCTATCTCGGCAACGGGGTGTCCGAGCTCATCACGATGGTCATGCAGGCCCTGCTCGACGAGGGCGACGAAGTGCTCATCCCGGCTCCCGACTACCCGCTGTGGACCGCGATGACGAGCCTCGGCGGCGGCACCCCGGTGCACTACCGGGCCGATGAGAACAACGGGTGGCAGCCCGACCTGGACGACATCCGGGCGAAGGTCACGCCCCGCACGAAGGCCATCGTGGTCATCAACCCCAACAACCCCACCGGTGCCGTGTACTCGCGGGAGGTGCTGGAGGGGATCGCCGAGATCGCGCGGGAGAACTCGCTCCTGGTGCTCGCCGACGAGATCTACGACCGCATCCTGTTCGACGACGCCGTGCACATCCCCATGGCCTCGGTCGCCCCAGACCTGCTGGTGCTCACCTTCAACGGGCTCTCGAAGACCTATCGCGTCGCCGGTTACCGTTCCGGATGGCTCGTGATCACCGGCCCGAAGTCGCACGCTTCGGGATTCCTCGAGGGCATCACTCTGCTGGCCTCGACGCGCCTCTGCCCGAACGTGCCGGCCCAGCACGCCGTGCAGGCGGCGCTGTCCGGTGTCCAGTCGATCGACGCCCTCGTCGGTCCGTCCGGGCGTCTCCACGAGCAGCGCGACGCCGCCTGGCGCGGGCTCGAGGCGATTCCCGGCGTCTCGTGCGTGCAGCCGCAGGGTGCGCTGTACGCCTTCCCGCGGCTCGACCCCGAGGTCCACGAGATCCGCGACGACGCCAAGCTCGTGTACGACTTCCTCGTCGCCGAGCATGTGCTGCTCGTCCAGGGCACCGGCTTCAACTGGCCGACTCCCGACCACCTGCGCATCGTCACGCTGCCCGAGGCCCGCGTCCTCACCGAGGCCATCGAGCGGCTCGGCAACTTCCTGTCGTCGTACCGGCAGTGATCCGGAGCGGGGGCGTGGCATCCGTCAACCCCTCGCGCGGCGCTCGACGCGCTCCTACGCTCGCGGCATGGCCATCGAACTGAATCAGCCGGCTCTCCGCCACGCGCGCGCCCTCATCCGCGCGGGCGACGTCGTCGAGGATGAGCGGGACGACTGGTCCGAGGCGGCGCCCACCGCCGATGAGGAGAACGCCTTCATCGAACGAGAGGGCTGGACCGAGTACGGACACTGGCACCTCGGCGTGGACAGATCGGCCGACCGCGAGACGAAGAAGGCCTGGTCGTTCCCGATCGGCGACTTCCGGAAGGTGCATCGGGCGGGCGTCATCGCCGCCGAGAGCCGTGCCGGCCAGTTCGATCACACCGAGATCCGGGACGCCTGCAAGGCACTCCTCGAGCTCATAGACGCCGACTAGAGCAGGGCGAGCGAGGTCGCGCGCCAGCGGCCGTCCCGTCCCTCGAGGCGCGATGCGACGGCGCGTGTCCGCGCCGGACCGCGCACGATGACGACCGCTTCGACAACGCCGTCAGCGGGCGAGGAGATGTGCACCGACAGGATCTGGTGCACCGGCCGGCGGGCCGCCACACCCCGCGCGCTGCGCGCCCGGGCGGCGAGATTCGCGCGGGTGAGCAGCTTGCGGTAGGAGTCCTCGGTCAGCCACCGTGCGAGCTGCTCCACCTCGCGCACCCCGGCCAGAACCTCCAGGACACCCCGGGTGATGTTGCGCACGAACGTCTCAGGTTCGGGGAGGGACGTCGTCGGCGTGCGCTGGGGCGCGAAGAACCGCGAGAGCTCGATGACGGATTCGGGCGCCCGGCGTGCGGGCGCGGAGCCCGGGGGCTGCGTTGCCATGGTGCCTACCTCGTGTGCGATGCCTGTTCGCACAGTAGACCACATACCAACCGAAATGAGAAATTTCAGCATGAGGGTGTGGATGAATCCGCAGTCCGGGGGGAAGAGTGTCTTAGCATCGCGGCATGCGATGGGACCGCCTGTTCGACGACCTGGAGGTGCAGCTCGTCTCGGAATGGGAGGCGGAGCGCGCCGCACTCGACACCGAGGCCGAACGACTCCGTCTGTCGCAGCTCTCTCTGCGCGACCGACTCTCCCGGCTCGCGACCGCGGGGGCTGCGACCGCGGTGTTCGAGCTCTCGGATGGGACGGTCCTGCGCGCGCGCGTCGGCGGGATCGGAGGGGATTGCGTCGCCCTCGCTCCCGAGGAGGGGCGAAGCGGAGTCATCCTCGTTCCGCTCTCCGGCGTGGTGAGCGTCGCGCTGCCCCATCGCGAGCTCGTCCACACGGCGCGGCCGGGGGAGGCGCCCTCGCTGCTCTCGGCGCGGCTCACCTTCGGGTACGTCCTCAGGGACCTCGTTCGGCGCCGGGTGGGCGTCTCCGTGCGGCTGACGGTCGGCCGATCGCTGACCGGGACCATCGACCGCGCCGGGGCGGATCACCTCGATCTCGCCCTGCATGATGCGGGAGCCGCTCGGCGGACGGATGCCGTCACCGGCTATCGCGTGGTCCCGTTCGCGGCGATCTCGTGGGTTCGCGTCGACGGAGCCTCGGCCGTGCTGTGACGAGCGGTCAGTCCGCGTGCCGCACGGGCCCCGCGCCCCACAGTTCCGGGAAGCTGGCGTGCTGCGCCTGTCGCCACAGAGCTATGCGTCGCGCTTCCTCTGCCTGGTCGTCGAGGTAGTCCGACACGCTCGCCTCGTCGACGCGCCAGCGCGCCGGCGAGCCCACGCGCACCCCTCGGAGACGACCCTCCATGACGAGAGCCATCACCTCGTCGACCGGGAGACCGAGGACCTCGCCGACCTGGGCGGGGGCGAGGAGGCGTGCGTCCGCAGTCGGGATCCCGGGCATCAACCCATTATGGACCCGTCCCCACCGGGGCGGTGGCGGGGCGGGTGGCCTGTGGACAACGAAACGCGCGCATGCGCGCTCTGCGCCACCATGGTGCCATGACCCTCGCCGACACCTCTCGTCGACCTCGCCGAGCCTTCTGGGGCGACGCGCGCTTCTTCCTCGGCATCCTGCTCATCATCGCCTCGGTGGCCGGTGTCTGGCTCGTCGTCTCGTCGGCGCGCCAGACGGCTCCGGCCTACGCGGCGGCGCGCACGATCGTGCCCGGACAGCCGATCGCGGAGTCAGATCTGCGCGCGGTGGAGGTGGGACTCGGGCAGACCGGCGACGCCTACCTCACGCCCCCGCGCTGGCGCACCGGACTCGTCGCGACCCGCACGATCCTCGCGGGCGAGCTGGTGCCGCGCGAATCGGTCGGCGATCGGTCCGAGAGCCGCACCACGCGGGTCGTCCTGCGCAGCGCGGTCGATGTGCCGGCCTCCGTCGAGGCGGGGAGCACCGTCGAGATCTGGGCCGCGCCCCTGGTCGAGTCGGGCGAGTACGACCAGCCGCGGATCCTCGTCGCCGATGCGACCGTGGTCTCGGTCGAACGCGACGGCTCGATGCTCGGCGGCGGGTCGGCGTCGCTGGAACTCGTGATCCCGCGCGCCGACGTGGCGGACGTCCTCGCCGCGACGGCGGACGAGTCCCTCGTCTCGATCGTCCCGGCTTCCGGCGACGGCTCGTGAGGGTCTTCGTCGCGGTGGACGATCCGGCGGCATTCGCGACCGGACTGGCCGGCGAAGGGCACGAGATCGTCCACACCACCGCAGCCGTCCTGCCGGCGCTCGTGGCGGGCGAGGCCGTCCTCGGCGCCGAGGCTCACGCCGTGCTCCAAGCGGTGTCCTTGGCCGACGCGGTCCTCCTCGAGGTGCGGCGCGACACCCTCACCTCGGAGCTCGTCTCGCTGTGCGACACGGCCGGCACACGCATCGTCCCCCTGTGCGCCGCCGACGCCGACGTGCGCCTCGCCGCGGCTTTCGGACTGGAGCGGGCTCAGCAGCGCGAGGTCGAACCGTGGCGGCTGTCGGAGGTGCTCCGGGCCGTCCCCGCCCACGCCGCCGCGAAGGCCCCGGGCGAACCCTACCCGCGTGTCGTCGCGGTGTGGGGACCCGCGGGAGCGCCGGGCCGCTCGACCGTCGCGGTCGAACTGGCCGTCGAGCTCGCGCGCGGCGGCCGCCATGTGGGGCTCGTCGACGCCGACACCCACGCGCCGTCCCTCGCCCTGGCGCTGGGGCTGCCCGACGAGGGGCCCGGGTTCGCCGCCGCCTGCCGTCAGGCCGAGCTCGGCGGACTCGACGTCCGGGAGCTCACGCGCATCAGCGAGCCCCTCGGCCGCACGGGCGTCGACGTTCTCACCGGGATCAACCGCCCCTCGCGGTGGCCGGAGCTGAGTGACGCGCGGGTCGGGCGGGCCCTCGCCGTCTGCCGGGACTGGGCCGACTTCGTCGTGGTCGATGTCGCGTCGTCGCTCGAGCGCGACGAAGAGATCGTCAGCGACCTCGACGGCCCGCGCCGCAACGCCGCGACCATCGCCGCGCTGCGTGCGGCCGACGTCGTGGTCGCGGTGGCCGCCGCCGACCCGATCGGGATCGCGCGGTTCCTCCGTGCGCACGCAGAGCTGCGGGCCACGATCGGGGCCACTCCGATCCGGGTGGTGGCCAACCGGCTCCGTGCCGGCACACTAGGGCTCGACGCGCGCACACAGGTGCGGCGGACCCTCGACCGGTTCGGCGGCATCGGCGAGGTGTGGTTCTTCCCGCCCGACGGCCGGTCGGCGGATGCCGCGATCCTCGCGTCGCAGCCGATCGCCGAGGTGGCTCCGCGCTCGCCGCTGGTCCTCGCCGTTCGTCGCTTCGTGGGGGAGGCTCTCGTCCCGGCCGGGGGCGCTGCCGCGGAGTCGCGGGCCGCTCGCCGGAAGAAAGGGGCGCGCGAGCGGCGTCTAGGCTGAGAGCGTGTCGACCCTCAGCGATCTCGTGTACGCCCAGGGCCGCTCCCGCGCGGAAGACGTGGAGTGGCTCCATCGCCTCGCCGGCGACGGACAGCTTCTCGCCGATCTGGCGTTCGCCGACATCGTCCTGTGGGTCCCGACATCCGACGACTCCTTCGTGGCCGTCGCGCACACGCGCCCCAGCGGAGCGGCCACGCTGTTCTACCGCGACATCGTCGGCGACAGGGTGCGACCCCAATGGCGGACGCAGGTGCGCGACGCGTTCCAGACCGGGAAGATCGTCGACTCAGCGTCGCCGGACTGGTTCGAGGAGACGCCCACACGCGTGCGCGCTGTGCCGGTCAGGCGGTCCGGCGGCGGAGAGGCGGCACAGACCATCGGCGTGCTGACCCGCCACACCAATCTCGGCGAGGCCCGCACGCCCTCGCGTCAGCAGATCACCTTCAACGACTGCGCCGACGAGCTCTTCGGCATGGTGGCGACGGGGGACTTCCCCGACATGTCGGCGCCCACGTCGCCCCGCCGCGGCGCCCCCCGGGCGTCGGACGGGCTGGTGCGCCTCGACGTCGACGGCATCACCACCTTCGCCAGTCCCAACGCGCTGTCCGCCTTCAACCGCCTCGGTTTCGACGACGAGCTCGAGGGCGAGTCGCTCGTCGAAGTGGTGACCCAGATCCTGCCCGAGAAGCGGCAGTTCGACGAGTCGCTGCCCGTCGTGCTCACGGGCCGCGCGCCGTGGCGGGCAGACATCGAGGCGCGCGGCGTCACGGTGTCGCTGCGCACCATCCCGCTGCGCGATCACGGCACGCGCATCGGTGCGATCGTGCTGTGCCGCGACGTGACCGAGATCCGGCACCAGGAGCAGGAGCTCATCACCAAGGACGCGACCATCCGCGAGATCCACCATCGCGTCAAGAACAACCTCCAGACGGTCGCGTCGCTGCTGCGGATCCAAGCCCGCCGCTCCCACACCGACGAGGCCAAAGAGGCGCTCACCCAGGCGATGCGCCGCGTCTCGGCCATCGCGGTCGTCCACGACACGCTGTCGGAGGGTCTCGCACAGAACGTGGACTTCGACGAGGTCTTCGACCGCGTGCTGAAGCTCGTGGCCGAAGTGGCCGCCGCGCCCAACACGCGCGCGAGGACCCACTCCACGGGGCGGTTCGGCACCCTGCCGAGCGAGTACGCGACACCTCTCGCGCTCGCGCTCACCGAACTGGTGACCAACGCTGTCGAGCACGGGCTCGCGGGACAGGAAGGCGACGTCGAGATCGTCGCCGAGCGCACCGACGACCAGCTCGCGGTGCGGGTGCGTGACACCGGCTCCGGCCTCCCCGAAGGTCAGGTCGGTCGCGGGCTCGGCACCCAGATCGTGCGCACGCTCATCCAGGGCGAGCTCGGCGGCACCATCGACTGGCACACGATCATGGGCAGCGGCACCGAAGTGACCATCGAGATCCCGCTGCGCTACATCGAGCGCTCCCCGGTATAGACCCGGGCAGCGCGGCTGTGCCCTTTCGCACCGACTCCGTCGGTGGCAGGGGTGGCCCGGTTATGAAGCTCGGCGCGCCCGGGCAGCGCGGCTGTGCCCTTTCGCACCGACTTCGTCGGTGGCAGGGGTGGCCCGGTTATGAAGCTCGGCGCGCCCGGGCAGCGCGGCGCTTCAGAGCACGACGCTCGTCCTCGGAGAGGCCGCCCCACACACCGGAGTCCTGACCGGTCTCGAGCGCGTACTGCAGGCAGATCTCGGTCACCGTGCAACGGGCGCAGACGGACTTCGCCTTCTCGATCTGATCGACGGCGGGGCCGGTGTTCCCCACGGGGAAGAACAGCTCGGGGTCGACGGTCAGGCAGGCGGCCTTGTCGCGCCAGTCCATGGTGGTGCTCCTTGATAGCGGGGTGATTTTCAGGCGAGGGAGGGCGACCGATTCGGGTCCGGTACCCTGTGGGATGTGCGAGCGTTGCTCGCCCCACGTCGCTGTGGGAGCACACGGCTTTACCAATCGTCCCATAGCGGTTTACCTAGATCAAGGGATCCGTGGGGCGTTTCTGTGCAACTTGCTGAGTATTCCCTTGACGACATAGAGGGTTCGCACAATTGTCCGCCCGTCCATTCGAAAGTTGATCAGTCATGCGCACAACCCCCCTCGGCCGCATCGCGGGAGCGCTGGTGACTCTCGAAGGCGTCGGTCTCGTCGCGCTCACGGTCTGGCAGATCGTCGCGATCGCCGGCGGCGACACGTCGTCGATCGACAGTGCCCTCGCGCTCATCGTGCTATCGGCCGTGGGCGCGGCGGCGGTCATCGCCTTCGGCGTGGCCGTCTGGCGCGGTCGCTCCTGGGGCCGTTCGGGTGGGATCGTCGTGCAGCTGCTGATCCTGGCCGTCGCTCTCGGCGCCGCGACCGGGGCGTACGCCGAGCCCACAACAGCCCTCCTGCTCGCGGCGCCCGCGGTCGTCGTGCTGGTGCTCCTGGTGCTCGCGGTGCGCGAGGCTGCGCCGCGCCGGTGACGGGGTCGCGTATCGCTGCCGTCAGGCGGCGAGGCCGACCAGGCTGCGGATCCGGCGGACGTGGCCGGTCGCTCGCACGTTGTAGAGCGCGTGCTCGACGCGTCCTTCGGGGTCGATGACGAAGGTCGATCGGATGACGCCCATGACGGTCTTGCCGTAGTTGGTCTTCTCGCCCCACACGCCGTACGCCTCGTGGACGGCGTGATCGGGGTCGCTCAGGAGGTCGTAGGTGAGGCCGTCGCGTTCGCGGAAGCGCCGCAGCTTCTCCTGGTCGTCGCGGGAGACCCCGAGGACCGTGTATCCGGCCGCCTGAAGCGGCGCGAGGCTGTCGCGGAAGTCGCACGCCTCGGTGGTGCACCCGGGGGTCATGGCCTCGGGGTAGAAGAAGAGGATCACCCGACGGCCACGCAGCGACGACAGCGACACGTCGCGGCCGTCCTGGTCGGCGAGGGTGAAGTCGGGCGCGGGGCTGCCGGGTTCGAGGCGGATCGTCACGCCTCCAGCCTAAGCGCCTTCGCGCGGCGCGTTGCCGGTGTCTCGCTTGGCGAAGGTCTCGAGCAGCCGCTGCAGCGAATCGAGGCGTGCGGCTCCGCCCGGCCCGAGTCGCCCTTCGGCCACGGCTTCCGCGATCGCGCAGTCGGGCGCGTCCGGAAGGTGGGTGCAGCCGCGCGGGCACTCCTTCGCGAGCTCGTCGAGGTCGGTGAACGCCCGCAGGATGTTGGCCGGGTCGACGTGGCCGAGACCGAAGGATCGCACGCCCGGCGTGTCGATCACCCAGCCGCTCCCGCTGGGCCCGGAGTAGCGCAGTGACACGGTCGAGCTGGAGGTGTGGCGACCGCGCCCGGTCACTTCGTTGACGTGTCCGGTGGCCCGGCGGGCGTCGGGGACCAGCGCGTTGACGAGGGTGGACTTGCCCACGCCGGAGTGGCCGACGAACACCGTGGAATGCCCGGCCAGGGAGGCGCCGATGCGTTCGAGAGGCATCTCCTCGCGCCCGCTCGTGAACACCTCGAGATCGAGGCCGTCGAAGTGCGCGAGGAACTCGGCCGGGTCGGCGAGATCGGTCTTCGTCACCACGAGAAGGGGACGGATGCCGGCATCCAGCGCCGCCACCAGGTAGCGGTCGACGAGACGGGGCCGCGGCTCGGGGTCGGCCGCGGCGACCACGACCAGCATCTGGTCGGCGTTGGCCACGATGACCCGCTCGACCTGGTCGGTGTCGTCGGCGCTGCGTCGGAGCAGGGAGGTGCGGTCTTCGATCCCCACGATCCGCGAGAGGGTGCCGGCTTCGCCCGAGGTGTCTCCGACGACCCTAGCGCGGTCGCCGGTGACGATCGGCGTCTTGCGCAGTTCACGGGCGCGCACGGCGAGGATGGTGCGCTCGTCCTCGTGATCTTCGTCGACGAGGACCGTGTAGCGTCCGCGGTCGACGCCGAGAACGCGTGCGATCCGGGCGTCGGAGTGCGCGGGGCGTCGCTTGGTGCGTGGACGGTTCGCCTTGGGGTTGGGCCGGACGCGGACGTCGGCTTCGTCGAACTCGGGTTCGTCGCCGTCGTCGAGATCGTCGAGCCAGCTCACGATGCCCGCATCGCCTCCGCGTCGTGGGCGGCATCGCCGGCCTCGACCATCGCGCGCCAGAGCTGCGGGAACTCTGGCATCGTCTTCGCCGTCGTGCCGATGTCGTCGACCTCGACGCCCGGGACCGCCAGCCCGATGACAGCGCCCGTCGTGGCCATGCGGTGGTCGTGGTGCGCGTGCCAGGTGCCGCCGTGCAGCGGCCGGGGCACGATGCGGATGCCGTCGGGGAGCTCGTCGGCCTCGCCCCCGAGCCCGCGCAGCTCGGAGACGAGAGCGGCGATGCGGTCGGTCTCGTGGCCGCGGATGTGGCCGATGCCGTGGAGGGTCGACGGGCTGTCGGCGAAGGCGGCCAGTGCGAAGATGGTCGGCGTCAGTTCGCCGGCCGCCGAGAGGTCGAGGTCGATGCCCTGGATCGCGCCCCCGCCGGTGACGGTGAGAGCGCCGCCACGGCGGTGCACTTTGGCGCCCATGAGGGCGAGGATCTCGGTGAGCATCGCGCCGGGCTGGGTGGAGTGCGCGGGCCAGCCGGTGACCGACACCGAGCCGCCGGCGATCATCGCGGCGGTCAGGAACGGTGCCGCGTTGGAGAGGTCGGGCTCGATCGCGACGTCCTTGCCCCGGATCGGACCGGCCGGGACGATCCATTCGCCGGATGCGGGGCGCTCGACGTGGACGCCGCGGTGTCCGAGCGCTTCGACGGTCATGTCGATGTGCGGGATGCTCGGGAGGCGGTGGCCGGAGTGGTGCAGGTGGAGTCCGACGTCGAAGCGGGGCGCGGCGAGCAGCAGGCCGGAGACGAACTGGCTCGACGCGCTCGCGTCGATCGTCGCCTCGCCGCCGCGGGTGTGCCCGTGACCGCGGACGATGAAGGGAAGCGCCCAGTGGCCGCCGTCGTCGATGTCGACGCCGACGTCGCGGAGGGCGGTGATCATCGCCCCCATCGGTCGGTGCAGGGCGCTCTCATGCGCGGTGATGGTGACGTCGCCGCGCGCGAACCCACCGAGGCCGGCGATGAACCGCATGACGGTTCCCGCCTGTCCGCAGTCGACCTCGGTGTTGCCCTTCAGCGGCCACACCGGCGTCACGACGATGTCGTCACCGAACCTGCCGTCGCCCGGCTCGAGCTCGATGCCCACCCCGAGCGCTCGGAGCGCCTCGATCATGCGGGACGAGTCGTCGGAGTGCAGCGGCGCGATCAGGCGGCTCGGCCCGTCGGCGAGCGCGGCGAGGATGAGCTCGCGGTTGGTGAGGGATTTCGATCCCGGCACCGTGACCGTCGCGTGCAGCGGCCCGTCGGCGACGGGGGCGCGCCAGGCCCCGCGCCCGTCCGGTGCGGTGGTGGGGGAATAGCCGCTGCCTGTCATCGGGTTCTACCCTACTGAACCGCGCTCGACCGAGCCGGATCGGTTGTGGAAAGTGGAGCCGGATGATCGCCACCCTTGATCGCCTCGACCTCGAGGCGACGTCACGGGACCTCTCGGGTGCGGAGGAGGTGCCGCACGTAGACTGGCGCGTGATGAGCGAGTCGATCGACCAGGTGCCGGATACGCGCACGCAGTTCGAAGAGCAGGCGCTGCCCTTCATGGACCAGCTGTATGCCGCGGCCATGCGCATGACCCGCAATCCCGCCGATGCGGCCGACCTCGTGCAGGAGACCTTCGTGAAGGCCTTCGCCTCGTGGAAGACGTTCACGCAGGGCACGAACCTGAAGGCGTGGCTGTACCGCATCCTCACCAACACCTACATCAACACCTATCGCAAGAAGCAGCGCGAGCCCTATCAGGGCACCATCGACGACCTCGAGGACTGGCAGCTGGGCGGTGCCGAGTCCACGACGGCGACGAGCACCCGCTCCGCGGAGGCCGAGGCCATCGACCACATGCCGGCGTCGGTCGTCAAGGACGCGCTGCAGTCCATCCCGGAGGATTTCCGGCTGGCGGTGTACCTGGCCGACGTCGAGGGCTTCGCCTACCAGGAGATCGCCGACATCATGAAAACCCCCATCGGCACGGTCATGAGCCGTCTGCACCGTGGCAGGCGCATGCTGCGTGAACTGCTGGCCGACTACGCGAACGAACGCGGCATCTCGACGGCCGCCACGAGGAGCACGAAATGAGCGATTGCGGCTGCGACAAGGCGCGGCGCGACCTGGAGGAGTACCTGCGCAACGAGGTGTGCAAGACGAAGCACACCGACATCGCCGAGCACCTCGAGAACTGCGAGGGGTGCCGCGACGAGGCGCTGGTGGCACGCACCCTCACCGAGGTGGTGGCGCGGGCCTGCAAGGAGACCGCTCCCGAAGAGCTGCGCGACCAGGTGCTGGCCAAGCTGCGCGCCGCCCAGGCGACGCACTGAGAGCAGGCCGTTCAGGGCACCGCCGCGAACACCGTGAGCGCACCGGCGGACACGTCGATCGTGAGGGGCAGCGCCCCGATCGGGTCGCCGTCCGCGTAGGCGGTGACGCCCGCCGAGACGACGGTCACCGAGCGCACGCGCTCCACGGAGACCTCCGGCACCGACGTATGGGTTCCCCGGTATACGCGGGGGAGCAGCCGCAGCAGTCGTGCGCGACCCGCGGGCCGCACCAGCACGAGATCGAGCAGGCCGTCCGACGGGTCGGCGTCGGGGCAGATGGGGATGCCGCCGCCATACGTTCGTCCGTTGCCCACGGTCGCCATCACGAGGTCGCCGTCGACGCGGCCGATGGACCCGTCCTCGCGCTCGAACGCCACCTCGTAGGGGATCCCCGCGAGCGTGACGAACTCCTGGAGGATGGCGATGTTGTAGCGCGAGCCGCCGCGGGGCCAGCGCATCGCGTTGGCACGGTCGTTGACCTTCGAGTCGAAGCCGCTGGCGAGGACCGTGGCGAAGAACTCCGTCGTCCCGTCCGGCCGCGACACGCGCGCGAGGTCGATGCGGCGCGTCGCTCCCGCGGCGATCGCGTCGGCGGCGGCCTCGGCATCCCCCTCCCGCAGCCCGATCATGGCGGCGAAGTCGTTGCCGGTCCCGGCGGGGACGATGCCGAGCGGGATGCCACGACCCGCCACCTCCTGCACGGCGAGCCGCACCGTCCCGTCGCCGCCGACGACGGCCACGGCGTCGACGCCCGCATCGATCGCCCTCCGCAGCAGCTCACTCGACTCGGCGGCGCTGCCTCCGCTGACGAGCGTCGTGCGCACGCCGTGCTGGCGCAGCCGCTCCGCCGCCCGTCCCGCCGTGCCCGTCTGCGCGCCGGCGCGGGCCGCCGGGTTCACCAGGAGTGCGATGTTCATGCGGTCTCGGCCGCGACGAGCACGCCGGGATTCATGATGCCGTGCGGGTCCACCACGCCCTTCACCGCGCGCAGGATGTCGACGCCCAGCGCCCCGACCTCGCCCTCCAGGTACGGCCGGTGGTCGCGGCCGACGGCGTGGTGATGGGTGATCGTGCCGCGGGCCTCGCCGATCGCGCGGGACGCGGCATCCTTCGCGCTCTGCCACTGCGCGACGGGATCGTCGGTGAGGGCGGCGACCACGGTGAAGTACAGCGAGGCGCCCGCCGGGTAGACGTGCGAGACGTGGCACAGCACGACGGGCTTGGTGCCCCCGGCCCCGAGGGTCGCGGTGAGCGCGTCGGTCACGCCCTCTCTCAGGCGGGGGAGCTGCGTCCACGTCGCCGCGGTCTCGAGGGTCTCGGCGAGGACGCCGCTGTCGAGGAGGGTGTCGCGGAGCGCCGGAGCGGCGAAGCGTCCGCGTTCCCATGACCGCGCCGGATCCTCGCCGCGCGACCTGCCGCCGTGGGCGGCGAAGATCCGGTCCAGGTCGGCGCGCGTGCGGTCGGCCGCGGCGGCGTCCGCGCCCTCGAAGGTGGCGATGGCGAGGCATCCGCGCAGGCGGGTGAGGTGACCGCCCATCGCGGCGTTCACCCTCGTCTCGGTCTCGTCGCTCAGGCGGAGGACGGTGGGGCGGATGCCGCGCTGCGTCGCTTCCCGAAGGGCGGCGCTGCCCGCGGCGAAGTCGCGGAAGGTCCACGAGCCGTAGGCGGTCGCGCCCGGTACCGGGCGGATGCGCACGGTCACCTCCGTGATGACGCCGAGCGCGCCCTCGGACCCGAGGAACAGCTCGCGCAGGTCGGGCCCGGCCGCGCTCGCCGGCGCGCGCCCCAGGTCGAGGTCGCCGGCGGGCGTCGCGATGCGGAGGGCGTGGACGAGGTCGTCGAAGCGGCCGTAGCCGCGCGAGGCCTGACCGCTGGAGCGGGTCGCCGCGTAGCCGCCGAGCGAGGCGTGCGCGAAGCTCTGCGGGAAGTGACCGAGCGTGTAGCCGCGCGCGCCGAGCTGCTCTTCCGCCTGCGGCCCGGTGGTGCCGGCGCCGAAGGACGCCAGGAGCGAGGTCTCGTCGAGGTCGAGGAGCGCTGCCGTGGGCGCGAGGTCGAGGGCGATCACGGCGCGATGGCGCCCGGGCTCGGGGTCGACGCCGCCCACGACGGAGGTGCCGCCGCCGAAGGGGACGACGGCGATGCCGCGGGCGTCGCAGACCGCCAGCACGGCCGCCGCCTCGGAGTGGCAGGTGACCGCGACGACCGCGTCCGGCGCGATCTGCGGGTCGTCCAGGCGACGGCGGAGCAGGTCGGGCGTGCTCTTGCCCCCGAGGTGGAGCATGCGCACGGCGTCGTCGATCGTGGCCCGGCCGGACGGCGCTGCCGTCGCGAGCGCCTGGAGGTCGCCCCCGTCCAGACGGGTCGGGGTGAGGCGCGGGGTCGGGCGTCGACGGACGGGGTGAGGCCGGCCCGGGAGCAGGGTGGACACGATCGCTCGGGCGGCGGCCGGCAGCCGGGCCGGCTCGAGGTCCCAGAGATCCCAGGGCGGGCGGGGAGCCGGCGGGAGGCGCTCGGGTGGAGGAGCGGATCCCGGGTGCGCCGTCGCCGTCATGGCGACAGTATGACACATTCTGTATGGTTGTCACATGGTCGACGAACCATCCGAGACTGAGTCCGCCATCCTCGACGCGGCTCTCGCCGAGGTGCTGGACCACGGCATCCGCCGCACCACCGTGTCCGACATCGCGCGGCGCAGCGGGCTCTCCCGTCAGACCGTCTACCGCTACTGGCCCGACGCGCAGTCCGTCTTCGCCGCGCTGGTCACCCGCGAGCTCGTCGCCGCGCTGCCCACCGGGCTCCCCGAACGCGCCACGCTGGAGAGCACCGTGGCGGTCTTCGTCGAGACGGCCGACCGGGTTCGCAGGATGCCGCTCGTCGAGAGGCTGCGCGACACCGACCCCGAGCTCTTCGCCCGGTACATCCTCGACCGGCTGGGGACGAGCCAGCGCGCCATCCACGCCGAGACCGCCCGCCGATTGAGCGCCGGGCAGGCGTCCGGCGACCTGCGCGCCGGCGATCCGCTGCAGCTCGCGGCGATGGTGCTGCTCATCGCGCAGTCCGCCGTGCAGTCCGCCCCGCTCGTGGCCGAGTGGCTTCCGGGCGAGGCCTGGCGCACCGAGCTCACCGCCGCCCTCACGGGATACCTCCGGCCATGACGACGCGGATCGTCGGTCGCACACCCTTCCCGTCGGCGCTTCACGCCCGACGGCGCGACCGCGAGCTCGACGCGCTCGCCGGTCCGGGCGCGATCGACGTGCTGGTGGTCGGCGGCGGCGCGACGGGAGCGGGGATCGCCTTGGATGCCGCGGCCCGCGGCCTCCGGACGGTGCTGGTCGAGCGTCACGACCTCGCTCACGGCACGAGCCGGTGGAGCTCGAAACTCGTACACGGCGGCCTGCGGTACCTGGCGACCGGGCAGGTGGCGATCGCGCACGAGAGCGCCGCGGAGCGGCACCTGCTCTTGACGCGACTCGCCCCGCACCTCACGCGCGCGCTGCCCCAGGTCGTGCCGCTCTACGCCCCGGGACACGTGCGTCGCGGGGCGGTCGTCGGGTTGGGGTACGCGCTCGGCGACGGCCTCCGCCGGGTCGTCGGCACACCGGGCGACGTCCTCGGCCCGCCCGCGCCGATCTCCGCCCGCGAGGCGCTCCGGCTGGTGCCGGCGATCGCGGAGGACGGGCTCCGCGGCGGCATGCGCGGCTGGGACGGTCAGCTGATCGACGACGCCCGGCTGGTCGTGGCGATCGCCCGGACGGCCGCCGGGTACGGGGCATCCGTCCTCACCCGGGTGGAGGCGGTGTCGGTATCGGGCGACGGTGCCGTGCTCCGCGACCGGCTGACCGGCAGTGAGGTGCACGTGCGGGCGCGCGCCGTCGTGAGCGCCACGGGTGTGTGGGCGGGCGAGCTCGACCCGGCGGTGCGGCTGCGCCCGAGCCGGGGCACGCATCTCGTCGTGCCGGCGTCGCGGCTGCCCGGGGATGCGTCACTGACGGTTCCCGTGCCCGGATCGTCGAGCCGCTTCGTGTTCACGCTGCCCGCTCCGCACGGGCGCGTCTACATCGGCATCACGGACGTGGCGGCCGACGGCCCGCTCCCCGACGTGCCGCAGGCCACCAAAGCGGAGGTGGAGGGGCTGCTCGCGACCGTCAACACGGTGCTCGCCCGGCCCCTCGGGCGCGAAGACGTGGTCGCGACGTTCGCCGGGCTCCGGCCGCTTCTCGCCGCGCCCGACGGCACGGCCGATCCGGGGGCGACGAGCGACCTCTCCCGTCGCCACGCCATCCTCGAGTCGGCGACAGGTGCGCTGAGCGTCGTCGGCGGCAAGCTCACCACCTACCGGCGCATGGCGGAGGACGCCGTGGACGCGGTCGTGTCGCGGCGGCTGGGCGGAGCGGCCCCCGGTTCGCCGACGCGCGGACTGCCGCTCGTCGGGGCGTGGCCGCGTCGCCTGCTGGCCGACCTCGACGTTCGACCCCGCTTCGTGCGCCGCTACGGGGCCGAGGCGCCGTTCGCGGCGTCGTTGCCGGACGGGCCGGCGGCGGCCGGCGGCGTGACCGCGCAGGAGCTGGAGTGGGGCGTGCGGATCGAGGGCGCCCTCAGTATCGACGACCTGCTCGAGCGGCGCACGCGGCTGGGTCTGGTCCCCGCCGATGCGGAGGCGTCGACGGATGCCGCGGCCGCCGCCTTCGCCCGCGCGGGAGTCGCTCCGGTCTGATCGCCGTCAGAGAGTGAGCGCCGCCCGCATGATCTCGGCCTGCTCGGACGCGTGCACCTTCGGGGATCCGGTTGCCGTCGAGGCCGCGGCCGCCCGCGACACGCGCCGGACGGTGCGACCGTGGAGGTGCTTGCTGACCTCCAGCGCGATGAACGGCCACGCGCCCTGGTTCTCGGGCTCGTCCTGCACCCACACGAGCTCGGCGTTCGGGTACCGGTCGACGACCGCGTTGAGCTCGTCGATCGGCGACGGGTAGAACTGCTCCAGCCGGACCAGCGCGATCTCGGGGTTCGGCTTCTTCTCGAGCTCGGCCCGGAGGTCCCAGTGGATCTTCCCCGCGTGCAGCAGCACCCGCTTGACGGCCGTCGCGTCCAGACCACGGTCGTCGTCGAGCACCGGCTCGAACCGTCCAGTCAGGAAGTCCTCGACCGGACTCGTCGCGCCGCGCAGGCGGAGCATGGCCTTGGGGGTGAACACGATGAGCGGCCGTCGCGGGCGGGCGTACGCCTGGCGGCGAAGCAGGTGGAAGTACGACGCCGGCGTCGACGGGCGAGCGACCGTCATGTTGTCCTGCGCGCACATCTGCAGGTAGCGCTCGATCCGCGCCGACGAGTGGTCGGGGCCCTGGCCCTCGTATCCGTGGGGGAGGAGCAGCACGACACTCGACTGCTGGCCCCACTTCTGGTCGGCCGAGCTGATGAACTCGTCGATCACCGACTGCGCGCCGTTGGCGAAGTCGCCGAACTGGGCCTCCCACAGCACGAGCGAGTCGGCCCGCTCGACGGAGTAGCCGTACTCGAACGCCATCGCGGCGTACTCGCTGAGGAGCGAGTCGTACACCCAGAACCGGCCCTGGTCGGCGGCGAGGTTCGCGAGCGGGATCCACTCCTGCCCGTTGGCGCGATCATGCAGCACCGAGTGGCGCTGGACGAAGGTGCCGCGGCGGGCGTCCTGACCGGCCAGGCGCACATTCGTCTTCTCCAGCAGCAGCGAGCCGAAGGCCAGCAGCTCGCCGAAGCCCCAGTCGATCGAGCCGTTGCGGCTCATGTCGAGGCGCTTCTCGAGCAGCTGCTGGAGCTTCGGGTGCACCGTGAAGTTCTCGGGCTTGTTGACGAAGGTGTCGCCGATGAGCTGCACGATCTCGCGCGAGACGCCGGTCGTGTCGGGCTCTCCGACGGCCGGCTCTTCGGCCGCGGCATCCGGATGGATCACCGGCGACGAGCCGGTCTCGGCCGCGTGCGTCTCGGCGAAGGCGATCTCGAGGCGGTTCTGGAAGTCCTGCTTGGCCTTCTCGTACTCTTCCTCGGTGATGTCGCCGCGGCCGACCAGTGCCTCGGTGTACAGGCGCCGGACCGAGCGCTTCGCCTCGATGAGGTTCGTCATCAGGGGCTGCGTCATCGACGGGTCGTCGCCCTCGTTGTGGCCACGGCGGCGGTAGCAGACCAGGTCGATCACCACGTCGCGGTGGAACCGCTCGCGGTACGCGAAGGCGAGCTGCGCCACGCGGATGACCGCTTCGGGGTCGTCGCCGTTCACGTGGAAGATCGGAGCCTGGATGGTCTTGGCGACGTCGGTCGCGTAGACCGACGAGCGGGCGTCGATGGGCGTGGTCGTGAAGCCGACCTGGTTGTTGACCACGACGTGGACGGTCCCGCCCGTGCGGTAGCCCCGCAGCTGCGACATCTGGAGCGTCTCGACGACGACGCCCTGGCCGGCGAAGGCCGCGTCGCCGTGGACGAGGATCGGCAGCCACGAGAAGGTGCCGATCGGCTTGCGGTCCTGCTTGGCGCGGACGATGCCTTCGAGCACGCCGTCGACGGTCTCGAGGTGCGACGGGTTCGCGGCGAGGTAGACGGGAAGCTCTTCGCCGCCGTCGGTCTTGAAGGTGCCCTCGGTGCCGAGGTGGTACTTCACGTCGCCCGAGCCGCTCTTCGAGCCGATGGCCACCGAGCCCTCGAACTCGCGGAACACCTGACCGTACGTCTTGCCCGCGATGTTGGTGAGCACGTTGAGCCGGCCGCGGTGCGCCATGCCGATGGCGGCGCCGTCGAGCCCGGCCTCGGCCGCGCCCTGGAGGATCTCGTCGAGGAGCGGGATGAGAGACTCGCCGCCCTCGAGGCTGAACCGCTTCTGGCCCACGTACTTCGTCTGCAGGAAGGTCTCGAACGCCTCGGCCTGGTTCAGCTTGTCGAGGATGCGCAACTGCTCGGCCTGACCCGGCTTCTGGTACTTGACCTCGACGTTCTCCTGGAACCACCTGCGCTGCTCGGGGTCCTGGATGTGCATGTACTCGATGCCGGTGGTGCGGCAGTAGGAGTCGCGCAGCACGCCCAGGATGTCGCGGAGCTTCATCGTGCGCTTGCCGCCGAAGCCTCCGGTGACGAACTCGCGGTCGAGGTCCCAGAAGGTGAGGCCGTGCTGCTCGATCTCGAGGTCGGGGTGCGTGCGCTGCACGTACTCGAGCGGGTCGATGTCGGCCATCAGGTGGCCGCGGACGCGGAACGAGTTGATGAGCTCCTGGACGCGGGCCTGCTTGTCGACGCGCTCGGCGAGGTCGACGTTGATGTCGGCGGCCCAGTGGATCGGGGCGTACGGGATCCGCAGCGCGGCGAAGATGTCTTCGTAGAAGTTGCGCTGGCCGATCAGCAGCTCGTGCACCTTCTTGAGGAACTCGCCCGAGCCGGCGCCCTGGATGACGCGGTGGTCATAGGTGCTCGTGAGCGTGATCGTCTTGCCGATCGCCAGCTCGTTGAGCGTCTTCTCGCTGGCGCCCTGGAACTCGGCCGGGTACTCGAGCGCCCCGGCGCCGACGATGCAGCCCTGGCCCTTCATCAGGCGCGGGACCGAGTGGACCGTGCCGATGCCGCCCGGGTTGGTCAGCGAGATCGTCGTGCCCTGGAAGTCGGCCGCGGTGAGCTTGTTGTTGCGGGCGCGGGTGACGAGGTCTTCGTAGGTCGTCAGGTACTCGCCGAACGTGAGCTGGTCGGCGCGCTTGATGCTGGGAACGAGGAGCGCGCGGGTGCCGTCGGGCTTGGGGAGGTCGATCGCGATGCCGAGGTTGACGTGGGCGGGCGCGACCACCG
The DNA here is from genome assembly GCF_042803895.1 of Microbacterium sp. NPDC057407. Lineage (NCBI taxonomy): Bacteria > Bacillati > Actinomycetota > Actinomycetes > Micrococcales > Microbacteriaceae > Microbacterium > Microbacterium sp. NPDC057407. Next base: position 105,236 of record NZ_JBHVCA010000004.1, on the reverse strand, counting down.
AGGGCTTGCCGTCGATCTCGGCGTAGAAGACGTTCTGGCTCGGGAACTCCTTGAGCGCACGGATGATCGCCCACCCGATGAGGTGCGTGAAGCTGACCTTGCCGCCGCGCGTGCGCGCCATGTGGTTGTTGATCACGATCCGGTTGTCGATCATGAGCTTGGCCGGGACGGTGCGGACGCTGGTCGCGGTCGGGACGGTGAGCGACTCGTCCATGTTGGCGGCGAGCGTCTTGGGCATGCCGCGGAGGACGGTCACGTGGTCTTCGGCGCCCTCGGCCGGCTCGGACGGGAGCGACTTGGGCGCCTGCGCGGGGATCGGCTGCGGGGCGGCCGGACGGGCCGTCGTGCGCGCCACGGGCTGCGCCCCGATGACGGGGATCGGCGCGGTCACCGGTCGCGGCTCTCCGCCGCCGGTCGTGGCGGCGGGACTCGCACCTTCCGACCGCTGCTGGGTCGGCGCGGCCGGCGCGGGGTCTGCCTGCGCCGGGGCGGTCGGTGCGGCGGCGGTCTGCGCCGGTGCGGCGGCGGTCTGCGCCGGTGCGGGGGTCGCCTCGTCGACGGGATGGTAGGCCTCGAGGACCGGCCACCAAGCCTTGTCGACGGAGTTCCTGTCGATCTTGAACTGCTCGTACAGCTCGTCGACGAGCCATTCGTTGGCTCCGAACTCTCCTTCGTTCGAAACCCCGAGGCCCGTCACCTGGCTCGACACGCTGGATCGCCTGCTTTCATCGGTGAAGTTCTGGAGACGCGCGAGGCCGGACATCGCCCTCCCGCTCGACTGTCAAGCCTAACCCCATCCGGGCGAACGATCCCGGTTCGCGAGCTCGCCTCCGACGGCTCGCACCTCATTCTTCGCACAGGAACTGTCACTACCCTTGACCCACATGGAGTTCTACGGCGACCGCCCCGACGTCGATCTGACGTATTCCGATGTCTTCCTCGTCCCGCGGCGGTCCTCGATCACCAGCCGCCTCGACGTCGACTTGTCGCCCGGCGACGGCACGACCGCGACGATCCCGCTCGTGTCGGCGAACATGAACTCCGTGACCGGCGCCCGTCTCGCCGCCACTCTCGCCCGGCGCGGCGGCCTCGGCGTGCTTCCCCAGGACATGCCCCTGCAAGAGCTCGACGCCGCCATCCGGTGGGTCAAGGCCCAGCCGGTGCCGTGGGACACGCCGCTCGTGCTCCCGCCCGAGGCGACGGTGGCAGACGCCTCGCGGCTGCTCCCGGCCACCGAGGGTCACGGCATCGTGGTGGCGGATGCCTCGGCCGGGCGCGTCGACATCGGCGACGTCCTCGGCGTCGTGCCGGCGACGCGCCTCGGCACGGCCCTGCCCGACGCGCGCCTCGGCGACCTGGCGCGCGGCCGCGCGGCATCCATCGATGCGGTGGACATCGAGAGCGCCCGTCACGCGTTCGACGTCATCGTCGCCGCGGGCGCCGAGACGGTGTGCGTGCTCGACCACGGTCACGTCATCGGCACGCTCTCGCGCCGCAGCGCACTGCGCTCGACGCTGTACCGGCCCGCGGTGGACGCCTCCGGCCGGCTGATCGTCGCGGCGGCGGTCGGCATCAACGGCGACGTGGCGGCGAAGGCCCGCGCGCTCGCCGCCGCGGGCGTCGACGTGCTCGTCGTCGACACCGCCCACGGACATCAGGAAGGGATGCTGCGCGCCCTCCGCGAGGTGGCGGCCCTCGACCTGGGCATCCCGATCGCGGCGGGCAACATCGTCACCGCCGAGGGCGTCCACGACCTGGTCACCGCCGGCGCCGACATCCTCAAGGTCGGGGTCGGGCCGGGGGCGATGTGCACCACCCGGATGATGACGGCCGTCGGCCGTCCCCAGTTCTCGGCGGTGCTCGAGACGGCCGAGGCCGCCCGCATCATGGGAGCGCACGTGTGGGCGGACGGCGGGGTGCGCTACCCCCGCGACGTCGCGCTCGCGCTCGCGGCGGGCGCGGCATCCGTCATGATCGGCTCGTGGTTCGCCGGGACGATCGAGGCGCCCGGGGAGCTGCAGGTCGACGACGCCGGGCGCGCGTACAAGGAATCGTGGGGCATGGCCTCGACCAAGGCCGTGCACGAGCGGTTCGGGCGCCTCGACCCCTACGAGCTGGCGCGCAAGGAGCTGTTCGCCGAGGGGATCTCGTCGTCGAAAATCTACCTCGACCCGCTGCGGCCGGGACTCGAGGACCTGCTCGACATGATCACGTCGGGCGTGCGGTCGTCGTTCACCTACGCCGGCGCCTCGACGGTCGCCGAATTCCACGACCGGGCGCGGGTGGGCCTGCAGTCGGCCGCGGGCTACGAAGAGGGCAAGGCGCTGCCGGTCAGCTGGTAGGCCAGGCCCCGGCGTGACGTAGAGGGCACCGGTTCGGACGCCGACGCTATTCGGTCGGGAGCGGAGGACAGTCAGCCTCGCTCATCGCTTCGTCGATGTACGCGACGACCGCCACCACGTCGGTCGCATCCTGTCCGGACCCCGCCTGAATGATGAGATTTCGGGTCATCGTCAGCCCGTTGCACTCACCGTCCGCGGCGAGCCGGTCGATGTCCGCTTGCGTGCCTTCACCGAATTCCGCCCACTCGACCGCTGTCCGCTCTCCGGATTCACTCCGCGGCGTGCAGGCGACGAGGAGAATACTCGCCGCGGCGACCAGCGGGACGATGAATCGGGAAGCCATCCGATCAGTATGGCGGGACGGAACGTCCGATGCCTCGATCGCGCAAGGCGTCGTCAAGGCACCAAGAGGCCGTGCCTGAGCTTGGGCCGGGGGAGGAATCGCCGGTGCCGTGCGCGTGCGGGGGAGGGATGCCGGGGGCCGGGCGGGTGCGAGGGGACCTGCCGTAGACTTGCGGGACGATGGACGACCCCCCTAGTTGCAGACGTTCGCCCCACCGACCCGCCTCCCGTCCGAACGGGGGTGATGCGTGATGGATTACGTCATGCTGGGCGTGGGGCTCCTGCTCACGGTCGGGACCGGCCTGTTCGTCGCGAGCGAGTTCGCGCTGGTCAACCTCGATCGCGCCGACCTCGAGGCCCGCCAGGCGGCGGGCGAATCCCGTCTCTCGCTGACGATCAGCGCGCTGAAGATCACCTCGACCCACCTGTCGAGCGCGCAGCTGGGCATCACGCTGACGACGCTGCTCACCGGCTACACGATGGAGCCGGCGATCTCCAACCTGCTCCGTCCCGTCTTCACGGCGTGGGGTCTGCCCGAGGGGCTCGTCAGTCCGCTCGCCGTCATCATCGCCGTGTCGGTCGCGACGATCTTCTCGATGATCATCGGCGAGCTCGTTCCGAAGAACTTCGCCCTCGCGATCCCGCGCCAGACGGCGAAGCTCGTCATGCCCTTCCAGGTCGCGTTCACCACGGTCTTCCGTCCGGCGATCTTCGTGCTCAACGGCAGCGCCAACGGCGTGCTCCGCTCGGTCGGGATCGAGCCCAAGGAGGAGCTGTCGGGAGCGCGCACCGCCGAGGAGCTGTCGAGCCTCGTCCGCCGCTCGGCGAGCGCCGGCGTGCTCGAGGAGGACACCGCGTCGCTCCTGGACCGCAGCCTCACCTTCTCGCGCCTGAGCGCGGCCGACGTGATGACGCCGAGGCCCAGCATCCACGCCCTCGCCGCCGACGAGTCCGCAGAACAGGTGATCCAGCTGGCGCGCCGCACCGGCCACAGCCGCTTCCCCGTCTACGACGACTCGATGGACGACATCACCGGCATCGTGCACCTCAAGGCCGCCGTCAGCGTTCCGCGCGAGCGTCGCGCCGAGGTTCCCGCCGGCGCGCTCGCGACCGAGCCGCTGCGCATCCCCGAGGCCGTGCACCTCGACGCCCTCGTCTCGGAACTGCGCGCCCGCGGCTACCAGATGGCCGTGGTGGTCGACGAGTACGGCGGCACCGCCGGCGTCGTCACGCTCGAAGACCTCGTCGAGGAGATCGTCGGCGAGGTCCTCGACGAGCACGACCGGCGACGCGCGGGCATCGTGCGCGCCGACGACGCCGTCATCTTCCCCGGCGAGCTGCGACCCGACGAGGTCCGCGACCGCACCGGCATCCGCATCCCCGAAGGAGACGTGTACGACACCGTGGGCGGCTACATCATGAGCGTCCTCGAGCGGATCCCCTCGGTCGGCGACAGCGTCGACATCGAGGACGGCACGATCGAGGTGCAGCGCATGGACGGCCGGCGGGTCGACCGCGTGCGGTTCACGCCGGCGCCCATGCCGCACGACGACGAGGCGGCCGAAGGGGGTGAGCGGCGATGAACGACTGGGCGGGAATCGCATGGCTCGTCGTGCTGCTGGTGTTCAACGCCTTCTTCGTCGGCGCCGAGTTCGCCGTCATCTCGGCCCGGCGCTCGCAGATCGAGCCGCTGGCCGAGAGGGGTTCGCGCTCGGCGAAGACGGCCCTGTACGCCATGGAGCACGCGACGCTCATGCTCGCGACGAGCCAGCTCGGCATCACGATCTGCTCGCTGCTGATCCTCAACGTGTCCGAGCCGGCGATCCATCACCTGCTCGCCGAGCCGCTCGGACTCACCGGGTGGTCGGAGGCGGCGGTCGACACGGTCGCGTTCGTCATCGCCCTCGTGCTCGTGTCGTACCTGCACGTCGTGTTCGGCGAGATGGTGCCGAAGAACCTCGCGTTCTCGGTGCCCGACCGCGCCGTGCTCATGCTCGCGACGCCGCTCGTGTGGGTGTCGAAGGTCTTCCACCCGGTGATCGTCACGCTGAACTGGATCGCCAACCACATCGTGCGGCTGTTCCGGGTCGAGCCGAAGGACGAGGCCGCGTCGACGTTCACGCTCGAAGAGGTCGCGACCATCGTCAACCAGTCGCGCATCGAGGGCGTCCTCGACGACGTCGCCGGCACCGTGGCGGCGGCGGTCGAGTTCACCGACAAGAAGGCGGCCGAGGTGGCGGTGCCGCTCGCCGACCTCGTCACACTCCCCGAGACGACGACGCCCGACGAGATCGAGCGTGCCGTGGCGAAGCACGGCTTCTCGCGCTACGTGATCGTCGACGACGCGGGGGTCCCCGTCGGGTACGTGCACCTCAAGGACATCCTGCGGGCCGCAGAGGGTCCGGATGCCGCGGCCGACGTCGCGCGTCCGATCCCGTCGAAGCGGATCCACCACATGGTGCCCGTGCTCGAGACGACCGATCTCGAGGACGCGCTCGCGGTGATGCGCCGGGCCGGCCGGCACCTCGCGCAGGTGCGTGACGCGCAGGGTGCGACGACCGCCGTGCTGTTCCTCGAGGACATCATCGAGGAGCTCATCGGCGAGGTGCAGGACGCCACCCGCCGCGGCCTCCGCTGAGCGACGGCGCCGGTCGCGACCTCAGCGCCGGGCGCGGAGGTACTGCTTCGGCCAGTAGTCGATGTCGGCGCCGAGCTCACCGGCGGCGCGCAGCCCGAAGTGCGGGTCGCGGAGCCACTCGCGTCCGGCCATGACGGCGTCGGCTTCGCCCGCGGCGAGGATCCGCTCGGCGTGGGCGGCGTCGTCGATCATGCCGACGGCGCTGACGGGAACGCCCGCGTCACGGCGGATCTGGGCGGCGAGGCCGACCTGGTAGCCCGGTCCGGTCGTGATGCGCTGGTGCGCCACGAGTCCGCCGCTGGAGATGTCGAAGAAGTCGGCGCCGTGCTCGGCGGCCCACCCGGCGACGACCGCGGTCTGCTCGGCGTCCCAGCCGCCGTCCGCCCAGTCGGTGGCGGAGAACCGCACCAGCAGGGGCACGGCGGGCGCGGCATCCGTCATCGCGTCGATGACGCGCAGCAGCAGGCGCGCGCGGTTCTCGAGCGAGCCGCCGTACTCGTCGTCGCGATGGTTCGACAACGGCGAGAGGAACTGGTGCAGCAGGTAGCCGTGGGCCGCGTGGATCTCGAGCACCTCGAAGCCGGCCTCGACGGCGCGGCGTGCGGCCGCCCCGAAGTCGGCGACGACGCGGTCGATCCCGGCGGCGTCGAGCGCGGCGGGCTCGGCGAAGCCGTCGAACGCCACCGCCGACGGCGCGACGGTCTGCCACCCGCCCTGCGCGACGGGGACGGTGCCGCGGTGGCCGGCGAACGGCGACCACGTCGACGCCTTGCGCCCGGCGTGAGCGAGCTGGACGGCCGCGACCGACCCCCGCGCGCGGATCGCGGCCACGATCGGAGCCCACGCGTCGCGCTGCTCGTCGTTCCACAGGCCGGTGTCCTCGGGCGAGATGCGGCCCTCGGGCGACACCGCGGTCGCCTCGGCGATCACGAGGCCGGCGCCTCCCGATGCGAACTGCGCGAGGTGGGTGTGGTGCCACTCCTGGGGCACTCCGTCCACGGCGCTGTACTGGCACATGGGCGAGACCCAGAGCCGGTTGCGAAGCGTCAGGTCGCGCAGCGAGAGGGGCGTGAAGAGGCTGATCATTCGGGGGAGTCTCCGCGGGTAGGGTGGCGCCATGACCCGGTCATGGACGGCTGCGGACGCCCGGCGCGTCCTGCGTAGGCCAACGGCGGCCGACGACAAGTATTCCCGCGGTGTGCTCGGCGTGAGGACCGGTTCGGACGCTTACCCGGGGGCGGCGGTGCTCGGCGTCGAAGCGGCGTGGCGCACCGGCCTCGGCATGGTCCGCTACCTGGGGCCGCGGCATCCCACGTCCCTCGTGCTCGCCCGGCGACCCGAGACCGTCGCCGCGGACGGCAGGGTGCAGGCGTGGGTGATCGGGTCGGGGACGGATGCCTCGACCCGCGACGACGCTGAGACCGAGCGGCTGAGGGAGCTGCTCGAGGGGAGCCTGCCGGTCGTCGTCGATGCCGGGGCGCTCGACCTCGCGGTCGGGGCGTCGGCGCCGCGCATCGTCACTCCGCACGACCGCGAGCATGCGCGGCTGCGGTCCGCGCTCGGCCTCGGCGACCCGGATAGCGATCGTGCGGGCTCGGCGCGGGGGACGGCTCGGGCGCTCGGCGCCGTCGTGCTGCTCAAGGGCGCGGTCACGATCATCGCCTCGCCCGACGGCGACGTGATCGAGGTCGACGCGGGCACGCCCTGGCTGGCGACCGCCGGCACGGGCGACGTGCTGGCCGGCGTGATCGGCGCGCTCGCGGCATCGGCGACCGCCGAGAGCGAGGAGACGGATGCCGCGTCCCTCGCCGCCGTCGCCGCCACCGGGGCATGGCTGCACGGCCGTGCCGGGCACCGTGCCAGCGAGGCTCGCGACGGCGGGCCGATCACGGCGCTCGACGTGGCGGAGTCCCTGCCGCGCGCGGTCGCCGAGCTCCTCGCCGGCGCGCCCTAGGATGACGAGCGTGTCGAGGCGCGGGTGGCTGTGGGTGGGCTTCGTCGCGGTGCACCTCGTCGTCGCGGTGCTTGGCTTCGTCGAGCCCAACATGCCCATGGGCGACGTGTACCTCGTCTACGAGCCGTGGGTGCGGGGTGCGCTGGAGGGCGGGGTCATCCCGGGCATCGCTCAGGAGTGGATCTATCCGCAGCTCGCGATCGTGCCGATGGTGCTCGCGCGCGGCCTGGCGTGGATCGGCGGCTACACCGTCGGCTGGGCGATCCTCGTCACGATCCTGAACGCCCTCGCGTTCGCCCTGCTGGTCGGGCGCGGACGCTCCACCGGGCGCGCGACCGCCGCCGCCTTCTGGCTCGCGTTCGTGCTGCTGCTGGGCCCCGTCGGCATGTACCGGCTCGATGGGGTGACCGTGCCGCTCGCGATCGCGGGATCGCTGTGGCTCGTCGGTCGCCCGCTCCTCGGGGCGATCCTGCTGTCGGTCGGCACGTGGATGAAGGTGTGGCCGGCCGCTCTCCTCGCTGCGGCCGTCATCGCGGTGCGCAGGCGTCTCACCGTCATCGGCGGCGCGCTGATCGTGTCGGCGCTGACCCTCGCGGTGGTGTTCGCGGCGGGCGGCGCCGCGCACGCGTTCGGGTTCGTCGCCGGGCAGACCGGTCGCGGGCTCCAGCTGGAGGCCCCCGTGACCGGCTGGTACCTGTGGCAGGCGGTGGGCGGGGTCGAGGGAGCCTTCGTCTACTACGACTCCGAGATCCTGACGTTCCAGGTGACAGGGCCGAACGTCGACGCGGTGATCGCCGCCATGACCCCGCTGCTCGCTGCGGCGGTGCTGGCGGTGGCCGCGCTCGGCGCCGTGCGCGCGTGGCGCGGCGGGTCTTTCGCCGCGCTCTTCCCCGCGCTCGCGCTGGCGCTCGTGCTGGCCTTCATCGTGTTCAACAAGGTCGGCTCGCCGCAGTTCCTGACGTGGCTGATCGCGCCCCTCGTGGTCGGCCTGGTGATCGATCGCCGCCGGTGGCTCGTTCCCGCCGGGGTCGCCCTCGCGTGCGCGCTGCTCACACAGCTCGTCTACCCGCTGCTCTACGACCGGCTGATCGTGGCCGATGCGCTCGCCGCCGCGGTCCTCTCCGCCCGCAACCTGCTGATGCTGACGCTGTTCGTCTGGGCGGTCGTGCGAGTCGCGCGGGTGCCGGCGCGCCGGACGCCCACCGCGGTCCCCGCCTGACCCCTTCGCCCCCGTACCCCGATACCGCACCTGAATCCCGCCCCCCACCTCTGGAGGTCCCCATGCTCGTCGCCTTCTCCGTCGCCCCCAGCGGCACCGGCAACACCGACGGGTCGGTGCACGACGCCGTCGCCGCCGCCGTCCGCGTCGTGCGGGAGAGCGGCCTGCCGCACCGCACGACGTCGATGTTTACGGAGATCGAGGGGGAGTGGGACGAGGTCTTCGACGTCGTGCGCCGCGCGACCGATGCGGTGGGCCGCTACGGGTCGCGGGTGTCGCTCGTGCTGAAGGCCGACATCCGCCCCGGCTACACCGGCGAGCTCGACGGGAAGGTCGAGCGGCTCGAAGCCGCCATCGCGGAGCAGGACGAGGCATCCTGAACCGTCTTTCGAATCGATTCGACAGGATGCCCCGGCCCGGGCTAGCATGACCCGGTGACCTCCTCGAACCTGACGAGGGGTGCGGCGACGTGGGCGCTCCTCTCGCTCGCCGTCGGCAGCTTCGGCATCGGCATGACCGAGTTCGTCGTGATGGGCCTTCTGCCCGACATCGCGCAGGACCTGCTGCCGGCGCTGTGGGCCGACAGCCCCGAGAGCGCGATCGCCCAAGCCGGCTGGCTCATCACGCTGTACGCGCTCGGCGTCGTCGTCGGCGCGCCCACGATCGCCGGCAGTGTCGCGAAGTACCCGCGCCATCGGGTGATGATCGGTCTCGCCGCGGCTCTCGCGGCCTTCAACGCGCTCACGTTCGTGCTGCCGACATTCGAGCTGGTCGCGGCATCCCGTTTCCTGGCGGGCCTGCCGCACGGCGCGTTCTTCGGCATCGGCGCCCTCGTGGCCGCCGACGTGCTCGGACCGGGCAACCGGGCCAAGGGCGTCGCCTTCGTGCTGACCGGCCTCACCGTGGCGAACGTGGTCGGCGTGCCGGTGGGCACCTTCCTCGGGCAGCAGGCCGGGTGGCGCCTGGCGTTCGTGCTCGTCGCGGGCATCTTCACGCTCGCCACCGTGCTCATCGCGCTGCGAGTGCCGCCGCACGAGGGCGAGCCCGGGCGCACGCTGCGCGCCGAGCTCAAGATCTTCCGGATCGGCCAGGTCTGGCTGGCGCTCGCGGTCGGCGCGATCGGCTTCGGAGGGTTCTTCGCCGTCTACAGCTACGTCGCCTCGGTCGTGACCGACGTCGCCGGGTCGCCGCAGTGGGTGGTGCCGCTCATCCTCGTCCTCATGGGGATCGGCATGACGGTCGGCAACCTCATCGGCGGGCACCTCGCCGACATCGACCTCAAGCGCACGCTCATCGCGCTCGCCGTCGTGCAGACGCTCCTCGCCCTCACCGCACAGTGGATCTGGGCGGTCGCGTTCTTCGTGTTCGCCACGGGCCTCGTGGCGTCGATCCTGAGTCCGACGATCCAGACGCGCCTGATGGACGTCGCCGAAGACAACCAGTCGATCGCCGCGGCGCTCAACCACTCGGCGCTGAACATGGGCAACAGTCTCGGCGCCTTCCTCGGCGGGCTCGTCATCGCCGTCGGGTGGGGATTCGTTGCCCCCGCCTGGGTGGGCGTGGCACTCGCGCTGTGCGGTCTCGCTCTGGCGTTGGTGAGCCTGGCGGTGGAACGGCGTCGCGCCCCCGTGCCCGTCGCCTGACGCGTATCAGTCGGCGCCCCCGTGCCGGACCGCGCGCCCTAGAGTGGTCGCGTGCCGGACGAGACCGCCGCTGATCGTGCTTCCGACCGCGCTGCCGACCGTCCTTCTGACCGAGCCGTGCGGGCTGTCGCCGACTCGATCGACCTCTCCCGCGCGCGCACGGCCGACGACGCCGCCGACCCGTCGATCCCCGTCGCCGCGACGGTGCTGCTCCTGCGGGACGGATCCGGCGGGCCCGAGGTGCTGCTGATCGAGCGTCCCGACCGCGGTTCGTTCGCGGGAGCGTGGGTGTTCCCCGGCGGCAGGGTCGAGGCATCCGACCGCCGCACACCCGACGAGGACGAAGAGGCCGTCGCACGGCGTGCGGGAGTGCGCGAGACGCACGAGGAGACGGGTCTCAGCCTCGACGAGGCCGAGCTCGTGACCGTGTCGGTGTGGGATCCGCCGCCGGGGATCGCGCTGCGGATCCGCACCTGGTTCTTCGCCGTGCGCGCACCGCGGGGAGAGCTCGCCCTCGCGGAGGCGGAGGCCGTCGCGGCATCGTGGACCACGCCGGCTGACATGCTGGCCCGGCACGGACGCGGCGAGGCGACGCTGTATCCGCCGACGTGGGTGACGCTGCACGCTCTCACGGCCCGCACGGATGCGGCTTCGGTCCTGTCGGCGGCGCGGCTGGCCGGCGTCGAGCGGTTCGAGACCGTGGCCCGGCGCGGGGCCGAGGGGCCGCTGCTGCTGTGGCAGGGCGACGCCGAGTACGCCCTCGATCCGGATTCCGGGACTGCGAGGGGCGAGGCATCCGGCCCCCGTCACCGGCTCGAGATCGGCGCGCTCCCGTGGCGGTACACGCGCGACGCGTGAGTCAAGCCGTCAGCAGCCGCCGCAGGTGCGTGCCGACCCGGTGCGTCTCGATGAGGAACCCGTCGTGTCCGAAGTCGCTCGTGAGGACGACCGCCTGATCGCCGTCGAGGGTATGACGGATGCCTCGGGCGATGCGGTGCTGTCCCTCGATGGGGAAGAGGCGGTCGGTGTCGATGCCGAGCACGAGCGCGGTCGCGGTGACCCGCGCGAGGGCGTCGTCGATGCCGCCGCGGTCGCGTCCGACGTCGTGGGAGTTCATCGCCTCGACGACCGTGATGTAGCTGTTGGCGTCGAAGCGGCGCGTGAACTTGTTGCCGTGGAAATCGAGGTACGACTCGACCGCGAACCGGCCGCCGCGCCCGAGCGGGCTGACGCCGGACTGCCAGGTGCGCTGGAAGCGCTGATTGAGCTCGGTCGGCGAGCGGTAGTTGAGGAGCGCCATGCGCCGGGCGAGGGCGAGTCCGCGGGTGGGTCCGTCGCCGTCGGCGGCGTCGTAGTACTCGCCGCCCTGGAACCGCGGGTCGATGCGGATGGCCTCGAGCTGCACCGAGTTCAGCGCGATCTGGTCGGCCGTGTTCACGGGCGGGGCTGACAGGATGCCGACCCGCTCGACGCGGTCGGGGAAGCCGACCGCCCACTCGAGGGCGTGCATGCCGCCCATGGATCCGCCGACCACGGCCGCCCACACGTCGATGCCGAGCGCGTCGGCGAGGCGCACCTGGGCGGCGACCTGGTCGCGGATCGTGAGATACGGGAACCGGCTCGCCCACTCGTAGCCGTCGGGCGCGATGCTCGCGGGCCCCGTCGAGCCCTGGCAGCCGCCGAGCATGTTGGGCGCGACGACGAACCACCGGTCGGTGTCGATCGGGGCGCCGGGTCCGACGACGTCGTCCCACCAGCCGCTGGTCGCGTGGCCGGGGCCGGCGGGTCCGCGCACGTGGCTGTCTCCGGTGAGGGCGTGCAGCACGAGGACCGCGTTGTCGCGGGCGGCGTTGAGCTCGCCCCACGTCTCGAACGCGAGCCGGTACGACGGCAGCTCCCGGCCCCCCTCGGTGCGGAACGAGCCGAACGCCGCGAACTGGCGGTCGCCGACCGGGTCGCCGTCGCGCCACGCGCCCGTGGCGGGCGGGCGTCCGAGCAGGAGGCGGACGTCGGCCTCGGTCACCGGTGCCGAGGGCACGGTGTCTTCCGAGGTCTGCCAGTCCATCGCCCCATTCTCGCCGGTGGCGCGAGCGCGGGACGGAGTGTTACGAGGTGCACAACGTCGGACATCGTGCTCGACCCGCCCTGCAGCCCGTGCCCGCTGGGGCGTTTCTCGCCGGTGCGCCGACGTTGTGCACGCGGTGCCGCGCGGCTCCCGCCGTTGCGGCGCTCTGCGCCGGTGCGCCGACGTTGTGCACGTCGTGCCGAGCCGCCTCGTGGCGACCGGGCGTCACGGGGTAAAGGGCCGCGTCTCGTACGTCGCGCCGTGCTGGTGGGCGAGGGCGATGGGCTCGGCGTCCCAGGTCTGGACGAACCGGTGGTCGGTCGCGGTGCCGGCGGGCACACGCGCGTCGATCTCGGGCAGCGTCCCGAGGGTCTCGTTCGAGAGCCACACGACCCGTCGGTCGATCCGGCGGCCGAGGTCCGCCATCAGATCGGCGAATTGGCGGCGACCGGCGGCGTCGAGGTAGAGCAGCACGGCGCTGTGGAAGACGACGATCGTGGCGTCCGCGGGTGCGGCGGCCGCGGCATCCGTCACCCGCTCGCGCAGGTCGCCGCGCTCGATGTCGGGCGGATCGGCGGCCGCGACCGCAGCGGCCGCCCTCAGTCGCGCGACGCGGGCGTCGTGGTCGGGCCCGGGCCAGACGAGGTTCGCGAGCCAGTCGATCGCGTCGGGGTCGGACGCGTCGATCGGGTCGAGGTCGATGCCGTGGCGCCAGACCACGTCGGGGTATCGGGCGGGGACGGATGCCTCGTCATCGGCGCGGCACGCCAGCACGACGTCGCTGGGTCCGGTCGGCGGGTCGACCCGGCGGGGGCCCGACGGGGTCGCGTAGTCGACGCTGTAGCGGTCGGGGAAGAGGCAGAGCCCGGCCGCCGCGCCGACCTCGAGGAGGGCGACCGGTCCGTCGATGCGCGACAGCGGCGGCAGCCAGGTCGCGCAGCGGTTGGCCTCGTTGGTCTGCACGGTGCGCGCGGCGCCGGTGGCGACGATCCGGTCCCAGTGCTCGAGCAGCCAGGGGCGCACCTCGTGGTACGGGCTCATCGGCGCGCCCTCCCACCGGGCCGCCGCGAACACGAGGTTCGCCTGCCGCTTGGGGAGGGGGAGCGCCGCGAGCCGGTCGAGCACCTCGGCGTCGCGGGCGATGCCGAGCGCCCAGTCCTCGTAGAGCGGCGACGTGCCGTGGGCCCATCGGCGGCCGAAGTCGTCGTAGTAGGCCGCGATCTCGTGCTGCTGGTCGGTGCTCACGGCCTCACCCTACGATCCCGCGGCGGGCGTGTCTGCGGTCCGGTCTAGCATGCGTGGAATGGACGTCATCGAGTACCTCATGGACGGCGACCCGGCCATCCGCTGGCAGGTGATGCGCGACCTGACCGATGCGTCCCCCGACGAGGTCCGTGGCGAGCGGGCCCGGGTGGCGACCGAGGGCTGGGGTGCGCGCCTGATCGCCGAGCAGGGCGACGACGGCCTGTGGGACGGCGGTGTGTACCGTCCGGGCTGGGTCGACGAGTCGCGTCCGTTCTTCGACGCGTGGACCGCGACGCATTTCTCGCTGCAGTCGCTCGTCGAGTTCGGCGTCGATCCCGCCTCGCTCGAGGCGCAGCGCGCCGTCGCGCTCGTGCGCGACAACGCGCGGTGGGAGTACAACGGCGCGCCATACTTCGACGGCGAGGTCGAGCCGTGCGTCAACGGCATCGCGCTGGTGTCCGGCGCGTACTTCGGGCAGGAGGCCGGTCGCATCTCCGAGACCCTCCTGGCCACGCAGCACGACGACGGCGGGTGGAACTGCTGGGAAGAGGATGCCGCCGCGCCCTCGTCGTTCCACTCGACGATCTGCGCCCTCGAGGGGCTGTGGGCGTGGGAGGAGGCGACAGGCGGGTCCGACGCGCTGCGCGAGGCGCGGCGTCGCGGTGAGGAGTACCTGCTGGAGCGACGGCTGTACCTGCGCAAGACCGACGGCACGGTTCCCGACCTGCGCATGACGATGACCTCGGTGCCGTGGCGGTGGTTCTACGACGTCCTGCGCGGCTTGGAGTACCTGCGGCTCGCTCGGCCGGAGCGCGACCCGCGCTGCGCCGACGCGATCGAGCTGCTGCGCGGCAAGCGGCTCGCGAACGGGCTGTTCCCGTTCGAGAACCACCACGAGGGACCCCTGCTGTTCACCATGGACGGCGAGCACGACGGGTTCCCCAGCCGGTGGGTCACGCTCCGCGCGATGCGCGTGCTGCGCTGGTGGGATCAGGACTGAGGGGCGCTTCCCCGCACAGACACGGATGCCCCGGCCCGCGTGGGCCGAGGCATCCGGTGTGTTCTGCACGCCAGCTCAGGCGCGGGCGGCCTCCGACACGCGCCGTGCGGCGGCGAGAGCCTGCTCGAGGTCGGCCTTGAGGTCTTCGATGTTCTCGAGACCCACCGAGAGGCGCACCAGACCCGGGGTCACGCCCGTGGTCAGCTGCTGCTCGGGGGTGAGCTGCGAGTGGGTCGTCGACGCCGGGTGGATGACGAGCGAGCGCACGTCGCCGATGTTGGCCAGGTGGCTGAACAGGGTGAGCGAGTTCACGAACTCGCGACCCGCCTCGACCCCGCCCTTGAGCTCGAACGACAGCACGGCCCCGACGCCCTTCGGGGCGTAGCGGTTCGCCGCCGCGTACCAGGGCGAGGTGGGCAGGCCCGAGTAGTTGACCGAGGCCACGTCGGCCTGGTTCTCGAGCCACTCGGCGATCTCCTGCGCGTTCTGCACGTGGCGCTCGATGCGCAGCGACAGGGTCTCGATGCCCTGGATCAGCAGCCAGGCGCTCTGCGGCGAGATCGCCGAACCGAGGTCGCGCAGCAGCTGCACGCGCGCCTTGATGATGTAGGCGAGTCCGTCGCCGACGGCCGCGGTGTACGACGCGCCGTGGTACGACGGGTCGGGCTCGGTCAGGCTCGGGAACTTCTCGACGTTCTCGGACCACTTGAACGTGCCGCCGTCGACGATGACGCCGCCGATGACGGTGCCGTGGCCGCCGAGGAACTTCGTCGCCGAGTGCAGCACGATGTCGGCGCCGTGCTCGAACGGCTTGATCAGGTAGGGCGTTGCGATCGTGTTGTCGACGATCAGCGGGATGCCGTTCTCGTGCGCGACGTCGGCGACGGTGCGGATGTCGAGCACGTTGATCTTCGGGTTGCCGATCGTCTCGGCGAAGAAGAGCTTCGTGTTCGGGCGCACCGCGGCACGCCACTCCTCGGGGTCGTCCTGGTTCTCGACGAAGGTCGTCTCGATGCCGAGCTTGGCGAGCGTGTACTTGAACAGGTTGTAGGTGCCGCCGTAGATCGAGCTCGACGACACGATGTGGTCGCCGGCCTGCGCGATGTTGAGCACCGCGAAGGTCTCGGCCGCCTGGCCGCTCGCGACGAGCAGGGCGCCGGTGCCCCCCTCGAGTGCGGCGAGGCGCTCCTCGACGACCGCCTGCGTGGGGTTCTGGATGCGCGTGTAGATGTTGCCGAACTCCGCGAGGGCGAACAGGTTCGCGGCGTGGTCGGCGTTGTCGAAGACGTACGACGTGGTCTGGTAGATCGGCGTGGCGCGGGCCTTGGTGACCGGGTCGGGCTGCGCGCCCGAGTGGATCTGCTTGGTCTCGAAACGCCAGTTCTCGGGTGCGGACATGGCTTGCTCCTGCGGGTTCGGTGGCGGAGGCGGCATCCCCCGACCGGATCGACAGTACGGATGCCTCGACCCAGCCGACAACGGAAGGGAAATGTGACGTAACGTCGCGCGGCCGCGGTGGGTCTCGCCGCCGTCCGGGCCTCGGTAGCGTGGAGGCATGACGATCAGACGTGCGGTGGTGACCGGAGCGAGTTCGGGGATCGGCGAGGCGACAGCCCGCGTCCTGCGGGAGCGCGGGTGGGAGGTCGTGGCGGTGGCCCGGCGTGCCGAGCGTCTGGCCGCCCTGGAGGCCGAGGTGGGGGTGGTCGCGTTCGCGGCCGACCTGACGGTCGACGCCGACGTCGAAGGGCTGGCGGCGTTCCTCGACGACCTGGGCGGCGTGCACTCGCTCGTGCACGTGGCGGGAGGAGCCCGCGGTGCCGACCGGGTCGAGGACGGCCGGGTGGACGACTGGCAGTGGATGTTCGAGGTGAACGTGCTGTCGGCGCAGCGCCTGGTCGCGGCGCTGCTGCCGCAGCTGCGCCGTGCGGCCGCCGCCGACGGGCACGCCGACACGCTCTTCGTCACGTCGACCGCGGCGCAGACCGCGTACGCGGGCGGGGCCGGGTACAACGCCGCGAAGGCGGGGGAGTCGATGCTCGCGCACGCCCTGCGGCTCGAGCTGAACGGCGAGCCCATCCGGGTGATCGAGATCGCGCCCGGCATGGTGCACACCGAGGAGTTCACCGCGAACCGTCTCGGCGGCGACCGGGTGGCGGCCGAGAAGGTCTACGAGGGAGTGGTGGCCCCGCTCACCGCCGAGGACGTCGCCGACGTGATCGCGTACGCGCTCGACGCGCCCGGTCACGTCAACCTCGACCTCGTGACCCTGCGGCCGGTCGCGCAGTCGGCCCAGCATCTGCTCGCGCGAGGACCGCTGCGTCCCCGCATCGACGACACCCCGCACGCATGAACCCGACGGCCGTCACCTATCCCTCCGGCGCCCTGACCTCGACGGGAACGGTGCTCCATGTCGCCGACGCCGGCGACGGCCGCACCGCGGTGATCCTCGACCGCACGGCGTTCCACCCGGTCGACACGGCGTGGCCCGACCAGCCCGCCGACCGTGGCACCCTGCGGTGGGCCGGGGGCGAGGCATCCGTCGTCGATGCCGTCGTGGGGGCGACCGAGGGCGGCGCGCTGCTGCTCGGCCCCGACGTGCCGGTGCGCACCGGCACCGAGGGCTGGACGTTCGTCGTCGCACACGTCGTCGAGGGCGACGCCCCCACGGTGGGGGACGTCGTGGACGTCGAGGTCGACGGCGGGGTCCGCGCGGCGCTGTCGGCGGGTCACACCGCATGCCACCTCGCGTCGCTCGCGCTCGACGAGGCGCTGGCCGGCGCATGGCGGAAGGACGTGCCGGCGGATGCGCTCGGGGCTCCCGCCTTCGACGCTCTCGCGATCGCGGAGTCGCGGATCCTCCCCGACGGGTCGCGCGACGTCTATCGCATCGGCAAGTCCTTGCGGCGAAAGGGCTTCGACCCGGCGGCGCTCGACGATCTGCACGACCTCGCCGCGCGGGTCGACGGACGTCTGGCGGAGTGGATCCGCGCCGGAGGCGCCGTGCGGATCGAGGCCGACGGGCCGGCGCTCGCCGACCGGCGTACGTGGGTGTGCGAGCTGCCCGGAGCGCAGGCGCGCATCCCGTGCGGGGGAACGCACGTCGCGGCTCTCTCCGAGCTCGAGACGGCCACGGTCGGGTTCGAGCTCACTCCGGTCGAGGGCGGCCTTCAGCTCGTCATGACCACCACGGTCGCCCGCTGACCTCAGGAGGCCGGAACGTCCGCGTCGGCGAACGCGACCTTCGGCACGAACAGCAGCAGGATGGCGGCGAGGAAGCCGCCTGCCGCGCAGATCGCCCACACCGTGAGGTAGCCGCCGAGGGAGGCGGCGGTCTCGCTGGCGACCGCGCCGGCGCCGGCGGCCAGGACGACGCCGAACACGGCCGAGGCGAACGTTCCGCCGATCGTCTTGGTGGTGTTGGTGAGGGCGGACGAGATGCCGGTCTGACCGTGGGGGGCGGCGGCGGCCGCGGCCGCGGGGAGCGCGCCCACGAGTGCGCCCGAGCCGATGCCGGCGATCGACAGGTTCAGCAGCACCTGCCAGAGCTCTTGGTGGAACGGCACGAACAGCGTGTACCCGACGCCGACGAGCGCGGAGGCGACGATGAGCATCGCGCGGGGGTTGGCGCGGCGGGAGGTGACGGCGAAGAGGACCGCGCCGACGATGAGCGAGACGAGGTACAGCCCGATGAGGTACGACCGCCACTCGGCGTCGAGCCCGAGCCCGTATCCGAGCGACGAGTCCGTCCCGGCGTAGGTCGACAGGGGGCCCTGGGCTCCGAGCAGGCTGATGCCGATGAGGAACGCCGTCGCCTGCACCGGCCACATCTCCGGCCGGCGCAGCACGCGGATGTCGACGGCCGGATCGGGCTGGCGCAGCTCGAACAGGGTGAACGCGACGAACGCCAGGATCCCGAGCGCGAGGAGCACCCAGACGACCGCGAACCCGGGCCCGTTGAGGCGCAGGAACGTCAGGGAGCTCGTTACTAGCAGCAGGCCGAGGGCGAGGATGACGAAGCCCCAGGTGTCGAGACGTCGGCCGCGCACGGGCTCTGACTCCGGCACGCCCAGCCAGATCACGAAGCACACGAGCGTGACGGCGATCGCGGGCACGGTGAGGGTGAGGGTGAGGTCGCCGGTCGCGGTGAAGATGCGCCCGGCGGCGAGGGCGCCGATGATCGCCCCGGCCTGCAGCCCCACGACGAGCAGGCCGGCGGCGCGGCGGGTCAGCGAGACGCCTCGGTTCTGGCGCCTGCCCCGTTCGAAGATGAGCGCGATCTCGAGCGGCAGCCAGACCACGTAGAAGCCCTGCAGCGCCCACGCGGCGAGGAAGCTCCAGAAGTCGCCGGCGAACGCCAGCCACCAGCTCGCCGCGGCGGTGAGGATGGCCGCGATGAGCAAGATCTTCTTGTGCCCGTACATGTCGCCGAGCTTCGCCAGCACCGGCACGACGAGCGCCGACAGCAGCAGCTGCGCCGCCTCGAACCAGTTCACGTCGGAGTCGTGGATGCCGAGCGCGGTGACGATGTCGCTGAAGAGCGGCACGTAGTAGCCCTGCAGGATGCCGCTGGTGATCTCGACCACGACGAACCAGCCGATGAGCGCCGCGGTGATGCCGACCGTGGAGCCGCGCAGCCGGTCGGAGACGGACGAGGGTGTGCTCACGACGCCGACCTTATCGCGGGGTCGCCCTAGTCTGGGGGTGTGCGCGCGACCCGTCATCGAACCCCCGCAGGAGGCTTTTCGTGGCGATGACGCTCGACCAGCTCGCCGGCGCCGGCCTCGTCGATCCGGAGTGGGCGAGGGCGCTGGAGCCCGTGGGTCCCGACATCGCCGCGCTCGGCGAGCGCCTGCGCGCCGAGGTCGCCGCCGGCCGCCACTACCTGCCCGCGGGCGACCGCGTGCTGCGCGCGTTCCAGCGGCCGCTGAGCGGCGTCCGGGTGCTGATCGTCGGTCAGGACCCGTACCCGACACCGGGGCATCCGATCGGTCTCTCGTTCGCCGTCGATCGTCACGTGCGCCCGCTGCCTCGCAGCCTGTCGAACATCTTCCAGGAGCTCGAGGCCGACCTCGGCGTCCCTCGGTCCGCGCACGGCGACCTGTCGGCGTGGAGCGACCAGGGCGTCATGCTGCTCAACCGCGTGCTGACAGTCGCGCCGGGCCAGCCCGCCTCGCATCGCGGCTGGGGCTGGGAGCGGGTGACCGAGCACGCCATCCGCACGCTCGTGGACCGTGGCGGTCCGCTCGTGGCGATCCTGTGGGGGAGGGATGCCGCGAACCTGCGCCCGCTCCTCGGCTCGACGCCGATCATCGAGTCGGCGCATCCGTCTCCGCTGTCGGCCCGTCGCGGGTTCTTCGGCTCGCGGCCCTTCTCGCGGACGAACGAGCTGCTTTATCAACAGGGCGCGGGGCCCGTCGACTGGGCGCTCCCGCCCGACGCGTAGGCTGGCGCCATGCTCGAGGAGGAATACGACCGCGATCGCCGCCGGCTGCCGCTGCACCTGCGTCGCCGACCCGAGCCGGAGCGCCCGTTCTCGTACGAGATCCGTCCCGTCGACGAGCGCGACCTTCCCGACATCCGCGAGATCTACAACCACTACGTCACCAACTCGGTGGTCACCTTCGACGAGAAGAAGTGGTCGATCGCCCAGTGGCGCGAGAAGCTCGCGTTCCTCCGCAAGCTCGACCTGCCGTTCCTGGTCGCGCAGTCGCCCACCGGGCAGATCCTCGGTTACGCGCTCGTGCAGCCCATGTCGAGCAAGTCGGCCTACCGTTTCTCGGTCGAGAACTCGATCTATCTGGGGCAGGCCGCGACAGGAAAGGGGCTCGGGCGTGCGCTGCTGGTCGCCCTCATCGAGGCGTGCGAACAGAAGGGCATCCGGCAGATGGTCGCGGTGATCAGCGACAAGGGGGCCGAGGGCTCGGTGGCGCTGCACGAGAAGCTCGGCTTCGTCGAGGTGGGCCGCATGGGTCGCGTCGGGTTCAAGTTCGGCCGCTGGCTCGGCACGATCTACATGCAGAAAGAGCTCAAGCCGGTGAAGAAGAAGAAGGGTTTCTTCGGTCGCTGACCCGGTCCCGGTCGGCGTCGGCGTCTACAGTGCGGCTCCACTCGCGCACCGCGTCGACCAGCTGGCGCCAGGCGCCGACCAGGTCGTCATCGGCGAGCTCGGCGTCGTGCTCGTGCTCTTCGCCGCACCGGGCGTGGATCGCCCACGTGAACCGGTCGGCCCCGCGGGGGTTGCCGGTCGTCTCGACGGCATCCCACGGGCACTGCGAGATGAGGGCGATCCACTCGGATGCCTCGGACTCTGGTGGCTCGGCGCGCCACCGCTTGGTCAGCCCGGCGAACCCTCCGGTGCGCGTGACGAGCACCGCCACGGGGCGCTCGGCGGCGCCGGTGTCAGTCCCGCTCGGGTGCGGCTCCTGCATCTTCGATCAGGCCGACCCCCGTCCATCCGGCGCGGACGGCGGCGACCTCCTCCGACTCCTCACCGTACTCCGCCGCGGCCGCCGCGAGGGTGGCCTGTGCAAACGCGTCGAAGTCGGCCGACGGCGAGAGCTCGCCGGTCGTGAGGGCCCGGTACCAGATCAGTCCCGCGCGTTCCCACGCGTTGCCGCCGAGCGCGGTCGCGACGAGGTAGAACGCGTGGTTCGGGATGCCGGAGTTGATGTGCACGCCGCCGTTGTCGTCATCCGTCTCGACGTAGTCGCGCATGTGCGCCGGCTGCGGGTCGCGGCCGAGCACATCGTCGTCGTATGCGGTGCCCGGGGCCGCGAGCGACCGGAGCGCCTGACCCTGCACGGCATCGGTGAAGATGCCCTCGCCGATGAGCCACGACGCCTGGTCGGCCGTCTGCCCGCGGGCGTGCTGCTCGGCGAGCGAGCCGAACACGTCGGCGATCGACTCGTTCAGAGCTCCGGACTGACCGCGGTACACCAGTCCGCCCTCGTCTTCGATCACGCCGTGGGCCAGTTCGTGCGCGACGACGGTGAGCGAGTTCGTGAAGCCCGCGAACACTTCGCCGTCGCCGTCACCGAACACCATGCGCTCGCCGTTCCAGAACGCGTTGTCGTAGTCCTCGCCGTAGTGCACCGTGGCGAGCAGGGCGCCCCCGGCGCCGTCGAGGCTGTTGCGTGCGAACGCGTCCCACAGGAAGTCGAACGTCGAGCCGAGCCCGTCGAAGGCCTGGTCGACCGCCGTGTCGCCGCTCGCCGGATCGTCTTCGCCCCGCACCCGCAGGCCGGGGAGATCTTCGCGGCCACCGGCGTCGGAGATCTCGCGATCGGGCGCGGGAGTGGTCTCGGCGACCAGTGCGCCCTCGTCGTCGATCGACAGGCGCAGGCGCGACCGGACCGGTCGGTACTCGCGGGGTGCGGCCAGCGTGGATCGCGCGGCTTGGGCCGCCTTGGCCCACGTGGGCTCCTGCACGGCGGCGATGCGGGCGAGCAGGTACGGGGGGACGATTCCGGGGGCCATGGTGAGAGGCTAGCCCGGGCCGCCGACGTGAAGGTCAGGCGCGGCCGGGGTCGTTCACCGGGGATCGCCGCGAGGCTGGCCCGGGCCGCCGACGTGAAGGTCAGGCGCGGCCGGGGTCGTTCACGCCGGGGTCGATCACCGGGATCGACGCGAGCAGTCTGCGGGTATAGGGCACCTGCGGCTCGAGCAGCACCCTCTCGGTGGGGCCCTCTTCGACGATGCGGCCGTCCTTCATCACGACGACCTGATCGCACAGGTTCTGCACGACCCCGATGTCGTGCGACACCAGCAGGAGCGTGAGGCGGTCACGGGTGCGCAGTTCGGCGATGAGCGCGAGGATCTGGGCGCGCACCGTCACGTCGAGCGCCGAGAGGGGCTCGTCGCCCACGAGCAGGCGCGGGCGGTGGACGATCGCGCGCGCGAGCGCGATCCGCTGACGCTGGCCCCCCGAGAACTCGTGGGGGTACCGCTCGGCCATGTCGGCCTCGAGACCGACGTCCTCGAGCACTTCCCGCACGCGCGCCCGCCGGTCGCCGTCGATGCCGAGGGCCCACAGGGGTTCCCCGACGATCCGTCCCACGCTCATCCTCGGATCAAGTGACGCGTACGGATCCTGGAACACGATCCCGGTCTGCCGTCGGAGCCAGTGGAGACGGCGCGCGCCGGCCGAGGCATCCACTTCCCGCCCGTCGAACCGGACCGTCCCGCTCGTCGGGGTGTCGAGGGCCAGCAGCAGGCGGACCAGGGTCGACTTGCCCGATCCGGACTCGCCGATGATGCCGACGGCCGATCCCTCCGCCACGTCGAGGTCGGCGTCGGCGAGGGCGGTCGTCGACGACCGGCCCGCGCGGTAGATGCGGGTGAGGCCCCGCGCGCGCACCAGCGGTTCAGTCATGCCCGGTCCCTGTCATACCCCTGCGCCTTCCGTTCCCGGGCCGGGCCGCCACAGCGTCGCCGTCGCGTCGCGCAGCAGGCCGCGGGTGACGGGCGACTGCGGTGCAATGAGCAGCGTAGACACGGGGGCGTCCTCGACGACGCGTCCGTCTTCGAGCACGATGCCGTGCGTGGCGATCTGCGACAGCACCGCCAAGTCGTGCGTGATGAACACGAGCGACATGCCGTCGTCCTCGACGAGCGACAGCAGCAGCTCGAGGATCTCGGCCTGGATCGTCACGTCGAGGGCGGTGGTCGGCTCGTCGGCGATCAGCAGTCGCGGCCGGCACGCCAGCGCCATGGCGATCGCGACCCGCTGGCGCTGCCCTCCCGAGAGCTGGTGCGGGTACCGCGAGACGATCTTCTCGGGGTCGGGAAGACGGACGCGGGATGCCTCAGCCACGGCGCGGGCCGCGGCATCCTTCCGCGACGCCTTCTCGTGGATGCGGATCGACTCGGCGATCTGGCGCCCCACCGTGCGAATGGGGTTCAGCGCGGTGCGGGGCTCCTGGAAGACGATGCCGATCTCGTCGCCGCGCAGCTCGGCCAGCTCGCGGTCGCCGAGGCCGATGAGTTCGCGGCCGTTCCACCGCACGCTCCCGCCGGCCGTGGCGCCGTCGGGAAGCAGGCCGAGGATCGCCAGGGCCGTGAGGGATTTGCCCGACCCGGACTCGCCGATGAGGCCCACGCGGGCGCCGTCGGGCACCGTGAACGACACGCCGTCGACCACGCGCCGGCCGTCGATGTCGACCGTGAGGTCTCGCACCTCGAGGCTCACGCCACCACCTCCGGGATGTGGGTCCGGGCCACCCGTCCGGCGCCTCGGGCGCGGCTGAGCGTCGGGTCGGTGGCCTCGCGCAACCCGTCGCCGAGCAGGTTGAGACCGAGCACGGTGAACGTGATCGCGAGGCCCGGCCACACCACCGACAGCGGGTGCACGGTGATGAACTGCTGCAGCTCGGCCAGCAGCACGCCCCACGACGGCTCGGTCACCGGGGCGCCGAAGCCGAGGTACGACAGGCCCGCCTCAGCGAGGACCGCCACCGCCATGCCCCACGACAGCTGCACGATGAACACCGGCGCGACATTCGGCATCAGATGGCGGACGAGGTTCTGCCACGGCGTGAGACCCGACGCGCGGCCCGCCAGCACGAAGTCGCTGTGCAGCACGCGGCGCAGCTCGGGCCGGGTCACTCGGGCGATGTTCACGCCGAAGCCGATCCCCACCGACCAGATCACCACCCACAGCGACCCGCCCCACACCGCCGAGATCATCATCGCGATGATCAGCACGGGGAACGCGATGAGGATGTCGACGAAGACGGCCACCGACTCGCGCATCCACCGGGCGGTGAGGGCCCCGAGCGCGGCGAGGGCGACGCCGATGACCGTCGCGACGAGCCCGGCGCCGACGGCGACGAGCACGGTCGTGCGCGCCCCGGCCATGATGAGGCTCAGGATGTCGCGTCCCGTCCCGTCGGTGCCCAGGACGTGCGGCCAGCCGGGCAGACCCCACCGGGCGGCGATATCGACGCGCTGCGGGTCGAACGGGGTCCAGAAGAGCGACACGATCGCCGTGGCCACGACGACGATCACGACGACGATTCCGAACCGGCCGGTCGAGAGCGCCCAGAGGCGGCCCAGCCAGTTGCGGCTGGTTGCGGGACGGCGGGTGTCTCGAGAGCTCATGCCGCCTCCCGCTGCCGGGGGTCGATCACGCGGTGGACGAGGTCGACCACGAAGCCGACGATGAGCACGAAGCCGGTGAGCACGAGCAGTTCGCCCTGGACCATCGGCAGGTCGCGCGCGCCCACGTCGGCCACCAGCATCCGTCCGATTCCCGGAAGCGTGAAGAGCTGCTCGATCACCACCGCGCCGACGATGATGCCGGCGACCTGCAGGCCGAGCACGGTGATGACCGACAGCCCGACGTCGGGGAGGCCGTGACGGATGAGGGCGGCGTTGCGGGTGAGGCCCTTCGCGGCGCCGGTGCGGACGTGGTCCTGGCCGACGGCCTGCAGCGTGGCGCTGCGGACGAAGCGCATCAGCATCGCCCCCTCGACGATCCCGATCGTGAGCGCCGGAAGGATCAATGCGCGCAGAGCGGCGGCCGGGTCGTCCCATCCGGCGCGCGGGAAGCCCTGTGCGGGGAGCCACCCCAGCCACACCGCGAAGACCACGACGAGCATCATCCCGGCCCACACGACCGGCACCGCCGCCAGCCCCTGGGCGCCGACGCTCAGCGCCGTGCCGTCGCCGCGTCCGCGGCGCATCGCCGACAGGACGCCCAGCGGCACGCTGAAGACCACCGCGATCAGGAGCGACAGGATACCCAGCGGAACGGTGACCTGCGCCTTCTCGGCGAGCTCATCCGTCACGCTCGACCCGGTGAGCAGCGACGTGCCGAGGTCGCCGCGGAACACGCCCCCGATCCAGTCGAAGTACTGCGCCGGGAGCGGCTGGTCGAGGCCGAGCCGCTCCCGGATCGCCTGGATCTGCTCGGGCGTGCTGTTGGTGCCGGCGATGAGCTGGGCAACATCACCGGGCAGCACGCGCAGCGACAGGAAGATCAGCACGCTGGCGACGAGCAGGCCGAGCAGGAGCAGGGCCAGGCGCGTCAGCGTGTAACGGATCACCCGTTGCTCTTGGTGAGTTCCGCGAGGTTGAGGCGCTCGTTCACGTTGATCGAGGGCATGCCGCCGATGTTCGTGCCCACCGCGACGACCGAGGCCCCGTTGTAGAGCCAGTCGCCCGCGGCATCCTCCGACACGATGCGCGCGGCTTCCGCGAGCAGCGCCGCCGCCTCGTCCTCGTCGGTCGACGCGAGCGACTGGGCGTACAGCTCCTGCACCTCGGGGTTGTCGTAGGTGAAGTAGTAGTCGGGGTTCGCCCAGTTCTCGAAGTCGCGCGCCTCGGTGTGCAGCACGAAGCTGAGGTCGTAGTCCTGGTTGATGTAGACGTCGTTCAGCCACGTGGAGAAGTCCACCGAGTCGACCTCGAGCGTGATCCCGACCTCGTTCAGGTTCGACACGAGGATCTGCGGGATCGTCGTCGGGTAGAAGTTCGGGATGGTGAGGGTGAGCTCCAGGTCCTCGGCGCCGGCCTCTTCGAGCAGCGCGCGGGCCGCCTCGGGGTCGTAGGGCGCGACATCCGACAGGTCTTCGTAGCCCGGATCGAGCGACGGGATGGGGCCGTACTGGGTCTCGCCGGCGCCGAGCGCCTCGACGAACGCGTCGTGGTCGATGGCCTGGCGGATCGCCTGCCGCACCTTCTGGTCGGCGAGCGGGCTGCCCTCGTTCTGGTTGAACGCGAGGGTGCCCTTGTCGGTGGACTGTCCGAGGACGAGAGCGAAGTCGCCGCCCTCCTCGACCTGCTCCTTCAGGTTCGCGTCGAAGCCGGTCAGCACGTCGATCTCGCCCGCGAGCGCCGCGTTGAGCGCCGCCTGGTTGTCGGGGATGTAATCGAACACCACCTCGGCGACCTGTGCGGGCTCGCCCCAGTACTCGTCGTTGCGCACGAACGTGATGCTGTCGCCCTGGCGCCACTCGTCGAGCACGAACGGGCCGGTGCCGTTGGCGGCCGTGTTGTAGTCGACCTCGTCGCCCTCCTTCAGGACCAGACCGGCGCGGCCGGTGAGGTTCCACAGCAGGCTCGAGTCGGGCTCATCGAGGGTGAGCGTGATCTGCTGCCCGTCCGCCTCGATCGACGAGACGTTGGCGAGGCGGGCGCTGTCGCGCCACTCCGGCGTGTCCTTGCGGGTCGTGAGCGACCAGACCACGTCTTCGGGCGTCAGCTCCTGACCGTCGTGGAACGTCACCCCCTCGCGCAGGGTGAAGGTGTAGGTGAGCCCGTCCTCCGAGACCTCCCACTCCTCGGCGAGCGCCGGCACGATGTCCTGCTCGGGCGTACGGGCGACGAGGCCCTGGTAGATGTTGTCGACCAGGATCTGGTCGAGGGCCGCGCCCGCGGTCTGGCGGATGTCGAGGTTGCCCGGTTCGAGCACGAGGCGGATCGCGACGGATGCGTCGGGGTCGGGCTCTCCGGTGCTGCTGGGTGCGGGCGATGCGCCGCCGCTGCAGGCGCTGAGCACGAGGGCGCTCGCGGCGAGCAGGGATGCCGCGGCAAGGGCGGTGCGACGAAGCATGGAAATCCTTTCGGGACGGATCGCACGAACGTGCGCCCTCCAGCCTAAAGAGGTCGCGAGAGGCCGGGAGAACCTGCTACTCGGAACGCAACATAAGCGTTAATCGTTCCCCGCGAGCCCGCGCAGCCCCGCGCCCAGCTCCTGCGGGGCGTCCTCCTGGATGTTGTGCCCGGCTTCGATGACAACGACGGATGCCGCGGGCACCCGCCGCGCGAATTCCGTGGCGTCGTCGGGGGTGACATAGCCGCGCGATCCGCGGATCAGCGTGATCGCGGCATCCGTTCCCGTCAGATCGTCCCAGCCGGACTCGTCGAGCACCGCCGAGACGGCGTCTGGGGTCGCGTCGGCGGCGACCGCCGCGGCGGCGAGGTGGGCGAAGTGGTGCTTCCACTCGACGCGGCCGTCGGGGCGCACCCGCGAGTTGAAGAACACGCCGCGCTCGGCCTTCGCACGGGTGCCGCCGCCGAGGCCGAAGGCGAGGGCACGGTCGACGAGCTCGTCGCGCGACGCCCAGTCGGTGGGGCCGGCGAAGAACCGCCGGATCTGCGTCGGCCCGGCCGACGGGTCGACGCCGGGGGTGATGTCGACGACGACGAGCTCGCGCACCAGATCGGGACGGGATGCCGCGACCGCCGCCGCGGTCAGTCCGCCGAGCGACTGCCCCACGAGCACCTGCGGGCGGTCGGTCCACGCGGCGATGCCCGCGGCGACGTCCGGCGCGAGGACGCGGGCGATGTAGGCGGCGTCGTCGCGCCACGAGGAGTCGCCGTGCCCCGGCAGGTCGATCGCGAGTGCCGGCAGCCCCAGGGCGAGGACGGTGGTGTCCCACGTGTGGGCGTTGAGACCGGCGCCGTGCAGGAACGTCACCACGGGAGAGGACGGGTCTGGATCGGCGGCGCCGGGGTCGGTCGCGTCGGCCGGCGTCCAGCGCAGCGCGCTGAGCGTGCGACCGTCCGGCAGGGTGAGCGTGAGGCGCTCGCCGCGGGGGAGGGGGCCGTCGATGCCGGCGTCGGCGGCCTGATCGGCCAGGAACGAGAACTCGTCGATGGGATCGCTCACCCGGCCATTCTCTCCCACCCCGGTCTCTCGCAGTCCGGCCCGCCCTCTCCGCCGTGGTGCGCCTAGGCTGGCGGCATGACCGAACGCCGTGTGCACCTCTCGCGTTCCGCTCCGCCCGCGTACCAGTCGCTCGCGGCCTTCTCGAAGACGGTGGGCGCGCTCGCCGCCGAGAACGGCGTCGACGAACGGCTGAAGGAGCTCGTGCAGATCCACTCGTCGCAGCTCAACGGCTGCGCCTATTGCGTGCGGGTCCATGTCGAGCGGGCGGTCGCGGCGGGGATCACGGCGGACGTGATCGCCCAGCTGCCGGTGTGGCGCGACTCCGGGGTGTTCTCCGACCGCGAGCGCGCCGGCCTCGAGCTCGCCGAGGCGTTCGTGCGCATCCACGACGACGGGATTCCCGACGACGTCTACGATCGCGTCGGCGGCATCCTGACAGAGAAGGAGTACGTCGCTCTCAGCTGGATCCTCGTGTCGATCAACGCGTTCAATCGCATCGCGATCGCGGGCCGCTACAGCGTGCCTCCTCGTGACGACCTGGCGGGCGAGGACCGCGACGCCGCCTCCGGCGCGGCATGGTGACCGAGAACCCCGACCCGGCGGACCCGGCCCGGCCGGCGGACCGAACCCGGCCCAAGGACCCGGCCCGCAGGTCGGACCCGGCCCGGCCCGCCGACCCGGTCGTCTCCGGCGCGGTGAACCTCCGTGACGTCGGCGGGCTGCCCGCGGGCGAGACCGTCACCCGGCACGGGGTGCTGTTCCGGTCGGGCAATCTGGCGCAGCTCGACCGGGAGGGGACGCGGTCGCTCGCCGATCTCGGCCTGCGCCGCATCATCGACCTGCGCGCCGACGACGAGGTCGCGTACGCGCCGAGTCGGATCGACGGCCTGGCGGTGACGACCCAGCGGGTGCCGCTCTTCCTCGGATCGGTGGAGTCGTTCTTCGCCGACGACATCGGCCTCGACGAGATGTATCGCCGGCTGGTGGAGGATTCGTCGGCGGGTGTCGTCGACGTCGTGCGCGGCATCCTCGCCGATCAGCCGGTGCTCGTGCACTGCACCGTGGGGAAGGACCGGACGGGTGTCACCGTCGCGCTCACGCTCGCGGCCGCGGGTGTCGAGTCCGAGGCGGTCGTCGCCGACTACGCCCGCACCGAGGGCCTTCTCCCGGAGTGGCGCAACCGTCGGGTGGTGCAGATGCTGCGGTCCATGCATCCGGAGGCGGTGCATCTCGAGGATCTCGCGACCAGGTCGCCGGCTCCCGTGATGCGGGCGCTGCTGGCCGAGGTCGATGAGCGGTACGGGTCGGCGGCCGAGTACCTCGTCGCGCACGGACTCACCGAGGACGAGCTCGCCGAACTGCGGCGGGTGCTGCTGCGGCCGCGGTGATCGCGCGAGTCTGAGGATCCCCCCTACTGAGGTAAGGCAACCCTTCATTCCGGGTATAGTGGAGTCGTCATGGACTCCATCGAGCAGCACACCCCCCGGCACGTGCAGCGCACCGCGTCTCGCGGCGACGCTCACAGCGCCGCCGCCTGCCGGGCGTCGCGGCACACGCGGGTGCAGCACCTGATCACGGCCGACGAGTCGTCTCTCGTCGAGCTCGAGGCGCTGCTGGCGACGCTGCCGATCTGCTCGACGGGTCGGGTGTTCGTCGAGATTCCGGATGCCTCGTGGCAGGCCGACATCGTCGTCCCGAGCCGCATGGTGCTGACATGGCTCGACCGGTCGCAGCGCTCCGGCGCCCCGGGCACGAGCCGCGGGTGCGCGTCGGGTGAAGCGCTCGCGCGCGCCGTGAACGGTTGGGCCGACGAGATGCTGTGCAGCGACGACGACCAGACGCGAATCCACCTGCTGGGCGGCTTCCTCGGCACCGCCGACATCGTCGACCACCTCACCGCGCTGGGCATCGATCCCGCCTCCATCCACACCCCCGCGCAGTACGGCCTGGCCACCTCGCGCTGACCCGGTCCGCTGAGCGCATGCCCGCGCGGTCACCCTCTTGACGCGTGCCGTCGCGAGGAGTTCGATGAGCGCCGATGAGCGGAGATGCTCGTCGTGTACACCCTGGGGAGGGAAACATGCGCAGATCGATGCTGCTCGGAATCGCGGTCGGAGCCGTGATCGCACTGGGTTCGGGCGGGGGTGCGTTCGCCGGCGAGCGGGCCGGCGACGGGCACGAGACGCCCGCCGGTGAGAAGGCCCGTTCGGCGTGCGCGTTCTCGGGGCTGGAGGACTTCGACTTCGGAGCCCCCGTCCAGCCGGGAACCGTGCAGAACTGGGGTCACATTCCCAAGGAAGCACGCGACATGTTCAGCGTCCGCGGTGCCGCGGTCGTGAGCACGCCATTCGGTGAGGAAGGCTGCAACGCCAACCTCTACCCGAACAAGTAGCGGGGGCGCAGGGGGTGGGGCGCGGTCCGCTACGCGCGGGCCGCGCCTCGCGGCACGTAGTTGCCGTCCTCGAGCCCGGCTTCGATCTCGAAGCGGTTGCGCAACGGGTCGCGCCCGGCCAGCAGGTAGAGGAAGGGCATGAGCATCCCGTACCTCTCCCACTGGCGCTTGTGAACGGCCTCGTGGCGCAGCAGGGTCTCGGTCACGCGGCCGTCGCCCGTGAGGAAGCAGCCGCCGACGCACACGCCGCCGCGCGCGAACGTCCAGTTCGGCATCCCGCGGAAGACCCACAGCCCCGCGCGCTTCTCGACGCGTCCGGTGCTCCACAGCGTGCCCCAGATCCACCCGACGGTCGTGCCGTACCAGTAGCCGATACGGCTGATCGGCGAGTCCTGCAGCACACGCGGGATGCGTCGGTCGAGCCGCTGACCGCGGGCGACGGCGGCGTCGGCGGCGTCACGCCAGCCGCTCGGCGGCGCCGGGATCGGGGTCATGCGAGAGCCCCCACCACCCGGAGGATCGCTCCGAGGTCGTCGTTCGCGGTCGCGAGCGACGCGGGCGAGTAGCCGGCGAGTGAGGCGCCCGCGAGGGGCAGCTCGGCGCGGACGCGCGAGATCGCGGCCGTCAGCTCTGCGACCGACAGGCCGAACGGCTCGGGGTGCGCGTTCCCGGTGATCTCGGCCGGGTCGAGCACGTCGACGTCGACATGGAAGTACACGGCGCTCGCGCCGCTGTCGCGCACGGCGGCGGCCAGGCCGTCGGGGTCGCGGAGCGCGTCGACGTCGAAGGTGGCGATGCCGGCCCGCGCCACGGCGTCGAGTTCGGGGTCGTCGTACGAGCGGGCCCCGGCGACGAAGACGCGCTCGGCCGGCACCGTCCCGGGCGGGAGCGAGAGGCCCGGCTCGCCGTCGCCGAGCACCGCCCGCAGCACCATGCCGGCGAACGCGCCGGAGGGGGACGAGTCGGGGGTGTTGAGGTCGGGGTGGGCGTCGAACCAGACGACCGCGAGCTCGGGGTGGCGTGCGGCGGCGTGCGCGATCGGCGCGAGGGCGACGCCGCAGTCGCCGCCGACGGTGAGGACGACGTCACCCGAGGAATCGAGGGCGGCGGAGACCTGGTCGCGGATGCGTTGCAGCGACGAGAGCCGGTGGACTCCCGTGCCCAGGGCTTCGCCCGCCTCCATCGGAACGTCGAGGATGGTGGTGCTCGAGCGGGGAAGGTCGCCGGCGATGGCCTGCGCCCCGTCGATCAACTGCATGGCCCGCGACGAGGGGCTTCCCTGCCACTGCGGCACGACGAGGTAGCGCGTCATCCCCTCATCCTCTCGCACCGGGGGCCTCGGACTCTCCCCGGCGCGTGGCTGCGGCATCCGCTCATCGCCTTGCGGGGTGCGCGCTCTCGGGGGCGCCGCACGTGAGTCGGCGTCCCCGAGAGCGGCGCGGTCACGGCGTGTACGGGGCGCTCGGAGCGTCGATCGCGGCCTGGGTGGGCGTGGCGCCGGACTTCAGGGCTGCCAGACGTGCCTCGACCTCGGTGAGCTGACCGATGTCTTCGAGGCTCTCGAACTGGGCGTCGAGGGTGGATGCCGCCAGCTCCTGCTTTCCGGCGGCGAGGGCCTCCTGACGGCGCACCTTGTCTTCGAAGCGGCCGAGCTCGCTCGTCGGGTCGAGCACGTCGATCGACTTGACGGCGTCGTGCACCTTGTTCTGCGCTTCGGCCGTCTTGGCGCGGGCCAGCAGTTCGGAGCGCTTCGACTTCAGCTGCTCCAGCTTCTGCTTCATGCCGTTGAGGCCGTCCTTCAGCTTCGCGACGACCTCCGTCTGCGAGGCGATCGTGGGCTCCACCGCGCGGGCCTCGTTCTCCTCGCTGATCTGGCGCTGCAGCGCGATCTTGGCGAGGTTGTCGAACTTGTCGGCGTCGGCGGTGTTGCCCGCGGTGCGCAGCTCGTCGGCCTTGCGGCTGGCGGCGAGCGCCTTGTTGCCCCATTCGGCGGCCGCCTGCACATCCTCCTGGTGGTCGCGCTCCAGCAGGCGCAGGTTGCCGATCGTCTCGGCGATCGCCGCCTCGGCGTCGGCGATCGAGTTGGTGTAGTCGCGCACGAGCTGGTCGAGCATCTTCTGCGGGTCCTCGGCGGAGTCGAGGAGTGCGTTGATGTTGGCCTTCACGAGGGTCGAGATGCGACCGAAGATGGACTGCTTCGCCATCGGATTTCCTTCCTATCGGACTGAACGTGTGGGGTGTGGATCGTGGGATGCCGCGCACGCGGCGGGAACGGGGATCAGAAGCGGCCACCTCCTCGACGGCCGCGAGTGCCGCCGCCTCCGAAGCTCCCGGGGCGGATGCCGCCGCCTCGGCCGCCCGAACCGCCGAGCATGCCGCCCAGACCACCGCCCAGGCCGCCGCCGAAGCCGCCACCCAGACCTCCGCCCAGGCCGCCGCCGGAGCGACCGCCGCCCATCATCGAGTTGATGAGGATGCCGCCCAGGACGGCGCCGAGCATTCCGTCGCCGCCGCCGGAGGAGCCGCCACCGCCGAACATGCCGCCGCCGGAGAACGAGCCGACGTCGCTCTGCGCGAGCTGGATCGCCTGGCCGGCGAGCTGGTCGGCGCGCTGGGCGTGCTGCATCGCCTGCTGCGGGTCGCTCGCCTGCAGCCCCTGCGCGCGGACGAGCGCCGCGCCGGCCTCGGCGAGCCGGGTGCGGGCCTGGGCGCCGACCGCTCCACGGCGTGCGGTGATGTAGTCCTCGGCGGCCGACACCTGCGCTTGTGCCTGAAGGATGAGCTGGCCGACCATCTGGCGTGCGCGCTGGGCCTGAGCCTCGGCATCCCGAATCCCCTGCACGAGCCGGTCGATCTGCTGATTGGCCGCTTCGAGGGCCTGCAGCGCGGCGAGCGGGCGCTTCGCGGGGCCGGCCAGCTGGGCTCGGGCGGCGTCGATCTGCTGGGTCGTCGCCGCGACCGCCGCGGCGACGCGTCCGTCGGAGTCGGGAAGGCCCCGGGCGGCGATCACGTCCTGTTCCAGTTCGGTGATGAGCGCCGCCGCGCGCTGCTCGCCCGCCGTGAGGTCGGCGGCGAGCTTGTCGATCGCCTGCTCGAGGAGGACCGCCTGACCGACGGCCTCCTCGGCCGCGCGGATGCCGACGGCAGCCTCGCCGCGGTCTCCGGCGTTGAGCGCGGTTCGGGCCGCGATCAGCTGCTCGCGTGCGAACGCGATCCGCTGCCGCGCCTGTTCGGGGTTGTCGTCGACGGTGGCGAGCGCCTCGGAAGAGTACGACGAGCGAAGGGTCTGCAGGTGCGCGGCGGCTCCGCCGAGGGAGGCCTCGGCCTTGTCGGCTTCGGCGGTGGCCGTCGCCAGGGCTTGGGGGGCGTTCTGCTCGAGTCGGCGCAGCTCGTCGAAGGCTTCCGCCTTCTCGTCGAGCACCGTGTTGGCCTGCTCGCACAGGGCGATGATGCGGGTGTTCCACGCGCGGGCGTCCTGGGACGAGTCGGGGGTGGCGTCGTCGAGCTGCTGCTTGAGCGTGAATGCTTCGTCGAGGTTCGCGCGGGCCTGCGCGATCGCCTGCTCGAACTCGACGGTCGCCGCTTCGCCGAACTGCGCTTGCGCGAACTGCAGCTCCTGCGCACTCGTCTTGAGCGCATCGTCGGTTTCGACGAGGGCGGATGCCGCCTGCCGCTCCAACTCTTCGACGCTGACCTGCTCCACCGGGGGAGTCGCCGGCCCTCCGGGGGCGGTCGGGCGTCGCCGGCGGCGCAGGAACATGACGAGGAGCACGATGCCGATGACGACGACGGCGACGACGAGCAGCCACGTGAACCAGCCCGAGCCGCCTGTGGCCCCGGCGCCCCCCGAACCGGTTCCGCCCGAGCCTCCGGAGGATGCGTCGGCGAGGCCGTCAGCGGCG
Organism: Microbacterium sp. NPDC057407; assembly: GCF_042803895.1. Taxonomy (NCBI): domain Bacteria; kingdom Bacillati; phylum Actinomycetota; class Actinomycetes; order Micrococcales; family Microbacteriaceae; genus Microbacterium; species Microbacterium sp. NPDC057407. The sequence continues at coordinate 70,882 of NZ_JBHVCA010000004.1, read as the reverse complement.
GCGTCCACCGCGCCCGGCCAGTCGTTCTGCCGGAGGGCGGGCTGGATGCGCTCCTGCTCGATGGATGCGACCTGCTCCGGACTCACCGGACCCGCGGAGTCCGCCGAGAGATAGTACTGGCGCCCCTCGGTGGCCACGGCGAGCAGGTACTGACTGGGTCCGAGACCGTTGTCCTCGGCGGTCTGATTGGCCCAGTCCTCTGCGCTGGACGGGTCGGTGAAGTCGTCGACGAACACGACCCACAGGTCGAGGCCGGAGTCGGCCTTCAGCTGCTCGAGACGCGCCTGCGCGTCGGACTCCTCGGCGGGCGACAGCACGTCGGCATCGTCGAGGACGTACGCGGACCCCAGCGAGACGGGCGGGGTCGCGAGCGCGCTCGGGGCTCCGATCGCCGTGACCGCGACCACCGCAGCGGAGGCCAGCGCTGCAGCCCAACGCCGTCGCATCGATCCCCCCTCTGGGATTCGGGTTACCCCTCGGGCGAGTCTATTCAGGCCCGGGGATACGACGGTAGCCCACGGGGGCGACCCCAGGTGTGTGTTCGCCGAGAACCCGGGTCGCTCCCCGGAAGCGGGTGGGGCCGCGGGTAGCCTCTCCGCTTCGGAGGGATTCCCATGGACGATCGCTACGGCACCGACGTGCTCGCCTCCGGGTGGCGCACGCATGGCACGAAGACGCTGCCGCGGGTGGAGGCATCCCGTGACCTCGTCGTCGAGGTGGCGGCCGACGGCTTCTGCGGTGCGGTGGTCGGGGTCGCGTCGGGAATGGTCGAGCTGGAGGACCGGCACGCGAAGCGCCGCCTGTTCCCCCTGGGTGCGGGGTTCCTCGTGGACGGAGAGGACGTCGTGCTCGTGCCGCCGGCCGCCGCGCCCGCGCGGACGGGTCCGCAGCGGACCGCGTCGGGGTCGTTCGCGGCGCCCGAGGCCCGGGCCCGCGTCGCCCGGGCGAGCCGCATCTTCGTCGAGGGGCGTCACGACGCCGAGCTGGTCGAGAAGGTATGGGGCGACGACCTGCGCGCCGAGGGCGTCGTCGTCGAGTTCCTGCAGGGCATCGACCTGCTCGAGTCGGCGCTCGACTCCGAGCCCCCGTCGGCGGAGCGGCGCTACGGCGTGCTCGTCGACCATCTCGTCGCGGGTTCGAAGGAGTCGCGCATCGCGCAGGGGATCGAGCGCGGTCGGCACGGCGCTCACGTGCGGATCGTCGGTCACCCCTGGATCGACGTGTGGCAGTGCGTCACCCCGAGGGCGGTCGGCATCGAGGCGTGGCCTCACGTGCCGCGCGGCATCGAGTTCAAGGTGGGCGTGTGCCGGGCGCTCGGGTGGCCGGCGCGCGACCAGGCCGACCTCGCGCGGGCATGGCAGCGCATCCTCGGCTCGGTCCGCACGTACCGCGACCTCGAGCCGGCGTTCCTCGGCCGGGTCGAGGAGCTCATCGACTTCGTCACGGCCTGAGGCTCCGGATCGCAGTCGAACCGCGGTCGGGTCGGCGGACGCCGGTGCGGTCGATAGCCTTGAGGGGTGTCCGAGCCTGCCCCGTCGTCGCCCTCATCCCCGTCGTCGCGCTCGACGTCGGGGGCCACGCCCGGGCAGGAAGCAGCGACCGGGCCCGCGCGCACGTACCGCGACCGGCCGGTGTCGTTCGTGCGGCGGAGCGGCCGAATGTCGGAGGCCCAGGAGCGGGCGTGGGCCGAGCTGTCCCCGAGGTACGTGATCGAGTCGCCGCGCGCGATCGCGTCGACGAGTGTGCGTCCGGGTTCTGCGGTCGACCCCGCCTCGGTGTGGGGGCGTACCGCGCCACTCGTCGTCGAGATCGGTTCGGGCCAGGGGCACGCGATCGTGCATGCCGCGGCATCCCGTCCCGACACCGACTTCCTCGCGATCGAGGTCTTCAAGGCGGGGCTCGCCCGCACGATGCTCGACGCCGATAAGGCCGGGGCGCGCAACCTGCGCCTCGTCGAGGCGAACGCACCCGAAGTGCTCGAGCACCTGCTGCCCGAGGCATCCGTCACTGAACTGTGGGTGTTCTTCCCCGACCCGTGGCACAAGAAGAAGCACACGAAGCGGCGTCTGGTCACGGACGGGTTCGCGCGGCTCGCCGCGCGCGCGCTCGTCGATGGCGGGATGCTGCGGCTCGCCACCGACTGGGAGGACTACGCGCTGCAGATGCGCGAGGTGCTCCGCGCGGCCGACGACTTCGAGGCGGCCTTCGAGGGCGACTGGGCCCCTCGGTTCGACGGTCGCGTGCTCACCGCGTTCGAGCGGAAAGGCGCACGGGTGGGACGCGAGATCCGCGACCTGGCGTACCGTCGGCGGCGGCGGCCGTGATCGTCGTCGTGGCGCCTCGTTTCGGGGGCGATCTCGTCCGACCGGGGCTTCCGGAGGGCCGCGACCGCTGATGCCCGCACACCCCGCCGCCGCTCCCGTCGTCACGCTCCCCGCGTGGTCGTGGCGTCTCGTGCCCGCGCTGCTCGTGGCTCTCGCAGCCCCGGCGTTCTTCGTGGCGCGCATCCCGTGGCTCGGTTGGGCGCTCCTCGCGGCGGGGCTGCTCGTCGCGCTCGTCATGGCGCGCACGGATGCCGCCGCCCCGCCGGTCTCGGAAGGCGCGCCGCGTCCGCCGTCGCTGCTGCGCGATCTTTCGCTGATCGCGATCGGTCTGCTGATCGTCAGCGCCATCCCGCTCAAGGCGGAGCTCGACAACCTCGCCATGGTGCGCTTCGCGGTCGCCCTCGGCGGCGCCGTCGCCGTGCCGTACGCGATCTCGCGGTGGGTCTACCGCGACCACGCCGTGCGATTCCCGTGGCGCGGCGGCGGACGCTGGACGGTCTTCCAATGGGGGTGGCTCGCCGCAGTGCTGGTGCTGGGGTGGCTGATCCTGCCGTTCTACTTCATCACCTCCGGCGTGTACCTGAACTGGCCCGTGGTCGACACTCCGGATCTCATCGCGCGGCTCTTCGTCGGTGTCGGAGCCGTCGGAATCTGGGACGAGCTGTTCTTCATCTGCACCTGCTTCGCCCTGCTGCGGCGTCACTTCCCGTTCTGGCAGGCGAACGTGCTCCAGGCGGTGATCTTCGTGTCGTTCCTGTGGGAGCTCGGCTACCAGGCGTGGGGTCCGGTGCTCACCATCCCGTTCGCGCTGCTCATGGGCTGGATCTTCATGCGGACCCGGTCGCTGGCGTACGTCGTGACCGTGCACCTCCTGTTCGACGCCGTCGTGTTCCTCGTGCTGGTGCATGCCCATAACCCGGGCGTGCTCGAAGGCTTCTTCCTCGTCTGAGGCCGGCGCTCGCGGGCGCGGGGAGTCTCGGCGCGGCTCTCGGGCGCGGCGGAGTTTGGGGCGCGGTGGAGTTTGGGGGCGCGGTGGAGTTTCGGGCGCGGCGGAGTCTCGGGCGCGGGTCTCGGCCGCGGGGAGCGGGGGTTGCGGCGGAGTTTCGGGCGCGGCTCTCGGCCGGGGGAGCGGGGGTTGGGCCGCCGGGTACGGGCCACGTCACGGTGCTCGGGGGTGCTCAGGGGGCGCAGGGGTGCTCAGGGGGTGCGCAGAAACCCCGGGTAAAATCGGGGGCGGATCCCGACCGGATCCCCGGACGACGGATCAGTACCCGGTGAGCGACAAGACTGGCCAGGAGCACAGTCATGTCGTGGGTCATCCTCATCCTCTCCGGCGTTTTCGAGGCCGTCTGGGCCACCGCGCTCGGCAAGTCCGAAGGCTTCACCAAGCTGTGGCCGACGGTCGTGTTCGGCGTGACATTGCTGCTCAGCATGGGCGGACTGGCGCTCGCGATGCGGGAGATCTCGACGGGCACCGCCTATGCGGTCTGGGTCGGGATAGGTGCGTCCTTGACCGTGGCGTACGCGATGATCACCGGCGACGAGGCGTTCTCGATCGTGAAGACGCTGCTCATCCTCGGCCTCGTCGGCTGTGTCGTCGGGCTGAAGCTGGTCGGTCACGAGTGACGCAGGGCGCGCGGCGGTCGGTGCCGGGAGCGGGCCGAATCCTCACCTTCACGTTGACGTCGAGATGACTTCTTCGTGAACTCTTGACGCTCTCTTTCGTCGGAGTAAATTCACTCCTGCGAAGAGAAAACGGAAACGAGGAACCCGCAAGGGAACCAGACACAGAGACCGCACATCGCATGATGATCGCCCCGAGGCTTCGGCCCCGGGGCGATCTTCGTTTCGGCGGTGAGGCGGCCGGGTGACCGAGCTTGGCCTGGCCGTAGGCTCGCAGGATGGAGCGCACCCCCTTGCCCGATGATCCGGCGCTGGCCGATCGCCCCGCTGACGTGAGGGTCGATGACGTGAGGGTCGATGACGTGGTGCCGGCCGATCGTCCCGCTGGCGCGAGGGTTCTGCGGGACGACGCTGTGCTGCGGCCGGCCCGCCCGGGGGATGAAGCCGGGATCCTGTCGGCGATCCAGAGCCTGGCGGAGTACGAGCGCGAGCCCGACGCGGTCGAGAACACGGTCGATGCGATCGGGGACCGTTTCTTCGGCGATGACCCCCGCGTCTTCGCGCACGTGGTGGAGCGGGACGGCTCGATCGTCGGGATCGCCGTGTGGTTCCTCACGTACTCGACGTGGACGGGCCGGCACGGTATCTGGCTCGAGGATCTCTTCGTGGACGAGGAGCAGCGCGGACGCGGCTACGGCAAAGCGCTCATCGCAGCGCTGGCAGCAGTCTGCGTCGAGCGGGGGTATTCGCGGCTGGAGTGGACCGTTCTCGACTGGAACGCCCCGTCGATCGCGTTCTACCGTTCGCTCGGTGCTGTGCCGATGGATGAGTGGACGACGCAGCGCCTCAGCGGAATCGAGCTCGAGGCCCTCGCCCGCTCGTAGGCGTCGGGCTCGGGGCCAGCCCTGTGGTCGGCGCGCAGCCAACGGAGGTCCACCACGAGAACAGCGGGCTGCTGAGGCATCCGGATCCCTAGAACGGCGCGCTGCCGTCGGTCGACGGGCGGAACGTCGGCACGTCGCGCTCCGGCTTCACCACATAGGCCCGCCCCGACGGTGATATCCAGTGGAGCGCACCGCCGGAGTCCGCCCTCTGCTCGACCGTCCACCCACCGTGGTGCTTGATCGAGTGATGACCCTTGCACAGCGGCGCCAGGTTCTGGGCGCCGGTGTGTCCGCCGTGTTGCCAGGCCACGGTGTGGTCGATCTCGCATCGGGACGCGGGGACGCCGCACCCCGGCGCCATGCACCGGTCGGAGCGCCAGCGAATGAGCCTGCGCATCGAGGGCGGTGGTCGATACTGCGTTCTGCCGACGGAGAGCACGATTCCGGTCTCGGGGTGGGTGAGGACCCGCATCCAGTCGTCGGCGCCGGCGCAGAGGTCTCGGGCGACATCGACGGGGATCGGCCCGAGACCCTCCACGACGGGGACGCCATCCGCCGTCGCCCGAGAGGCCGGACGGGGAGAATCGACGCTCGGCGAGGCGACACCGGGATGCGCGACGCCGCTCGTACCACCGGACGACCCGTCGAGGAGCGAGAGCACGGGAACCGTGACGGCAACGGTCGCACGGATGCCCCGACCTTCGGGCCCGATCGACGTCGTGTCGCCGTCCACGAGCAGGTCGCCGAAGGCGTCCGCTCGCAGCTGGTCGAGAGTGCGTTCTTCGTCAGGTCGCGCTTTCAGGGCCTTTCCGATCGCGGTGAGGCGGTTGTGGATCGCGTGGGCCTCGACGGCGGGGATCAGCGTGCAGCCAGGCCATACCGTCGTCGGCGGGCTCGACGACCACCCGACGCTGCGTGACCGCGGACTCCAGTCGAGCCGCCAGGGTCGCCGCCTCTTCGAGTTCGATCAGCCTGCGAAGACCGCGACGGAACGTGCCCGTCGACGACTGCTCGGCCAGTTCGATCGCACGGGGGAGGAGGCGCTCCCGCACCTCGGGGCTCGTCCCATCGAGCAGGTCGGCCAACGTGCGGGCGTGCTGCTCGGTGATCGCCGCGCGGCTCAACGAGTCCAGCGCCTCGGGGTAGCGGTCGACGAGTGCCTCTGCGGTGGCGAGCAGCATCCCGGCGCTGTGCTCGGTGATGCGCAAGGCGGCCGCCACCTCGAGACGCACCGACCGCTCGATCACCTCGGCGACCGCGTTCCCGTACCTGGTCGCGTCGGCGAGGGCATTGCGACGCAGGCGATCGAGCCGCTCGAACCGCTGCGCAGCGAACACGGCCATCATCGCGGCTGCCTCGCTCACCAGATCCACGTCGTCGGGTATCGGCGGCGCCCAGTCGCCGGGTTCGTACGCATCGGCCTCGTCGGTTCTCGGCATCCGCTCCTCGGACCCGCGAGGGACGAGGCCGTCACCGGACGACCCCGCGCCCGCCTGCGCCCGAGACCGGTCGGCTGACTCTCCTGCTTCCATATCAGAACACTAGAACATATCTCCGACACTCTGCCCAGACCTCGACCCGGAACCTCCGACACTCCGACCCAGCCCCCGGACCCCCAACCTCTCACACCCCGAACTCGAACCGGTGACAAGGGTGTTGACACCTGCCCCGAGCGCGACGTACCCATGGAGCCCGTGCCCGCACCTCGCCCGGAGCACGCAGTCCGACCACCACACCCGCCCACGACCGATACCACCGAGGAGCACCCCCACGATGAGCGAGACGAGCGAGAAGCTGGCCGAAGCGGCGAAGGAACGAGGCATCCGGATCGCGGTCGCCGAGTCACTGACGTGCGGACTCCTCGCTACCACCATCGGCGAGGCGTCCGAGGCGGAGGCGTGGTTCGCGGGCGGCGTCGTCGCCTACCAGACGCCCGTCAAGGAGTCGCTGCTCGGGCTGGAGCCGGGCACCGACACGTGCTCCGCCGCGTGCGCGGAGCAGCTCGCCCGCGGCGTCCGCGAGCTCATGTCGGTCGACATCGCCGTGTCGACGACGGGGGTCGGCGGCCCCGACCCGCAGGACGGGCACGCGCCCGGCACGGTGTACCTGGGATGGGCGTCGGCGGACGGCGTCGGGCACCGCCGGTGCGAGTTCTCGGGCGACCCCGAGGACGTGCTCCGGCAGACGGTGGACGAGGCGCTCGCCGTCCTGCTCGACCAGGTCGGCGCCGGCCGAGACTCGCGCTAGCGGGAGCCCCCACCCCCCCCACGTCCGGATCGCGCACGGGCGCATCCGCTTCGCGCACTTCCTGTTCCGCCGCACGCGGTCGGTGCTTACGATTTCCGGTGACGCTTTCGCACCGCACCGCGCCACGGTCACGGTGCGTGCGCCGGGATGTGTGCGAAGGGAAGTGATCCGGATGTCGCACATCGAAGTGATCTACGGCGGGCACACCTACACCGTCGTGCGCCGGACGTTCGACGACGTCCAGCGGCAGCTGGAGCAGATCGTCACCAGCAGCGGCGGCGGATGGCTGGAAGCGCACGACGGACACGGCGCGGGGTCGCTGGTGCGCCTGCTCGTCAGCTCGGGTGTCCCGCTCGCGCTGGCGTTCGTGCCGGACGATCCGGTGGAGACGGACGACGGTGCGATCGAGACGGATGCCGGCGCCGCCACCGACTTCGACGACGCGGCGTTCGACCTCTAGTCGACGCCGACGCGCCGGGCTGCGGCGACGGCCTCGCGCGCGCCGCCCTCGAACGGCGCCCCGTGTCCGGGCAGGACCAGCCGGGCGTCGGTCACGGCGAGGGCGTCGAGGCTGAGCAGATTCGTCTCGGCGTCGGCGGTCGCGGAGCGCGACACGAGCCGCGGTCCGGTGCGACCCGTGTACGGGTCGAGGGTGACGAGGGCGTCGCCGCTGAACAGCACCCCGCGATCGGGGAGCAGGAATCCGCAATGACCGTCCGTGTGCCCGGGAGACCACACCGGCACCGGACGACCCGGCACGTCCATCGCGCGCCCGGGCGCGACATCCGCCTTCGCCTTCGTGCCCTCCACCCACAGCGCGCCCGCCGCCGTCATGCGCGCCAGGATCGGGATGCCGCGCGGGTGGCGCAGCGGCGCGCTCACGCGCGGACGCTGCGGTCGGTACCGATACGGATGCTGCGCGAGCTCCTTGTCCGACGGATGCACGTGCGAGCGCACCCGGTGCTCGCCGTGCAGGCGATCGCTGAGTCCCACATGATCGAAGTGGCCGTGCGTGAGGAGAGCGGCGGCGATGTCCTCGGGCGCGGCGCCGACCTCGTGAAGCGCGCGCAGCAGCCCTCGCCACATCCCCGGAAGCCCGGTGTCGATGAGGATGAGCCCATCGCCCGACGAGACGAGATAGAAGTTCACCGCCGCGCGGTGGATCCGGATCACGCCGGGAGCGACGGTGGTGACAGATGCTTTCTCGTGCGCCATGCCAGGCACCCTCTCCCGCCGCGCACGACAGCGCAGAGGGGATTGCCACCGGGTGGGCGCGATGTTACGTCGCGCGCCCGCGTTGCGGGGCGGGCCCGTCCGCGGCGCGGGTCACTCGTCGGGGCGGTCGGGGTCGTCGCCCTCGGCCTGCGACGGGTGGCCCTCCTCCGGAGGCTCCTCGCCGGTGTTCGGCCGGTCGGGGTCTTCGCCCTCGGCCTGTGAGGGATGCTCCTCCTCGCCGGCAGCGACGTCGTCGTCCGGGTCCTCCTCGGGGTTGCCCGGACGCACCGCCGCATCGTCACGGATGTCGATCCGCGTGACGCCGTCGTGCTCGGTCACGTCGATCCGCGGCGCGGCGTCCGCCTCGGTGGCGTCGGGCGCGGCCAGCAGCTGGTCGCGGCGCTTCTCTTCGTCGGTCATCGCATCGGTCATCGCGCGTCCCTTCCGTCGTGTGTCTCGACGCTAGACCCGTGGTCGTCGCTCGCGGACGGGCTTGACACCGCGACGAACCTCCGGTGCGAGGCATCCGCTCACGCGAGGCCGCGCAGGTCGTCGGGGATCTCGTCGTCGAAGAACTGCGGCTGCGCGGGGGCCGGATGCCGCAGCCGCTCGGTGCGCGCGCGAAGAGAGGCGATCGCCTCGTCGTTGGGCGGCGGGGTCGCCACCCCCGTCGCCGATTCCACCATGAGGGCGGTCGCGGGGTTGAGCAGGAAGGTCACCTCGACCTCGTTCCCCTCGAGGCGGATCGCCGAGAGGGTGACGGTGTCGGCGGTGTTCTCGGCGCCGAGCGCGGCGGCGTACTGGATGAGGGCGTCGGCCGAGGCATCCGACATGAGCAGCGAGTTCTCGCCGTAGGTCACGTGCTTCATAGGAGACTCCGTCCTCGCCCGGCGGCACGGGTGTGCGCTGTTCGGGTTCTCGATGGTGCGTCGGCACGACGCCCGGACCGAGCGGCTTGACAGGCCGCGACGCGCGGGGTACCGGCCCGCTCAGCGCCGATGGACCTCGTCCGTCGCCCGGCCGGATCGCTGCTCGGCCTGGAGCCGTTCCGCCTCCTCGCCGCCGATCGCCTCGCCGCGGGCGACGAGCCCGGCGACGTCCGACAACGGGATCTCCTTGAGGAACAGCGCGAGGATCAGCGCGAGCGCGATGAACGGGACGAGGTACCAGAACACGGGCGCGAGCGCGTCGGCGTACGCGGTGACGACGCCCTCCCGGATCGGGTCGGGGAGGCCGTTGAGCACGGCCGGGTCGATCGTCGCCGTGGCCTCGCCGGCCAGCTCGGGCGTCGCCCCGGCGTCGGTGAAGACCGTGGTGAGGTTCTCGGTGAGCCGAGTGGTGAACAGCGTGCCGAACACCGCGGTGCCGAGCGCGGCCCCCACCTCGCGGAAGTAGTTGTTGGTCGACGTGGCCGTGCCGATGTCGGCGGCCGGCACCGCGTTCTGCACCACCAGCACGACGACCTGCATGATGAGCCCGAGGCCCGCGCCGAAGACGAACAGGTAGACGCAGATCAGCCAGATGGGCGTCGTCGCTGCGAGGGTCGTCATCGCGACCATCGCCGCACCGGTGAGGACGGTGCCGACGATCGGGAAGATCTTGTAGCGCCCCGTCCTCGTGATGAGCACACCCGACGCGATCGACGTGCCGATGAGTCCCACCATCATCGGCAGCATGAGGAGACCGGATGCCGCAGCCGACGTGCCGGACGACATCTGCAGGAACGTCGGCACAAAGCCTATGGCCGCGAACATGCCGATCCCGAGGACGAGGCCGATCGCGGTGGCGTTGACGAAGATCGGGTTGCGGAACATCGCCAGCGGCATGATCGGGTCGGCCGCACGCGATTCGGTGAAGACGAACAGCGCGGCGGCCAGGAGAAGGCCCGCGCCCCACGACCACGTCGCGGCGTGATCCCAGCCGAACTCGACGGAGCCGCCGAAGTCGGTGAAGAAGATGAGGCACGTGGTCGCCGCCGAGAGGAACAGCACCCCGAGCCAGTCGATCGGCTTCTCGCGCTTCTTGTCGGGAAGCTTCAGTGCGAACACGGCGATCAGGAACGCGGCGATCCCCACGGGGATGTTGATGTAGAACGCCCACTGCCAGGTCAGGTGGTCGACGAAGAAGCCGCCCAGCAGCGGTCCGCCCACGGCCGCGAGCCCGAAGACGGCGCCGAGCGGTCCGAGGTACTTGCCGCGCTCGGAGGCGGGCACGATGTCGGCGATGATCGCCTGCGACAGGATCATGAGGCCGCCGCCGCCCAGACCCTGGACGGCGCGGAAGACGACGAACATCCAGAAGTCGGTCGCGAACGCGCACCCGATCGATGCCAGGGTGAAGATCGCGATCGCCGCCATGAAGAGCCGCCGGCGGCCGAGCACGTCGCCGAACTTGCCGTAGATCGGCATGACGATGGTGGTGGCCAGGATGTACGCGGTCGTGATCCAGACCTGGTGCGAGACCCCGCCGAGCTCGCCGACGATCGTGGGCATGGCCGTCGACACGATCGTCTGGTCGAGGCTCGCCAGCAGCATGCCGGCGATGAGGGCCGAGAAGATGACCCAGATGCGCCGCTTGGTGAGCAGGAACGGGGTCTCGCCTTCTGGCGTGACGGTCGGGACGGCGGCGGTGGTCATGACGGGTTTCCGATCAGCGAGGTCTGGGTGGTGAAGAGGGATCGGGCGGCGTCGATCCGCCGGTCGAAGATCTCGAGGAAGGTGCGGGAGCCGTCGGCGAGGAACTCCTCGGCTGCCGAGCGCACCAGGGCGCCGACGATCTGCGCGGCGACCCGCGCGCGCAGATCTCCCGGCTCGAGGCCCTCGCGCTGCTCGATGAGCCGCGCGTCGGCACGCTCGCCCTCGGCCCCGAGGTCGAGCATCCGCTTGAGCAGCCGCGGTTCGCGCTCGACGGCGCGGAACAGGTCGCCCACCGTGTCGGGAGCGATGTCGAGGGCCTGCCACCGTTCCTCGGCGAGGACGGCCAGATCGGTGAGCAGTGTGGGGGAGAGGCCGGGGTCGGACGACCCTCCGGCGACGAAGCGGGCGATGGCCGCGGCATCCGTCCGCTCGATCGGCACGCCGAGGACGGCGTCGTCCTTCGACGAGAAGTAATTGAAGAACGTGCGGCGGGAGACCGCGACCTCGCTGCACAGCTCTTCGACGGTGAAGCCGGCCAGTCCGCGGTCGGCGGTGAGGCGCCGTGACGCGCGGATGAGCGCGCGCGTCGTGTCGGCACGGCGGACTTCGCGCGGCGAATCTGCACTATCGGCCATGGGGTGCAGTTTTGCACCTTCAAGCGCGAAGTGCAACTTCACCTCCCGCCACCTTTCTCACTATTCAGTGTTGCCAAGTACCGGTACTCAGTGTTACCGTCTAGTGGTACTCAGCAACACAGAGTAGGAGATGAGTCCGATGGGCAATCAGATGACCGAGATGCTGAAGGGCACTCTCGAGGGCATCGTGCTCGCGGTGCTCTCGGCACGGCCGGCGTACGGCTACGAGATCACCGCGACGCTTCGCGATCAGGGCTTCTCCGACCTCGTCGAGGGGACGGTGTACGCCCTCCTCGTCCGCATCGAGCAGCGGGGATTCGTCGACGTCGAGAAGGTCCCGTCCGAGAAGGGGCCGCCGCGCAAGGTGTACTCGCTCAACGCGCAGGGGCGCGAACAGCTCGAAGAGTTCTGGAGGACCTGGAGCTTCCTCGCCGAACGGATCGAACAGCTCCACAACACCGATGGCAACGCGACGCAAGGAGAGAACTGACATGGCCGCCAAGTGGATCGAATTCCTGACCGGCTCGCTCGACGACAAGCGGGCGTACCGGCAGTACAAGGCTCGGATCGCGGCGCTGCCCGAGCCCTACGGCGCGGCCGCCAAGGCCTTCGAGCGCTACTTCATGTACAACGGCGGCATCACCGACGGCGACCCCGGCGTGATGATCACGATGCTGAACGACTTCGCCGACCTGTGGGAGCGTGCCGCCGCCGACCAGACGCCCGTCGACGACATCGTCGGGGATGACCCGGTCGAGTTCGCCGAGGCCTTCGCCGCCGCCTATGCCGGCAAGCGCTGGATCGACAAGGAGCGCGACCGGCTCACCCGGACGATCCGCGACCTCGAGAAGGAGGACCAGCAATGAGCGCGACCGCCATCCAGGTGCGGGGCGTCGAGAAGTCGTTCAAAGACCTCCCCGTGCTGCGCGGCGTCGACTTCGACGTCGACCGGGGCACGATCTTCGCCCTGCTCGGCTCGAACGGAGCCGGCAAGACCACCCTCGTCCGCATCCTGTCGACGCTGCTGAAGGCCGACGCCGGCTCGGCGACCGTGCAGGGTCACGACGTCGCGACGGCGGCCGGCGAGGTGCGCGAGGCGATCAGCCTCACGGGCCAGTTCGCCGCCGTGGACGAAATGCTGTCGGGACGCGAGAACCTCGTGCTCGTCGCCAAGCTGCGGCACCTGAAGAACCCGGGGGACGTCGCGGACGACCTGTTGGCGCGATTCGACCTCACCGAGGCGGGCAGCCGCAAGGCCGCCACGTACTCCGGAGGCATGCGGCGCCGGCTCGACATCGCGATGAGCCTGATCGGCGACCCGCCGGTCATCTTCCTCGACGAGCCCACCACCGGCCTCGACCCGCAGGCGCGGATCGAGGTCTGGCAGACCGTCAAGCAGCTCGCCCGCAGCGGCACCACCGTCCTGCTCACGACGCAGTACCTCGATGAGGCCGAACAGCTCGCCGACCGGATCGCGATCCTGCACCAGGGCACCATCATCCAGAACGGCACGCTCGCAGAGCTCAAGCGGCTGCTGCCGCCCGCCCAGGTCGAGTACATCGAGAAGCAGCCGTCCCTCGAGGACGTGTTCCTCGCCCTGGTGGGCGAGGCCGGCGACACCGACCACCCCACACCCCGGAAGGATCCGTCATGAGCGCTCACGTCGTCGGCGACACCGCCGTTCTCACCGGTCGCTCGCTGCGGCACGTCCTGCGCAGCCCCGACACCATCATCACCACGGCGGTCATGCCGATCGCCTTCATGCTGCTGTTCGTCTTCGTCTTCGGCGGGGCGATCGACACCGGCTCGTTCGACGGTTCGTACGTCGACTACCTGCTCCCCGGCATCCTGCTCATCACCATCGCCTCGGGGATCTCGTACACCGCGTACCGGCTCTTCCAAGACATGCAGGGCGGCATCTTCGAGCGGTTCCAGTCCATGCCGATTGCGCGGTCGGGGGTGCTGTGGGCGCACGTGCTCACGTCGATCGTCTCGAACGGCGTCTCGCTCGTCGTCGTCGTGGGCGTCGCGCTGCTGCTCGGCTTCCGCACCGGCGCCGGGGTGGGGGCGTGGCTCGCCGTCGCGGGGATCCTCTTCCTCTTCACCCTCGCGCTGACCTGGCTCGCCGTGATCCCCGGGCTCACGGCGAAGACCATGGACGGCGCGGTCGCCTTCTCGTACCCGCTGATCTTCCTGCCGTTCCTCAGCTCGGCGTTCGTCCCGACCGAGTCGATGCCGGGCCCGGTCGCCTGGTTCGCCGAGAACCAGCCGGTCACGCCCATCGTGAACACGATCCGCGCGCTGTTCGCGCAGGAACCCGTGGGCAACGAGATCTGGGTGGCGCTGGCGTGGTGCGTCGGCATCCTCGTCGTGGCCTACATCGCGGCGATGGCGATCTACCGCCGCAAGGTCAGCTGACCGGCTGCGCGTTCGACGCGAGCCGTCGGCACGGGCCGTCTCCCTCGGGAGGCGGCCCGTCGTCATGCGGCCAGCGGCTCCAGGCGCTGCGAGACGGCTTCGAGCGCGGTGCGGATCGTGTCGAACTCGTGCACGCCATCGGGGTTGCCGACCCACAGCAGGTACACGCGAGCATCCTTGCACTCGAGGTAGGCGACGATGCGGTGCGGATCGTGCTCGGCGACAGCGGGATCGCAGGCGACCCAGGCTCCCGACCCGACCCACACCAGTTCGGGATGGCGGTGCGTCTCCGTCTGAGAGGGAGCGAGCATGGGAGCCTCCTTCGGGTCCGGGAACGCCGTATCAAGGCTCAGATTGGCGGCGAACCGGTGTCACGGGAGGGGTCTTGACGGGGAGGGGCGTTTGTGCATGAGGGTTCGTCGGTCCGCGAGGGGCCGATCTCGAGGCCGTGCCCGGGGCCTCGCGCGCACAACGTCGGCGATCCGGCTCCGCCCGTCGCCGCCTGAGCCGTGGCTCCGGGCGAGGGGAGGGATCGCCGACGTTGTGCACGCGGGTCGCGCGCTACTTCGAGGCCTTGCGGATCAGTGAGATCACCGACTGCGGCTTACTCAGCATCGGCACGTGGGAGGTGTTGACCTCGACGGTGGTGGCTCCGGCGCGGGCCGCCATCACCCGCTCCGCCTCGGGAGGGATGATGCGGTCCTGCTTGGCGACCAGGTACCAGCTGGGGATCGTCTTCCACGCCGGCGGGCCGGACGGCGTCACGAGCGAGGCGTACGAGCCGGGTCGCTGCGAGGCGGCCATCGTCTTGGCCACGACGCGGGGCAGATCCTGCGCGAAGAGCCGCGGGAACGCCTCCGGGTCGATGTAGGCGTCGGCGTCGCCGTTCGTCGCGCCCGGGAACGGCCGGATCACCAGGTTCTCGGTGACTTCGGTGTGGCCGCCGCCGAGCGAGTTCGCGGCGGCGACCGACTCGCCCTCGTCGAGCGCGTAGGCGGCGATGTAGACGAGCGACTTCACGTCGGGGTCGCCGGTCGCGGCATTCGTGATCAGCGCGCCGCCATAGGAGTGGCCGACGAGCACGATCGGCCCCTCGATGGTGCCGAGGAAGTCGCGCAGGTACTGGCTGTCGTAGGCGATGCCGCGCAGCGGGTTCGAGAAGGCGAGGACCGGATAGCCCTCGGCCTGCAGCGCCGGTGCGACGAGGTTCCAGCCGCTCGAGTCGGCAAAGGCGCCGTGCACGAGCACGATGGTCGGCTTCGCAGCGCCGCGGCTTGCCGGGCTGACGGCGGTGGGCTCGGACGCGGTGGCGGGGATCGCGACGGCGCCGAGCACGGCGAGGGTCGCTGCCAGAGCGGCGGCGGCGAGACCGAAGAGGCCTCGCGAATGACGACGGTTCATGGTGTGTCCTTTCGTTGGGGTGGGCAGGCCGCGATAAAGCAGGTTCGGGTGGGCCGAGCCCGGGAGGGGAGTTGCGGCGGCGAGAAGGCGAAGAAGGGGCCGGATGCCTGGACCCGGGGCATCGCGCTACGGCGCGGTCTTCTGCGGGTCGAGGGATTCGCCGAGGTCGACGGGCTCGCCGTCGGGGAGCCAGCGCACCCGGTCGCGGACGGCCGCCGGCGCCGTGGCGATGGCCGTGCGCATGCCGGCTTCGCCGTCGCGGAAGTGCGACCAGCCGTCGTAGTGCGCCGGGATCGCGATGGCCGGTTCGAGGGCGGCGATGAGCTTGGCGGCATCCGTTCCCGTCATCGAGTACCGCACGGGCCCCGTGATGCCGAACTGCACGCCGCCGCCGTTGACGATCGCGACGTCGACGGTCATGTGGCGCGCGGTCCGGCGGAGGCGACGGGTGAGGACGGTGTCGCCGGTCGCCCACAGGTCGAAGTGCGCGCGCGACTGGCGGCGGACGGTGAACCCGATGACGTCGCCCACCAGCCGCCGGCTCAGCGGCGGCCCGTGACGGCACGGGGTGGCGCCGACCCGGATGGGCTCGCGGCCGGGAGCCTCGAGCAGGATCGTGTCTCCCGTCGCGAGTCCGTGAGCGTTCGGCAGGCCGAGGCGGCCCGCGCCCGAGACGGTCGTCACGACGTGACGGGCGCCCGGGAGCAGCGCGCGGCCGGCGTCGTCGAGGTTGTCGGCGTGATGGTCGTGGCTGACGAGGATCACGTCGATCTCACCGAGCTCGTCGACGGGGACCGACGGCCCGCGGGTCTTCACGCTCGACGTCCCCAGCCCGAACGAGTATCGCCGGCCGGGGGCGTCGAACGTCGGATCGACGAGGATGCGCCAGCCGTCGAGCTCGACGAGGACGGTGGGCCCGCCGATCCGGGTGACGTTCATGATCTCGTCCCGGTGCCGCCCGCCGTCAGGCGGTGGTCCGGTCGGCCGTCGACCTCGCGTGCGCGAGCGTCCACTCGAGGGCGTAGTCGGCGACCGCCTCCCACCCCGGTTCGGCGCAGGTCCAGTGGCCGCGGCCCTCGAACTCGTGGTACTCGGTGATCGCCGGCGACTTCTCCCAGTGCTTGGCGTTGGACTTGTTCACCGACGGCGGCATGATGTGGTCCTCGCTTCCGCCGATGAACAGCAGCGGCGCGCGGTCGGCGCTGTAGTCCACCCACGTCTCCTGGTGGCCGGGTTGGAAGTTCGCCAGCAGTCCGTACGCCCAGACCCAGTTGCCCGGTGCGGGGATCGCGTACCGGTCCCACGAGGCATCCGATTCCTCGCGCGTCAGCACATTGGCGAAGGCGTAGTGCCACTCGTCCTTCGTGAAGCCGACCGCCTTGTGGAAGTTCGCCGGGTTCTTGAGCGCGGGGAACAGCGACCGCGCTTGCGAGAGCGGCGTGACCCGAACGCCTTCGGTGGGGGCGGAGTCGATGACCGCGCCGGCGGCGCCGAGCCCGCGGGCGAGGAGGAGCTGGGTGAGGGTGCCTCCGAACGAGTGCCCCATGATGATGGGCGGACGGGGGAGCGCCTCGATCACCCCGGCGAGGTGGTCGACGGTTTCGGGAACGGTGAGGTTCGCGATGACGTCGGGGTTCTCGCGAAGCGCCTCGACCTCGATCTCGAACCCGGGGTAGGCGGGGGTGACGACGGTGAAGCCCTTGCTCTCGTAGTGCGTCTTCCAGTGCTCCCAGCTGCGGGGCGTGACCCACAGGCCGTGGACGAGGACGATGGTGTCGGGTGCGTCGGCAGTGCTCATGATGCGTTCCTTTCGCGGGCGCTCGGGTGTTTCGGGTGTGCGGGTCAGTCAGGATTCGACGAAGGCGAGGATGTCGGCGTGCAGCCGGTCGCGTGCGGTGTCGGGCAGCCCGTGTGCGCCGCCTTCGTAGACGATGAGCTGCGCGCCGTCGACGAGCTGGGCCGACAGCTTCCCGCTGATCCCGAACGGGACGATCTGGTCGTCGTCGCCGTGGATCACGAGCGTCGGCACATCGACCTTCGCGAGATCGGGGCGGAAGTCGGTGGCGGAGAACGCGGCGATGCACTCGTAGGCGTTGCGGGTGCCCGACGCGAGGCCCTGCAGCCAGAACGCGTCGCGCGTGCCTTGCGGCACGTCACCGGCACGATTGTTGCCGAAGAACGGCCCGTCGGCGAGCTCGCGATAGAGCTGGGAACGGTTGGATGCCTCGCCTGCCCGGATGCCGTCGAAGACGTCGATCGGCAGCCCGTTCGGGTTGTCGTC
Source organism: Microbacterium sp. NPDC057407 (assembly GCF_042803895.1). NCBI lineage: Bacteria > Bacillati > Actinomycetota > Actinomycetes > Micrococcales > Microbacteriaceae > Microbacterium > Microbacterium sp. NPDC057407. The sequence goes on along the minus strand of NZ_JBHVCA010000004.1, from coordinate 53,218 downwards.
GGTGCGCACCATGAGCGGCGGCACCGCGGAGACGAGGATGAGCCTCGCCACGCGCGACGACCCGTGCCGCGCCAGGTAGTGGAGGACTTCGCCGCCTCCGGTCGAGTGGCCGACGAGGGTGACGCCGTGCAGATCGAGGTGGTCGAGCAGCTGGGCGAGGTCATCGGCGTAGGTGTCCATCTCGTTGCCCTGCCACGTCTGCGTCGACTTGCCGTGACCGCGCCGATCGTGAGCGATCGCCCGGTGTCCGCGCTCGGCGAGGAAGAGGGCGGCCGCCTCCCACGCGTCGGAGTTCAGCGGCCAGCCGTGGCTGAGCAGCACCGGCGTCCCGTCCCCTCCCCAGTCTTTGTAGAAGATCTCGGTTCCATCGGTCGTGGTCAGATACGGCATGGCGTCCTCCTTCGTCTGCTGCTCGGACGCTACGGCCGCGGGCGCCCGCGTCGCCTTCACCGTTCGTGCACGGGGGTGTGCACAGTGCGCACGGATGCCGCGGGCGTGCGCAGTCCGCACACCTCCGTGCACACCCGGTCAAGGCGCGGTCGTCTCACGGCGGGTTGACTCGGCGCAGGAGGTCGGTGTGAGCGGGGTCGAGAGGCAGGTCGTGCTGATCACGGACGTGACGGGCGACCTCGGCGGGCACCTCGTCGGCGCGTCATTGCGCGGCGGTGCCGACCGCGTCTATGCGTGCGCGCCCCACCGTCTCATGGCCCCGTCGCGGCGTGTCGTCCCCATGCTCCTCGATGCTGACGATCCCGTGTCGATCGGCCGGCTCGCCGAGACGGCCGCCGACGTCACGGTGCTGGTGACGACGACGACGTCACCGACGTGGCCGCCCGTCTCCGTAAGCGGAGGCGACGCGGACGCCCTCCAGCGCCACCTCGCCCGAGCCCTCTTCCCGCCGCTGCGGGTCGCGTCGGCGCTCGCCGCCACGCTGGCCGCCAACGGCGGCGGCGTGATCGCGTGCGTCGAGTCGGTGCAGGCGTGGATCAACCTGACGGGAGCCTTCGGCGTCGCGCAGGCTGCGCTGTGGTCGGCCGTCAACGCGCTGCGCGTCGAGCTGCGACCGTCGGGCGTGCACGTCCTTGCCGCGATCGGAGCCTTCGACGAGGGGGAGCGGATGTCGATGCCCGCTGCGGCCGAGACGATCCTCGCGGGGATCGCCGACCGGTCGAACGAGGTCGTCCTCGACGAGTACACCGCGCGCGTGCGCCGGCGCCTGTCGGGGCGCCTCGAGCAGCTCTACCCGGAGGTGGAGGGGTGAACGCCGCGCTCGCGCCATTCCGTGGGAGTGCATCCATACCTCTCGCGGAAAGCCCGGGTGAAGGACGAGTGGTCGGCGAAACCTGCTCCTCTGCCGATCGCGGCGACGGTGACCTCGCGCTGCGACGCATCGGCGAGGGCGGCTGCCGCCCGGCTGAGCCGCTCGGTGCGCACCCACTCGCCCAGCGAGACGCCCATCCTCCCGAGCACGACGTACAGGTAGCGCCGCGAGATGCTGAAGCGGGCGGCGACGCTCTCGGCCGTGAGATCGGGGTCGCTCAGGTGGGCGCGGAGGTACATCATGATGCGCACCCCGATGGTCTCGCCGAGGGGCCGGCGCGCGGCGGACTGGTCGCCGGACGCGGTCGCGAGAAGCAGCCGCACCAGTTCGATCGTGGGGGAGGCCGCGGCATCCGATTCCTCCGCATCGAGATCGGCGCGGGTCAGGCCCGAGAGGAACCCGGCGACGACCGAGCCGAAGGGGGAAGCGCCGAGGTCGCGGCCCATCAAATCGCGGACGGTCCGGTGCGGCAGTGCGACGTCATCGAGGGGCAGCGTGATCGCGTCGATGGACGCCGGTTCCGGGATGTCGGTACGCAGCGGGTCGAGGCTCCACATCGCGACGACCGAGGTCGGGGTGCTGGTGATCCGGTGCCCGCGCTGCTCGGTCGTCACCGCACGGTCGGCGACCTGCAGGATCAGCCGAGGCTCGGAGCGCCGGACGAGGTCGTCCGCCCGGACCGCGCGATAGTTGCCCGTGTGCACGTGCGTCACGACCAGGTCCGAAAGAAGCTGGTGATGGATGTCGAAGGTGATCGGGCGCGACGGATCGACCGCCGACACCGCATAGGGCACCGAGTTCTGGGCGGCGAGGTCGCGCATGACGCTGAAGCCCTCTTCGCGAGGCATGCGTTCGATGGTGAGGGTGGCCATGCCACGCAATGGTGGCACCGCATCCCGGTTGCGGACATTCCGCTCAGCGACGTGTTCTGTCGCCAGAGTGCCAGGCGGCGGGGACCGGCCGTTGACAGATCGCGGTTGCCGGTGGGAGCCTGACAACCTGCCATGGCACCGCTCTCAGAGGGGGTTTCCATGCTTGTGCTCGACACCGCCCAGATCGACACGAGCGACCGTGCAGACGCGTACCAGAGCGCGGTCAGCCAGAACTGCACCACCAGCGCCGCCACGTTCGAGGACCGCGACGCGCTGTGGGCGCGCATCCACGCCTACGAACTGGGACAGGCGAAGGTGCTCACGATCGACGCCTCGGGCACCCTCCTTCGGCGCACCCCGAAGATGGCGAGGGGGATGAACGACTGCCCGATCGCGCTGGCGCTTCCGGTGCGCTCGCTGAACCGGCTGACCCGCGACCGGGACGACCGCACGTTCGACCGCGACGACCTCATGCTCGTCGACCTGTCGGCGCCGTATGTGTACGGGTGGGGTGGCAGCGGCGCGTCGTACGCCTTCCACGTCGACCTCGATGTGCTCGACGTCCCGATGGACGTCATCCGCACCGCGATGCCCAATCTGGCGGGAAGCCCGATCTACGCCCTGGTCCGCGATCACTTCGGGCACGTGATGACGAACGTCGGTCGCATCGTCGACAGCGGCGCGGCGGTCAGCGTGGGGGCGGCGAGCATCGAGCTCATGCGCGCGCTCATCGTGACGGCGGCCAGCGACGCCGACCGCTCGCGGGAGCTCATGCAGCGGTCGCTCCCCGATCGCGTGGAGACGTACATCCGCCATCACCTGCGCGACCCCGACCTGAGTCCCGCGAAGATCGCCGCGGCGAACGCGATCTCGGTCCGGCAGCTGTATCGGCTCTACGAGAACCGTGATCTCGGCCTCGAGGCGACGATCATCGAGCAGCGGCTGCTCAGCGCGCGGGCGGCGCTGGCAGCGCGCGATGCGCGGGATGCCTCGATCTCCGCGATCGCGAGCGCGTGCGGCTTCAGCAACCCGAGCTACTTCGCCGACCGGTTCCGCCGCCGTTTCGGCATGACTCCCCGCCAGTGGCGCGACCTCCATCATTCGCCGGTCGGCGCGGCGGGCTGAGTCGACGCCGACCGACCAGTCGCTGGGGGCCGACCTCAGGCCCGGCGGTACTCGCCGACCATGGGGCAGTCGAACGGGTCGCGCGCGGCGAGGCCGACGCGGTTCAGGTACGCGATGACGATGGCGTACGACCGTCCGAGCGTGGTCTCGGTGTAGGGGATCCCGAGGGTGCGGCACTGCTCGATCACGATCTCGCGCGCGCGGGCGAGGTGCGGGCGCGGCATGTTCGGGAAGAGGTGGTGCTCGATCTGGTAGTTGAGCCCGCCCATGAGCCAGGTCGCCCACCAGCCGCCGCTGACGTTGCGGGACGTGTAGACCTGCTTGCTGAAGAAGTCGAGCTTGGCGCCCGGCGCGATGATCGCCATGCCCTTGTGGTTCGGGGCGAACGACGCCCCCATGTACACGCCGAAGACGGCCAGCTGCACCCCGAGGAACGCGAAGGCCATCCCGAGCGGCAGGAAGACGAAGACGGGCGTCCAGATCACGGCGAACCGGGCGGCGAGCATCCCGAGCTCGACCCAGCGGTCCTTGGCGCCCTCACGGCTGAACAGGTGCTTGAAGGCGAGGAAGTGCAGGTTCAGTCCCTCGAGCGTGAGCAGCGGGAAGAACAACCAGCCTTGACGCCGGGTGATGAGGCGACGGATGCCGCGTGCCTGGCCGGCATCGGCATCCAGGAACGAGATCGTGTCGACCTCGATGTCGGGGTCCTTGCCCACGCGGTTGGGGTTGGCGTGGTGGCGGGTGTGCTTGCTGGTCCACCACGAGTAGCTCATGCCGACGACGGCGTTTCCGAGCAGGCGGGCGAGCCGGTCGTTCGCAGGACCGGACGCGAGGATCTGCTTGTGCGCGGCCTCGTGCGAAAGGAACGCGACCTGCGTGAACAGGATGCCGAGGGCCGCCGCGATGAGCAGCTGGTACCAGGTGTCGCCGAGCAGGATGAAGCCGGTGATCGCGCCGCCGAAGCCGAGGGCGATCGCGAGGCCGACGATTCCGTAGAACCACGGGGTGCGTCGCAGCAGGCCGCTCTCTTTGACGACCTGCGAGACCTCGGTGTAGGCCTTGGCGATCGGGGGGAAACTCGGCGGTTCCGGCATATGTCTGACGGACGGGACCGAGTCGGGACTCGAGAGCGGTGGAGGAGATGATTCACCCGGTTTCGATGAGGCCGATCTGGCCGTGTAAGCCAGAGGCGGTTGCCCATCGCTGGTCCCACGCTACGTCGCTCCGCATCACCGTGGCGGTATATGCGCGTTCTGCCGGGAGATGTTCAGGCTGCAGACAGGAAACGCCCGTCCCACCGGAGTGGGACGGGCGTCGATTCCGCGGGATCAGAGCGGCCGGATGTCGGCTGCCTGCATGCCCTTCGGGCCACGCTCGGGCTCGAAGGCGACCTTCTGGCCCTCGGTGAGCTCCTTGAAGCCCTCTCCGGCGATCGCGCTGAAGTGTGCGAAGAGATCGGCCGAGCCGTCATCGGGTGCGATGAAGCCGTAGCCCTTCTCTGAGTTGAACCATTTCACGGTGCCAGTGGCCATCGTGTCTTTCCTCTTCTTCGGGCCGCGGGAGCGGCCGGGGTGCCACACCAAGGATGCAGTGTGGGCGATCAGGGGGCGGCGGTGCGGGGTGCGCCGTCGCGGGGGGAGTGCGGACCTGTCCTGACTCGCGTGCGTGTGCGAGCTCTCGACCGCGTCGCGGGCGGATTCGGCGGTGTCGTACACGCCGAGCTCCTCGCCGCGGGAGCCGTACGCGACGACCCCGGAGAGTGCGAGGTGGGTGAAGCCGGCGTACTCGTCGCCGGAGGTGGCCACGAACACGTCGTGGTCGGCTTGGCGCCACGTCAATGCGTGGGCAAGGTGGAGGGAGATCATCGGGATTGTCGTTTCGTGCTCAAGCATCGGCGCTTGATGCGGGCGGGTGCAGACACCGCGGAGAAGATGGCAGGCGCTCGAATCGACTTCTGCATGCAAGGCAGGGTTCGTGCGCAGGGTCCCGGGAACGGGAACTCCCAAGGCTAGCACGCATCCGGTCGGGTGAACGCCGCTAGCCTGTGACGCGTCACCGTTCGCCGGTGCCGCAGGCCGAAAGGAACGCGCGTGCAGAAGCCCCTCGCCGGACTGACCCGTCGCAACATCGGGCGCGAGCTGCTCGCCGGTGTGACGCTGATCGCGATCGCCATCCCGCTCAACATCGGGTACGCGCAGATCGCGGGGCTTCCCGCCACGGCGGGGCTCTACGCGCTCATCGTGCCGACCGTGCTCTACGCGCTCGTGGTGTCGTCGCGACAGGTCGTGGCGTCGCCGGATGCCGCGGCCGCCGCCCTCGTCGCGTCGTCGGTCGGCGGGCTCGCGGTCGCCGGCTCGGCCGACTACGCGATGCTGGCGATGGCGCAGGCCATCATCAGCGGCGTCCTCTTCGTGCTGCTCGCCGTCTTCAAGCTCGGGTTCCTCGCGAACTTCCTCTCCAAGCCGATCCTCGTCGGGTTCGTCGGCGGCCTGGCGCTCGGCATCCTCGTGTCGCAGGTCGCGAAGATGCTGGGCGTGCGCATCGACAGCGGCGGCGAATTCGTCGAGAAGTCGGTGCAGCTCGTCACGGGCCTCTCGACCACGAACGGCTGGTCGGTGCTGATCTCGGTGGTGTCGGTCGCGGTGCTGCTGCTCGGGCGGCGCTGGCTGCCCGCGGTGCCGTGGGCGCTCGTCGTGCTCGTGCTGGCCACGATGGCGGTCGTGGTCACGGGTGCCGATCAGGCCGGAGTCGACGTGCTGGGCGAGGTGCCCGCCGGGCCGCCGGCGCTGACCTGGCCGGTGATCTCGTGGACCGAGTGGCTGGCGCTCGTGCCCTCGGCGATCGCGCTCACGATGGTCACGGTCGCCGAGGGTCTGCTCGTCGCGAGATCGTATGCCGAGAAGCGGCGCTACCCCACGAGTCCCGACCGGGACCTCCTCGCGTTCGGCGTCGCGAACATCGCGGCGGGCGCGTCGGCGAGCTTCGCGGTCGGGTCGTCGACCAGCCGCACCGCCGCGATGGACCAGGCGGGCTCGCGCACGCAGCTGCCGTCGCTCGTGATGGCCGCCGGCACGCTGCTCCTGCTGCTGTTCGGCACGGCGCTTCTGGCCGACATCCCGTCGCCGGCGATCGGGGCGATCGTCGCCGTGGCGATCCTCCCGCTCCTCGGCATCGGCGAGCTCCGCGCCCTGTGGCGGCTCGACCGCTTCGAGTTCTGGATCGCGGCGACCTGCTTCCTGGTGACGCTGCTGATCGGCTCGATCCCCGGCATCCTGGTCGCGTTCGTGCTGGCGCTCATCAACCTGGCCAAGCGGGCCTCGACCCCCGCGATCGACGTGCTCGCCCGCAACGACAACCCCGCGGCATCCCTTCTCGACGAGGCGGGGCCGGGTGAGACGACCGCGCCCGGCGTCGTGGTGGTGCGGATGGCGGCGCCGCTGTTCTTCGCGAACGGGACGGTGTTCGCCGAGTCGGTCAAGAGGGCCGTGACAGGTGCGGGCGACGGCGAGGTCCATCACGTCGTGATCGACATGGAGGCGGTGACGGATGTCGATGTCACGGCCGCCGAGGCGTTCGAGGGCCTGCGCACCTGGCTCGCGCAGCACGACATCGCCCTCGCGTTCAGCCGCGTGCGCTCGGGGGCGATCCCGCGCCTGCGCCGGTTCGGGATCCTCGGCGACGCGCCGGTGTATCCGACCAACCGTGAGGCGGTGGCCGCGCTGGCGCCCCCGCCGCACTGGCTCGACCGGGTGCGCACCCGTCTCGGCTTCGAGCGGCACGACGACCGCCCCGCGAGCCCGAAGCGCCCCGACAACATCGCCCGCAGCAGCAACTGAGGCATCCGTCGGACCCGGGCCCGGCGCGCACCGCCCGCCCGGCGCGCACCGCCCGTCCGGCGCGCACCGCCCGCCCGGCGCCGGAGAGATGAAGGGTGGGCGACGACCCGTGACGCGTGGCTGCCGGGTCGATACGCTGACCCCGAGCCGCGCGGGCCCAGCCGAGCGGCGGAATGCGGAAGGCGGTTGTCATGAGTGGTGCGCGTGATCCGAAGCCGGCGACGGAGTGGACCCGCAAGGCGAACGCCGAGGCGGCCGCGAGCCTTCCGCTGCACGACCGCCGCGACTTCGACGACGCGGCGCGTGGTTTCGTCGCGACGCTCGACGAACCGGTCATCCACCGGGCGGACGGCGTTCCGATCATCGACATCTCGGCTCACGACTTCCTCGACGCCGAGGTGCCCGACACGGTGCATCCGGGGCTGTGGCGGCACGCGCAGGCGAACCACCACCACGGCCTGTTCGAGGTGACCGACGGTATTTACCAGGTGCGGGGCATCGACCTGGCGAACATGACGATCGTCGAGGGCGACGAGGGGATCATCGTGATCGACCCGTTGTCGTACGTCGAAACCGCGACCGTCGGCATCCGTCTCTACCGCACCCACCGCGGCGCTCGGCCGATCCGGGCGGTGATCTTCACCCACAGCCACGTCGACCACTACAACGGCGCACGCGGCGTGATCAGCGAGGACGAACTCGCCGCGGGCGTGCCGGTGATCGCGCCCGAGGGGTTCCTCGCCGAGGCGGTGTCGGAGAACGTCTACGCCGGCAACGCGATGACCCGGCGCGCGCTCTACCAGTACGGCACCGCCCTGCGGTCGGGCACGCAGGGTCAGATCGACGCGGGCCTGGCCAACAACCTCGCGCACTCCGGCGAGTCCACCCTCATCCCGCCGACCGACCTCATCACGACGACGGGTGAGACGCGCGAGATCGACGGGGTGCGCATGGTGTTCCAGATGGCGCCGGGCACCGAGGCGCCGGCGGAGTTCCTCATCCACTTCCCCGACCGGCGCGCCCTGTGCGCTGCCGAAGACGCGACGCACACCCTCCACAATCTGCTCACGCTCCGGGGAGCGCAGGTGCGCGACGCGGTCACCTGGTGGAAGACGCTCAACGACACGGTGCACCTGTTCGGGGCCGACACCGACGTCGTGTTCGCCCAACACGGGTGGCCGCGATGGGGAACCGCCGACGTCACCGCGTACCTCGAGAACCAGCGCGACCTGTACAAGTACATCCACGACCAGTCGCTGCGCCTCGCCAACCACGGGCTGACGATGACCGAGATCGCCGAAGAGCTGACACTGCCGGCATCCCTCGATCAGCAGTGGTACAACCGGGGCTTCTACGGCACGGTCAACCACAACTCGAAGGCCGTCTACCAGCGCTACATCGGGTGGTACGACGCCAACCCGGCACGCCTCCACGCGCTGCCGCCCGAGAAGGTCGCACCGAAGTACGTCGAATTCATGGGCGGGGCCGACGCCGTGGTCGAGAAGGCGCGGGCGTCGTACGAGCAGGGGGAGTACCGCTGGGTGGCCGAGGTGGTGGGCCACGTCGTGTTCGCGCAGCCCGACCACGAGGAGGCGCGGCTTCTGCAGGCCGACGCGTTCGAGCAGCTCGGCTACCAGTGCGAGAACCCGACCTGGCGCAACGCCTACCTCATGGGCGCGCAGGAGCTCCGGCACGGCGTGCGCGACCTCGGCGCGATCCAGCTCGTGACGCTCGACGTGCTCCGGTCGATGACGCCCGACATGGTCTTCGACTACATGGGCATCAAGCTCAACGGCCCCGCGGCGGCCGAGGCACGCGGCACCATGTCGTGGACGATCGCCGACGGCGCGTCGGGCACCGAGCAGTACCTGCTCGAGCTGCGGAACGGATGCCTCATCTACACGCCGCACCGAGAGGCGGCGGCCGATCTGCGGGCGTCGTCCGACAAGCTCACCCTCGCGTCGCTCGTGTTCGGCACGAAGACCGTCGACGACGCCCTCGGCGACGGGACGCTCGAGGTCACCGGCGATCCGGGCGCGTTGAGGACACTCTTCGGTTTGCTCGACGACTTCCGGTTCTGGTTCCCGATCGTCGAGCCGTGATCCGGCGCTCTCGCGGGCTCCGGTTTCGCCCTAGTCCGCGGCAGCGGAGTCAGATCGCGTCGGCGTGATCCCGGGTGCCGAGCCGCGAGACGGCCGGTTCAGGCACGACATACAGTCCGGTGGACGAGTTGGCGGTGAAGGCCAGCGCCTCCACCCACGCCGGATTGAGCTTCGGCAGGCGGCTGCCGTAGAACTTGTAGATCAGCGCGCTCTGCGCGTGGACCCATACCGTCGTGCGGCCGTCGCCGATGCTGGCGTCGTCCTTCCAGCTGAAGTGGAACCCTTCATTGCGGCGCAGCTTGGTGCCGATCACCACCATGAGGTGCGCGAGCGTGCGGTCGTCGAAATCGACCCGGACCGCCCCTTCGTAGGTGAACTTGCCCATTGTGGGCCTCCATGGAGATGCCGGCGAAACGAGGCGCCGAAGGCGCGATAGAGGGGGACGCCGGTCAACTCCGTTCTCCATCGTCCTCTCTCTCACGGCGCTTCGATAGCCCCCTCGCGCTGTCGAAGTCCGTCGCGCGACGACCATGGAGATCGGATCTTGACCGGCCGACACGGTCCTCGCCACGATGGAGGCGGGAGCGATGGCGCTCGCCGCGAGGCAGGACGCGCGTGCGTTCGTACGAGGAGGATCACATGCCGTTCCGCTCGATGGAGATGCTGCGCACGTGGGTGGCGGAATTCGAGAGTGCGCACCCGCCCCGGAACGTCACCATCCGAGTCATCCCGCAGGACGGCGACGAGGGCGCCGACACGGGCCTCGTGGGGGTGCGCCTGCTGAACTCGCCCGCCGAGATCTACGTCGAACCGCCCGCGGTGGCAGAAGACGAGTGGGTCGTCACGTTCGAGCCCCGTGAGGAGTTCGTGCACCTGACGACGGGACAGGTGGTCCTCATGGCCGACGCCGTCGGCGAGCTCGCTGCCATCTGCGCCTTCCTGCAGGAGAAGGGACGCGCGCTGGCGGCGAACCCGGAGGGCTGACCGCTTTCACGGCAGTGATCGCCGCGAAGTGCCGATCGTCACGCCTCGACGGTGGCGCGGCCGACCTCGACCGGGAACAGCACGCGGACGACGAGGCATCCGATCGCCGCACCCACCAGCTGTGCACCGATGAAGGGCAGCACCGAGGCGGGCGCGATGCCGGCGAAGGTGTCGGAGAACATGCGGCCGATCGTGATCGCCGGGTTCGCGAAGCTCGACGATGACGTGAAGAAGTACGCGGCGCCGATGTAGGCGCCGACGGCGGGCGCGGCGAGGTGCGAGCGGCCGGTGCGCACGAGGGCGAAGATCACGACGATCAGGCCCGCGGTCGCGACGACCTCGGCGAGCAGGAGCGGCCAGCCGGAGCGGTCGGTGGTGCTCCACGCGACCGCGGGCTCGGCGAACATGAGGTTCGCGAGAATGGCGCCGCCGATGCATCCGATCACCTGCGCGGGAAGGTAGACGGCCGCGATGGACCACCGCTCGCGGTGCAGGGTGAGGTCGGCCAGGGTGACGACGGGGTTGAAGTGCGCGCCCGACACGGACGCGAACACGAGAATCAGCACCGCGAGGCCGAGGGCGGTTGCGAAGGCGTTCTCGAACAGCTGCAGGCCGGTGTCGCCGGGGGAGAGGCGCTGGGCGGCGATGCCCGAGCCGACGACGACCGTGGCGAGACCGGCGCTGCCGAGGAACTCGCCGAGCGCGGCGCGTGCGGTGCGGTTCACGAAGTGTGGGTCTTCCTGAGGCGAGGATGCGTGCGGCGGGGCAGATTCACGAGGCGGTCGGGTTCACGAGGCGACGAAGAGCTGCGAGACGCGGTCGAGGGCGCCGGGCACGAGCGCGTAGTACGCCCAGGTGCCGCGCTTGCTGCGGGTGAGGAAGCCGGCCTCGGTGAGCACCTTGAGGTGGTGCGAGACGGTGGGCTGGCTGAGTCCGACCGGGTCGATGAGGTCGCACACGCAGGCTTCGGCGCCGTCGGAGGCGGCCACGATCGAGAGCAGGCGGAGTCGCGTCGGGTCGGCGAGGGCCTTCATGGTGTGCGCGAGCTGCTCGGCGTCGTCGGCCGAGAGGGTGTCGCGGACGAGGGGCGTGCAGCAGGGGGCGGACACATCGGTCACCTCGAGCGTGATCATGCATCGATGCTAGTCGATATTGACAGTCATCGATAGACGGGTGCAGGATGACATCGAAGCTCATCGATATTCGAAAGGCACGACCGTGACCCTGCTCGACCTCACCCCCCGAACCGCGACGAGCGACCGGCTCGCGACGCTCCCCGTCGTCGTCATCGGCGCCGGACCGATCGGTCTCGCGGCCGCCGCGCACCTGGTCGATCGCGGGATCGACGTGGTCGTGCTCGAGTCGGGCGACACCGTGGCGGCGAGCGTCAGCTCGTGGGGGCACACGCGGCTCTTCTCGCCGTGGAAGCACCTCGTCGACCCGGTCGCGCGGCGCATGCTCGAGGCATCCGGATGGGAACTTCCCGACCCTGAGCGGGCGCCGACCGGCACTGAACTGGTCGAGCAGTATCTGCGTCCGCTCGCGGCGCTCGAGCCGATCGCGGCCGTCGTGCGCACGGGTGTGCGGGTGGTGGGCGTCGCCCGGGCGGGGATGGACCGCACCCGGTCGAAGGCTCGGTCGACGACCCCGTTCGTGCTGCGCGTGGCCACCGCCGACGGGGTGGACGAGCTGCAGGCTCGGGCCGTGATCGACGCCTCGGGAACGTACTCGACGCCGAACTCGCTGTCGTCGAACGGCCTGCCGCTGCTGGGCTTCGAAGAGATCACGGATGTCGTGGCCCCGGCACTGCCCGATGTGCGAGGCCGCGACCGCGCGAGGTTCGCCGGGCGCCGCACGACCGTGGTGGGTGCGGGGCACTCGGCGGCGAACACGCTGCTGGCGCTCGCCGAGCTGGCGCGGGACGAACCTGGGACGCGGGTGACGTGGCTGATCCGCAACGCGCAGGCGGTGCGGGTGTCGGCGTCGCCCGACGATGAGCTCGCAGACCGCGCGAAGCTGGGCAGCCGTGTCGACCAGGCCGTCGCCGAGGGTGTCATCGAGGTGGTCGACGGGTTCGAGATCATCCGCGCCCGGCGTGCCGGTGAGGGTGTCGCGCTGGTCGGGTACCGCGGGGGCGAGGTCGTCACGCACGAGACCGACGTCGTGGTGAACGCGACCGGGTTCCGGCCCGACCTCGACATGCTGCGTGAGATTCGGCTCGAGCTCGACGACATCGTCGAAGCGCCCAAGCGCCTCGCGCCGCTCATCGACCCGAACGTGCACTCGTGCGGCACGGTCGAGCCGCACGGGTTCCGCGAGCTGACGCACCCCGAGAACGGGTTCTTCATCGTCGGCATGAAGTCGTACGGACGCGCGCCGACCTTCCTGCTCGCGACGGGGTACGAGCAGGTGCGGTCGGTGGCGGCGTGGCTCGACGGCGACCTCGCGTCGGCGTCGAACGTCGAGCTCGTGCTTCCGGCGACCGGTGTGTGCTCGACCGATCTGGGCGGCGGCGGGTCAAGCTGTTGCTCGTGATCGAGACGCGCGCGATGGTTCCCGGCGACTGGCCGGCGGTCGAGCGCATCTACGCGCAGGGCATCGAAGACGGCGAGGCGACGTTCGAGGCGTCGACGCCGACGTGGGAGGCGTTCGACGCCGGCAAGCTCGGGTTCGGCCGGCTCGTCGCGGTTGAGTCGGTGGCTGGTGTGGTGGCCGGGTGGGTGGCGGCGTCGCCCGTGTCGTCGCGCGAGGTGTACCGGGGCGTGATCGAGCACTCGGTGTACGTGGACCGCGCGTTCCGCGGGCAGGGAATCGGACGGATGCTGCTCGACGCGTTCATCGCGGATGCCGAAGCCGCCGGCGCCTGGACGATTCAATCGAGCGTCTTCCCCGAGAACGCCGCGAGCCTGCGCCTTCACGAGCAGGCGGGGTTCCGCGTGGTCGGGCGCCGGGAGCGCATCGCGCAATCGGCCGCCGGCCCGCGGGCGGGGGAGTGGCGCGACACCGTACTGATCGAGCGGCGCAGCGAGCGCAACGGGGTGTAGCGCGGCGGGTCGTGCGTTCGGGGCGCCGTTCGTGCGCGGCGCGCGGGGTGGGGCGGCGTGTTCCGCGGGTTCCGCGCCCCGACGCCGGGACGCGGGTCAGGGTCCTTGGGTTTGGGGCGCCGTTCGTGCGCGGCGCGCGGGGTGGGGCGGCGTGTTGCGCGGGTTCCGCGCCCCGATCCTGGGACGCGGGTCAGGGTCCTTGGGTTTGGGGCGCGGTTCGCGCGCGGCGCGCGGGTGGGACGGCGTGTTGCGCGGGTTCCGCGCCCCGACCCAGGGACGTCGGTGAGGGTCGTGGGGTTCGGGGCGCGGTTTGTGCGCGGCGCGCGGGGTGGGGCGGGGTGTTGCGCGGGTTCCGCGGCCCCCGACGCCGGGACGTCGGTGAGGGTCGTGGGGTTCGGGGCGCGGTTTGTGCGCGGCGCGCGGGATGGGGCGGCGTGTTGCGCGGGTTCCGCGCCCCGACCCAGAGACGCGGGGCAGGGTCCTGCGGTTTGGGGCGCGGTTCGTGCGCGGCGCCCGGGTGTGGCTGGCGTGTTGCGAAGGTATGACGCCCCGAACGGGCCTGGTCAGGTGGGCTCCGAGTTCGGGGCGCGCGAAATGCACCACGCGCCGGAGCGGCTCGGCCGCCGCCCGCTCGATAGACTGCGGTCTATGGATCAGCGGGAGTCGGGCTTGGTCGTTCTGGCGGACCCGACCCGTGCGCGCATTCTGCGGCTGATTCGGGATGCCGAGGGCGGGCGTGAACTCGTGGGCCGCCTGGCCGACGCGCTGGCGCTGCGGCAGCCGACGGTGAGCCACCACATGAAGGCGCTGCTCGCCGAGGGTGTCGTCGCGCGCGAGCCGGACGGACGGCGGGTCTGGTACTCCATCGCGCCGGACCACGCCGAGCGCGTCGATGCGCTGCTCGGCGCCCCGGCTCTCGCGCCGTCGACCGAGCCCGACATCGACCGCATCGTCGCCGACCTCGCCGTCCGCTATCGGGGCACGTTCAGCCCCGAGACGGTGCGCGAGCAGGTGCGTGAGAGCTACGACCTTCTCACGCAGGGGTCGGCGTCGCCGCTGATCGCCTCGCGCACCGCGGCTTTCGCGACGGCCCGGCTCGACGCCCTGGCGCGCGTGCAGTCTCCTCACCGGGACCGACCGGAGGTGCTGTTCGTCTGCGTGCAGAATGCGGGCCGGTCGCAGCTGGCTGCCGGCATCCTGAAGCAGCTTGCCGGTGATCGCGTGGTGGTGCGCACCGCGGGGTCGGCCCCGGCCGCGGAGGTGAGGGCGTCGATCGTGCAGGCGCTCGACGAGATCGGGGTGTCGCTCGGCGGGGAGTTCCCGAAGCCGCTGACCGACGAGGTCGTGCGCGCGGCCGACGTGGTGGTGACGATGGGGTGCGGCGACGCGTGCCCGGTGTATCCGGGTCGGCGTTACCTCGATTGGGACCTCGAAGATCCGGTCGGGAAGTCGCCCGAGACGGTGCGGGCGATCCGCGACGACATCGAGTCGCGCGTGCGGGGGCTGCTCACGGAGCTGGTCGATCACTGATTGTTCACCTTCCTGGGCGTGCAATTCAATAGATCGCGGTCTATGCTTTGTGATGACAGAAAGCGAGCCGCCATGACCGACAAGCCCACCGTTCTCTTCGTCTGCGTCCACAACGCCGGCCGTTCGCAGATGGCCGCCGGATATCTCCGCGCCCTCGGCGGCGACCGTGTCGAGGTGCTCTCGGCCGGCTCGGCCCCGAAAGACCAGATCAACCCCGTCGCCGTCGAAGCGATGGCCGAGGAGGGCATCGACATCGCGGGCAACACCCCGAAGGTGCTGACCGTCGAGGCGGTGAAGGAGTCGGATGTCGTGATCACGATGGGCTGCGGCGACGCGTGCCCGATCTTCCCCGGCAAGCGGTACGAGGATTGGGAGCTCGACGACCCGGCGGGCCAGGGGATCGACGCGGTGCGTCCGATCCGCGACGAGATCCGGCGCCGCATCGAGACGCTGATCGACGAGATCCTCCCGGAGGGACAGGCGGCATGAGCACCGGGAGCGGGCAGTCCGCACTGCTGTCGCCCGACTCGGTGCTGCATCGGGCGTCGGAGCGGCTGGCGCAGAAGTTCACCGGCATGGTCGGTGAGGAGACCGTGGAGCGGGTGGTTTTCGAGTCGTATGTCGCGCTCGGCCGCACCGCGAAGGTGCAGACGCACCTGCCGTCGCTCGCCGAGAAGTTCGCGAGGGAGCGGCTGACGGCGCTCGCGCAGTCCCGCGGACTCGTCGTGAAGGACGTGCCCGAGGTGCTGTACATCTGCGTGCACAACTCGGGTCGGTCGCAGATGGCCGCCGCATTGACGCGGCACCTGTCGGGTGGCCGGGTGCATGTGCGGTCGGCGGGTTCGCAGCCGTCGGGTGAAGGCATCCTTCCGTCTGTCATCGCCGTGCTCGACGAGATCGGCATTCACGTCGACGAGGAGTTCCCGAAGCCGCTCACCGACGATGTCGTGCGTGCCGCGGACGCGGTGGTGACGATGGGGTGCGGCGACGCCTGCCCCCTCTACCCGGGCAAGCGGTACCTCGATTGGGAGCTCGCCGACCCGGCGAAGCTCGACCTCGACGGGGTGCGGGTGGTGCGCGACGAGATCCGCGCGCGCGTGGAGGACCTGCTGTCGGAGCTCGTGCCGACGAAGGGCTGACGCTTGGCCATTGCCTCATCTATCGATAAACGATATATTCCTATCGTTACTCGGAGATCGGGGTGGGCCATGGGGAAAGCAACCGTCGTCGTGCTGCAGGTCGTGATCGCGCTGGCGCTCGCTGGGTCGGTGGTCGTTCAGGCCATGATCCTGCCGGCGATCTGGCGCGACCTCGAAGGTGCTGCGACCGGACCGCGCGTCACGCTCGTCACACTGCTCGCGCTCGTCGTGGTCGCGATGCAGGTGTTCGGGGTGTGCGTCTGGGTGCTGGTGACCAAGGTGCGCAAGGGCTCGGTGTTCTCGGAGTCGTCGTTCCGGTGGGTCGACGTGATTGTCTGGGCTTTCGCGGCATCCGCTGTCTTCGTCTTCGCCCTCGCGGTGCTGATGGCTCCCGGGGGCGCCGCGCCGGGGATCGTCGGGCTGGTCTGCGGGGCGGCGCTGGTGCTCGCCGGCATCGCGCTGCTGGTGGTGGTGATGAAGAGCCTGCTGCGGCAGGCGATCGAACGGGATGCCGAGGCCCGTGCGCTGCGCTCCGAGCTCGACGAGGTGGTGTGACGTGCCGATTGTCATAGACATCGACGTAATGCTCGCGCGCCGCAAGATGTCGGTCGGGGCTTTGGCGGACAAGGTGGGGATAACCCCCGCGAACCTCGCGGTGTTGAAGAACGGGCGGGCGAAGGCCGTGCGCTTCACGACGCTCGAGGCGCTGTGCGAGGCGCTGGAGTGCCAGCCGGGGGATCTGCTGCGGTGGGAGCCGGGGGAGTGAGCCAGGCTGGCACTACCCTGACGTGACCCCGGGCACCTTGCGCGGATTCCACGTGGGCTTCTTCACGCGCAGCGCGACGTCGTCGATGAAACGGTCGAGCTGGTCATAAGCGACTCGGCGGTGCTGAATGTACTGGCTCTGCAGTGCGGCGCCATCGTTCAGGCGCCAAGAGTCGCGTTCGGCTTCCGGCAACAGATCGAATGTCCGATAGAACCTCACGGCGGTTTCCAGAGCATCACGCTCGGCGGCGAGGACGCCGCGGGTGAACTCGGCTGCCCGCGAATGTGGGAGAAAGACAAGACGCACGTCTGCCCGGGATGTCCTGACCCGGTTGATCGCCTCCTCGCACTCCGCGACCCGCTTGTCCCTCACCTCGTGGTCGGCCAGGAGATCCTCGTTCCGATGGGGGAGCCTGTTGCCTGGCCGGAGCGGCGGAGGGGTGATGCCACGCATCTTCGCGAGGGCGGAGTAGGCGTCGCGCGCGAACTCCCGCGCCGGCTCGAAGAGAACCTCGCGGGCGTGCTGGACGCGGCTCGCCCGTTGACTGATCACCGCCGACACGAGGACCCCGACGAGACCGAGGATGGCCACGAGGAGCGTGATGGCCACCGGTTCGGACTGCACGGTGCACTCCTCAATACGCGCCGGATACCGAACTAGTCGCTAGAGTCCGCCGCGGCGGCTTTCTCGTACAGCTCGCGCACAGAGTCGTCTTGGATGTTCTTCCGTGCCGCATCCCGCCGGGTTTCGAGTTCTTTCAGCTTCTTGGTCTTCTCCGCTGAGTCCTTCTCTTTCGCGAGAGCCGCCGCGTCGCGGTCGATCGTCCCGATCTCGCGAAGCCACCGCACGTCGTTGAAGAGCTTGAAGGCGGCGATGGCGTCGTCGGCGTCGACTCTGTCGGCGTTGAGGAACTTCTCTGCCAAGTTCGCGGACACGGCCGCTGCCGCCCAGCCTTCCAGTTCACGGATCTTCGCGCCGTTGATGAACACGAGAACGTAGGAATCGCCCGTCAACACGACGTCGTCGGTGCCCGCCCAGCAGAGCTTGCCGTTCCGCACCTCGAACTGGTCGCCTGCCCGGCTGAAGCTCCCGTCAGTGGAGATCACCTGGTCGGCGTGCTTCCCCGGGTTCGCGGGGATGAGCTCGTTGCCGTCCGGGTAGAGGAGGACGTATCCGGACTTGGTGAGGTCGCGTCCCGGACTGCTCAGGTTGACCCGCCACGTCATGACGCGGTCATTGTCGCCGTCGATGGCCTTGTCGGCGATGCGGGTTACGAGCTTGGCAGCGTTCTGCGCGACGGCGATCCACGCTGCGCCAGTAGGCCCAGACACCGCGAACACGGGCAGAGAGGCGGCTGTCGCAGCGGCGTCGACCCACGAGTCGAAGGTCTCTCGGTTGAATCGGTCGAACGCCAACCGAACGGTCACATCCAGTTCGGCGCTGAGCTCAGCCGGGGAGTAGTAGATGACGTCGGAACCCGGTTCATCCGCGCGCGAGCCGAGGAGGCTCCCGTAGGGGACGGAAGAGTAGAGGTAGTGCATCGCCAGAGGCGCCGCGTCGTGCAGCATCGGGCTGCGCACCGCCGACGTCAGAATCGCGCTCTTTCCGCGATTGTGTTCCTCATCGCCGGGGAAGACGCTCATGATGCGGATGCTCAAAGGCGAGCCAGGTTTGATCGGTTTCGTGCGCAGGTTGGTCCCGTTAACGGGAACATCGACCACTGAGTCAAGTGCCTCGAATTCGATCGCGTCGAGCGCATCGTTGCTGTCCATGGGCCCCCCAGAGTGCCGCGGCGTCGACCAGTCCCCACTGGTCCAACGCCTATGTCGTTAGCCCCATGGATAGCGCTTCGCGAGGTCGCGCGCAAGACTGGTTGCTTCGCGGCGTGGAGGACCGGAGTCCGCCGCTCTAGCGTTCGGGGATTGCGCGTAGAGCTCCACTTCGCCAGCGCACGTCACTCTGCGGGGTAGGGGTTTGCGAAGGCATGGGGGAACTCGCGCCGAAGCTCGTCTCGATCATCAAGGAGCCCGTTCCGAGTCAACTCTTGGTGCAGATCCCGGACCGCCCAGAGAACCTCAGCCCGGTCGGATTTCTCGCCCAGATTCAAACGCTCGTCGATGCAAGCACGCAATGAAACTAGGCCCGAGAGGTCGCCCGTAGCAGCCCGCGCCGCCGCAAGTCTGCTCTTCGTCAGAATGCTGATGGCCTCGCGGGACTGAAGGCGCTGCCTGCCCGTCGCGAGCTCTTCGGCATCGACCAGGGCGAGGCGTGCCAGCTGCGCCGCGACATCGACGTTGCCGCTGCGCCACTGCAGATAAGACGCACGGCGGCGGGCGGATGATCGTGCCGAGAGAGCATTGAGCGTTGATCGCGACTGCGGGCCAAACGAAGTCTGGATCAGCTTGTGGGCCCGTTCGGTCATCGCCAGCGCTTCGGGCACCAACTCATCACGATACGAGTGGAGCATCCGTACGGCAAGATCCTTCTCCTGGATCGCTACCCGCGGATGACGGGTGGTTCCCCACCGCCGCGTCTGCAGGTCGATGACGTCTCGCGTTGGTTGAATCGCAGCCAGCGGGTCGACGCGCGCGATATAAAAGGCAGCGTTCGCGAGAGCTTCGCTTCGCTCGTCGGACTCGGGGCCGAACTCGGTCTCCGTAAGCACGGCATCCTCCAGCGCGAGGTGGTAGGCCTCAAGCCGCTCGCCGCGGGCGGACATGAGACCGTACCTGCGAGCTCGCAGTCGGTGGTGGATGTCGTCGGACAGGTGCTCCGTGTCCGCGGCAAGCTCGGTCGCCTCCCGGTACAGCCTCTCTGCAGCGTCGATGTCGTGAAGGTGCACATCGTTCTTGCTGCTCAGGAGGATGCTGCGCTCGAGCAGCGCCGCTATTCGCAGGTCCGGCCGCTCGCGCCGAACGCGCTTCGACGCCTTGACGGCGGCCCGCGAGAGCCCATCCAGCGCCGCGCTCGCCGGGCTGACAAGCCGCCGCTCATAGTGAGCTCGGGCAACAGCGAGTTCGGCCGCCCTGACCGGGTCGAGCCGAGTCGGCTCCACGAGCTGGTCGATGCGAGCGATCAACGACTGACCGGCCCGGTAGGCGCGCTGGCGCCAGAACTCGGCAAGTAGTTCCGTCACGCACACCGCCAGAAGGTCGTCGTTTCTATCCGTTCGGGTTCCCGCGCCAGAACGTCGTTGCTGCTCAGTAGCGATATCGATGTAAAGCGCGGCGAGAAGTGCGCGGTCCTCGTCCACTGCGCGACCTGTCAGCCACTTCTCCAACGTAAAGAGCGCGTTGTGGTACGTGAGCGCGAGAGTCGGTGGTGGTGTGCGCGAAAACGCCAGCGCACGCGCAGTCTCGTGCCGGATCGGCTCGATGAAGCTTGCGAACTCCTCGGTGAGTTGGTCCGAACGCATCCATCCGCTGACGAGCGCATGCTCGATTCCCACGTCCGCCCCCTGGAGCCGAGCGGCATCGTCGCCGAGCGACTCGGGAATTCGGTAACCGAGGATGGCGGCCGCCATGAGCGCAAGCCTTGATTTGCGGTCGGACTGCTCGAGCAGCCGCCGCAGCTCGGTGTGGAGGTCGGAATCGGCCTCCGCAAGCCAGTCGAGATCGGCCCAGTCCCACGCCTCTCCGGGCTGGGCGTCCCGATTGAGGAGGAACACCTGCAGCCCGTAGGGGTTGGACGCGAAGCGCTGCGCGAGCAGGTCGACGACCTCCGACGGCGTGCCGGGATGGAGATGATCTACGATCTCCCGGGCGTCATGAGCGTCGAGGGCGAGGAGATTCTCGACACGCAGCGCGCTGGGAGCCGACTCAACGAAGGCCTGGAACGGCGCGAAGCGCTCATCGCCATTCAATTCCCATCCCGTCGCGATGACCAAGATCGGGAGGTTCGAGGCGAGAATCACTCGCAACAGATCTGCGCTCTGATCGCTGAGGAACTGCGCGTCCTCGATCAACAGGACAATCGGCGGTCCCTTGCGTCCGTCCTCGCCCCACACAGTGGTGAGCAATTTCCGCATCTGCGCCGTGTAATCGATCGTGTCGGTGCCGACTGTTCGAGAGTTCGCGGCGCCAGCTCGCCAAGCATCGACGACGTCGGTGGTGCCGTCCAACAGAGTCGCGAGTGCTTCGATATCGGTGGGCACCGGGAGCAGCGCTCCGAGCAGCGACAACACCGTTCGGACAGTCGCTTTCGTCAGTCGTCGCATTCGCAGGATCGGCGCGATGTGTGGCTCCAATTGCGCCACGATCCTCATGTACGCCTCTTCTGGGCGGGCAAGAAGGCTGGGATCCGTCGCTATACCAAGCCAGATCCACTCCGGCGAAGCATCCCCAGGAACGTGGAATGGTGCGGGAATCAGCCGCTTCCGCTCTTTGAAGACCTCATTCACGTTTCGCGGCGTCGCTGTCGAGATCGCGGCTGGCCAGTACGGCCTCTCTTGGCTCGCCGCTAGTTCGCGATACAACTCGTGCACCAACCGCGTCTTTCCCCACCCCAGTGGCGCCTGAACGAACGTCACCCGTGGGCCACGGTGCTCGGCCACGGCGCGGTAATCCGACAGCAGCCTCTCCAGTGCTTCGATCCGGTGGCCGCCGACGAACGGCGGGTTCACGTGGGCGACTCTTCGCGGACTGGTGAAGCTAGGGGCGAAGAATGTGAGGCATGACTCGCGTACGAGGATCGGGTTTGCATTCGACACCCTGATTCGACGGGAACAAGGACGTTTGGTGCGCAGCCACACTGCAAGTGCGGCGAAAGTCACGCCAGCATATATGGCGGGAGGTCGAAATTGTTGAGTTTCGCCACGGCGCAACCCGTTAGGGAACCGTAGAGAGATCGCTTCTAGAGGTCGATCTTTGCTTTGCCGCCTAGAACTGCGACGCTTGCCGCCACCGCAATCGCGGCCGCGGACGCGACCACCCCCAAGACCTTGAGAGCGAACGCTTTGTGTTCGCGATCCTTGAGAGCCTCATCATCGAGAGCCTTTTTGAGCATCTCGAGAATCCTGAAGCGGTCTTCCGAAGTGAGGTTGTCGCGATCGAGTTCCTTACTCAGGATTTCGCGGTAGTGGGCGAACGCCTCGTGAACCTTTTTCTGGCTCTTCCAGTTGACTCCGACGAGGTTGGCCGCCTCCTTTTGTACGTCATCGAGCGAGCCGAGAACGAGCGACTTGAAGTCGGGGAACTGCTCGACGACCTTGAGCGCCACCTCTTCGCTCATATTCGGAAGCTCTGAGACGAATGTTAGGAACTTCTCCTTCGACAGATTTCTCCAGGAGTCGATGCCGATCTTCTGCTTCAGCTGTTCCTCGTCCTGATACTCCATGTCGCGGTGTCTCCTGCCTCGGGCGCACGGGTGCTTGATCAGACCCTACAGAGTGTTCATCTCCCGACACGCGCAGCCTGCGGAGGTGGCGAGTCCGGCGCGAGGGGCGCCTCGGAAGAGACCAGATCTCGCGGGAGGTGCAGCGGTGTGCGACCGGCGCCGAAGAATCGGCGCATCTGACCGCGCCGCTAGCGGCGATCCTGCGCGAGGCGCCGGCTAGCTCCAGGCCTCAGAGATGCGGGTAGACCTCGACCTTCGCGTCGAGCGGGATGTGCCAGTAGCTGAGGTTCCAGGCTGCGGTGCCGCCCGCGGGGACACGGTTCGCGGTCGTTGATGCCACTGCGCGGATCTTCCCCTCCGCGTCTCTGGCTACGAGGTCGAGACGCACTCCATCCTGGTCCTCGGTGAACTCGGACGTGATCCTGCCCTTGACTGTCACCCAGTCGTATTCGGGGGCGAGCGTCACGTCGCTGATCGAAAAGCTGCCCGCCTCGTGTTCGGGTGAGTGTGTCGCTGCGTCGGCGGGCGGCACCCGAACGTCGAGGTGGTCGATCGCACCGGCGCCGATGTCTTAGCAGTAGCCGACGAAGATCGAGGTCCCCGGCGAGACGTTCGCGAAGAGGGTGTCGGTGTCGATGAGCACTCCGGCCGAGTCGTACGCATCGACGCCGATATCGGTGAGCGCGGTGAAGACGTAGTCGTCGTTGGGGTTCGTGATCTCGACCGCGTACCAGCCCGTGCCCCTCTCCGCATCCATGCCGAACGCGGTCTCGCCGACCTCGAGCGGCTCGGGGGCGGCGGCTCCTCGTTCGTCCGGCTCGTCGGCAGTGAACGGACGCCGCGAGTCGCCCTGCGCCACACCGGTACCCGCCTGCGACCCCGCCTGCGGCCGAGCGGCGCTGAGGCTCGCGATCACAATGGCGGTGACGACGAGGACAGCCAGTCCGATCACTGCCCAGACCCACCAGGGCGGGACGCCCTTTGCGGCTCGGGTGCTTCCGGCGGCTTTCCCGGCAGCGTCAGCGGTGGGTGCCGAGGCTGTCGGCTCGGCCGACTGGTTCGCGGGTCGCGTGTGCTCGGTCCACTCCGACCCATCCCAGTAGCGGAGCTCATCAGCCACTCCGGCCGAGTACCAACCGGCGGGCATCGACGGAGTGGAAGGTGCAGTCATCGATCGGCTCCTGGGACAGGGTGCCCGCGATGAAGCGGGCGCGGGTGCAGTAGTGGATGCAGCGGACCTGCGAACGCCTCAGGCGAAAGAGACGTTGAGTGTTGCCGCTTTCGTGTGAGAGTATCAGAGTATTGACCGAAATTTCACCGCTCAAGGAGGAAGCGTGAACTCCCCATCTCGAATCACCGTCCACGCGATCGTGGGCCTTGCCGTCGGCAGCGCCCTCGTGTTCATCGCGGCTATCTGCTCGCTGCTCATCGCACTCGTCACCGAGTGGACCGTCGAGATCCCCGGGATCATTTCGATCTGGCCCACGGTCGAGAACGACGCCCGCGCGTTGATCTTCGATCCGAATCCGCTCGGCATGAGCATCGCGGCGGTCGCGATCGCCGCTGTCTACGGGGCCGTCACGGTCAGGCGGGCGTCGCGCGCGGCGTAGAGCCCGCGGGTGGAGGTGAACGGAAGACATGATGTCTCCAGATTCGAGCGCGCTGCCCTCGCTTGCGCGAAGCGGGCGAGCACGGCCGGTGCGTCAGGGCGACCGGGTTGTTGCGACGGGTCGAGTGCGCAGGGAAGGGCGATCGACGAGGTTGCACGCGGTCGGACAGGGGCTTGTCGACACCTCCTTCGGCGACGCGGGCGGGTTCAGTGTGCCCATCGACATCGCCTCCGATTTCGACGAAGGCACACTTCGCGCCTGAAGCCCCGCGGTGGACCAATGGGATCTGACCACCAGCTCAAATGGCTCGCCGCGGCGGCGGTCTCCGTAGTTCGCGCCGCGGCGTCGCCGGTGTCGCTCCCGCTGACTGCTCCGTCTCGATCTCGCCGTCCCCCTGGCGTCGCTGATTTGGTCTAGGTACGCGATCCTCAATCGGTCGTTGCGCGCATGCGGCCCGTCGCGAGCCGGCATGCGCGCCTGCGTTTGGCAACGGCCGTTCGAGTTCTGCACCCCACCAAGGAGGCGATTCGACCGTGCTCTGACCCGTGCGAGTCCTCCCGCTCTTCGGGTAGTACGCGCAAGCCCGCCCCCGTCTGCGCACAATGCCCCGATAGGGATCGCGGCGGTTCACCCGCAACTCCAACCGCGGCGTGGCAACGGGGCGCGAGAGCCCGAAATGGCGGGTTCGGGGCGATCCGCCACTAGCGTACGAGGCGGGCGATTGGATTCTGGGTTAGCGGGCGAGTGTCGGACCTGCTCGGTATTCTCGCGGCATGCGAGGTGTTAGATGCCGGACGGGCCGCACCCCGATCGCTACACAGGCTGAGGCAGCAACAATCGCCGCCGGCGTATTCAAGGGCGCGAGCGCTATGCACTGTCCTTATTGCGGTAGGTGGCATGTCGCGGGCTATGGTTCGCCGATCGAGCGCCCTAGCAACGCGCGGAAGCGCCGTCGGTAAGTGCGAGCGCGTCAGCGATTGGAGTGAGCATTGCGCGCGAGCGGGATCTCGAGCGCAAAGCGTCCGGGAGTCCGTCACCAGCCGGACGCGCACGAAGATTGGTGAGGGGCTCTGAGACAGTTCTAGCCTGCGATGAGAGTGCGCTCGGAGTCGTGGGCGGGGCCGTTCTCGTCGGCGAACTCCCAGTGCAGCGTTATCGTGCGGATGCTCAACGCGTATCGGGATCGCGCCCAAAACTGAAGTTGCTCGCCCGCTCGGAACAGCTTTGGCAATTCAACATCGAGTTCAAACAAGGGAGTCGCCTCCTTCGGTACGACATCGATGCGCTCGAGCATGATCGGACGCTCGGAAGTGTTCCGGATCACCCACAGATCTCCCGCTCCACCCTTGAGCGGCCCCCAGGCCTTCGGACGATGCGACTGCGCGACAATCTCCTCCGCATCAGCGATCCGGGTCCACGCGCGGTTCGCCTCTGCCGCAAGCACAGCGGTTTCCCGCCCGGCGGCTTGAGCAGCCGCCCTCGCCTTCTTGGCCTCACGCGCCTGAGCGAAGGCAGCGATTGCGGCGAGGATTGCGCCACAGCCCCGCGACGCCAATCCAATCGCCAACATTCATGGCGTGATCATACGATCTCTGCCGATCGATTGTTCTTCGGCGATACGCATCCCGGCTCGCACGCACGAGGCCCGCCCCAAGCGGCCGCGGGTGCGTGCGTTTGGCATTCGCCTGCGCGCAGCCGCCCGAGGAAGAACGTCGCTCGACATGGGCTACGTTGTCGGGTTGAACCCGCCCGGGCGGCCGCCGCAGTTCGTGACTCGGCGAGTGCGCCCCGCACGAAAAGGGAGCCTCTTCGTGCCGGTTCGCTGGCTCATCTGAACCGATGTCGTTAGTTCCGAG
The DNA here is from genome assembly GCF_042803895.1 of Microbacterium sp. NPDC057407. NCBI lineage: Bacteria > Bacillati > Actinomycetota > Actinomycetes > Micrococcales > Microbacteriaceae > Microbacterium > Microbacterium sp. NPDC057407. The sequence goes on along the minus strand of NZ_JBHVCA010000004.1, from coordinate 27,699 downwards.
CAGAATCTGCAGGTATGTGAAACTGGGCGAGCATGGGCGACGGGCCCGTCTTTGATTCGTTCGGGCTGAGGATAAGGTCGCCCGCCTCGCTTCCTCGCGCGGCTCCTAGGGCGAGCGGAGCGGGTAGAAGCACCTACTTCGATATCCCGCTCGGAGGCTTGCCGTGGGCCAGAACGGTCATGCTGGACTGGAACATCAGCGCTCGCATCGAGAACATTCATCGGCGGCAGGCGCGTTTCGAGCCGTTGAACCTGACTTCGGCTGAGGTTCAAAGGCTGCGCCGCCTCGTGTTGTCGATTCCGGAGGGCGCGGCGGTTATGGGGGCGTTCGCCGCAGCGGAACCTGAGACGCGTCGTACGCCTCGGCCGCACGACGTGGATCGCTACAACGCTCGCACCGATGTCGCCTCGGTGTATCTGGCACAGGCACCGGACTACCTTCTGCACCTCCTGGATGGTGGGGACAGCGGCGGCTTGGTCATGGACTCAGTGGCCGACGACGATCCATATGAGCCTGATCCATTCCGGGCCTGGTTCATGATCTCGTACGCGACATTCCTGAAGGCAGCCAGCCTCCATCGCGAGCGGCTGAACTCCCGTCGGGAGCGTGTGGAGAGCTTCGCGACGTGGCTAGAGCATGATCTCCGTATCTCGCCTGGCCTGGAAGCATGGATCGGCTTCAAGCTCCTGGCAGGCCGCGGCGATCAACCCGGCAAAGCCGAACGGCTGCTCAAACTCGGTCGCCCGCACGGCAGCGCGGACGCGATCTGGGGAGCCACCTGGGACCTGATGTACACCCGGATCCCCGCGGTGATGGCTGTTCCGCCGTTGCGAGGAACGTGGCCGCTTCCTATCTCGTTTGTCACCGACGACGCTGCGCTGGTCGACGTGCTCGAGGGAAGCAACTCCCCATTCCTCGTCACAAACGCGAATGGAGTGACACTCGGCGGCGGTCACGTCGACCTCACTCTCCTGCACGACGACGTGCAACCGACCGTCCGCGCCTACCTGAAACGCGAGAAGCTCAGGGTCCTAACCAGCAGTCCGGGTCTAACCGATGACGCAATGAATCGCGCTGCACGGCTCGCTCGATCTCTCGAGTCCCTCTTCGAGTAGGCGATCCGCATCCGGGCTATGCCCGTTGGCGGGGCGTAATGGGCGGGTCATGAGGTGCCCGACCGATGCTCTGAGGGGAGCGGCTGGGTTACCTCGCCTATTCAGGCTTCAGCGAGAAGTGCCGTAGCCAGCGGTCGTGGTAGCTCGCCGCCGAGTGTCGTCGTCCGTGGGACTCGCCCATGGCGATGATCCTTGGGTAAGCCGCGAGAAGCCCGTCCCATCCGATCACGTGCTCGGGTCGATCAACCGCTGGCAGGTCGGTCACGAGCGCGTCGGATTTGCGGGCGTTGCACATGGTGTGGAGCGTCGTGAGGTTCGCGATGTCGCCTGTGCCTCCGCGGGCGTGCGCGAACTTGTGGTCCGCTTCGGGAGCGAGTGCCCAGTACATCGGGTGGATCGCTCCACGTCGGTAGTTGGGGTGGTACGGCAGCTCGTCAGGGAACAGGTCGCTGAACGCGACGAGGACGTTCCGCGGGATGCATCGTCCACCGCAATACGTGCATGCCATCTCATCCCGCAGAAAGACCTGCGCGCGCATGGGATCGGTGACGTCGCGAGGCCGGCGTTCGGTGTGGTCGGTCGCTGGTCCGGCTTCCGCTGCGTAGCGAAGCTGTCCTTCCCAACGTTCGAACGCGATCGGTTCGATGCCGCTCCGAGCGCGCTCGAGGTCGCCGCTCACGAGCGCTCCCGCCGCTGCGCTGAGCGCGTCGGCGTATCTGTCTACGTCGTCGAGGTCGAGGGTAAGGATGGCGGTCACGGCGCCACTGTATCCATCCCCGACCGGGCGTTGCGCGGTGGAGGGGCCGCAGCGTGCGCGCGGTCACTCCAGCGTTCCCTGCGTGTGTCTGGCCGTGGGCGGAGCGCCGCTGATAGCGTGAACTTGCGTCCCGCAAGAGGAGAGAGCTGGAAGATGGCGGAAGATCACGAAGTCCTGACCACGGAGGAAGCTGCCGCACTCCTTCGTGTCAGCACCAAGACGGTTCTCTCCCTTGTGCGTTCCGGCAAGTTGCCAGGCGAGAAGGTCGGACGGGCTTGGCGTTTCCCGAAACGAGACGTTCTCGACTATGTCCGAGGGTCGAGCGAACATAAGGCGGGAATCGTGGATGAGTAGGGTGCAGACCTTTGGCACGACCGCGATCAGCGTGCCCGCTGCAAGTCGAGGTAGGCGGCTGTGATCAACATGACGACGTGGGAAGAGCTGACCGTAGACATCGTCAACGGTGTCAGACTCGACCCTCGAAACGTCCGCCTGGACATCCCCGAGGGAGTCCCTGAGTCCGACATCGTTCAGGACCTCTTCGCGAACGAGAAGGCCCTTAGCCTCGTTGAAGGCATAACGAAAGTTGGCCTCCTGACTCACGAGGTCCCTATCGTCGTTGAGCGTGACGGCACTCTCATCGTCGTTGAAGGAAACCGTCGAGTGGCGGCGCTCAAAGCGATCCAGAACCCGTATCTCGCGCCAGATCACCAAGCCCGAATCACCAAGCTCGCGCAGAGCATCGTTAGCCGTGATGAACTCCGACACATCACCGTGAAGAAGGCGCCTACGCAGGACGACGCCGATCAACTGATCGCCGCGCTCCACACCGGAAACCAGCGTGTCGCCTGGAGCCCGGCCCGGCAAGCAGCGTTCTTCCAGGCACAACTTGACGCCGGCAAGACCGCCGAGCAACTCGTCGCGCAATACCCGACAGTCGATGTCCGAAAGTTCATCACTCGGAGCAAAATTCTCGGACTCTTCCGTGGCGTCAGCTTCGCCGATCCGTCACTCCATGACTATGTCAATCGTCGCCGCTTCCCCGTCTCGACTCTCGCGCGCCTCTACGAGAACGACAAGTTCCTCCAGCTCGCCGGTATCGAGCTCGATAGCGACACTGGGAATGTGGACCTCCGTTCGTCGCGAGCTCTCTTCGAACGCCTGGCGACGAAGATCGTCTCCGATATTCGTGACGGGGTTATCAACACACGTGTCCTGAACAGGACTACCGGCGAACGATACGTCGCCTACATGGACGAACTGCGCGACCTGCTTAACGAGTACGAGGATTCAACTGCCGGCCACAGCGCTTTTCATGAGTCGTCGTCATCGAATGCAGACACGGGAGGGTCCAGCCGCCAGGAGGCCGGGACGAGTGACCAGCATCAGAAAGGTCATCACGAGTCATCTGATAGAGGATCGGATGCGGGTAGCGACAAGGCAAAGCCCTTCCCGCGGAAGCGGAACTACCTCAACACGGACAACCTGACGGTTCCGAGCAGCTTCCCTGCGTCGATTCACGAGATCGTCAAGGAACTCTCCGCGATTAACATCCAGCGTTTCCCAAACGCCACCCTCGATCTACTGCGCACCTTCCTGGAAAAGACGATCAAGGCCCATGCCGAGGTGCTAGGCGAGGACATCAGGAAGGGCTCCAACGAGCAGGGATTCGTGTATCTCTCGAACTGCCTCGTCTGGCTCGAAGCGCACTTCAAGACGACCGGGCAAACCGCCTTCATCCAGCCCGTACAGAAGATTCGCGGTGGACGCTACGGTTTCGTGGGATCAAAGGCGCACCTCGACGCAACCAACCACAACCATCACATCTTTGCCACACCCGATGACGTTCGAGAATGCTGGGCGACCATCGAAGGAGTCATGAAAGCGGTACTCAAACCATGACGCGAACAGCGACATCCGCCAGGAAGAGAGTGACCATCTCACCTCTTCGATACCCCGGCGGCAAGGGGCTGCTGTACTCGCGGCTGCGAACCATCATCCGCCAGAACGACCTCACCTCAAGCGTGTACGTCGAGCCCTATGCCGGGGGAGCCGGGGCCGCTCTAGCGCTTCTGGTATCTGGTCAGGTCGAGCGAATCGCAATCAACGATCTCGACCCCGCGGTCTTCGCATTCTGGAACGCGGTGGTCACGCAGCCGGGCGAGTTCACGCAGCTCGTCAACAACGTTGAACTCACCGTGGATGAGTGGGAGCGACAGCGAGAGGTCTACTTGACATCGGCGAGAGACGACCATCTTCCCCTTGGGTTCGCCACCTTCTACCTCAACAGGACAAACCGTTCCGGTGTGCTGAACGGCGGGCCGATCGGCGGGAAGGACCAGACGGGGAACTACAAGATCGACGCTCGCTTCAATCGGGAAGGTCTGGCGGAGCGAATCAGGTTGATCGCGCTGCACGCGGACCGCATTGCCGTGACCAACGAAGACGGTCTGGACGTGATTTCGCGCTACTCCGACTGCGAGGACGCGTTCATCTACGCAGACCCGCCCTACTTCGAGAAGGCCGGGTCCCTGTACCTCAACGCGTTCCAAGAGGCCGACCACAAGGCGCTTGCTGAACGTTTGAAGAGCGTCGAGCGAGCGAAGTGGATCCTCACCTACGACAACGTCCCTCAGGTCACAGAACTCTACTCGACTCTACGACGACGCCTCTTTGCCCTGAACTACTCCGCACACCGCGTAGTGAAGGCAAACGAAGTCATGGTGTTCTCACCCGACCTCGCCATCCCGGAAGAACTCGAATCCGCCCATGCTGAGCTGATGCAGCGTGTAGACGGCACGACAGAAGGAGCTTCCTGATGGCGCGGCTCGATAAGGCAGCACCCGACACACTGTCCCTCGACTTGTCGAACCCGCGAATGCCGGACGCGAAGTTCACCGATGAGGATGAAGCGATCGCCTACCTCTACGTTCAAGCAGACTTGAGTGAGCTCATCCAGTCGATCGGAAACTCAGGCTGGCTTGACTTTGAGCCGCCCATCGTCGAAGAGTCGACTCGAACCGTTGTCGAAGGCAATCGGCGCCTCGCAGCTCTTCGCATCATTGCGAGTCCTCGCCTCCAGCAGCAGTTCAAGGTCTCGCTCCCGCAGCCGCTACACGCCAACGCCGTACCGACCGAAATTCAGGTGAACTACGTCGGTAGCCGCAAGGAAGCACGCGACTTCATCGGGTTCAAGCACGTCAACGGCGCGTTCAAGTGGGACTCCTACGCGAAGGCGAGATTCGCGCACTCGTGGCTACAAGACGGAGACGATATTGACGAAGTGAGCCGCAGGCTGGGCGATGGCCACAACACCGTCAGCAGACTCGTCAACGGTGTCGTCATCCTGGAGCAAGCGGAGAACGCCAAGCTCTTCGACCGCGAGCTCCGCTCCAAGAAGTCCTTCTACTTCTCGCACCTCTACACCGCGCTGTCCACCGTCAACGTGCGCCAGTTCCTCGGACTGCCCGAGAGTGACAACTCGGTGCTGCCAGCCAACCCAGTGCCCGCGTCACACCGGCCGCAGCTTCGTAGCTTCTTGTCGTGGCTCTACGGACAAGACGACGAGCCGGCGCTCATTAGGAGTCAGAACCCCGACCTTGGGCGACTCGTCAACGTGCTCGGCAGCGAGCGCGCCGTCCGGGTACTTGAGTCCAACCGGGACCTCGACCGCGCTTTCGACGTCGTGGAGGACAAGGCCAAGGCCTTCGAGAAGGCGTTCTACCAGCTCGCGAGCTCGGCCGAGGACGTCTCGCGCATCATTGCTCGCTACGACCCGAAGTCTGACCTGGTTGATGATGCTGAATCGACTCTCCGCGTGGTCACCATCGTCGTCAACGCGATGAAAGAAGCACATCTTCGAGGCAAGCCCGCCGATGAGAGTTAACGCGCCACTGGAACGCTCGACGCGGAGCGTGGCGGCCGACTGGGTAGAACTGCGCGCTTTGTTGGATGAGTCGGGCGCCAATGAGCAGAGCCTGATTCGAAGCCAGACCGTTCAGAGGGAGCCTGACCACGGAAGCCTGCTGACCGATCTCGACGCCGAGCTTGTCGATGAAGAGATCCTGGAACCTGAGAACGATGAGCTTTCTGAGCGCGTTTACGAGGAGCTTGCCTACCGCGAGCGCGTGCTCGGTGCTCTGTACCCCTTCGAGCTCGTATCGGAGTTTGGCAAATGGGCGCTAAGGCGTCGTGCGGCGCTGAGCGATGCTGATCAGGCCGCACACGACTGCTACCTTTGCTGTCTTCTCATCTCCGCTATCCATTCCGAGCTCTTACCGACGAAGAGTGACCATGAGGTGTTCAAATCGAGTGCAAGGGCTCTCCAGGTTGAGTCGTATTTGACGGCCGCAGAGGTGCTGGGCGGGCGTGCTTACTGGTTCGGTTTTCCACGTCCGGACGGATCGGGGATGCTCAAGGCCATCCAGGACCTTGCCTACGCTATGGGCACCGCTGTAGCGCCGGAAGAACGACCGATCGGACTATCGCCGCACGCTGCTGACGGCACTGTCGACATCGTCGCCTGGCGCCCCTTCCTTGACGGCGAGGCTGCCTCGATCGTCGCTTATGGGCAAGTCGCGTCAGGGAGCAACTGGACCGCCAAGCCCATCAAGTCGTTCATCGAGGGACATTTCCTCCCTTGGTTCGTGAAGATGCCCTCCCACAAGCACATCGAGATGCTCTTCGTGCCCTTCCCCCAGCATCATGAGCAATCAGAAGAGAAGAAGGCCGACTTCCGTACCGTTGCGACGGAGAAGGCGCGCCTGCGGGAGAACGACTACGGGGTGGTTATCGATCGGCTCCGGCTTACGGAACTCATGGCGCTCTCAAAGGTGAGCGGAAGATACGACAAGCAGGAGTATCAGATGCATGAGGAGTACGTTCGCACTTGGTCAACGGACGCACTTTCTTACGCCAAGGGGAGCCCCGTGGCCGCCTGATCGTGCCGTCTGCGGCTGAGCATTCGCGTCTGAGGGCCGCCGACATTGCGGTGGAGAGCCAACCTGCCTGGGACCGCGACCGCGTCCATGAGAGCCGCTCGATACTCAAGTTGGGGGCCACCGGGGAACCCCATGGGCGAACGACTGCACGAGACGGCAGCGGCCGACGCACCGCGTGGCACGTCCGTCGAGTCGACCCGGACGTCGTTCGCTCGCGCAACCGCTTCTCGCCCGGCGCTCGATAGACGGTCGATATTGGCGACAGCGGCGGGAATCGATGGGCGAGGCACGAAACCCGCACTGCTCGCGCTCAAATAGCCCGCGCGATTCTCTCGCCATTGAGCGCCCGACGATCGCGCTCCTTTACATCCCTATCCCGCGCCCCGCATTCTGCCCCGCGACCACCGGCCCCGTTACCGTGGCCGCCTCCCGGCTCTTCGCGGCGCGGCGCATCTCCGCCGCGGCCGCGCGCACAGCATCCAGCATCGTCAACTCCGGAATCCCGCGCTGCATCGACTCGGCGAGGCACTCGCGGGCCGCGGCATCCGTCCGCGCCACGACGATCGCGACGTTGCTAAGCCGACCCCGCGTGAGACCCACGTAGAGTCCGGCTGCATCCACATCCGGCCCGACGACCGATGCATCGGCGGTGTCGCCCTGCACGCCGTGCACGGTGGACGCGTAGGCGAGCTGAAGGTGCTCGCGCGCGTACTCGGCGGACACCCGCGCCACCTCGCCGCTGTCGCTCACGGAGACGAGAGACACGTGTTCGTCGCTGATCCCGCGCACGATCCACTGCGCGCGGTTCTCGACGCCAGTGAGCCGGTCGTTTCGACGGGTCTGGACGGTGTCGCCGACGAGGATGCGCTGCTGCCCGATTCCCCACGCGGCGACGCGGACCTCGAGCTCGCCCTCGTCGACTCGCCGCTGCTGAATGGCGTCGTTGATCGCATCCGCCTCAGCATTCGTGCCAGATGCCAGCGTCACCCGCTTGCCGCGTGCGTGCCAGTCGAAGTGCGCGTCGATCATCCGCTCACGCGCCGCGTCGTGATGTTCGACCCGGTCGACGTGGCCGCATCCGGCAAGCTCGTCCGCAACCAGCAGGGCACTCTCGCGATCACCCGCATCCCGGAGCCTAAGTGTGAGCGCCGCGTAGTCGGGATCGCGGAACCGGTGCACCGTGTCCAGCTCGACCGCCGCGTTCGCACGCCGGATCGCAGAACCCATCGCGCCTGCATGTCCGACCGGCAACGCCTGATGCGTGTCACCCACGAACGCCAGCCCGACATCCTGCTCGATCGCGAGCTCGACGAGGAGTTTCGCCGTCTCCGAGTCGACCATGCCGGCTTCGTCGACGACGATCCGATCGTGAGAACGCAGTACGAACTGGGTTGGTCCGCCGTATGCGGCACCCTTGCTGGGATCGACTTCTCCCACTCGAAGCCGGGTCCACACCCGCGCACCGGCCCCGTCGGTGCCCCATCGGTACCCGTGGTCCGAGAGCAAGGCATGAATACTGGATGCCGCGGTCCCGACCTCGCGAGATGCCACAGATGCCGCTTTGCGCGTCGGTGCAACGACGAGCATCCGTCTCCGTTGTGACGTGAGCGCCGCGGATGCAGCGCGGAGCGTCGTCGTCTTGCCCGTGCCAGCAGGTCCGGTCACCGTCACGAGCCCGTCCGTGCCGGCGATGGCGCACGCGGCAACGCCCTGAGACGCATCCAGTGCGCGCAAGTCCTCGTTCAGTGCGAAGCGGTGCAATTCGCCCGGCAGCAGCGAGCGCCCGGGTCGGGCGAGCACACCCAGACGGCCGGCAAGCCGTGCCTTGCCGATCACGGTCTCGGTCGCCATGAACGCCTTCACGTGCGCCGGCGGATCCTCCGCGACGAGCCGGTACATGGCACTCATGGCGCCCTGCGTTATCTCGGCAATCACGCTGTCGAGCCGGTCGCGCTCGGCGATGACGCCCGTACGCGAGAGCGCGCGTATCGCGCCCGCGCGGATGTCGAAGATGCTGAACCTCCCGCCGCACGATGTGGCCCGTTCGTCCGCGTCGACGACCGCCTGAGCAGCGAGCAGATCCAGGTCGACCGCGTGTGGGTCTTGTCGCAGCAACGGGGATGGGCACGCGGTGGGTGGTCAGACTGGGATCGATTGCTGTGATCTCGTCGCGGACGCGCGCTTTCCACGACGCCTCGTCAAGAACGGCCGGCTTGTTCGGACGCGAGACCGCCCAGGCGCGGCGATCGATCTGCTGCATCACCTCCACGCTCGGCGCAGATCCTCCGTGACCCGCCCGACCACTCCACGATCAGGCGCGCGCGGTTGGCCCCGATCTGCGCCGACCGACGCGAAAAGGGCCGGACGGCGCCGGCGAGTTCGGCAATCTCGCCAGTGTCGTCGAGCGTGTAGCCGTGCCGGGCGAGCGCGGCGATCCACGCGGGATCGGTGCGGGCGGCGAGCTCGCCCTCGGCGTTGACGACGGTGTGCAGCTTCATCGCGACGCGCGAGTCGAGGTTCGACCACTTGCCGTCGGCGCCGAGCACCTTGATGTTCAGCCAGAGGTGACGGTGATTGTGGGGGTCGAGCGCGCGAGAGCGCCGATGCTGCAACTCGACGACCTCGAGGCGGCTGATCTCCTCACGGATAAGCCCTCCGTGCCCGCGACGTGCATCGAGTTCCATCTGCCACGTGAGCAGGATGCGTTCACGCAAGCGGTCCTGGAGCGCTTCGAACTCAGTGTCGAGTTGGGGATTCAGAAGCGCGGCGATGCTGTAGGACTTCGGGTGGTTGAGCGTTCCGTCGAGCAGCAAGTCGGCGTCGGGGCTCAGTCGCTGACGGCCGCGCTCCCCGATGAGCGGGTCGTGTCCCGTGAGCCAGGCACGAAGGCCGCCCGCGGTGAGCTCGTCGGACGTTATGACGCCGTTCTCGACAATGAACCGCGACACTCTCGAATCGGATGCGCCACTGTACGCCTCGAGCGCGTCGACGCTGGGGGAGTGGTGCAGGTGTGCGTCGCAGGTGCCCTTGAGCGCGTAGCCGATGGCCTGTCGAACTCCTCTGGATTCGACACTTCGTTTCCACCGTTCGAGAACCCCCTCCCATGCCGCCAGAGTACGTCCAGTTTTGCTCGTTATCCAGGTATTTTTCCGACATGCAGTTGCGTGTAGGGGAGTGTTCCTAAAGGGTCTCGCTCACCTCGGGTGCCTGCGTGCATTGCTTCTTACTGTTCAGGCTGCGACCCTGTGGCGGCTGGACGTCTCTTGCCCGGCGCGGGCGTCTGCGGAGGATCCACACGGCGCTAAGTTGGGTCTCTCGGCAAGTGCTTGGAGCTCGTCCAATATCAGCTCAAATCTCGGATGGGTGGGCTGCTTGAGGTGTCAGGCCACAACGCCAGGGCTCGCGAAATGATCGTGGGCGTCGCGGGAGCATTTCGTCCCTCGGAGCCCTAATCGAAGTCGCACATTGCATGATTTCATCTGTTCTGAGAGCATAGACGCATGGCCCGCGTCACCCCCGAACCGCGTGCGGGTACGTCCCCGCGCACAGGAGACCTCGCGCTTGGTCGCCGTATCGCTGCGCGACGGGACGAACTTGGGATGAGTCGAAAGGATCTCGCCGAGGCAACCGACCTCTCATACCCGTACGTCGCGCAGATCGAAACCGGGTATCGGCTCCCATCTGCGAAGCACCAGGTCACACTTTCGCGTGTTCTCGGGATGTCGCTTGATGACTTGTTCGACACCGCCGGGGTCTTGCCCGCCTCCCGATCCGCTACTCCATCAACCCGGGTGCGTCCCTCCATCGAAGAGGCGATCGAGCGCGCTGTCCAGGAGCTAGAAACGCTCCCCACATCCGTCCGTATGGAAGCACTCAACAAAGTTCAGACTCGCGTGATGCAGGGCGTCGTCGAGGAGCGCAGCCGCACGCAACACTGAGTCTTGCTCGGATACATCGCGGCTGCGCGCGTTGCGTCGCGGACGCGTCGTCGCGAACCGACTATTTGCTCGCGAGGGTTCGTCGGCCACCGAATTCTCAAAGACCTCGAGTTGCAGCGGTCGCGGCCGCTCCTATCCCAGGTGCCCTGGGAACCACGTCTCCGGGGTCACCACGGCGATGCGAGACGTTCCTGTGTCGTCGAGGTACAGCACGTCGCCGTAGTTGGTCACGCGGATGGTGCCCCCGGGCTCCACCACGGTGGCCACTGCATCCTCGATCTCGCGCGCTTGTTCGGCGCAGCCGGCTCCCACAGTATCGCCGAGCGCCGACCCGGAGTCGATGTCGACGAGCCTGCCGTCGCGGATGTCGTAGAACCTCTTCACAAGGAATCCGCGGGCGGTCTCACCTTCGGGATCCTCGCCGGTGTATCCGAGAAGGCGCTCTTGGCCCTCTACAAAGCCGCCCACCGCGCCATCAGTGTCGACCCACAGGTCGCCAAGGGGGCGAGCAGAGGTCCACTGGCGGATCTTCTCGCCAAGATCTCCGCTGGTCTCACCGCGAAGCGACGCACCGGTCGCGATGTCGACGACGTCACGGGTGCGGGTCACCTTCACCCGTCGGGTGGGAACGTCGCCGCGCCAAAGGGACCCAATCGGAGGACGAGGCTCGACGGCGATGGGCTCGAGCGGAATCTCGGCGGGCGGTTCACCGCCGCCGGCAAGACCCGAAGGATCCTGCTGCGGGGAGGTCTCCTGCGCCTGCCCCGGCTGGTGCTGACCTGACTTGATACGGTCGATCCGCTTGATCATGCGGGTCGCCGGGCCAGCCACACTCATCGACGCTCTCGTACCGAAGTCGCGCAGATACTCAGCCGCCTCCCGGAGCTGCAGTACCGACGGCTCATCGGCGAAATGCAGCCACGTGTTGCGGGTGTCGATGATCTTCTTCGAGAGAACGCGAAGATCCCCGGTGTTCGGGATCACCTCGCGATAGACGGTCTCTGGAGCGCTCAGAAACTCCCGAAGGAAGAAGCTCGGGTCGGCCGGCGACTGGCGCCGCTTCACATGAACCGGATCCTGCTCGTTCCGCCATGCGACGTACTCATCGAACCAGCGTGTGCCATGCGTCGGCGCGAGGATGCCGTGACTGCGGTTCGCGAACTCGAGCCCGAATCCGCGCATGAGTGAGAAGTATCCCTTCATCACCTCGCCATAGGTGTTGTGATCGGGGAGCTCAACGACATATCCGGACATCAGTACAACGCCTCCACTCCACCGTCGCGGCCGAAGCCCTTCATGATCGGGATCACGCGCGTGATCGCGAACGCGGCGAAGACCGCCTCGAGGCCATCCTCCGAGACCGCGAAAGCGGGGTGCTCGCGGTACTGCCGAGGTTGCGGCCTCAGGTCTTCGTACGCTCCGACCCGAGCACCGTGCGAGATCAGGAGATCCGCGGCATCCGCGCCCGCCAGTTCGCTCAGCTCTTCCCATGACACCGACGCGAGCGACGGGTAGCCGCGATCGCCGTACTTGAGGGTGCGCAACAGCGCAACCCGTGAGCCGTCGCCGGCATCGGCGAGCGACATGCGGCCGGCGGCCTCGAGCCGACGGTAGGCATCAGGGCCGGCGAGGAAGTCGAGGGGCTGGACATCAGCCGACCCGTCCTCCCAGACCGTGCATCCGATCGTCATGCGCAGCCCGTCGCTCGACTCAATCACGGCTTCGCGAAGCTTGCCCTCCTGCTCGGCGCCGCCGCGGCCGGCTGACACCGGGACTCCGCGGAAGTCGACATCCTCAGGCCTCATCGCGATCGCGACCAGCCCGACGTTGAACTCGACATCGTCACCCATCAGACAGTCTCCCCTGCCTTCGCCGCCAGCAGCAGCGTCGTGTACGTGTCGCGCACCATCGTGTACGCGGGACCGGACTTGCCGACCTTCTGCGGGTCGAAGTCTCCCATCTGCATAATGCCTTTGAACCGCTTCGCGATCTCGTCCAGATTTTCGTTGAGGAAGGTGGTCGGGTCGGTCTTCCACGCGATCGTGCCATCTTCCCGGCGCTCGAGCAGAGCGGAGAGACCGTAGACCAGCGGGATGATGAAACCCTCAGGGCTCGCGTACTTCGCGCCCTGGTCGGTGAAGCGCGTCTTGTGCGGAGTCTTCGAGTTCGCGGGGTTCATCTTGCTCACTGCCGTGATGCGCCCGTAAAGTCCGCCGTTCTTGTTGTACGCCTCGGGGAACTTGCGGTAGATCAGCTCGTACAGCGCGGGGATCTGACCCGCGATCGCCAACGCGCTGAACACGGGAACGTTGTGCAGCTCGGCGACCGCTCCGTGCTCCTTGGTGACGACCGGCGAGCTCATTAGCCGCTCGAAGCGGACGACGCAGTCGCCCTTGTTGCGGTAGAGGTTCTGCGGAAGGGGCGGAACGACCGGCTTGCCGTCGTCAGCGGCAGGCATCGGCTCCAACATCCCGAGCGGAACCCACGCGAGCGCGACGATGTCGGCCACCTTGATCGGCTTCGGGTCGCCTTGCTGCCATTCCACGCGCTCACTGATGTAGGACGGCAGCGTCTGCTTCAAGTCATCGAAGTAGCCGCGCTTGTTCGCCTTCGCCTCGACCTTCAGCTGGACGTTGTTGTTGCGCGCCGCGCAGATGTCGAGAAGGGATGCTTCGAACTCCTCCGTCACGATCTCATCCTCGGGGTCCGAGGGGACGATGAGCTCCACAGGAATCAGGAAGTCCAGGTCTGTGCTGTCTCCGTCGCGTACCTTTGCGCGGAGTTCGTCGACGGTCTCAGCCTGCTCATGCCACAGAGCGCGGAAGTCTTCCCAGACCCTGACCTTCTTGATAGAAGCGTCGGGCACACCCGCCTTGGCAAGGACGTGGAGGCCGATTGCGAGTGTGTTGTGGCCGCCGTCGAGGATGCCCTCGATCTTGCGCTTCTCGAAGTTCACGCCGATACGATCGCGGTCGAGGCGACGGTAGCTCGACGCCCCGAGGAGGATGCCCTTGGTCTTGAACGGGAAGTCGTTCGGCGTGTTCTCGATCGACTCTCGGATCGCGGCCGTGACCTGCCCGACCTTCGAGGAGCGCGGGTTCGCCTCCAGGTCGATGACGTCGATCACCGGCACGAAGTACCGCGCCGGAACGAATCCCGAGAAGCGGGTGATGCGTTCGACGGTCTGCTCGACAAGCTTGTCGAACTTGATCACCGCGTGGAATGCAGCGAATGTCGTCGCGTCGGTCGTGTTCATTGCTCTACCTCTTTCATAGAGGAGAGCCCCTGGAAACAGAAAGGCCGGCCCGAGGCCGGCCGCGCTGCTGCGGGTCGATGACCCTCCAGAAGCCCTGCCGGGTTTCTTATGTGATGACGCGGCTCCCGTCCGGAGCCGCCAGATGGTGCTTCCGCCGAGCGTTTCGGCTCGACTTGATGAGCATGGCACAATGGCCGCTGTCTGCACAAGTAGATTTTTGCTCAGCGCATAGTCTATGGTGAGTTGCGACACCACCTGATCCGATCCCGAAGGCCGAACCCGATGAACATGACAACCCCGCTCAGCGACCGCAACAAGCTCATCCTCGACCGCTACTCGGACGGCGCGACTCTCCAGGAGATCGCTGCTGTTGTCGGCCTGACTCGTGAGGGTGTGCGTCTTGTCGTCGTCAAGCTCGGGGGAGCAGATGCCGAAGCATCCCGCGCCGCCCGTCAGGCCGCAAAGTCGGCACTCGCCGCGTCGGCCCGCGACGAATTCCTGGCTTCGTTCCGCGACGTCGCGTCGGATCTCGCGCACCAGGGCTTCACGCGAGCAGAGACGATCTCGCGGCTTGCCGTGCTGTATCCAGCTATGGATATCGTGGTGGCCGACGATGCCCTAAAGGATTCCGGCATCGTGTTCGACCAGAACAACGACGTTGACATCTTCTCCAATGTCGCCCTCGAAGCGGGTGTGTGGTTCCTCCTCGGCTCAGATCTCCGTCTCAAGCCGGACTACGCGTGGGCAGCTGTCAATCTCCCGCAGGAACTGCTCGACGAGCTCGGAGCGCACTTGGTCGAGGCATCCGTCACGCCTGAGGAGCTTGCCACCATCCTGGGTATCATCGGTGCCGCGCAGCGCGCCGCCCTCGACGACGGGACCCTCACGATCACCGGCGCTCGCTACAACGAGCTACGCGGGGAACTGCTCGATGCGATGGGGTTGACGTCCGCGAAGGGTTCGAAGCCGTGGCCTCCTACTCGCCAAACGATCCAGAAGCGGTATGACGGCTGGAATGATGCCCTTGAGTCGATGGGACTGGCAACGGCAACCAAGGGTCGACAGAAGGGACTGCTCGCTTTCAGCGAGGATGACTACGCCCAGGCGATCGTCGACTTCATCGCAGATGCGACCGCGACCGGCATCGAGCAGACTTTTGCGAACTACGACCAGTGGGTCAAGGAGCAGGCGGCTGCGGGCACTCGCCGTCCGTCGCCGGCCTCGATTCGCAACTTCTACGGAGCGTGGCTGCCGGCTCTGCGGCAGGGGGCGCGTGCGCATTCGGCTTCCGGAAGCATTGGGATGCGTCCCGAAGCACTTCCTAGATAACGTTCAACCGGGGCGCAGATGCTCCAATCAAGCAAGGGGTGAGCTATGGCGGCAATTGGCAAGTTTGTGGTTGGTGATCGGCAGGTGAAACCGCCCCAGAGCACGGTGGACGGATACGTGCAGAAGGTCCTGGACGAGGACGGGACCCTCTACCTCTACCTCTACAACTACAAGGAGGGCGGCCCGCAGCCGGGCGACTCCCCGACCCAGAGCATCCACTTCGACTACACCGCCGCCAAGGCGTTCAAGGCGATTCTCGACGAGACGTTCGGCGGGCTGTAGGACCCGGCACTTGCCGGATGCCAGACGACCGCGCCGCGGGGAACTGACGCCCGGCGCACGTGCTAACTATCAATGGGGGAGTATTCAGAACTGATGAGTGATCTGTACACCGACGATGAGATCGACACCTTTGCGAACATGGTCGGCGCCTGGGTCGCCGGCGGACAATCGCTCGATTCTGTGCGCAGCTTTCTTCGGGCCACACGAACGCCGGAAGAACTGATCGAACTCGCGATCGCCCGACACGAGATGCGGATGTCCGACATCGCCGGCGTCGAAGTGGTCGTCGACCCGAAGACTCCGCACACGCCGTGGTACCCGGGCCCGAAAGCGAGCGATCGCTTCTGGCCCCCGGTGAAGGCAATCCTCGAGGATCGCCTCGGTGATGCGGCCGTCACCGACATCGACAAGGTGACGAGCCTGACGCTGTCGAAGCTGAACCCTCCGGGGACGCACCAGTTCTCGGATCGCGGCCTGGTCCTCGGCTACGTGCAGAGCGGCAAGACGACGAACTTCATGGCGCTCGCGGCGAAAGCCGCGGACGCGGGCTACAAGTTGATTGTCGTGCTCTCCGGAGTGACCGACATCCTCCGCGATCAGACGCAGGCTCGTATCGATGAGGTGCTGGTCGGCGACTCGGTCGAGTGGTATCCGCTGACGAAACGGGGTGAGGACTTCGCACAGTCGAGCGGCGCCGCTGCGCTCTTCACGAAGTTCGACGGAGCTCTCATCGCCGTCATCAAGAAGAACCCGGCACGACTTCGTCGCTTGCGCGATTGGATGACCGGCGCAGGGAAGATCGCGATGCAGCATGCTCCCATGCTTCTGATCGACGATGAGGCTGACCAGGCAAGCATCGACGTGGGGACCGCTGGCCGCACCTCGACCATCAACGGCCTTCTCCTCGACATCTTGAAGCACCCGCGCAGTGCATACGTCGCGTACACAGCGACGCCGTTTGCGAACCTCCTCATCGACCCGAGCAACGAAAAGGACCTCTATCCGCGCACGGTCATCGTGTCGATGCCGAAGCCCGCTGGCTACTTCGGGCCGGAACGTCTGTTTGGGAGTATCGACTCACCGGACGAGGCGGGCCTTGACATGATTCGGACGATTCCCGCGGCAGAGGCGGTGTCAGCCCGGCCCCCGGCTGGCTTGGGTGCGGTGAAGACTTGGAACCCGATTCTCGGCTCGGAGCTCCGCCGCGCCATTCTCTGGTTTGTTCTCTCGACCGCCGCGAAGCGGATTCGGAACGGGCACGGACGGCACTCCTCGATGCTGATCCACACGTCGATGCTCTCGGACGCACACTTTCGGACGCGGGACATCGTTGTCGATGCTCTCGGAGCAGTGCGCGTCGGCATCGCGACCAACGACGCGACCACGCTCCTCGAACTGGAGGAGATCTGGAAGTCGGAGTCGGCTCGCGTATCGGCCAGCAGCTTCGGGTACGGGTCGATCACCTGGGGTGAGCTAGGGGCGACGTTGCGTGCGACCCTCGATGACATTGACATCGTCGTCGACAACTACAAGTCTTCCGACCGCCTGAGCTACTCCAGCGCGAAGCCGACAACGGCCATCGTCATCGGAGGCAACACCCTCTCCCGCGGTCTGACACTGGAAGGGTTGACGTCCAGCTACTTCGTCCGCTCGGCGTCCGCCTACGACACGCTCCTTCAGATGGGCAGATGGTTCGGCTATCGCGGAGGGTACGAGGATCTCTGCCGGGTCTGGATGACCGACGAGCTGCGCGGATGGTTCCGCGACCTGTCCAAGGTCGAGCAGGAGATCCGCGACGAGATCGCGCGCTACCGCCGAGAGGGCCTATCGCCGCTCGAGCTTGGCGTGCGCATCCGACTGCATCCGGATCTCGCGATCACCGAGGCGGCGAAGATGCGGAACGCCGTGAACGCTTCGCTGTCCTACAGCGGCCGCAACCCGCAGACAACCGTGTTCCGACGGTTGGACGGCGCACGCCTCGATCGCAACCTGACGGCGGCAAAGGACCTGCTGGAAACCGTGCAGCGCTATGGCGGCGACATCGCGAAGTTCCCCGCGGGCGCTTCGCTCAAGCAGTCGCTCCGTGGATATCGCGACGTGCCTGCGGAGTACATTCTGCGCTTCTTTGAGGACTACGAGTTCGATGAGGACCAGCGCGAGATGACCCGCGCTCTGCTCACCGACTACCTCAAGGAGGAACTCCAGCAGGACTCGCTGCGGAAATGGCGCGTGGTGATCATGGAAGGCCCCAACGGCGAGAAGCTGGATCTTCCCGGTATCGGACAGATCGGCACGGTTGTCCGCAGCCGGCTCGGGAGTACAGACGACGATCTCGCAAACATCCGCATCCTCACGAGCGCCGAGGACCGCATCGCAGGTATCGACTGGGAGGGCGGCGAGACGCCACCCAAGGGCGCAGACCTGGCGGTCGAGCGCTCCGAACGGCACCCAGACGAAGGTATCCTGCGTCTGTACTTCCTCGACCGCACCTCGGCGCCCGCCGCTAGCGCCACAACGCGCGTCCCGCTCGACGCAGTCGGTATCGTCACAGGCATCTCGGTGGATTTCCCGGCGTCGTCAACTCCGGACAAGGCCATCGGCTACGTGATCGCCAACGTGCCGGGCGCGGCGGACATCGAGGAAGCCGAAGCTCTGGACGCCGCCGACAAGGCAGACGAGCAAGAGCTGGACGACGCAGATGAAGCTTGACCTCTACTCAGAGATGGTCCCGCCCACCGGAATGATCGACGGCGACGCGGCTCGACGAGCGCTCGGCAAGCCCAACCTCGGATTTTGGGAGGTCTTCCTACGGGAGTCGCTGCAGAACAGTTGGGATGCGCGCGTCGATCGGGACGGATCGATCGACTTCGCGATCGATGCCGTCAGGTTCGATGCGGCAGCGATTGCCACGCTTCGCGACCTGGTCTTCGCGGATTCACTGCCCGCCCCGGCCGATCAGCTCGGGTCGCTTCTCTCCACGGGCAACCTCGACGCACTGGTCGTCCGCGACGGAGGTACTCGCGGTCTGTCCGGGCCCGCGCCAGCTGACCAGGCGGTCGATGACGGCGTCCGAACCGACTTCCGAAACTTCGTGTTCGACATCGGGCGTGATCTTCGTCGGGAGCTCGGCGGTGGAACGTATGGGTTCGGAAAGGGCGTCCTTTACGACGCGAGCTCCGTCCGGACGTGCCTGGTTTACACACGGACGGAGATGGACGGACAGCTAGTCGACCGCTTCATCGCCACGAGCGTCGGTTCAGGTTTCGCGCACGCCGGCCGTCGCTTCACCGGCCGCCACTGGTGGGGACAGCGCCCCGAGAACGGAGTTCTCCCCCTTGAGGGCCCAGCCGCGACAGAACTCGCCGAACGGCTCAACATGCTGACCAGTGGCGGCGGTACGGGCACGACGATCGCCGTGCTTGCCCCCAAGGATCCGTCGGTGGATTCCACTGAGGATCTGCCGGCAATCATGGATTCGATCCGGGACGCGACGATGACATGGGCGTGGCCACATTTCGCGGCCGCCAGCGGTGAGGCGAGCATCCGCTTCGCGTACTCGGTGCACGGCGCGCTGATTCCCCTCGAGATCGACCACTACCCGCAGATCCAGCAATTCGCGCTTGCATTCAAGGAAGCCGCTCGGGTGCAGACAGAGGATGGCTACGAGCCGTCATGGCAGGCCGAGGCCTACTCCCTCCCCCTGGACACCAAGCGCCCTCGAACGGGAGTCCTGGTTATCCGTCGGGCTCTCCAAGCGGAGTCGATGGAGCGCCGGCTCAGCCGCGATCTCAACTCAACTGTCGCGCTCATGCGCGGCCCTCGCTTCGTCGTCCGCTACGAGAAGGTCGACCCGGATCCGCACGGCCAGTACTTGGCGGGGGTCTTCCTCGCAGACCCCGCCGTGGAGGATGACTTCGCTCGCTCGGAGCCGGTCACACACGACTCATGGGCGCGCGAGCACGGGGCGAAGAAACTCCGACCCGTCGCCTGGACACTCGACAGCATTCGAACCGCTACCACCGTGCGACTGCAGGCGCCCGATCCGGAGGACTCCAAGTCGAGCATCGGCGGAGTCGCACACCTCTCGCGCACGCTCGCGGAGAACCTCATGGGGTTCACGGGAAAGGGCGCAGAGAAGCAGCGAAGGACCCAAGGCACGCGTTCGAGAGTGGAGCTGAGCGTGACTGTCAATGGTGACCCCTCCCCAGTCGGCACGGATGGTGATGAGATCGTCGTGGACTTCCCACTCGCGGTTCGCATCCGCCCCGGCGCTGACCTGTCGCGCTGGAAAGTCATGGCAGACCCTCGCGTGGTCGCAGAAGCAGGTGGCGGCGCGACGAAGACTGATGTCGACACCCCCGCGGCGATTATCGGATGGGTGGCCGGTGACGACGTGGTCGCAAGCGGAGCTGTGATTGACGGCCCGAAGTTGAAGGCTGAGGGCCTGAAAGTTCGAGTCGTCCACACCCGCAGAGCCGCGATCGCAGTGCAGATCTCGAAGGCGGCTCTCGCGTGACGCACTCGAGCCGGGGGTACCGCACCCTGCCTCCTACGGCTGCGCGCATCGACCGCTGGACGATCGCAGTTGAAGATGGGCCGTCCTACGACAACATGACGATTGCAACGGACTGGACGTACTACCAGAGCATCCAGGCGAGCGTCGAAGTGCTATTGGACGCCGCAGGACTCGCGAGCGCGGTCGGACTGCCCGACGACGCAGAATTCGGGGTGAGCCTTGCCTGGCGCACGAGCCGCGTGGGACTTCGCGGAAGCTCCGCGATCGTGCCTGTCGACGGCGCTGAAGTGGGCGCGAGCGTGCTGATCCCGGTCGGCGCAGTCGGCGGCTCGCTCACCCTCGAAGCGAAGGTCGTACTCGTGACTCCCGGGACCGGACACCGGGATGAACTCGCGCCCACGGAGATGGGATCCGTCCTTTGGTCTACGGAGTGGCACGTGATGCTTGAGGGCATCGCGGCTCGACTCCCGATCATTCCCGTGTCGGCGGGTCAACACCCATTCATTGATCTGCACAATGCCCGGTGGCTGGTGAAGGTCGACATGGCCGACCTCGAAGCGCCCATCGACGCTGCGGTGCGCATCTTCGTCAATGAGTCGAACGAGAACGTGCAGCGGATGATGGCGGAGCCGGGCGGTGAGACGGCAAACGCAATGACATCGTCACTGCTCATCGACATTCAACGGGAGCTCATGCGTCTGGCGCTCGCGGAGGACAGCGTGTATGAGCACGACCATGACTACCCCGATGGCTCTCTGGGAGATGCACTGTCTGCGTCGCTTGGGCTGTTCCGGAAGGACTTCGAGCTGCTGCAGAACATCGCCCACTACGATGCCGCAAGCTTCGACGTCGAACTGCAGGGCCGGCTCGGCGAGGAGCGGGTGAATGGCTGAAGTCTCTATGCCCGCTGGCTGGCCGCGCATGCCCATCGATGAGGCGATCACTGCTGTCTCGAAGCTGTGGGAGCAGTCGCCCGTCGCCGCGGCCGAGTACGTGAACACGGATATCGAAGGACGCAGGTTCTACGCGACGGCACCTACTCGCGTCGACAAAGGAACGCTGGATGGGCTTCGAGACTCAGTAGTCGCGCTAGCCGAGAAACACGGGTTTCCCCATACGCGGAAAAAGCAGACCTACACCTTTGACCAAGAGCTGGCGGTGCTCTTCGCTGAGTCCGTTCCGATGCTTCCTGTTGAGGCAGCCGATGAAGAGGTGTGGGCGTTCATCACTCTCAGCGTGCTGCCAGACGTGGCGATATGGCGATGGCCTGCGATGCAGGGCGAACCTGACCGAACGCTGGTCGATGACGAAGGGGAAACCCGATCGGACTCACGCGCTGATCGCCTCCTGGGCAGGCGTCGTGGCGTGTTCCGGCAGGCATGGTGGCGAGGAAACCTGCTCGGACAGGACGCATGCTTGCAACTCGACGAAGACAACTTCATCAACCTCACCGATCGAGTGTCGCTCACGGGCTACGGGGCCCTTGCGCGGCTCATTGTGCAGGCGCATCTCGACCGCATAGGACAGGGCGCGTACCACCGGCGTTTTGCTCTGCGACGCGCACTCATCCTGATCGGCCGTGAGTTTGGACGGATAGCCGTCGAAGCGCTGCCGGAGGAACACGTCAAGACCATCGTCAATCACGCGTTCGACCGCGCGACAGCTGACGTCGCTGAGGAGCTGGAGTCGAAGAAGGCGGCAGCTGCCGCCAAGCGGGCCGCAAAGGCGAACGCGGCGGCTACCAAGCCCGACGCTGAGGAGCCGCCGGCCATCTCCGAGATATCGGCAAGTGGATCGGAGGTCGATGTGGAGGACTCTGCGACTGCTGACGTGGGATCGCCGTCGAACTCAGTCACGCCCGCCGACCCGAGAGCGCGTTTCCTTCAGGCAGCGGCGGCGTACGCCGTGATCCTCGAGCCGATGCTGGTTCCAGTCGACTACACGACCGCGATGGCGATGCTGGCGCAGGCGGAGCAGCACCTCCGCGCACTCAACGGTGATCAACTTGCCGCGCGCATCTACGACGACTTGGCCGATCTCATGGGCGATTGGGCATCCTTTGACGACGACGCGAGGTCGATCGTCTATGCCGCGATCACGTACTTCGTCGAGAACGAGGATGTTGCCGCGGATGCCGACCCCGATGGCCTGCTCGATGACGATGACGTCGTGGACTGCGCATTCGCGGCGCTCGGGCGCGAACGCCATCTGAGCTGAATCACACTTTCATAAGGAGAGGCAATGGCGGAAGCGACCAGCCCGCTGGATACCTTGCGGACAATCGTCTCAATCTCGGCAGAGAATGACGGGGTTCCGTCGTCACGGGCATTCACTGGGCAGGGCATGGCACTGCTCGAGGAAGCCGGCCAGCTGAATGGCCCTGAATGGTTTGCAGACCCTGTCGGTCGTATCGATGCGTTCGACTGGGATGCTGACACTGGCCGACTCACTGTGATCGTCACCGATTTCGCACCAAGCAGGTGGGGCGAAGTCCGCGACAAACGCGAACTGCTCCCCGCGGTGACCGATGCCACTTCGCAGCTCACCCGACTGCTGCCCGCCGCAGCTCGAAGCGACGGTGACGCGACACGTGCGATCTCCTACCTGCGTGATCTGCGCGGCAAGATCCGGGCAATCCGAATCGTCGCAATGTCGAATGGGTCCTACGAGACGCAGCAGGCGGCTCTGGAGAACATCGCGGAGATCCCCGCAGAACTCAGCGTCTGGGATGCCGGCGACCTCGCGACTGCGGTGGCGCATACTGCGGTCCGAGAGCAGACGATTCACTTCGACGATCAACCCGGAGGAGGTGTCCCCATTCTTGGGCCCATAGGGGAACACGATGTGAGCTCTTACCTGATGGTCCTCCCCGGTGACCTCATCGCCGATCTTTACCAAGCACACGGCGCAAGCATTCTGGGTCGCAACATTCGCGCGTTCCTCCAGGTGAACAACCGCGTGAACAAGGGCATCCGTCAGAGCCTGCGAGAGACGCCTGGATCGTTCTTCGCCTTCAACAACGGGCTCTCCTTGACAGCGACCGAACTGGAGCGGTCGCTGGTTGGCGGGGAGCACATCGTCACTTCGATCAAGGGCCTCGAGATCGTGAACGGCGGGCAGACGACCGCGTCCCTGCACCATGCCAAGTATCACGATGGAATCAGTCTTGCTGGCGTGTCTGTTCAGGCGAAGCTCACCGTTCTGCCTATCGGCGCCGACGAGATGGCTTTGCAGATCGCGCGGTTCGCGAATAGTCAGAGTCCCGTTCGGATGGGCGACCTCACCTCGAACAATCGCTTCTTCCAGAGCATCGAGCAGCTTTCGCGCACGGTGGACTTCTCTGTGGATCAGACAGGAAAGCTCTGGTTCTTCGAACGCATCCGCGGGCAGTTCGCGACGGAGACCGCCGCCGCCCGCGCCCTCGGCGCTGAGGCGCGCTTCAAGCGGAAGTATGACCGCACTCGCCGATTCGACAAGGCCGAGCTTGCGAAGTACGAGCTCGCGTGGCTTCAGATGCCGCAGGTCGTTGCCGCCGGCGCAGAGAAGTCGCTTGCAATCTTCATGAACCTCGAGCACGGACCCGCCTCCGGCGGCGTGCCTGATGAGAAGTACTATTGGCGACTCGTCGCGAAGGCCCTGCTATGGGCGGAAACCGACCGCGTCATCGGCTCGCTCGACCTCGGCGGATACAAGGCCGTCGATGTCGGATACACCATCGCACTGATCTCGAATCGTACAGCGGGACGGCTCGATCTGGACGCCATCGCCCGGCGTCAGGACGCCGGGGACGCGTGGCGAGACGCCGTGACAGCTGTCGCCCCGGAGGTCCACGCGAACCTCATTCGCAACGCCGGAGCGCGGAACGTGTCGAGCTGGTCGAAGACGGCGGCCGCTTGGTCCGCAGTGCAGGACATCGACTGGAACCCCGGTTCGGCTCTCACCACTTCAGCGCCTGCGCCGGACGCGACTCGCATGGCGGTTGCGGCGGGCCAGGCCGCGATCGGTCTCGCAGCAGATGAGGAAGACGTCGCCGCCCGGGAACGGGTGGAGGAGTTCGGGAGTCAGGCGTGGTTCCAGCTGAGCTCCTGGGCGAAGGAGACCGACAACCTGCAGGGCTGGCAACGCGGCATCGCATTCAGCGTCGGACGACTCGTTGCGGCGGGGAAGACCCCGACGGCCAAGCAGGTGGCGCAAGCGGTCAAGATCCTCGATGAAGCCGCCCGGTTGGGATTCACCCCCAAGCGAGGCTGAACGTGGGCGTGGTGACGCCGGATGTCGGACGCCCGGGCGAGAATGGACGAGACGAACGGAGACACATGACAACCTTCGCGCTCGGCGAGCTGTTCTGCGGGCCAGGTGGAATCGCACTCGGGGCCCATCAGGCGGCAGAGGCTGTCCCCGGAATCGAGGTTACCCACGCATGGGCGTCTGACTACGACCACAGCACCTGCGCCACGTATCGCCGCAACATCCCGGGCGCAACAAAGGAATCGGTCATCCATCAGGACGTTCGCGCGCTCGACATCCGCAGCCTGCCCCCCATCGATGGTCTCGCGTTCGGCTTCCCGTGCAATGACTTCAGCCTCGTGGGAGAGCAGAAGGGCATCCACGGCAACTTCGGCCCGCTGTATCAGTACGGCGTCAATGCGCTGGAGGCACACAACCCGAAATGGTTCGTCGCTGAAAATGTCGGCGGCTTGCAAAGCAGCAATGAGGGTCGAGCCTTCAAGATGATCCTCTCGGCGCTCCAGTCCGCGGGGAATCACGGCTACCGGCTCTACCCGCACCTCTACCGGTTCGAGCAGTACGGGGTGCCGCAGCGCCGTCACCGCATCCTCATCGTCGGCATCCGCGCCGACCTCGACATCGACTTCGCGGTGCCCTCGCCGTCGCTGTACGAGGAAGTCGACGTCAGCGTCGGTCGACGTATCTCGAAGCCGCCGATTGCGGCTGATGCTCCGAACCACGAGCGCACGCGCCAGGCGAAGCAGGTTGTGGAGCGATTGACTCATATCCTCCCTGGCCAGAATGCGTTCACTGCTGACCTGCCGGAGCACCTCCAACTCAATGTGGCCGGCGCTCGCATCAGCCAGATCTATCGCAGGCTCGAGTTCGCCAAACCGTCCTACACCGTGACGGGTTCGGGTGGCGGCGGCACCCACGTCTACCACTGGCAGGAGCCGCGGGCACTCACCAATCGCGAGCGTGCGCGCATCCAGACCTTCCCCGACGACTTCATCTTCGAAGGGTCCAAGGAGAGCGTGCGCAAGCAGATCGGGATGGCCGTTCCCGTCGACGGAGCCCGCGCGGTGTTCACTGCCCTGTTCCGTTCCTTCGCCGGCATCAGCTACGACAGCGTTGACGCGAATCTGCTGCACATGGTGCCGTCCGATGAGGAAGTCGCGGTAGCCAACTGACGTGAGCACCGATCTCATTCGCGACGATCTGTTCCAGCAAGTACTGCTGTCGCCGTTGGGAGATGGCGCGGATGAGCTTCACGTCCTTGCGGGTTACGCCTCTGCAAGCTTCGCGATGTTCCATATCCTGGAAGCGCGCGAACACCTCAAGCGCGACTTCAGCATTCGGCTGAACATTGGCATGACCGGCTCGGACGGCCTGCCGCTTAGAGCACACCAGGCGTACGTGGCCGCCGCCAGCGCCGTCTCCGGTGCCTGGCTCCGGGTCGCGTACGCTCCCACCGGCGTGTCCGACCATTCGAAGCTGTATGTATGGCTGAGGAGTGGCATCCCGATCAAGGCGTGGTTCGGCTCCGCCAATTACTCCGCGACGGCGTTCGGAATCGACGGAACACGTCGCGAGACGATGGTCGCCATCGATGCCGCATCAGCTTGGCAAATGCTGCAATCTGCCGCGATCGAGTTTGTCCCGGCCGATGGAGCCGATGTCTTCTCCCAGGTTGAGATCTACGAAGTGCTCGAGCAGGAGGTTCGGAGCAGAGTCACCGCCGCGAAGCCTGTGACACACGCGGAGCTCACGGGGCGACCTCAGATCTCGCTTCCACTCGTTCAACGAACGAAGAATCCTGGCGAAGTTCATAATGCGGGCGCAGGGTTGAACTGGGGCCAGCGCGGAAACCGGCGCCGCGCGGAGGCATACATTCCGGTGCCCGCCACCGTGGCTAGATCTGGCTACTTTCCAAACCGCGGCATCCCATTCGCCGTCCACGCTGATGACGGAGCAACCCTCTTTCTCACGGTCGCGCAGGACGGGGACAAGGCGTTGCACAGCGTGCCCGACAACGCCGATATCGGCTTGTGGTTTCGGCGCCGGCTGGGATTACCTGGTGATGCGTTCGTATCAACGCGAGATCTGCATCGCTATGGCGCCACCGAAGCGGTCTTCACCGCACTCGATGACGGCTCATACTTCTTGAGTTTCTGACGGTTGCGCGTCCCTGGCGGCCTACGCTTGCTGAATGGGCTCCATCGCCGTTCCGCCTCCCAGCACCGAGGGCGCACGACGGACGATGGTTGCCAACCGCCGCAGGGACACCGGCCCCGAGCTCGGGGTCCGCCGCCTCCTTCATGCCCGAGGCTTCAGGTACCGCGTGGACTTCGCACCTGTCGCTGAGTTGCGGTCGCGCGCCGATATCGTGTTCACCAGTGCGAAGGTCGCCGTCTTCATCGATGGGTGCTTCTGGCATATGTGCCCTGACCACTTCATCATGCCGAAATCGAACCGCGACTATTGGGAGCCGAAGCTCGCACGCAACGTGGAGCGTGACCGTCTCACTGATTTGAGGATGGCCGACGCGGGCTGGAAGGTGATGCGGTACTGGGAGCACGAGTCTACTGGTGCCGTGGCGGACGACATCGCCCACCGACTTCACGCAGACTAGACGTGACCGTGGTGATGAGCTCGTGCAGTTCTTCCTCGAACGTGTCGTCGATTGTTAATCCGACACCCTCGTGGAGCGCGAGACGACTGTCGTCGATGTACGCCTCGCGGGCCACACTGACTCTGCCGCATCCATGCAGACACACCGCATCGCGCGCAGCCTCCCTCCGACATCCAGCCATTTCAGCGTTCCGGCGCGGCGCAGTGCTCGTCGCGAACGGCTGCTAAGCGGAGCGCGCCGACGTCATCCGCGCCGGCAACTTCCGCTCCCGTACGCTCGCTTCCGCGGTGCAGCGAGTGCAGGACGCCGACCCGAGCTTTCCCAGAGTCACGCCGCACGATCTCCGTCACACGGCGGCGAGCCTCGCGCTCTCATCCGGCGCCAACATCAAGGCGATCCAGGGCATGCTCGGACACGCCTCCGCGACGATGACCCTCGACGTCTACGCCGACCTGTTCCCCGACGATCTCGACAGCGTCGCGGCTTGAGCTCGAGTCACCGCCGGCGCGATGCGCCGGCTACCGACCTCGAAGACTCAAGGTGCCGACAGGATCCCTCGCGTCGAATGTGCCCGCCGCTTCGCGACGGTCAGATTCGGCGCGGGGGGCCCGCGAACTACGCCCGCTTCGCGGGCTGTTCGATTGCTGGCGCGGCCGCAACGAGAAACGACCGGCCCGAATGGGCCGGTCGTTTCTCGCTGTCTCTTA